>CP091033.1:1439536-2159305 GCA_039725955.1 Sinorhizobium sp. B11
GCACTTCATCTCGCATGCCGATGTCGCCGATTTCATCATCGTCTTTGCCGCGACCGGCGAGGAGGAAACGCCGAGAGGTCTCAAGAAGAAGATCACCGCGTTTCTGGTCGATCGCGGCACGCCAGGCTTCGAAATCCTCAAGGGTTACGATTCCGTCTCCCATCGCGGTTATCACAATTGCACCTTAAGCTTTGCCGATTGTCGCATTCCGGCCTGCCAAGTGCTGGGCGAGGTGCATCGCGGTTTCGAACTTGCCAACCAATGGCTCTACGGCACGCGGCTCACTGTCGCTGCCACCTGCGTCGGCCGGGCGCGGCGCGTCTTCGACATGGCCTTGTCCTATGCCGCCGAGCGCAAGCAGTTCGGCAGGCCAATCGGCGCCAACCAGGGCGTTTCCTTCAAGCTTGCCGACATGATCACCGAGATCGACGCAGCCGATTGGCTGACGCTTTCGGCGGCATGGCGGCTGGATGCAGGTCTATCTTCCGATCGCGAAATCGCTTCGGCCAAGCTTTACGCCTCCGAAATGCTTGCCCGCGTCACGGATGAGGCGATCCAGATCTATGGCGGCATTGGCCTGATGGACGATCTGCCGCTTTCCCGCTTCTGGCGGGATGCGCGCGTCGAACGTATCTGGGACGGCACGTCGGAGATCCAGCGCCACATCATCAGCCGCGATCTTCTGCGGCCTCTGGGAGCGTAGCCGATGACATCACGCGCGCTCGACCGCCTGTTCAGACCGCAAACGATCGCCGTCTTCGGCGGCCGCGAAGCGCGTCGGGTGATCGAGCAGTGCGACCGGATGGGGTTTGCGGGCGAGCTCTGGCCCGTTCACCTGACGCTCGACGAGGTCCTCGGACGGCGTTGCTACAGAAGCGTTTCCGACCTGCCGTCGCCGCCCGACGCGGCTTTCGTCGGGGTCAACAGGATATCGACCATCGAAATCGTGCGCAGCCTGTCGGCAGCGGGTGCCGGCGGTGCGGTCTGTTATGCCTCGGGCTTCAGCGAGGCCGTGGCGGAGCTTGCCGATGGCAGCGACCTGCAACAGGCATTGGTTGGCGCCGCAGGTGACATGCCGATCCTCGGACCAAACTGCTACGGCTTCATCAACGGCCTCGACGGCGCGCTTCTCTGGCCCGATCAGCATGGCATGACGCGCGTCGAACGCGGCGTAGCGATCCTGACCCAATCGTCGAATATAGCGCTCAACCTGACCATGCAGACACGCGGCCTGCCGATCGCCTATGTCGTGACGTCGGGCAACCAGGCGCAAACCTCGCTCTGCGACCTCGCCTGCGGCCTGCTTGCCGACCCGCGCGTGACGGCGCTTGGCCTGCACGTCGAAGGCTTTGGAGACAAAGCCGCGCTCGAGCGCCTTGCCGCCACAGCCCGCCAGACGAAAAAGCCCGTTGTTGTTTTGAAAGTCGGCAAGTCCGAACAAGCGAGACAGGCAACGCTCTCTCATACCGCATCCCTTGCCGGCGGCGATGCGGTGGCCGATGCAGTGCTTGCCCGCCTCGGCCTCGGCCGCGTCGAAACGCTGCCGGCGCTGCTTGAAACGCTGAAACTCGTGCATGTCGCAGGCCCGCTGCAAGGTGCCTCAATCTCCTCGATGAGCTGCTCGGGTGGCGAAGCCTCGCTGATGTCGGATGCTGCGATCGGACGCGCTGTCACGTTCCGAGATCTCGAACCAGAGCAACTGCCGCGCCAGAGAGGCATCCTCGGCGACATGGTGACGCTCTCCAATCCGCTCGATTACCACACGTTCGTGTGGGGCGATCGTGCGCGTCAGACAGAGGCTTTCACCGCCATGTTCGAAGGTGGCTACGACCTCAATCTCGTCGTCCTCGATTTTCCCCGCGCCGACCGATGCGAGGCGGCAGACTGGGTGACGACGGCCGACGCGGTCACCGCTGCGGCATCTGCGACAGGCGCGCTTGCCGGGATCCTGGCGACGCTGCCCGAAAACATGCCGGAGGCTGTCGCCGACCGACTGATCGCCGAAGGCGTCGTTCCCTTCTGCGGTATTGATGAAACCCTGATTGCCGCGGAAGTCGCAGCCGGCATCGGCCATGCCTGGCGAAAACCGCCTTCCCTGCCGCTTCTCGATGTGGCGTCCGTCGAAGGCGCAATCGAAACGCTGACGGAGGCCGATGCGAAGACCGAACTCGATCTCGCCGGCCTACGGACCCCCAAAGGCAGGGTTGCAGGCTCACCGCTTCAGGCGGCGGATTGTGCTGAGCGGCTCGGCTTTCCTGTTGTCCTGAAAGCTCTTGGCGTCGCGCACAAGACCGAAGCAGGCGCCGTCGCACTCAACCTGAAGGATGCCAAGGCCGTATCGGATGCCGCATCAAAGATGGCTGCGACAGACGGTTTTCTGGTCGAGAAGATGATCGACCGGCCTGTCGCCGAGCTGATCGTCGGCGCTTCCCGCGACCCGGTCTTCGGATTATCGCTAACGCTCGGCGCCGGCGGAATTTTCGTCGAATTGCTGGAGGATTCCGTTATTTTGCCGTTGCCGACGACGAGATCAGAAATTTCCGAGGCAATTTCGCGCCTGAAGATCGCAAAACTGATCGAGGGATATCGCGGGCGCCCGAAGGGAGATCTCGAAGCGACCGTGACGGCTGTCGCGCGGGCGGCAGATTATGTCGTAATGAACGCGGCACGGCTGGAGGAACTGGACATTAATCCGTTGATGGTTCTTCCCGAAGGTCACGGCGTGGCCGCAGTCGATGCCCTGATCCGGCGGAGGAGGTAGCATAGGTTGAGCAACCCCATTCGCACCCGACAGGTCGGCGCAGTGCTGGAAGTCATCATCGACCGGCCGAAGGCGAACGCCATCGACCTTACCACCAGCCGCACCATGGGACTGATATTCCGTGATTTCCGTGACGATCCATCGCTGCGGGTGGCGATCATCTCCGGCGCAGGCGAGAAATTCTTCTGTGCCGGATGGGACCTGAAGGCCGCCGCGGCAGGCGACGCGGTCGACGGAGATTATGGTGTCGGCGGTTTCGGCGGGCTGCAGGAGCTGCGCGATCTCAACAAGCCTGTCATCTGTGCGGTCAACGGCATCTGTTGCGGAGGCGGGCTGGAGATCGCGCTCTCCGCCGACCTGATCCTCGCAGCAGAACATGCAACCTTCGCTCTTCCGGAAATCCGCTCCGGCACGGTTGCCGATGCCGCCTCGGTGAAGCTGCCGAAGCGCATCCCCTATCATATCGCCATGGGTATGCTTTTGACCGGCCGCTGGCTTGATGTCCAGGAGGCGCATCGCTGGGGTTTCGTCAACGAAATCCTGGCAGCAGACAAGCTGATGGAGCGGGCCTGGGATCTCGCCCGCCTGCTCGAAAGCGGGCCGCCGCTCGTCTACGCGGCAATCAAGGAAATCGTGCGTGAATCGGAGGGTTCCACCTTCCAGACTGCCATGAACAAAATCACCAAACGGCAGTTTGCTACAGTGGACCGGCTTTATTCGAGCGAGGACCAATTGGAAGGCGCACGGGCTTTCGCCGAAAAACGAAGCCCTGACTGGAAAGGACGGTAACAAGGCGGCGGCAACCGCTCATCTTCCCGCAAGCGTGCGGGCATCACGAACGGAAGAGGAAACCGTTCGGGAATCATGCCCAAAAATCGAAGTCAACGCACCATAAGAAGGAGAAGGGGAATGAACGACTACACGAAATATCTCGCAAGCCGGGTAACCGCCGGTGGCCTCAGCCGCCGCGAATTCCTGGGACGCGCCATGGCAGCCGGCCTGACACTTGCCGTTGCCGACAAGCTCTTTACCGAAAGTGCCGAAGCCGCCGAACCAAAGCGCGGCGGTCATCTGAAGCTTGGCCTGGAGGGCGGGGCAGCAACAGACTCCAAGGACCCGGCGAAATTTCTCTCGCAATTCATGTTCTGCGTCGGCCGCTGCTGGGGCGACATGCTGGTAGAATCCGATCCGCTCACCGGTGCCGCCGTACCGGCGCTCGCCGAATCCTGGGAACCGTCGCAAGATGCGGCAACCTGGACCTTCAAGATCCGCAAGGGCGTCAAGTTCCACAATGGCAAGGAACTGACGATCGATGACGTGGTCGCCACACTCAAGCGTCATACTGACAAGGCGTCGGAATCCGGAGCGCTCGGCGTTCTCGGCTCGATCAAGGAAATCAAGGCGGACGGCGGCAACCTCGTTCTGACGCTTTCGGAAGGCAACGCCGATATGCCGTTGCTGTTGACCGACTATCATCTGGTCATTCAGCCGAATGGTGGTGTGGACGATCCGCTCGCCTCGATCGGCACGGGGCCCTATAAGTTGACGAACTTCGAGGCGGGCGTGCGCGCCACCTTTGAGAAGAACAAGGACGACTGGCGCACTGATCGCGGCTATGTCGATTCCATCGAAATCATCGGCATGAACGACGCCACGGCGCGTATCGCCGCGCTTTCGTCCGGCCAAGTGCACTACATCAACCGTGTCGATCCGAAGACCGTCAACCTCCTGAAGCGTGCTCCGAATGTCGAGATCCTTTCGACTGCCGGACGCGGCCACTATGTCTTCATCATGCATTGCGACAAGGCGCCGTTCGACAATAACGACCTGCGCCTGGCGCTCAAATACGCCATGGACCGCGAGACCATGGTGGAGAAGATCCTCGGCGGTTACGGCAAGGTCGGCAACGACTTTCCGATCAACAGCACCTATGCGCTGTTTCCCGAGGGCATCGAACAGCGCACCTATGATCCGGACAAGGCGGCCTTCCACTACAAGAAATCAGGTCATAGCGGCTCGGTCCTGCTGCGCACTTCCGAAGTCGCTTTCCCCGGCGGTGTCGACGCTGCCGTCCTTTATCAGGAAAGCTGCAAGAAGGCCGGCATCGAGATAGAGGTCAAGCGCGAGCCGGGCGACGGCTACTGGACCAACGTCTGGAACGTCCAGCCCTTCTCGACTTCCTATTGGGGCGGGCGTCCGACACAGGACCAGATGTACTCCACCGCCTATCTGTCGACGGCGGACTGGAACGACACCCGCTTCAAGCGTCCGGATTTCGACAAGCTGTTGCTTCAGGCCCGTTCCGAACTCGACGAGGCCAAGCGCAAGGAGCTCTATCGCGCCATGGCGATGATGGTCCGCGATGAAGGCGGCGTCATCCTGCCGATGTTCAACGACTTCGTGAACGCCTCCACCAAGCAGGTGAAGGGCTACGTCCACGACATCGGCAACGACATGTCGAACGGCTACGTCGCAACCCGCGTCTGGCTGGAGGCCTGACGCCGGTCTTCTGTCCGATCTCCACCGAAGCCGGGACCGTGGGACAAAACCCGCGGTCCTCCTGACGTTTCAGCTCGAGGCCATCACCATGTCCAGTCCGACCTCCGGCAATATCCTGCCCGGTCTCAGGTTCCGGCAGCGTTTTCCGCTGCTTGCCCTTGTTCTCGAGCGCTTCGTGCTCAGCATCATCCTGCTCTTTGCCGTCTCAATCCTGATTTTCGGCGGCCTGGAAGCTCTCCCCGGCGATTTCGCCACGACTTATCTCGGCCAGTCGGCAACGCCGCAGGCGGTTGCCAATATCCGCAAGGATCTCGGCCTCGACCGGCCGGTGACGACGCGATATGTCGAGTGGCTCGGTAATGCCGTGCAAGGCGATTTCGGCACATCCTGGGCCAGCAAGAACTCCGTCAGCGAGCAGATCGGCAAGCGGCTCGGCAATTCACTATTTCTGGCGGGCTTTGCCGCACTGATCTCCGTGCCGCTTGCCGTCGGGCTCGGCATGGTTTCGGTGCATTTTCGGGGCCGCCTGCCCGACAAGATCATCAACATCATTTCGCTGGCTGCGATTTCGTTGCCGGAGTTCTTCATCGGCTACCTGCTGATCATGTTTTTCGCGGTGAAGTTCGGCGTCGCCACCTTTCCCGCAACCGTCTATGAGAGCATGGGCTTCGCCGACCGCCTGAAGGCGATCGCCCTGCCGACGGCGACCCTCGTACTCGTCGTGCTTGCCCACATGATGCGCATGACGCGCGCCGCAATCCTCTCGGTCATGTCGTCGGCCTATATGGAGACGGCAGAGCTGAAGGGCCTTTCGGCGTTTCGCTCGATCGTCAAGCATGCCGCACCGAACGCGCTTGCGCCGATCATCAACGTCGTGGCGTTGAACCTTGCCTATCTGGTGGTCGGAGTGGTCGTCGTCGAGGTGGTCTTCGTCTATCCAGGCATGGGCCAGTACATGGTCGATGCCGTGACGGTGCGCGACATGCCGGTGGTGCAGGCCTGCGGCCTGATCTTTGCCGCCGTCTATATCTTCCTCAACATGCTGGCCGACATTCTCGCCATCATTGCCAACCCCCGGCTGAGGCATCCAAGATGAGATTGAGAGACATCCCCATCACCGCCTGGATCGGCATGATCGGCATCGCCGTCGCCTTCATCTTCGCGTTCTTTGCGCCCCTGATCGCGCCATACGGCGAGACCCAGGTCGTCGGCAGCGTCTGGCAGATGCCGGACGCGCAATATGTCTTCGGCCTCGACAATCTCGGCCGCGACATCCTCTCGCGGCTGATCTACGGCGCGCGCACGACACTTTTCGTGGCGCTTGCAGCGACCGTCATCTCCTTTTCGCTCGGCGTCATCCTGAGCTTTACGGCAGCCGTCTCGCGCGGGCTAATCGACATGGTCTTCTCGCGGTTCAACGACCTGATGATGTCGATCCCGACGCTGATCTTCGCGCTCGTGGTACTGGCCGTCCTGCCACAGAACATCATCGTGCTGATCCTCGTCATGGCGATCCTCGATTCCACCCGCGTCTATCGTCTCGGCCGCGCCGTGGCACTCGATGTCGCCGTCATGGAATTCGTCGAGGCGGCCAAACTTCGCGGCGAAGGAAAACTCTGGATCATCTTCAGGGAGATCCTGCCGAACACGCTGACCCCGCTGCTTGCCGAATTCGGCCTGCGGTTTGCCTTCTCGATCCTGTTCCTCTCGACATTGTCCTTTCTCGGCCTCGGCATCCAGCCGCCATCGGCTGACTGGGGCGGCATGGTCAAGGACAACAAGGACGGGATCATTTTCGGCATTTCGGCAGCGCTCGTGCCGGGTAGCGCGATCGCCATCCTCGCAGTCTGCGTCAACCTCGTTGTCGACTGGCTTTTGAAACGAACATCGAGCCTCAAGGGAGGGCGTGGCGATGCCTGATCTTCTTTCCGTCCGCAATCTCAAGATCGAAGCCACCAGCTATCCGCCGGGTGAAGCGCCGAAGCGAGTAACCATCGTCGACGGCGTTTCCTTTGATTTGCAGAAAGGCCGGGTACTCGGGCTGATCGGTGAATCCGGGGCCGGCAAGTCGACGATCGGATTATCGGCACTTGCCTATGGCCGAGGCGGTGCCGAGATCACCGGCGGAGAGGTGCGGCTCGACGGCGACAATATCCTTGCCCTTGGCAAGAATGGCATTAGACAGATCCGCGGCGCCCGCGTCTGCTACGTCGCACAGTCGGCCGCGGCAGCCTTCAATCCCGCCCACCGACTCGGCGACCAGGTGATCGAGGCTTCCGTCAAACACGGGCTCATGAACAAACAGGAGGCGAAGAACAGAGCGCTCTACCTGTTTCAGGTGCTTGGCCTTCCCCATCCCGAAAGTTTCGGCGAGCGTTTCCCGCACCAGGTCTCGGGCGGCCAGCTGCAGCGTGCCATGACGGCCATGGCGCTCTGCTCTAACCCCGAACTGATCGTCTTCGACGAACCGACGACGGCACTTGACGTCACCACCCAGATCGACGTGCTCGCTGCAATCAAGCATGCGATCGAAGCAACCCATACGGCGGCCCTTTACATCACTCATGATCTCGCCGTCGTCGCCCAGATCTCCGACGACATCATGGTGCTGCGCCATGGAAAGACAGTGGAATACGGCAGTGTACGGCAGATCATCGAAGAGCCACGGGAGGACTATACCCGCGCGCTCGTCAACGTCCGGCAGACGCTCAGGGACGAGGCTGTCGACCAGTCCGATGCGCTGCTGAAGATCGAAAACGTCAGTGCAGAATATTCCAACGGCTTCAAGGTCCTGAACGATGTCAGTCTGCATGTGCCGAAGGGACAGACATTGGCGATCGTCGGTGAATCGGGCTCGGGAAAATCGACGCTCGCCCGCGTCGTCACTGGGCTCTTGTCACCCAGCGCCGGGTCGATCTCTTTTGCCGGCAAACCATTGACGCCCGA
Organism: Sinorhizobium sp. B11; assembly: GCA_039725955.1. NCBI lineage: Bacteria > Pseudomonadati > Pseudomonadota > Alphaproteobacteria > Hyphomicrobiales > Rhizobiaceae > Sinorhizobium > Sinorhizobium sp. B11. The sequence goes on from CP091033.1 coordinate 1,447,743, forward strand.
CGTCCGACGCAGGCCACGCGACGATCTCCGCCGCATCCAGCTCATCTACCAGATGGCCGACACGGCAATGAACCCGCGTCAGACCGTGCGCGACATCATCGGCCGGCCGCTCACCTTCTATTACGGCCTCAGGGGAGCCTTAAAGACCGACCGTGTGAAGGAATTGCTCGACCAGATCGAGATGGGTAACGGCTTCCTGAACCGCTACCCGGCAGAGCTCTCGGGCGGCCAGAAACAGCGTGTGGCGATTGCGCGTGCGCTCGCCGCAAAACCGGAACTCATCCTCTGCGACGAGCCAACCTCGGCTCTCGATCCTCTGGTGGCTGAAGGCATCCTGAAGCTGCTGCTGCGCCTGCAGGAAGAGGAAAAGCTCTCCTACATCTTCATCACCCATGACATCGCCATCGTCAGGGCCATTGCCGACAGCGTCGCGGTCATGCATCGCGGCAGGCTCGTGCGCTTCGGCCCGAAATCGAAGGCGCTCTCTCCGCCCTTCGACGACTATACCGACCTGCTCCTGAAATCCGTCCCGGAGATGGAGATCGGCTGGCTGGAAAAGGTGTTGACCACCCGGCGGATGGAAAGCGCCGGCAACTGAACGTCAAATCGGCCGGCCGCTCTTGGCCGGCTCAATGATTGCTTCCAGGGAAAACCATGAGCCAACGCTCCTTCACGACGATCGAAAACCAGTGGATCACGCTCGCCGACGGAACGCGACTTGCCGCGCGGATCTGGATGCCTGATGGTACGGATGCCGATCCGGTGCCGGCCGTCTTCGAATTACTGCCCTACCGCAAGCGCGATGGAACGAGCCTGCGTGACGAATCGACCTATCCGGTCTTTGCCGCCGCCGGCATTGCGGGTGTGCGTGTCGATATCCGCGGCTCGGGCGAATCCGACGGGGTGATCGACGGCGAATATACCGAACTCGAGCTTGCCAATGCCTGCGAACTGATCGCCTGGATCGCCGACCAGCCCTGGTGCAATGGCTCGGTGGGCATGATGGGCATTTCCTGGGGCGGCTTCAACAGCCTGCAGGTCGCGGCCTTGCGTCCGCCGGCATTGAGGGCCGTTATCTCGATCGCCTCGACCGTCGACCGCTACAATGACGACATCCACTATAAGAACGGCTGTCACCTTTCCGCCCAGCTCTCCTGGGCCGCGACGATGCTCGGCTACCAGTCTCGCCCGCCCGATCCCGCTATCACCGGCGATCGCTGGAAGGATATGTGGCTGGAGCGGCTGGAAAACGAACCGTTCTTCATGGAGGAATGGCTTGTCCACCAGCGACGCGACACCTTCTGGGAACATGGTTCGATCTGCGAGGATTTTGCACGCGTCGAGATCCCTGCGATGGTGATTGCCGGCTGGGCGGACGGCTATCGCAACACACCGCTGAAGGCGATCGCCGGGCTTGGCACAGAGGCTAAGGCGCTGATTGGCCCCTGGGTTCACAAATATCCGCATTTCGCCTTTCCAAAGCCGCGCGCCGATTTCCATGGCGAAGCGATCGCCTGGTGGAACCGCTGGCTGCGCGGCGAAGAGAATGGTGCGGAAAATACGCCCCAGCTTCGCGCCTATATTCTCGACGCCATGCGCCCTGCCCCGCGCCGCGATGCCGATCCCGGTTTTTGGGTCGCCATGGACGCATGGCGCGAACCGGCAATGCAGTTTTTCCATGTCGGATCGTCCAGCCGGCTCGAGGAAGGAGCGGCCGAGCCCCAGACATCAGCGCAAGAGGTCTATGTGCGCTCGCCCCTCGATACCGGCACGGCATCGGGGGAATATTTCACGCTGAAACCGGATGCTGAAATGGCCATCGACCAGCGCGGGGACGATGCCGGTTCGCTCATATTCGAGACCCCGCCACTTGTCGAAGATCATGACTATCTCGGCCAGCCTATTGTTACGCTGGCGCTACGCTGCGAGGCAGAGACCGCAAATCTCTGCGCGCGGCTCGTCGACGTGCATGAGGACGGCACCGCCACACGCGTTTCCTTCGGCGTCCTCAATCTTGCTCATCGTGATGGCAACGCCGAGCCCAAGCCCATGAAGAGCGGAGAGCAGACGACGGTGCGCCTGATGCTCGATGCCTGCGGCTATCGCTTTCGCGCCGGCCATCGCATACGCCTTTCACTTTCGACGGCCTATTGGCCGATGATCCTGCCGCCGCCGACGGATTCCGGCCTCGTCATCGATACGGCCTCGATCGAACTCGCCCTGCCCATACTTGCCGATCACCACCTCATCGCCGTGAAAGAGCCGGATAATCCCGATCCGCTGCCGAAATATATCGAGCATGCGCCGGCTAAGACCAGAAGGCAGGTCATCAGGGAGCTTTCCGCCAATCGAACCGAATACCGTATTTACGAGGATACCGGGCTTTTCGAGCATCCCGACACCGGGCTCAGCACGCGTCAGCTGCGGGATGAGACATGGTCGATTTCGCCGGATGACCCGCTTTCGATGACAGGTCAATCTACCTGGACCTGCGACATGCAGCGTCCCGGCTGGTCCGTGACGACGGTTGCGACCGCATCGATCGCCTGCACGGCAACGCACTGGATCATCGCCGCCACGGTCATTGCCGATGAGGGCGGGATAAAAATCTTCGAGAAGGATTTTGGCGAGACTGCAATCGCCCGCGATCTGATGTAGCCATCAGCGCGAAGCGAAGAGCCGCACCGCCTCGCATACCGCCTTGAAGCCTGCCCGCGCACCCTCGCTCATGTGGCGCGCGCGCAGCCACGCATGCACCATCTGCGGCTCCTCCCGGAACCAGACTTCCACACCAGCCTCCGCAAGCCGGGCAGCGTAGGCTGGTCCGTCGTCTCGCAACGGATCGAACCGCGCAACCGTGATGAAGGCAGGTGCAAGCCCTTCGACCGATACCGCGTGAAGCGGCGCGGCGACAGGATGGCGCAGCGGTGCCTGCAGAACGCTGCGATAGTAGGCGACATCGGCCGTGCTCAGGCCCGGTGCATTTGCCATTTCAACATAGGAGCCCTTCTGCAGGTCGCCGCCCAGCGCCGGATAGACGAGAACCTGACCGGCGATACCCGGTAAGGCCTCCCCCAGCGCCCTGATGGCGAGCCCTGCCGCCAGGTTGGCACCGGCACTATCGCCGATGATGACGACCTTGCTACCGGTGGACGACAGCAGATGCTTCAGGACGAGGAAACAATCCTCGCTCTGCGCCGGCCAGCGGTATTCGGGCGCCAGCCGGTAGTCGACGGAAACAAGTTCGGCGCCGGCGAAATCGGCGATTTCAGCGCAGATCGAGTGATGGCTTTCGAGCGAGCCGACAACAAAACCTCCGCCGTGAAGATAGAGGAGAACGGTTGATGTGGTTATTGTTCGCGGACGATACCGGCGGATCGGTATCCGCAGCACCATGCCATCTGCATAGACCATCCCCTGCGGCAGTGCGTGGTCAAATCGCGCGCAGAGTGCGTCATACCATTGACGTTGCTGCTCGATCGATGCCTCGACTGCGTCCGGTGGATAAAAGCCTTCGCAGACATCAAGGAATTCCAGAATGCTCTCTTCGGTGGGCATCGGTCGGTCGATCGACATGAAGATCCTTCCGCATGCTCGCAAGATGCTGTCAGGCGGCAGCCAGCTAGCCGATATTGCATCATGCACGCGCTCGGCCACGACGCCTGTCTTGCTGCGACTCCTGGTGTCGCCGGCAAGTTCGCCCCCTGTGAAACAGGCAGGCGCGAGCACCCGGAACACCGGATGTCGGCAAGGCGATAGTGTGCAATCATCAAGTTGGTTATCGTGAAATGACAACTGCGACCCACGCCGCCGAGAGGATCACTCATGCGACGAACAGTGCCGCTTCTGAAGAGGATAATGTACCTGATCGGCGCTCGCCGATCGAGACCGGTACCCGCCGGCGACAGCCGGTTCCGTCAGGCGAACTGGTGGCTGACGCATCCGTAGACCCCTTCCCCCACAAGCCCCTGAATGTGAGCAGCGTCGATATACAATGGCCCGTCCCAATATTCTCATCATCATGGTCGACCAACTGAACGGCACGCTGTTTCCGGACGGGCCGGCCGATTTCCTGCATGCGCCGCATCTCAAGGCACTCGCGGCCCGTTCGGTCCGTTTTGCCAACAGCTACACGGCAAGCCCCCTCTGCGCGCCGGCGCGCGCCTCCTTCATGTCGGGCCAGTTGCCGAGCCGAACGCGCGTCTACGACAATGCAGCCGAATTTGCCTCCGACATTCCGACCTATGCGCACCATCTCCGGGCCGCCGGCTATCACACCAGCCTGTCGGGCAAGATGCATTTCGTCGGGCCCGACCAATTGCACGGCTTCGAGGAGCGCCTGACGACGGATATCTATCCGGCAGATTTCGGCTGGACGCCCGATTACCGCAAGCCTGGCGAACGGATCGACTGGTGGTATCACAATCTCGGATCCGTGACGGGCGCGGGGGTCGCTGAGATCACCAACCAGCTCGAGTATGATGACGAAGTCGCCTACAATGCCACTCGAAAGCTCTACGATCTCTCGCGCCGTCAAGACGAGCGTCCCTGGTGCCTGACCGTCAGCTTCACCCATCCGCACGATCCCTATGTCGCCAGGCGCAAATTCTGGGATCTCTACGAGGACTGCCCGGCACTTGACCCGACGGTTCCACCACTGCCCTTTGACGAGATGGACGCGCATTCGAAGCGCCTGCTCGAGGCCTGCGACTACAAGGCCTTCGATATCACTGCCGAACAGATCCGCAGGGCGAGGCGAGGCTACTTTGCGAATATCTCCTATGTCGACGAGAAGATCGGAGAGATCCTCGACGTGCTGGAGCGCACACGGATGCAGGACGACACTGTCATCCTGTTTGCATCCGACCACGGCGACATGTTGGGGGAGCGCGGCCTATGGTTCAAGATGTGCTTCTTCGACGGTTCCGCACGCGTGCCGCTGATGATATCGGCACCGGATTGGCAGCCCGCCCTGGTCGATCAGCCGGTCTCCACTCTCGATGTCACGCCGACGCTTGCCGGCCTCGCCGGCCTCGATATTTCGGCAATCGCCAATTGGACGGATGGCGAGGACCTAGCACAGCTGGTGAATGGCACGAAAACCCGCAGTCCGGTTTTGATGGAATATGCGGCCGAAGGATCGATCGCGCCGCTGGTGGGCATTCGCTCCGGGCGCTTCAAGCTGACAGTCTGTGAGAAGGATCCGCCGCTGCTGTTTGACCTTCAGGCCGATCCCCGCGAGCTCATCAATCTGGCCGGAGATCCGGCCCATGCGAATACGCTTGCCACGCTTCTCGATCAGGCAAAGCTTCGCTGGAACCTTGCAGCGTTTGACGCGGCAGTTCGAGAAAGCCAGGCACGGCGCTGGGTCGTCTATCCGGCATTGCGCGAAGGAGCCTACTACCCCTGGGACTATCAACCTCTGCAGAAAGCCGCCGAGCGCTACATGCGCAATCATATGGATCTGAATGTGCTCGAGGAGAACCAGCGGTTTCCCCGGGGCGAATAATCTTCGGGCATCACTGAGCACTACAAATATCCGCGGGCACGGCTCACGAGCGCAGCGATCTTCGCGACGGGCCATCCCTCGATACAGCACTTACGATCATCAATTCCGAGCCATAGGCTTCAAAGCGCGGCTTCCAGAATTTCGATTGTCGACAGCAGCAGCATGCGTGCCCCGGAGACAACATGATCAGGTGCGGTATATTCGGCTTCATTATGGCTGAGGCCATCGCGACAAGGCACGAAGATCATTGCCGCGGGTGCGACCCGGTTGACGAACAATGCGTCGTGGAAGGCACCTGACAGCATTTTCCTGGTTGCCAGCCCGCCTTTTATCGCGGCGCGGTCCAATGCTTCCAGCACCGTTCGAGGAAAGTTGGCCGGAGGCATATCGAAGGTTTGCCTGATTGCGACCTGACAATGTTCCGCCCCCGCGCCGTCGCTGAAGACTTGCTCGATGGTCGCGCTCAAACGATCGATCTCCAATGAATCCGGATGACGGATGTCGATGGTGCATCGCGCCGTCTGCGGGATGGCATTGATGGCACCGGGTTCTACGGCGATACGTCCGACGGTAAATCGGGCACGCTCGTCCTGAGGCATGATACTGGCGTAAAGCCCGTTGAGGGCCGCGATCATCGCGCGAAGCGGATCCCGACGATAGTTGAGCGCAGTGGTCCCGGCATGGGCGGTCTGGCCCGACACGGTCACTTCCAGCCACCGCGTTCCCTGGATGCCGGCGACGATGCCAATGGGGATGTCCTCTTTCTCGAGAGACGGCCCCTGCTCTATGTGCAGTTCGAGATATGCGTAAGCAGGAAAGCCGAGATCGCGGATCGCGGCCTGCGGAAGACTGGCAATGGTTGCCTTCAGCTCGTCGCCAAACCGTGCGCCGTCGGTTGCGGCCAGATCGGACCAGGCAAGCGGAATTTCGCCAGCCGAGAATGCCGAGGATCCCATACAGCCTGGTGCGAAGCGACTTCCCTCCTCGTTCGTCCAGGCAACCACTTCGATCGGCCTTTGGGTTTCAACGCCCGCATCCTCAAGACTTTCAAGGACCTCGAAGGCCGACAGTGTCCCGAGCGCACCGTCATAGCGGCCTCCGGACGGCTGGCTGTCGAGATGGCTGCCGATCAGGAGCGGCGGCGCCTCCCCGTCCCTGCCCGGCCGGCGGATGAAGAGATTGGCGGCGGGATCCTGGAAGACACCGAAACCGCGCGCCTCTGCCAACTCTGCCAGCAGCAACCGGGCTTTTCGGTCCAGTTCCGTCAGGGCCTGACGATTGACACCGCCGCCCGCGGTCGCGCCGATCCCGGCAAACCGGTCCAGGCGTTCCAGCAGGCGTTCTCCATTGATCTCGGGATTGCCGGTCATTGCGCAGGCTCTCAGGAATAGGCTGCTTCGTGGAAATCGATCTCAAGGCGTTGGGCACGGCCGAAAATGGCGCTCAATCGCTTGCGCTCGGCAGGATCCATCGTCTCACCAGCCTCGTCCAGCACTGCCTTCAACCAGCGCGCCTGCGCTTCGAACTCCGGTTCGGCATGAAGCTTGACCCATGCCTTGAGAAGCGGATCGCTGATATCAGTCCGGTCGGCCTCGGTCGACCAGGTCCAGTACATCCATTCGGCGGCAAACATGGCGGCAATCGTGTCGAGAAAGCCGCCGTCACGGGCAATTGCCAGCATTCCCTCGCGGAAGGCAGCAACATCAGCCCGGCCGGTATCATAGCGAGCGGGATCGATGGCGCGGGCTGCGAAGGTCTTCTCAAAATAGGCGATCTGCTGGTTTGCAAGCGCGTCCAGCACGCCGATCAGCCAGCGCTTCTGCTCGATGGTCCCGGCCTTTGCAGTGGCATAGGAGAATATCCCAATCGCCGTATCGACGAAGGCACCCTCGAAGACGAGATATCGTTCGAAGGCATCCTTCGGGAGGCGCTCAGCCTTGATGTCTTCGACGAAGCGGTGGTGCACCATGGCTTCGAAGACGTCGCGGTTCTCGTCGAGCATCTGTTCGGAGAGAGATACCATGATCGTCACGACTCCAGACCGGGTTTTGCGGCTTCGACGAAGGCTGCGACACGAGCCGGCTCGACAGGGTTCCACCAGACGCCTTCCTCCTTCAGCGACGAGGCGACGATGACGCCGTTGGTGCGCTTGAGGATCTCGACGATATTATCCTTGGTCACGCCCGAGCCGACGAGCAATGGAAGATGGGTCGCAGCACCGATTTCCTCTATCTCCTCCATTGTCGCGCTGTTGCCCGTTCGCTGGCCGGTGGCGATCACCACATCGGCATCGAAGAACGCCAGGTCACGGGTCAGTTCGTCGATCGTCCGGTCGGCGGTGATGGCGTGTGCGCCATGCTTGACATGGCTGTCGGCAAACACCTTGATATGTTCCGCACGCAGAGCCGAGCGATAGCGCATGGCCTCGGCTGCACGGCCTTCCATGAAGCCTTCATTGGCGACATAGGCGTTGGCCCATTGGTTGACACGGATGAAGCGCGCCCCACCGGCTGCCGCGATCGCGAAAGCGGGGATCGGCGCATTGGCAAGCACATTGATGCCGAGCGGTACCCCGACGGCACGAGAGATGCGGTCCGTCACAACCGACATGAAGGCTGCGGTCTCGTGGCCAATATCCTCCGGCTTGGCAAAGGGGATGTCGCCATGATTTTCGACGATCAATCCGTGGATGCCGCCTTTGACAAGCGCCTCCGCATCGCGCATGCAGGCGTCATAGATCACATCCATTGCCGCGCTGCGGTAGCGTGGAGCCCCCGGGAAAGGCGGGCAATGGATCATGCCAATCAGCGCCTTGTCAGTGCCGAATATTTCCCGTATGGCGCTTGTGGCCTTATCCGATATCTGCTGCATTTTTCTTTCCCTTCTGAAAGCCAGCCATGCGTGCCTATGTCATCGGTAACGTCGCCGTCGACGAAACCATTTCCGTAATGTCCATGCCCGAAGCCGGCGCCTCGATCCTCGGTCGGGAGGAAACCCGCGACCTCGGTGGCAAGGGTGCCAATCAGGCCGTCGTGATGGGCCGCACAGGCCTTCCCACGACGCTTGTCACGGCCGTCGGCGACGATTTTCGCGCCCAGACGATCCGCGACCAGCTCGCTGGTGAAGCGCTGGACGCCCGATTGCTGGGCAGTCCTCATCGCTCCAGCGATTTCTCCATCATCTTCACGACGCCCGACGGCGAAAACGCCATCGTCACGACGACGGACTCGGCCGAAGCCTTGACCCTGTCCGAGGCGCTTGCCCCGCTCGACGATGCAGCCAGGGGCGACCTCGTCGTGCTCCAGGGCAACCTCAGTGAAAACGTGACCCGCGGCATTCTCGCCGAAGCCAGACGCCGCGGCCTCACGACCGCCTTCAATCCCTCGCCGCTCAGGCCCTATTTCGCCGAGCTCTGGCCGCTTATCGACATCGCCTTCCTCAACAGAGGCGAGGCCGAAAGTCTGACCGGATCGTTCGGCGAAGCCGCGATCCAGCGCCTCGCCGAAGCCGGCGTGACGCAGACCGTACTGACCCTCGGCGGCGACGGGGCAATCCTTGCCAGCGGAAATCAGGTACTGGCAACCGTTCCTGCCCGTGTCACAGAGGTCGTCGATACGACCGGCGCCGGCGACACTTTCATGGCGGTCGCCCTTGCCTCTGCGGCCCTCCGATCGACCAGGCTCGATGCGAAGGCGATCCATCACGCAACTGCGGCTGCGGCCATTACCGTCAGCCGCCGCGGGACGCGTTCGGCCTTCCCAACCAGGTTAGAACTCGCCGGCATTCTCGCCGGCGAATGAGGCTATTCTGCCTCCGTCAGCCAGCCGAGAATATTCTTCCAAAGACGCCCGTAGCCCTCCCATTCGCAGAAGGCCGGGGAGAGCCAGTGCGGACCGATATCCGAGGTCCAGGCGGCAGTTCGGCCTTTGCCGAAGCGGCCTGTAACCAGCAGTGGATGGCCACCTTCCGTTTCGGGTAGCCGGGCAACGACTTCGACATCGGGACGCTCGCGCACCTCGACTTCGTTGACGCCGAGCAGCAATGGCCATTCGCCTGACAGACCGGCGACGGTCTCGTGACCGGGCTTGACGAGGACAGGCGTTGTCCCCTCCGGAATTTCCACCCGGTCGTCATAGGGCAGACACGTGACCGGCAGGACATCCTCGACCGGCGTGCGACGCCAGCGCGCCTTGCCGTCTATGCCCTGGAACGAGAAATAACCGCCGACCATCAGCAGCCCGCCACCCTTTTCGACCCAGGCCTTGAGCAGTTTCAGCCGGTTCGGAACAGTCTTGGAATGCAGCCAGACCGCCGGGGGAAGCAGCAGGGAGTTGGCGCCGATATCGGAGAGAATGATCGCGTTAAAAGCGTCGAGCCCTGCCATGTCGAAGGGGAATTTTTCGACTGCTTCATGGGCCGGCATGTAGGTGAGCTCGAATGCACTATCCTTGAGCGCCGCAACGAGCGGCTCGGCGCCGAGGTGAAACGTGACGCTCCCGAACTGGTCGAAACCCTTATAGTGCGTGGCGGAACTGACCCAGCTTTCGCCGACGAGAAGAACCTTCTTTGTCATGATGTTTCCATTTCTTTTTATGTGGCGGTCAGGCGCTCGCCTGAAAAACCGACCTTGGATTGGCGCGCATGAAGATGTCGAGCATCGCATCATCGAGACCGTGACGCTTCAGGCGAGGCAGAAAGTGGCGCAGGATATAGGCGTAGCCGTTGCCCCCATAATGCTTGAGCATCATCTTCAGGAAGACGTCGTGGGAGAGTAGGAGGCGATCCGCATATCCCATCTCGACGAGTTTGACGAGCGCGCGCGCCGCCTCCTCGTCACTCGGGCATTGCACCTGCTGATCGGCGTAAAAGAAATCCATGCCGATCATGTCATATTCGAGAAACGCGCCGCGGGCGGCCAATTCCGACTGATAGGTGAGATCGTCATGTGACGGGTTCATGTGGCAGAGCACGGTGTGCCTGAGATCGGCGCCTTCGGAACCGACGATATCAAGGACCTTGTGGCCCAGCCGAAACCAGCCGGGAAGATGGATCATCAGCGGCAGGCCGGTGCGTAGCTGTGCCTGCGCCGCACCCCGCAGCGATTTTTCCTCGGCGGCTGTGAAATCAGAGGATACCCCGATTTCGCCGATCAGGCCGATCTTCACATCGGTACCATCCGCCCCGACCGTCGCTTCGAAGACGATTTCGTCGGCGATCTCTGAGACGGACATGCCGGCAACCTTGGCCGGATGCGAGGAGCCCAGATAGAAGCCGGCGCCCATGACGATGTTCAGTCCTGTCGCCGCAGAAATCCGCCGCAAGGCGAGAGGATCGCGACCAATGCCCTGACACGTGGGCTCGACGACCGTACGTCCGCCGAGACTGGCAAAGTCCCCAAGTTCGGTGACGGCAAGGTTCTCGTCGTCGAGCGTGATATTGTGCTTGTTGACGAAGGGGTCCTGCCTCAGTTCGCCGAGAATCTCCATGCAGACAAATCCCTCGGCAAGATATTGCCGCTCAGGCGTCTTCGGCGCATGCCACCAGCAGCGGCAATCGTTGAGGATGTGTTCGTGCATCAGCGTGATGCCGATCTCCGCCGCTGGAACCGGCCCGGAGACCGTCATCACATTGCCGGATCGCACGTGACCCGGCGAAAGCTCATTCGCCGCCATCAGCTCTTCCTCCTGCCCGCCAAGCGGAAGTTGGTTGTGAAGATGCGAGTGTTCAGCCAGATGGCGACAAGGATGATCGCGCCGGTGACGATCTGGGTGAAGAAGGGCGAGATATGCATCAGGATCAGACCATTGCCGATGACGGCAATGGTCATCGTCCCAAGGACAGTGCCGATCATCGTGCCGCGCCCGCCCATCAGCGAGGTACCGCCGAGCACGACCGCCGCGATAACCTGCAGTTCGAAGCCAACAGCGGCATTGGACGAGCCGGAGCCGAGGCGAGCCGCGATCAAAAGACCGGCGAGTGCCGAGGCGGCGCCTGATACGAGGTAGACCGAGGCGACGATCCATTTCGCCGGCATGCCGACGCGGCGCGCGGCTTCCATGTTGGATCCTACCGCCACGATCTGCCGTCCGTACTTGGTGACCGCCATGATGACGTAGCCTGCGATCGCAACCAGGATCGCAATGAGCGCCGGGACAGGAAAGCCCGCCAGTTCGCCACGCCCCAGGTAGAAGAAGCCGGGCTCGTTGTTGATCGGAATGGAATAGCCCTGTGTAAGATAGAGGGCTACGCCACGCAGGATGGAAAGCCCGGCAAGGGTGACGATAAAGGCTGGGATGTTCTGATAGGCGATGAACCAGCCCTGAAGCAGGCCGACAATGCCGCCGAAGGCGAGCATGCCGATCGAGACGATGGGCCAAGGTATGCCTGTCGCCAGTGTAATGGCGGCAACGGCGTTGATCAGGGCCAGCATCGAACCGACCGACAGATCGATCCCGCCGGTGACGATGACGAGGGTCATGGCGATGGCGACGACGAGGATGGGAGCTGCCTGGCGCACGATGTTCAGGATGTTGCCCGTCGTCATGAAGGTCGTCGTCGTCAGTGAAAAGAAGACGAGGCATACCAGAAAGAAAAAGGCGATCGACAGAACCTGGGCGTTCTCACCCAGAAAGTCGGCCATCGGCGAGCCCTTGGCGCGTTCGGTGTAGACGGTCAATGTCTTTCTCCCCCGACGATGAGCTTGACGAGATCTTCGAGATTGGTCTTGCCGATGTCCCGCTCGGCAACCTTGGTGCCTTCATACATGACGGCAATCCTGTCGCAGACGCGGAACAGATCCTGCAGGCGATGAGTGATGAGGACGACGGATACACCCTTTGCCTTGACGCGGTTGATCAGTGCGAGCACAGCCTCGACCTCGGCGACCGCCAATGCCGATGTCGGCTCGTCCATGATCAGAACCTTGGGCTGGAAGGAAGCCGCGCGCGCGATCGCAATCGCCTGGCGCTGGCCGCCAGACAGCTTCTCGACCTTGGCAGAAAGACGCGGAATGCGGATTTCCAACGCATCCAGCATCTTGCGCGCCTCGCTCATCATCTTCTGACGGTCGAGAAACGGACCCCTGGTGAGTTCGCGTCCAAGAAACAGATTGCCGACGACATCGATATGGTCGCAGAGGCTCAAATCCTGGAAGACCATTTCGATATGGCGGTTGCGAGCATCCGCAGGCCCGGACAGATGGACATCTTCGCCGTTCAGCGAAATCGTCCCTTCATCCGGCAGATAGGTGCCGGAGATGATTTTGGTAAGCGTTGACTTACCGGCTGCATTGTCACCGACAAGACCAAGGCACTCGCCCGGAAAGAGGTCGAGGTCGACGCCACGCAACGCCTGATGCGAACCGAACGTCTTGCGGATCCCGCGCAGTGAGACAGCAGGTGTCCGGGCGGACGAGCCGGAGGAATGCGGGGAGGCTTGCGCCTCCCCGGCCCCGGCATAAACAGGCCGATTGTCCGTCATCATTTGAAGACGGCCCGGTATGGCTCGACATTTTCCTTCGTCACGATCGTGATCGGAACGGAAATGCTCTTTTCGACGCTCTGCCCTGCTGTCAGCTTGGCAAGAGCTTCGACCGCGGCCTTGCCTTCGCCGGCAGGATCCTGCTGGACGACAGCAACGACGTAGCCGTCGTCGAGACCCGAAATCGCCTGAGCGGTCAGATCCCATCCGAAGACCTTGATACTGTCCTGCTTGCCCTGGCTCTGGACAGCGGCGATGGCGCCGAGCAGGGCCGGTTCGCCAGTTGCGTAGATCGCCGTCATGTCGGGATTGCCGGTAATCAGGTTCTCGGCAGCAGCAAGTGCATTGTCCTGGATGTTCTGGCCGTCGACGACGCCCGAGGTCTCGATGCCATCGCCCTTGATGGCGTCCTCGAAGCCCTTCTGGCGGACGTTCTGAATATAGGAGTTCAAGGCGCCGACGATGCCGACCTTGGCCTTGCCGCCCATGTTCTTCTTCACGTAGTCGAGGAAGTAGGCACCCATATCGGCGCCGGCCTTGCCGTTATCGACGCCGATCTGCGATTTCTGCGGTCCATCGGGAAGGATTGCATCAATGGCGACAACGGGAATGCCGGCGTCCGAAGCCTGTTTGACCGCCGGCATGATGCCATTGACGTCAATTGCGACAACGATCAGGCCATCGACCTTCTGCTGGATGTAGTTTTCGATCGCGCTGTTCTGTGCGGCCGCTTCATTGTTGGCGTTGAAGATGACAAGCTTGTCACCGGAGGCATCAGCCGCCTTCTGCGCGCCCTCATTGATCTGGTTGAAGAAAAGGGCCTGCTGATTGATCTGCACCAGCGCATAGGTCTTGCCCGCAGCGTGAGCGAGCGAAGCTCCAAGTGTGGCGCTGGCAAGCGCGGTGAAGGCAAGAGCGGCGCTGAACGCCCGACGTCTGATCTGTTTCATGTTCTCATCCTCTGGTTTCGTTATCGTTGCTTATTATGGGTCGACGGCGGCGCAACGGAGTTCCGCACGACGATTTCGACTGGCACGAGTTCCTCGGTGGCGAGCGACTTGCTCTCCTGCCAGTTTGTTTCAAGAAGAAGGGACAGGGCACGCCGGCCGATGGCGCGCACCGGCTGACGGATCGCCGTTAAAGGCGGCGCAAAAAGGTGTAGCGGACTGACATCGTCAAAGCCGACGATCGACAGGTCTTCAGGGATCGATATTCCCTTCTCTCTGAAGACTTCGATCATGCCGATGGCGATTTCGTCGGAGCTCGCGAAGATTGCGGTCGCTGGCTTGCCTTCTTCCAGGAAGCGGCGCGCCATGTCCCGCCCGCAGGCGACCGTATATTCGCCGCTGTAGCGCCGGATCGAGGCATCGCCGCCGAAATGCTCCTGCAGGCCCCTATGCAGTCCGTTGAAACGGCGCTGCGTGCTGATCATGGCATCGGGACCGCCCACATAGAGCACATTCCGATGGCCGAACTCCGCCAGATGGCGCCCCGCCAGATGGCCGCCCTGAAAGTTGTCACAGAAGAGCTTCGGGACACTGGCAAGCGGAACGTCTTCGTCGACGACGATGACCTTGCCTGTTCGATTGATGAGAGCTGCGAGATCGCCGTTGTCGGGATGGTTGGTGACGAAAACCAGGCCGTCGACATGATTATGCTCGAGCAGCCGAAGATAGGTGACTTCACGGCCGGTCCGGTTGAGAGTCGCGTAGAGCGAAACGGCCAGCCCCCGATCGTTTGCCTCCTCTTCGACCGCCGCCACCATGGTCGCGAAGAACGGGTTGGCGATATCGGGCACGACCAGCCCGATCATGTCGGAGCGGCCGCGGCTCAGCCGCCGCGCGTGAGGGTTCGGCTGGTATTTGAGGGAAGCGATAGCGTTTTCGATACGCTGCTTGGTGAGGGCAGGCAAATCCAGCGAGCCGTTCAGCATGCGCGAGACCGTCGTCACCGATACGCCCGCCGCTTTCGCGACATCCTTCAACCCTGGAGTTCTCGCTTGCGTCATCAGTTTGTAAACCGCTTTAGTAAAACGCTTTACTTACACTCCATGAGAAGAGAATGCCTGTCAAGAGCCGTTATCAGCTGCGGAAGATCTGGTTTGGGAGGCTGACTGATTTGCCCACGGGCTACGTCGCTTCGACTGCCAGTCGAAGGGTTTGTTGAATCAGTTGGTTAGCTTCCGGCAAGAACAAGACCAATGCCTTCCTTCTTGAGGTGGCGGGCCGCAACGCACTGCGCAAACACGCCGCTCAATCCGGATTATCTCCGCAAACTCACCGGGAACTGCTGGCCGACCGACGAGTTGTGTACCGAAACTCCGACCGCATCTGCGACGCGAAAGTCAAAAGGAACAGAAAATGGCCAATTACCCGACCCCACCCTTCGATACGCCGCGCCAACCCATGCCGGGCACGACCGACGCGATGTCGCCGGTACCGGACCACGGCGAGCAGACCTATCGAGGATCTGGCCGACTGACCGGCAGGAAAGCGATTATTACCGGCGGCGACAGTGGTATCGGACGAGCCGTTGCGATTGCCTATGCCCGTGAGGGCGCAGATGTTCTCATCGCCTATCTCGACGAGGACGAAGACGCACGCGAAACCCAGAAATGGGTCGAAGAAGCAGGGCGAAAGGCCATTCTCGTCTCCGGGGACCTGCAGCATCCCGAACATTGCCGGCACATCATCGAAACCGCGCGCGGCAAACTTGGCGGTATCGACATCCTCGTCAACAATGCGGCCCATCAGGCAAGCTTCAAGGATATTGGCGAAATCAGCGATGACGAGTGGGAACTGACCTTCAAGGTCAATATCCATGCGATGTTCTACCTGACCAAGGCAGCGGTCCCGCATATGAAAGCGGGCAGCGCGATCATCAATACGGCGTCGATCAATGCCGACAGTCCGAGTCCGCACCTGCTCGCCTATGCGACAACCAAGGGGGCGATCCAGAACTTCACGGCGGGTCTGGCCCAAATGCTTGCGGAAAAGGGCATCCGTGCCAATGCGGTCGCGCCAGGCCCAATCTGGACGCCGCTCATTCCCTCGACGATGCCGGACGAAGCCGTCAGGAATTTCGGCAAACAGGTGCCGATGCAGCGACCTGGGCAGCCCGCCGAGCTTGCAACCACCTATGTGATGCTTGCCGATCCGCTGTCGAGCTATGTTTCGGGAGCAACGATTGCGGTGACAGGCGGCAAACCGATCTTGTGAGCTCGGGCATTGCGGCCTGCACTGTCGGCGGGGGCGTGAATACCATTCTTCGACGCTCGTGCTCGTTCGAAGGTCCACCTCAATATTTACAGACGGCTGAGCGAGCGCCGACCTGGGACCTTCGTCTCAGTACGATTAGGAACAATGACGCCGCGCAGACATTGGGAATGCGTCCGCGCCCGGTAGCACCACCAAGACGCCAAAGCACCGCGATGCGGGCCAGATCGAACGCTCCGACATGAGCGGACCGGCCCCGAGGCAGCATTTCCAGTTGGCAATTCACATATATCGCAAGGGAACGACATGATGGCCAAGAAATCTTCGACGACCGCCGGGAAAAACACAGCGACGATCCATGACCAGAAACTCCATCGCGGCGAAGGGGGCGAGCTTCATCAGTTCGCCGAAGATGGGCATCCGGTTCTGACAACAGCCCAAGGTGGCCCTGTAGCAGACGATCAGAACAGCCTGCATGTCGGGGCACCCGGACCTGCACTCATCGATGACTTCCACTTCCGAGAAAAGATCTTCCATTTCGACCATGAGCGCATTCCCGAACGCGTGGTCCACGCCCGCGGCTATGGTGCGCATGGTTTTTTCGAGACTTATAAATCCCTTGCGGACTACACGCGGGCCGACATTTTCCAGCGCCCGGGCGAAAGGACACCCGCCTTCGTGCGCATTTCAACAGTCGCCGGCAGCAAAGGGTCCTTCGATCTTGCGCGGGATGTTCGCGGTTTTGCCGTGAAGATGTACACCAAGGAAGGAAACTGGGATCTCGTCGGCAACAACATCCCGGTTTTCTTCATCCAGGACGCCATCAAATTTCCCGACGTGGTCCATTCCGTAAAGCCGGAGCCAGACCGGGGTTTTCCGCAGGCACAATCCGCCCACGACAACTTCTGGGACTTTATCAGCCTGACGCCTGAAAGCATGCATATGATCATGTGGGTCATGTCTGACAGGGCGATTCCCCGATCCTTCCGCTTCATGGAGGGCTTCGGCGTCCATACTTTCCGTTTCGTCAACGCTAAGGATCGGTCGACATTCGTCAAGTTCCACTGGAAGCCGAAGCTTGGGCTGCAGTCCGTCGCCTGGAACGAGGCGGTCAAGATCAACGGCGCTGATCCAGACTTCCATCGCCGCGATCTCTGGCAGGCAATCCAGTCGGGTAATTTTCCGGAATGGGAATTGTGCGTCCAGCTATTCGATCAGAAGTTCGCCGACACGTTCGATTTCGACGTGCTTGATCCGACAAAGATCATTCCGGAAGAAATCCTCCCTGTTCAGCCGATCGGCCGGCTGGTGCTCGATCGCATGCCCGACAATTTCTTCGCCGAAACAGAACAGGTCGCCTTCATGACGCAGAACGTTCCGCCGGGGATAGACTTCAGCGACGATCCGCTTTTGCAGGGCCGGAATTTCTCCTATCTGGATACACAGCTCAAGCGCCTCGGCGGCCCGAACTTCACGCACCTGCCGATCAATGCGCCCAAGTGTCCCTTCCACACCTTTCAGCAGGACGGCCACATGGCGATGCGCAATCCGGCCGGCCGGGTCAACTACCAGCCAAACTCCTGGGGCGAAGGTCCGAGAGAATCGCCTCAGAAAGGCTTTCGACATTTCGCGTCCGAGGAACAAGGCGCAAGGGCCAGGCTCCGTCCGGAGAGCTTCGCCGACCATTACAGCCAGGCGCGTCAGTTCTACATCAGCCAGACGCCGCCCGAGCAACGGCATATCGCCATGGCGCTCACCTTTGAACTCAGCAAGGTCGAAAACCCTGTCATCCGCGAGCGGATGGTATCTCATCTGATCAACATCGACGAAACGTTGGCAACCACCGTCGCAGAAGAATTGGGATTGCAGTCGCTGCCGAAACCGGCTCAGGCCGCTATTCCAACGCGTCAGAACCTGGAGCCCTCACCCGCGCTCAGCATCGTGAAACGCGGTCCTGGACGCTTCGAGGGGCGCAAACTTGGCATCCTCATTACCGACGGTGTCGATGCCAAACTGCTCAAGGGCGTGACAACAGCTCTAACCAAGCAGAAAGCGGTCTTCGAGCTGATTGCTCCGAAGGTCGGTGGCGTGACGGCTTCGGACAGCACTTGGATCGAAGCGCAGCATATGATCGATGGCGCACCGTCGGTGCTTTTCGACGCGATAGCACTTTTGACCTCACCGGCTGCTATCGAAGACCTCGTCAAGGAGGCCACAGCACGTGACTTCGTCGCCGATGCTTTCCAGCATTGCAAGTTTATCGGCTATGATCCGTCGGCGCTGCCGCTGCTAGAAAAGGCGGGAATTTCCGAAAGCATCGACGAGGGCGTCTTGAGCTTGCCTGGAGAAGAGGGCATTGCCGCGTTCGTCACCGAACTCGGCAAGCTGCGTGTCTGGGGCCGGGAACCCTCCGTCAAGCTTGGCAAGGCTTCACCGCCGACAAAATGAGACAGCCGGGACGCGGCAGCCAGCGTGTCCGGACCTTCGCTAGGCGCGCGTCGTCTCAACCACCCGCACCAGGCGGCGCATCGTTCTCGAAGAATTCCCGGTACTGGATCGTTTCGTCTTCATTGGTATCCAGGCTGGATCCGGAAGGCTGGCTGAAGCGGACACCGGGTCCTCCCGGACTTGAATAGTCTCCGTCGAAAAACGAAACACCTGCCTGATGGACGGCGTTGATGATTGCGTCAATTGCCCGCTTTTCCGTCTTCAACTGCCCGGACACGGCTTCAAGCTCCTGGATCAGAGGCAATGAAACCCGTGCGGCATCGGCAAGGTCCTTCTGCTCCCATCGCAATAGCGCGCGCGCTGCGCGCAGCTGTTCGCTTGTAATCATCGCACCGCATGCTCCAGCTGAATGTCTGACGAGGGATTGACCGGTCCGAGGACGAGTATCGCTTCCGCGGAGATCGCCGTGCCCCGCTTGGCGCTTGTTCCAATCATCGACATATTCCTTTTATCTTTGCAAAGCGCAAAACGGCAAAGATTGGCCAGGGTTCCCCTCGAAAGGAGCAGCGACGATAAGATCGGCGGTAACGGCTGATGGAGGGAAGCAGATCGTTGCCGAAACTCGTTTGCCGCAATCGCGCGAAAAATGAACCTCGCAAAGACGTCGAAGCTGGTCAGCCCTTCGTCGGAATTTCCAGGCGCACGACATTTGCCGATTGGACTACAGAGGTTTTCGCCTTTTCGAGGCTGGCGGCCAGATCCTCGATCTTAAAGGGCTTCGGGACAACCGGACAGCCGACCTCCGTACCGGCCTCAAGCCTGTCGCTGTAGCCGGTCATCAGCACGACGGGTAGAGATGCGTTTCTGCGGCGGATCTCCTCGGCAAGCTCGATACCCGACATGCCCGGCATCATGATGTCACTGACGATCGCTTCGATTTCAGGATGGCGGCCCAGGATCTCGATTGCCTCAGGTCCACCTGCGGCCAGGAAGATCGACGGCACGATGCCCTCGAGCGCCAGTCGCACGGATTCAAGCGATGTCGGTGTGTCGTCGACGATCATGATCGCATGGGGAAGATTCGCGGGGGGTGCTGGATCCGGACGTGCCGCACGCGGCTCGCTCGATCGTGGTAAAAGCAAGGTAAAGGCGCTGCCGTGACCGGCCAGGCTTGCGACCTTGACCGCACCGCCGCTGCCGGTGGCGAAACTGTGGACCTGCGTCAAACCAAGGCCTGAGCCACCATTTTTCTTGGTGGAAAAGAATGGCTCAAACACCCGCGCGAGATTTTCCGGGGCAACGCCTGTCCCGGTGTCAGAAATCGTCAGCGCCACGAATGGGCCCTGCAGCCCCGGATCCTCTGTGGCTGCGTTGAGCACATTGCGGGCGGAAATCGTCACCTTTCCACCTCCCGTCATGGCTTCGCGCGCATTCGTCAGGATGTTGATCAGGGCGATTTCAAGCCCGGCAGGATCGACGTGAACCGGCCAGGTATCTTCCGGTATCCTGATCTCCATCACGATTGTGTCGTTGATCGCTTGACGCAACAGCGGAGACAGGTCGGCAAGCCTGACGTCCAGTTCGATCTGGGAGGCACCTTGGTTGGAGCGCCTTGAAAACGACAGCAGCCTTTGCGTGATCGCCTTTCCTCGTGCCACGCCATCGCTCATGTGCATCAGAAGCTGCGTCACGCGCTGTTCGTCGTTTCGCCGTCTCTTGATGCCCTCAACCCCTGACTGGAAGACCATCAGGAGATTGTTGAAATCGTGAGCAGCCTGCCCCGTCAGCTTGCCAAGCGCATCCATCCGCTGCCAGTTGGCCATGCTCTCGCGCTCCCGGTTCCGGGCGCGCGCCTCCCTGTAGAAGAGAAACACGGCCGAGCCGGACAACAGAAGTGTGAAACAGCTCGCCGTCACAAGCAGCATGGTGGCCCTGCGCGCCAGCCTCTCATAATCGGAAACCGGCAGGCCAACCCTTACCCGCCAAGGCGTGTCGGCAAGCGCGACTTCGGCGACACGAAGCTCCAATCCGCTCTTGACGGTGGCCGTCCCGAAGTCATTGCCGGAAAAGCTTGCGAATTCGCTCGCCGGATTGCCGGCAAGCGCGGGATCGCCGGTCGATGCAACCAGACGATCCTGCCCATCGACGATCCAGGCCGACCATGATCCTGGAAGTCCATTGGCATAAAGCAGTTTCGTCACGATCGTCGGACGGATCACCACCGAAAGGACCGCTTTCAGACGATCGCTCCTCTGGATCGGAGCGCGCAAGGCAAAGGCCGCCTGGCCTTTCGGCCCGATGGCGATATTGCCGACCACCGCGACACCCGTGCGAACCAGGGCGTCATGGCTTTCCATGTCCACAACATGCGTATCGGCGGAGGGGTCGAGCGGCGGAAATGACAGAACCACTTCGCCCTTCTCGTTGGAAATCCGGATCTGCTCCCATTCCGGCACCCGATCGCGCAGACGCCGCGCAGTCTCGGCAAAAGCGGCGCGCGGTATGGGGGGATCGAGCCGAGGGGAATCGGCGACGATCGAAAGCAGCTGGATCTGGCTCGCGAGTTCGCGTTGAAGCGTGGCGGCCAACGTCGCTGCCCGGCCGCGAATGTCATCGTCGAGAGCAGCCTGCTGCTCCTTGATGAAGAACCTTCCCATCAGCGCTGCCAGTATGATGACCGGAATGAGCGACGCCGTGATGAGAAGGAGCGCTGGCCGGGTTTTATTCAACGGACACTCCGGGTGTGTTCTTCGAACCCTATCAAATAATCCAGGGCGGGAAACTTGCAATGCCAAGTTGGAATAAGACTGACCTTTCCCCTGAATAAGCGGCGACAGCAGAGCCGTGTCTCCGCTCGACTTTCAAATCGGCGTGCTTCGACCCGCAGGATCGCGCTAGCGGCCAGGTTAGGAGCTGAGGAGGCGGCTTTGCTGGCCCTAGGAAATCCGAAACGCCTCAGTCGTGGTTGACACTACGCGACGGCGGCGCGGGCGGTTTCGCCAATTGCTGCCGGTCCGGAGGGAGTTCCTCGCCAGCGCCAATACAGCCACAGATTGCTGCAAGGATTTTTTGCACGGAGAGCCAAGGTCGCCGACGCCAACGCCGATCGAAGCATCATCGTGCAGCGATAGACAACAGGGCGGTGAAGACGGTACCGCGTGCCCGTTCGGTGCCGTAGGTCCCATCCATCTGGCTGACGAAGGATTTGATCAACCGGCTTCCCATGCCGGTTTCTGTCGCAACCGGCTCATAGCCAACGCCATCATCCGCCACTTCAAGCAGGACCTTGCCCTCGGGATGCTTGAGCAGCCTGATGCGGATATGACCGTCGGTCCGGTCGACGAAGGCGTATTTCATGCTGTTTGTCAGAAGCTCGTTCAGCAACAATGCAAATGGCGTCGCCTTGTCCGCATCGATCCTGATATCGTCGATCTCGAAGGTCAGCTTGATGTCGCGATCATGCAACCCGACCAGCGTGCGCACCAGGTTGGGAACGAACTGCCGCGCAGTGACGCTGCTGAACTGATCGAAGCCATACATTTGCTCGTGCACCGCCGACATGGCGACGATCCGCTCGTTCACTCTCTGGACGGTTTCAGGCCGCAGGCCCTGTAGACGGATGAGCGCCATCACGGTCTGCAGATTGTTTTTCACCCGGTGATGAATTTCCCGCATCAGGACCTGATTGGTTCGAAGCGCCTCGGCAAGTTCGGCGGTGTGGCGCGCATCCGCATGCGCCAGGTGCAGGATCTTCAACCCGCCAACCACGGCGGCGCAAAGCGCCAGGAGAACGATCAGCGCGGCAATTGAGACATCGGTCCAGAACGGCTTGAGAATTGTGCCGGTGTCGACCGATGCGATGGCGACGAATGGTGTGCGCTCGACGATGCGGTATGCCACCAGCCTTTTGACTTGGTCGACAGGGGAGACAGACACATAGGAGCCCGATGTCGCTTTGCGCATATAGTCGGTGAAAAGGATATAGTTACCGAGATCGATGACTTCTTTCGGTTCGGGATATCTGGCGATCAGCTTTCCGTCACGTCTCAAGAAGCTCACCGTCGAGCCTGGTCCGAGCGAGGCGGCGTCCCAGATCGATCGCAGCATTCCGACATCGAACGCCAGGATCGCGACGGCTTCGAACTTATCGTTCCTCTCGATGCGCGCAGCCGATAGGAAGACGTGGCGATCCGTATTGCGCATGACGGTCATCGCCGACGTATGGTCCTCTGCGCCATTGGCCAGGCGGCGGAAATAGGTTTGATCAACGATGTCTGCGGGGCTGCTTTCGCGATCGGTGGAATAGAGCAGCCTCCCATCCGCAGCGACCACATAGGCGGTTGCCGTGGTCGGCAATGCAGCCGTCGCGGCGTTGAGCCTTCGGATACGCGCGTCGTCCGGCAATGCCTCAGCCACTCCGAAGGCATCGTCCATGCGGTAAAGGGTCTGGCGCGCCAGAGAATTGATCCAGATCGCGTTGGCAGCAACGATCTTGGCTGTGGCTGTGACCTGATCCTCTCCACGCCTGACGGCGGACATGTAGCTCGAATGCAGCCAAAAGCCCAGGACAAGCGAGAGCGCAAGGAACATTAACACGATGGCGGCCATCGCAGCTCTGCCGACGATCGTGAAGCCTTTCGTGAGGCCCATTGAATCCCCATGGATTTAACAGGCGACACTGTCGGATAGCAGGCTATCAGAGTCAAGGATAGGTTGCAGCCTCCTCGATCCTCCCATTCTCCCGCCGCCCGATTCGGGGAACCAGCACACGCTTCCCGCGACTACCGTCCCGGGGCCTGGCACAGGAGATCCGAAGATCTGTATCGTCATGACCGAGGAATTGCAAAACGGCGTGCCTCACTGCCTTTCGGTGAGAATTGTGATATTCTCGAAATTACGGTTATCCTTGGGCTGGAGGCAGTTGATGGTCGCGCGAAGGGACATGACAAGCGACGAATGGAAGTGGCTTGTGCGGCTCTGCCAGCACGAAGCAGATAGTGTTCCACAGGCGATCGAAGCGAGGTTAGTCGCGCTCGGACTATCCGGGCCGAATGGCCTTTCGGCAGAAGCGCGAGACCTGGTGCAACATGAATTGTTGAGTGAACGGCGGAATCGGCTGCAGGGCCTCCACTAGCTATAGACCGGACATACAGGAAGCAAGCGATCTCCTGTGCGAGATTCAATCCCGTCCGCAAGACAGGACCAGACGATCTGCCCGTGACAAGCAGGACCGGACTGAACAATACTGGCCCCGGCATGGCTAGGTATCAGCCGCAATCGCCCGACAGGAACTATCGCCTCAACCCTTCGTTACCTCGGCACAGAAGCGAGGTAACGTCATGAACAAAATCATAGGACTGTCATCGGCGGCTGTCTTTGGACTGATCTCCACTTGCGCCCTTGCGCAGGCGCCAGCCGAACCGTCGCCGCCTCCACCACCAGAATCCAGCAGGCAAAATCCACCGCCGCCACCGAATTCTTCCAGCAAGAACGAGGAGCGTGCTGATGATGGTTGGCGTTCGCAGCCGAGGGAGCGCGGTGCCCGGTTCCACATCGAGAACGGTCAGACCAGGATCGATCTCAGATGCGCCGACGGCGACTCCACAAAGGACTGCGCCGACGCTGTTCTGCAGGTGCTGGAGCATTTGCAGGCATCCAACTCCGGCAACAACGATCGGCGCGGCGATGACCGGCGTGATCGCTGGGAACGCGACTAGCAGCTGAAGCTGTCGCCCAGGTGAACGGCGTTTTCAGCCTCGGTTCACCGGGACAGGCGTTAAATCGCCCAATAATCGGAGAAACGAAGATGCGAAAACTTCTCGTCACCATAGCCCTGCTCGCAGCCGGAATGACAACCGGAGCTGCAAATGCCATGCCCTCTGGCAGGGTCACGGCTCCGGCAGCCTCGAACGTCGTAACGGTCGACTACGCCTGTGGCCGCGGTTATCATTTGAGCCCGCGCGGCTTTTGCCGGCCCAATCGATGGGCACCGCCGCCGCCACGCTACTACGGTTGGGATCGCTCCTACGGTTGGGGTCGTCCGCATCGCGACTGGCGCGAATACAGACGCTACGACCGCTGGGATCGCGACCGCGACTGGCGGTGATCATTCCTTTCACTGGCCGGACGAAGCTGGGATCGCTTCGGCCGGCCCGGTAGGCCGCGACGGGACACTCGGGTCTGACTACTTTCCGCCTGTATCTACTGCTTGGTGATTGTCTTCGATACGCCTTGCTGCAAATCCGCCTCGTCGGCAAGGATGGCGGCTGCCTCGTCCAAAAGGACGTCCTTTGCCTTCTTGCGAGCATCTTCAATGGCAATATCGGCACTCAGGCTGCGTTCGTTCGACTCCAGCCCATCATCCGCGCCGGTATCTTCGCCACCGATCAACTGCGCTCGAGACTTTCGGCGCTCCTCTCGAGCAGTTGCTTCCTTCCGACGCTCGGCTTCATTGAGGGAAACGACGCCTTTGTCGCGCAGCGCCTTGAGGTCGGCAATATCTTTCACGAGTCCCTGGAAGGCCGGATCGCTTCCAACCCGTGCATCATGGCGGCTTTGCAATGTGGGCAGCAATTTTGCGACCGTGTCGGCGGGTGCGTAATTCGCGGGCTTGATCTGCGCCCACGGCAAAGCGTTGTCATAACTCGTCTCGCCGAAGCTCGCCGGGTCGGAAAGCCCGGGCAAGCTGATATCGGGAGTAACACCACGCAGCTGCGTCGTACCGCCATTGATCCGGAAAAACTGGGCAATCGTCACCTTCAGCTCGCCGAGTTCGGGTTTGCTGTTACGCACGATCTGGTCGAGATCAACGACGGTCTGAACGGTGCCCTTGCCGAAACTCGGTTCGCCGATGATCACGCCGCGACCGTAATCCTGGATTGCCGCGGCAAAAAATCTCTGAAGCCGATGCCGACCCGCGATTGATGAGGACGCCCATAGGGCCTGTCCAGACAGGTGCCGCAAAATCCGCACTTCTGACCGCGACCTTGCCGTCGCTACTCCGTTGCTGAACGACCGGGCCATTGCCGATGAACAGGCCCGTCAAATCAACTGCCTCATCCAATGAACCGCCGCCATTGTTGCGCACGTCTATGAGAACGCTGTCGACCTTTTCCTGCTTCAATTCGTCGAGAAGCTTGGCGACGTCGCGGCTCGCACTTTTATAGTCCTTGTCCCCTTTGTGCCGGGCCTCAAAGTCCTCATAGAATGTCGGCAGGGTGATCACCCCGATTTTGCGTGTGGCACCCCCTTCATTCACGGTGAGCACGGTCTTCCTGGCAGCCTGTTTTTCAAGGCTGATTTTATCGCGCACGAGGCTGACAACACGATGCGTGCCATCTGGCCCGGCATCCGCGGGCAGGATGTCCAAGCGTACGACGGAGCCCTTTTTTCCGCGTATCAATTGCACGACTTCATCAAGGCGCGTGCCCACCACTTCTTTTATCGCGCCATCCTTGCCTTGACCAACGCCCGTAATGCGATCTCCGACCACGAGCTTGCCCGACAACTGGGCAGGGCCGCCGGGCACGAGCTCACGGATCGTCGTGTAGTCGTCGCGCTCTTGCAGGACCGCACCGATACCAACGAGCGAAAGCTTCATCGAGATATTGAAATCTGCCGAGGCAGCCGCGCCGAAATAGTCCGTATGCGGATCGACCGACGTTGCGTAGGCCTCCATGAACGACTGGAATACGTCCTCGCTTTTATATTGATAGGCGCGCTCGAGAACGTTTGCATAGCGTTTGTCGAGCGTCTCCCGAATGGCTGCATCGGTCTTGCCGGCGAGTTTCAACAGCAGCCAGTCGCTTTTGACACGCTTGCGCCAGAGCTCATTGCTTTCGGCCTCCGATTGCGGCCACGGCGCTTTGTCACGCACAACGGAATAATTTTCCTGTACGCCGAAATCGAAGCCCTGCTTAAGCAAATTACGCGCGTAGGTCATACGATCGACAATACGCTGTTCATAGGCGTTGAAGATCGCAAACGGGATCTTCAAATCCTTCCGTTCGACGGCATCGTCGATCTCGCTGCGGTTAGACATGAATTTGTCGATGTCCGCTTGCAGGAAGAGCATGTGATCCGGATCCAGCGATTTGATGAACTGATCCATGATCTTGGCCGACAAGGCGTCATCGAGCGCAACAGGCCTGTAGCTGTATCGCGTGAGGAGTTGTGCGCTTAACTGAGCGGCTTGCGCCTGCTGCTTTAGCGGCGCCAAAACGGGCGGTGATGCGACTTCAGCATAGGCGGACTGCGCGATTGCAAGAAATGCACCAAGGACGATGTGTGATATGCGCAAGCGTTGATCCAATTCGTAATGCCTGTTGTCGATGTGCGATCTAGGTGAGGTAATTATGGTTTTTTGGCAACCGGTAGTAAACCGTGTGGTTTGCAAAGCCGCGAAAAACCATTCTCAACGACCGGCCGGAAAACAATGAAGTGTGCTGGGACCTTCCACATAACGCCGCCCGAAAGCCTTGGAAAAGCATGAATTTACGGTCCACGAGGTCGTGACTGGGCGGTCGCAGGAGCTTCCGCGTAGCGGTTCGTAGGAAAGTGGGATCGACTGCCCACGATTTCGTGTTCCGCATCAGGACCACAATTCGCACAGGTCGCGACCCCACGATTCCCGAGAGGCTGCGGCTAAGCTATGCATGTCGTATTGATATAGTGAGACAAGCTGAGAGCGAAATGGCGATTACATTCGAAGTGTTCTCCAACCGCTGGGCGCATCTTGGCGAGAGCCCGGTCTGGTCGGAGACTGAAAATTGCATCTGGTGGGTCGATACCGACGGCCGCAAGCTGCTGCGTACCGATCCAGAAACCGGCAAGACCTCGGCATGGGATGCGCCCGAAGCAGTCGGCTGCATTGCGTTGCGGACAGATGGAACGCTGATTGCCGGGCTTGCGACCGGCATTTTCCTCTTTGAAGCGTCGGCAGGCCTGTTCCAACGGGTCTGCACACCGGAAAGCCGCCCGGATGTCCGCTTCAACGATGGCACGCTCGATCCCGCCGGACGATTCTGGGCCGGCACGATGCAGCGGGAGATGGCAGCGCCGGCCGGAGCGATCTTCTGCATCGAGCCCGATTTCAGCCACCGACGGGTTTTCGAAGATTTCTGGACGCCGAACGGCCTGGCCTTCGATCCAATACGGCAAAGAATGTATTTTTCCGATTCCCATCCTTCCGTTCAGACCATCTGGGTCTGCGACTATGACCTTGCCACCGGCACGCCGTCCAACCGTCGGATCTTTGCGACCACACATGCCTTTTCCGGAAGGCCCGACGGGGCGTTCATCGACGAGGACGGGATCTACTGGATTGCCGGCGTCGGCGGCTCGCAACTGTTGCGCTTTGCACCATCAGGTGAGCCGCTCACGCCTGTCGAACTGCCGACAACCCATCCGACCAAGCTCGTGATGAACCACACAATGCCGCGCACGATTTTCGTCACCACCCGCCGCATGGCCGATCCCGATCAGAGCGACGCCTCCGGCCACCTCCTGCGCTGCCTTCGTACCTGAGCCTGTCCTTAGCGCCGGACAAAATCGGGATATTGAGCGCAGATGATATCCGTGATCGACAGCGTGCCCGACAGGTGCTTGCGCATGGCCGCGGCCGCCTTTTCGGGTTCGCCGGAACGAACAGCTTCAACGATGGCACGATGATCGGCAAGCACTGTCTCCAACTTGCCGGGCATCGGCAGGTTGAGGCGGCGCAGCCGGTCGAGATGGACGCTTTGACGCCGCACCGTTGTCCAGAGACCCAGAATGCCGTTGCGCTCGAAGAGCGTGCGATGGAACTCCCTGTCGAGTGAATCGAACTGATCAAACTGAATTGGCGAGGCCACTGCCTCCTGCATACGAAGTACCCGCTC
Source organism: Sinorhizobium sp. B11 (assembly GCA_039725955.1). Lineage (NCBI taxonomy): Bacteria > Pseudomonadati > Pseudomonadota > Alphaproteobacteria > Hyphomicrobiales > Rhizobiaceae > Sinorhizobium > Sinorhizobium sp. B11. The sequence goes on from CP091033.1 coordinate 1,476,272, forward strand.
CAATACCTGTGCCGTCTCGGCCGGGCTTGCGAGCGTCAGCCTGTGAACCGCTTCGAGTTCGATCGACAGCCTGAGAAAATGCGCCCGCTTGGCATGCTCGATGTCGATCTTGGCAACGACAGTGGCATATTGCGGATAGACCTCGACCAGTCCTTCCTCTTCCAGCCGCATCAAGGCATCTCGCACCGGCGTCTGACTGACATTAAACTCGCTCTGCAGTGATACGCGCGACAGAACCGTCGTCGGCGTCAGATCCATGGAGAGAATACGGGAGCGAAGGATTTCAAGAATTTGCGGCGCGACCTGACGCGTTCGGTCGAGAGGAAATTCTGTCCGGTTAACTTTCACGTCTGCCTGTCCCACCCTCGAAACACTGCCGACCGTTTAAACATATTTTGTAGCTTGATGCACTGATGCATTAGTGCTTCAGTTCGTTCGTCCAACGTCGCGCCGGAATTGGGCGGCATTTTCTTTCATCCGAGACAGGACTTCACAATGAATGTCAGGAGAAACCCTTCCATGCTGCGCAGCGCCAGATGGTTCGCGCCTGACGACCTCAGAAGTTCGGGGCACCGTTCCCGCACCATGCAGATGGGATATGCGCCGGAGGAATGGTCGGGCAAGCCCGTCATCGCCATCCTCAATACCTGGTCAGACGCCAACCCATGCCATGCGCATTTTCAAACATCGCGTCGAGGATGTGAAGCGTGGCATCTTCCAGGCGGGCGGCTTCCCGCTCGAACTGCCGGCACTGTCGCTCTCGGAAAGCTACGTCAAGCCGACGACGATGCTCTATCGCAACATGCTTGCCATGGAGGCAGAAGAACTGCTGCGCTCACATCCGGTCGATGGCACGGTGCTGATGGGCGGCTGCGACAAGACGACGCCCGGGCTTATCATGGGTGCGCTCAGCATGGGCCTGCCGCTGATCTTTTTGCCGGCAGGCCCGATGCTGCGCGGCAACTATCGCGGTGAATATCTGGGCTCCGGTTCGGATGCATGGAAATTCTGGGACGAGCGGCGGGCCGGCACGATTTCCGAAACCGAATGGGTCGAAGTGGAGGCCGGGATCGCCCGCTCCTATGGCCATTGCATGACCATGGGCACGGCAAGCACGATGACGGCGATCGCCGAAGCGCTTGGGCTGACGCTGCCGGGTGCAAGTTCCATTCCCGCTGCCGATTCCAACCATATCCGCATGTCGTCGGCAGTCGGCCGTCGCATCGTCGAGATGGTGTGGGAGGATCTTGTGCCGACGAAGATCGTCACCCGGACGGCAGTGAATAACGCAGTGACGGTAGCCATGGCGACGGGCTGTTCCACCAACGCGATCGTGCATCTGGTCGCGATGGCACGCCGGGCCGGTATACCGCTGACGCTCGACGATCTCGATCACGCCGGCCGCGCGACGCCTGTGCTCGCCAATATACGCCCAACCGGCAAGACTTATCTGATGGAGGACTTTTACTATGCGGGCGGTCTGAGGGCGTTGATGGCGAAGCTCTCGTCCAAGCTCGATCTCTCGACGATGACGGTGACCGGTGTAACTCTCGGCGAAACGCTCGAAGGGGCCAGATGCTACAACGACGATGTCATCCGCTCGCTCGAGAATCCCCTCTATCACGAAGGGTCGCTCGCGGTGCTGAAGGGCAATCTTGCGCCGACCGGCGCCGTCATCAAGCCGGCTGCTTGCGATCCGCGCTTCCACAAGCATGAAGGTCCTGCCCTCGTCTTCGACAGCTATCCGGACATGAAGCGAGCCGTCGACGACGAAAGCCTCGATATCACCCCTGATCACGTCATGGTTCTGCGCGGCGCAGGCCCGCAAGGCGGCCCCGGCATGCCGGAATGGGGCATGCTTCCGATGCCGAAGGCGCTGCTGAAGAAAGGCTACCGCGATATGCTGCGGCTTTCGGACGCGCGCATGAGCGGCACGAGCTACGGCGCCTGCGTGCTCCATATATCCCCGGAATCGCACGTCGGTGGCCCGCTCGCCCTGTTGAAGACTGGAGACATTGTTCGCCTCGATCTCGAAGCCCGCCGCATCGACATGCTTGTCGATGATGAGGAACTGGCCCGCCGTCGTGCTGCCTGGGTCAAGCCGCCAGAAAAGTTCGGCCGCGGTTATGGCTGGATGTTTGCCCGCCACATCGCCCAGGCCGATACGGGCTGCGATTTCGATTTTCTGGAATCCGGCTTTGGCCCCGCCCCCGGCGAGCCGGATATCTATTGATTTCAGGAGGACAAGATATGACCACCACTTTCAGCGAGCAAACGCGTGAGAAGCTGAAAAGCGTTTCGACCGCAACGCTTTGTACCGCCCTTTTCAAACGCGGGCTGCGAAACCAGTTCATCCAGGACGTGCGCCCGCTCTCGCCGAAGAAGACCAACATGGTCGGCCAGGCTTTCACGCTGCGCTATATTCCGGCGCGCGAAGACCTGAACACGCTCGATGTTTTCCGCAATCCGGAACATCCCCAGCGCGCAGCCGTGGAACGCTGCCCGCCGGGCGCAGTGCTGCTCATGGACAGCCGGCGGGACGCGCGTGCGGCCTCCGCCGGCTCGATTCTCGTCTCGCGCCTGCAGGTGCGCGGCGTTGCCGGTGTCGTGACCGACGGTGGCTTCCGTGACAGTCCTGAGATCGCCGGGCTCGATATCCCTGCCTATCACCACCGGCCGTCAGCGCCAACAAACCTGACCCTGCATCAGGCAATCGAGATCGATGTGCCGATCGGCTGCGGCGATGTTCCTGTCTTCCCGGGCGACGTGGTGGTCGGCGACAATGAGGGCGTGATGGTCATCCCCCTGCATCTTGCCGAGGAGATCGCCGACGAGGCCGTCGAGATGACGGCCTACGAGGATTTCGTCACCGAGGAAGTGCTCGCCGGCGCGACCATCATCGGGCTCTATCCGGCAACCAGCGAAGCGCCGCGCGCAAAGTTCGCCGAGTGGCGGAAGAGGAATAATCGGTAGACTCGGCAAGGGGCAGCTTCTGCCCTTTCATTCCTTGACCGCCCCGGTCATCGACGAGACGTAATAGTCCACGAAGAACGAATAGAGGATGACGACGGGCAGCGAACCGAACAGGGCTCCCGCCATCAGCGATCCCCATTCGAACACATCGCCACGCACCAGCTCCGTCAGCACACCAACGGGGATCGTCTTGTTTTCCGACGACTGGATGAACGTCAGGGCGTAGATGAACTCGTTCCAAGACAGGGTGAAGGCGAAGATGCCAGCCGAGATCAGGCCGGGCACTGCCAATGGCAGAATGATCTTCGTCAGGATCTGCCAGCGATTGGCGCCGTCCACCAGTGCGCTTTCCTCCAGCTCGAACGGGATCGAGCGGAAGTAACCCATCAGAAGCCATGTGCAGAAGGGAATGAGGAAGGTCGGATAGGTGAAGATCAGCGCGAGCCGCGAGTCATAGATGCCGAGCTTGAAAACGATGAAGGCAAGCGGAATGAACAGGATCGATGGCGGTACGAGATAGGCAAGGAAGATGACGAGGCCGATGGAACGGGAGCCGGTAAAGCGCACGCGCTCGATCGCATAGGCGCCGAAGACCGACGCCACAAGCGACAGGAAGGTCGAGCAGACGGCGACAAGGATCGTGTTCCACATCCAGCCCGGATAGGACGTTTCGAAGAACAGATATTTGATATGATCAAGCGTCGGCCCGACCACCCAGAACGGGCTGTAATTGCTATAGTCTGTCAGTTGTTCGTTTGGCTTCACCGCGGTGATCGCCATCCAATAGAACGGGAAGAGCAGCACGAAGACGAAAACCGCCATCGGCAGATAGAGCATCACCACCCGCCGCGGCAGGCGGTTCAGATAGCTCATGCCCTCGGCATTATCGGTCAGGACGACGTTGGCGGTATTGGAATTGGTCGACATTGTTTTTCTCCCTAGTCCTGGCCGCCCTGCTGCCATTTGCGGCGTTGCAGACCGAAGAAGCTGAACATGATCGCCCCAAGCAGGAACGGGATCATGGCGACGGCGATCGCAGCACCCTCGCCGAGCTGGCCGCCGGGAATGCCGCGTTGGAAGGACAATGTCGCCATCAGATGCGTGGCGTTGACCGGGCCGCCCTTGGTCAGCACGTAGATGAGCTGGAAATCGGTGAAAGTGAAAAGCACCGAGAATGTCATCACGACCGCGATGATCGGCGTCAGCATCGGCAGCGTCACGTAGCGGAAACGCTGCCAGCTGGTCGCCCCGTCAAGTGAGGCAGCCTCCTGCAGAGAGGCTGGAATGGTCTGCAGGCCGGCAAGCAGCGAAATAGCCACGAAGGGAATGCCGCGCCAGACATTGGCGATAATGACGGAAATACGCGCATTGGTGGGATCGCCGAGGAAGTTGATCGGTGCATCGATCAGGCCAAGCTCCATCAGCGACCAGGAAATGATCGAAAACTGGGAATCGTAGATCCACCAGAAGGCAAGGGCCGACAGCACGGTAGGCACGACCCAGGGCAGAAGCACGATCGCGCGGAAAAAACTCTTGAACGGCAGATGCTGGTTCAGGAGCAGCGCCAACCAGAGGCCAAGCGCGAACTTCAGCAGCGATGCGATGAAGGTATAGAGGACGGTGTTGAAGACCGACAGCCAGAAGACGTTGTCGTCCATCAGGTATTGGTAGTTCTCCAGCCCGATGAAGATACCGTCGCGGCCAATGCGCGTATCGGTGAAGCCAAGCCAGACGCCGAGCCCCAGCGGATAGGTCAGGAAGCAGACCAGGAAGACCGCCGCCGGCAGCATGAACAGGAAGCCGAGCACATTATTGTTCTGCAGGAGCGCGGACGTCGGCGCGCGCGCATCCCCGGAATTCACCGTCGACATTGCTTATCTCCAGATTGCTGTAGCCTAAAGGCTTGCGGCACGCCGGTTTCCGGCATGCCGCTTGTCTTGGAAAATGCGGGATCAGACGCGGTAGTAGCGGTTCGCCCTGCGCTCGGCCTCTTTCATCGCATCTTCCGGCGACATCTGGCCGGTAACAGCGGCGGCATACATGTCGACCAGAACATAGTCGGCCATGGTGGCAGCCGAGGCATAGCCGAGCGGGCCGGCATAGCCGTTCGGACGCAGCTTTTCCGAGGCGCGTGCGTAAGGCGCATGGATCGGATCGGCAGTCCAGATCGGGTTCTTGGCGAATTCCTTGAGCGGCTGGCAGCAATAGGCGCTGGAACCCTGGATCCAGGCATTCATCTGATCGGCTTCCATCATGAACTTGATGTAGGCCTTCGCGGCTTCCGGATATTTACTGTGCTTGAACAGAAGCAATGAACTCGTCTGGCAAAGCTCGACGCTCTGGCCGACCGGGCCGATCGGGAAGTTCGTCGTGCGAATGTCCTTGGTGATTTCTGCAAGCTTGGGATCGTTCTTGGCGGTGTAATAGACCGACACACCATTGGCGATCAGCGAAACCTGGCCGGCAAGGAAGGCGCGGTTGTTATTGACGTCCTGCCAGCTTTCCGTGCCCGGAATGAAGGTCGCATAGAGCTCCTTGGCATAGTTGATCGACGCCAGCGTTTCCGGGCTGTTGATCGTTACCTTGCCGCCTTCGTCGACCATCTTGCCGCCGTGGCTCCAGAGCAGCCAATGGGCATAGTTGTTGCCGTCACCAACGGCCTTGCCATGCGGGAAGCCGGCAGGCGTGCCCTTTGCCTTCATGGCCTTGCAAAGCTCCAGGAAGCCTGCAGTGTCCTTGGGAAATTCGCTGAAGCCCGCCGCCTTCACATGGCTGTCGCGATAGACCACGGCATTGCCGATCGCCGTCAGCGGCATGGCAATGAACGTATCGCCGCGTGAGGCATAACCTTTGACCCCATCGTACCAGCCGCCATATTTGTTGCCGAGATAGTTGGCGAGTTCGGTCAGGTCGACCAGTTTGTCCGGATATTGGTGGGCATCATCGAACCAGCACATGATAAGGTCAGGCCCGGAACCGACATTGGCCGCAACAGCAGCCTTCGGGCGAATGTCCTCCCAGCTCTCCTTGTCGATACGGACCTCGACACCGGTCGCCTCCGTGAATTTCTTGGTATTTGCAAGCCAGGCCTCCTCATCGCCTTTCACGAAGGGTGTCCAGCGAAGCAGGCGCAGGCTCGCTCCACTTTCCGGCGTGTAGGTCGGCTCTGCCTGTGCGAAAGACGGCCTGATGCCGAGACCGGCGACGCCGGCCGCTGCTGCCGAAGCGGCAAGAAATTCACGTCTCTTGATCGTCATTATATTCCTCCTCCTGGAAAAAGCGGGAGAGAATTCTCCGACATTCATCTCCCGCTTGATGAACGACGGTACCCGCATCCTGAAATGGGATGCCAGCCATCTGGCGAATGGGCGGGAAGACTCCTCCTCTGCCGCGCCCCGCCTGAAGGCTTAATTGGTCAACCTCTGGCCGCCTTCTGCATCGAAGAGATGAACATGCGAGGCGTCGATCATCACATGCAGGCTTTCGCCCGGCCGTGCATTGACGCGTTCGCGAAAGACACAGTTGAGATCTGTGCCGCCAAGCTTCAAAGTGAGATGTGTCTCGTAACCGGTTGGCTCTATGACGACGATCTCACCTGGCAGGCCGCCGGCATCGAGCACGATATATTCAGGCCGAAGCCCGTAGACGAGATCACGTCCTTTAGCGCTTTCCGGCGCATTGGCGACCGGAAGCGCCGTGCCATCGGCAGTGATAAAACGCGCTGCATTCTCGGGATCGAGCCTGCCCTTGATCATGTTCATTGCAGGCGAGCCTATGAAGCCGCCGACGAAGAGATTGGCCGGCTTGTCGTAGAGTTCCAAAGGCGAACCTACCTGCTCGACGATCCCGTCATGCATGACGACGATCTTGTCGGCCATGGTCATCGCTTCGATCTGGTCGTGGGTGACGTAGACGGTAGTGGTCTTCAACCGCTGGTGCAGCTCCTTGATCTCGGCTCGCATGGCGACGCGCAGCTTCGCATCCAGATTGGAGAGCGGCTCATCGAAAAGGAAGACTTCCGGATCGCGCACGATGGCGCGGCCCATGGCGACACGCTGGCGCTGGCCGCCGGAAAGCTGGCGTGGATAACGGTCGAGCAGCGCATCGAGCCCGAGAATGCCGGCGGCATATTTCACCCGCTTTTCGGCTTCGGCCTTCGGCGCCTTGTTTAGCATCAGCGAAAAGCCCATGTTCTGCTGCACCGTCATGTGCGGATAGAGCGCGTAGTTCTGGAAGACCATGGCGATGTCGCGATCCTTCGGCGGCAAGGTGTTCACCACCCGCCCGCCGATCCGGATTTCGCCCGCGGAGATGTTTTCCAGCCCCGCCAGCATGCGCAGCAGCGTGGACTTGCCGCAGCCTGAAGGGCCGACGAGAATGACGAATTCACCATCGGCAATATCGATGTTCACGCCTTTGATGACCGGAAATGCGCCGAACGATTTTCGCACTTCCGCGAATTGAACACCTGCCATACTCCCTCCTCCCAGATATCGAGCATCACATGCTATGTATTCGTATTCTCATGCTTTTCGCTGGCGCAGGACCGCTGGTCACCCGCGCCCGACGAAGGGCATCCTGGTCGCCATCACGGTCATCGTCAGCACGTTGGCGCTGAGCGGCAGGCCCGCCATATAGACGACCGCATCGGCGATATGTTTGGGATCAATCGTCTCCTCCACGGCAGTCGTGCCATTCGCCTGAAGAACGCCGGTGGCCATTCTTTTCGTCATGTCGCTTGCCGCATTGCCGATATCGATCTGGCCGCACGCGATATCGAATTCGCGACCGTCGAGAGCGGTCGATTTCGTCAGTCCGGTGATTGCATGCTTGGTCGCCGTATAGGGCGCGGAATTCGGACGTGGCGTCGTTGCCGAAACCGAGCCGTTGTTGATGATGCGGCCGCCACGCGGCATCTGACCCTTCATCAGCCTGAACGCCTGCTGCGTGCAGAGAAAGGCGCCCGTCAGATTGGCCGATACGACGGCGCTCCAGTCTTCGAAAGATACGTCCTCCAACGATATCCCCGGCGCCGAGACACCGGCATTGTTGACCAGGAGATCGAGGCGGCCATACCGATTTTCGATCGCATCGAACAATGCTCTGACTGAAAGCGGATCGCCGACATCGGCGCGGATTGCGGTAACTTCTGCACCTGTCTCGCTGGCGAGTTCGGCGGCGGCTTTTTCGAGAATCTCGGCACGTCGCCCCGAAATGACCACTTTGTAGTCCGCAGTCCCCAGTCCTCTTGCGATTGCGCGGCCAACACCCGTGCCTCCGCCAGTCACAAGGGCAATCTTCGACTGCTCGCCGGAACTCCCGCTCATGCAATCCTCCCGCCGAGTTCGTCCTCGATATGCACCTGCAGGATCTCGTCGAAGCTCGCCTCCGCCGTAAAGCCGAGCTCGGACGCTCGCTTCGCATCGAATTGGGTGGGCCAGCCGGCGACGATCCGTTCGATCACCGGGTCACGCTCGCGCTTGATCAAGGCAACCGCCTTGTCGCCTGCAACCCGGCGCAGGGCATCGATTTCCTCCGAAACCAGCGCCGAGAGACCCGGCATGGTCAGGTTGCGCCGCGACCCCACTTTTGCCGTATCGATTTTTGCAGCATGGACGAAGAAACCAACCGCCGCCCTCGGACTTGCGAACCAGTGCCGGACGCCATCACTGACCGGCAGCACGGCCGGCTTGCCAACAAGCGGCTCACGCAGGATGTTGGAGAAGAAGCCGGAGGCGGCCTTGTTCGGTGCGCCAGGGCGCACGCAGATCGTCGGCAGGCGAATGCCGACGCCATCGAAAATCCCGCGGCGCGAGTAGTCGGCAAGCAGCAACTCGGCAATGGCTTTCTGGGTTCCGTAACTTGTCAGGGGCGTGGAGAAGAACTCGTCCGGAATGACATCAGGGAAAGGCGTGCCGAACACCGCGATGGATGAAGCAAACACGACACGCGGCACATAGTGAGATTTCAGACCCTCTTGGCGGATTGCGTCGAACAGTGCGCGCGTCCCATCGAGATTGACGGCATAGCCCTTATCGAAATCCGCTTCCGCCTCGCCTGAAACGATCGCCGCCAGATGAAAGATCAGATCCGGCCGGGCCTCGATCAGCTTGTCGGCAACACCCGCCCGGGCAAGATCGAACGTCATGGCGTTTGACAGGGACTGAAGGGCTTCGGGTACCGGCGGCTGAAATGCATCGACCAGCGTCAATCGACTGATCGTAGTGCCGAGCGCGTTGGGTTCGCGGGCAATTCTTTCGACCAGCTTGCGGCCGACCATGCCTGCCGCACCCAAAATCATCACATGCATGTCTGCTTACCTCCCAGCGCCGCCGATCTCGTTCTTCGAGACGACCTCGTGTCAGATCGGAACCCGTTCTCCCCGGTTGGATTCCGCGCGTCACACCAAGCGCAACGCCATCTATTCCTTCAAGTTTTCCAAAGTCCGGACCGATATGCAGGAACGTTACCGACCGGATAAAATCAAACAAAACTGCAACCTGCAGGTCAACTTACCTTGCATGATCTGCGGGTGGTAGCAATCGAACATAAGTCTCATGTCTCCTTTGCCCAGTGCCTGTCAGCGAATAACAGTCATGCCCGGCAGGACGACGCCGCTCTTTTCGGCAAGGACCTTTGCCACGGCGGCATCATCCTCCTTGCCGAGACCGGCGTCGGCTGCCTGCTGGAAGAGCGAGAGCGCGGTCGAAGCGAGCGGAGTGGCGGCGCCTGCCCGCTCTGCCTCAGAGGCGACGATGCCGAGATCCTTGACGAAGATGTCCACCGCCGAGCGCGGTGTATAGTCTCCCGAGACGATATGTTCGCCCCGGTTCTCGAACATCCAGGAGGAGCCTGCCGAAACCCGCAGGACTTCGTAAAGCGTCTTCAGGTCGATCCCGGTCTTGGCTGCAAACGTCATCGCCTCGGCCGTCACGGCGATATGCACCCCAGCCAGCAGTTGGTTGATCATCTTCACCTGCGAACCGGGGCCGGGCCTGTCCCCGAGCCGGAAGACCTTGCCGGAGACCGCATCGAGCGCCGGTTCTGCGCGCGCAAAAGCCTCCGGCGAGCCAGAGCCCATAACGACCATCTCGCCGGAAAGCGCCTTGGCGTGGCCGCCCGAAACCGGCGCATCGACGACAAGCATGCCAGCAGCTTCCAGTCGGTCGGCAATCGCGACTGTGGCGCTCGGCGCCATGGTCGCGCTAAGCAGAAAGACGGTGCCGGCGCGAGCCGTCTCCAGCGAACCGCCCGGCCCGAACAACACATCCTCGGCCTGACTGCTGTTGACGACGAACACGAACACCACATCGGCTTCCGCTGTGGCTTTGGATGGTGTCTCGCAGGATTTGCCGCCCGCTTCCGAAAAGCGCTGCAATACATCCGACCGGACGTCACATCCGTGGACGATAAAACCCGCCCTCAAAAGCGACAGGGCAGCGCCCCATCCCATCGATCCAAGGCCGATGACCGCTGCTGTCCGTATGTCCTGCACAGCTCCTCCTCCAACGCGGAATACCAGCGTTGAGTACGGTGTTATCGATACCGGTATCGATAACAAGCCTCAATTTCGTAACATATGTCAAGCGTCGGCAATTCCTCTTTTTGCGAAATCGGCTTATAATTTATGCGCGTGTGCTGGTGTCGGCACTGATGGGGGACCCCTTGGGGATACGCAAGTCCACTCTGGAAGAGGTTGCCGCTGCGGCCGGCGTGAGCAAGATGACTGTATCCCGAGCGCTGCGTGGTGCACCTGACGTCTCCGCGCAAACTCGCCAAAGAGTGCTGACGGCGACGGAACAACTCGGTTACGTCGGCAATCGGCTTGCCCTTTCATTGTCGTCACAGAAAACCAATCTCGTCGCCGTCGTGGTGCCGAGCATGTCCAATATCGTCTTTCCCGAGGTGCTCGCAGGCATTTCGACCGGGCTCGAAGGGTCCGGAATGCAGGCGGTCTTCGGGCTCTCAGACTATGATACGCGCAAGGAACGGGACGTTATCAGGGACATGCTGTCCTGGCGGCCGAGCGCCATTATCGTCACCGGTCTCGACCAGCCCGAAGATACGGTGAGAATACTGAAAAGCGCCGATATTCCCGTCATTCAGATCATGGATCTCGATGGTACGCCGATCGATCTCAATGTCGGCCTGTCGCACGGAAAGGCAGGCGAGGAAATGGCGAGAGCGCTGATTGCCTCCGGCCGAAAGCGTTTCGGCTATATTGGCAGTGCGCTGGAGCGGGACCTGCGTGCCGCAAAACGCAAGGCCGGCTTCGAGCGCGCCCTGCATGAAAACGGCCTCGCCATCATCGGGCAAAGGCTGGGTGATACCCTTTCCTCCGTCAGTCTCGGCAAATATCTGACACAGCAGTTGCTGCGTGACGAGCCGAACCTCGACTGTATCTATTATTCCAATGACGACATGGCCGCGGGGGGTGCATTTGCCGGCATCGAGGCCTCCCGGACTGACGACATTCTGATGGCGGGTTTCAACGGCCTTGAACTCGCGGCTGCGCTTCCCGTGAGGATCGCTACATCCAAATCGCCACGTCGTCTGATCGGTGAAGTCGCAGCACGTCTGGCATGCGGCTCCATGGCGCCGGATATTCCGTCGAGCGGCAAGATCACCGCCTTCGTTCCCGAGATTACGGGCATTGTACCGGATAACTCCGGCTCGTAACTCCGGTTTGCCAACCGACGTGGTTTTGCGGAGAGACGCGCTTGTCAATTTCAACGAATGCTGAGATTTAAATCAGGGAAGTCGATCTATATCCACGCGCGGCTTGCTATATCAGCATTGTCGATATAAATCGATATGTGATGCAGCATGGAGAAGCCATGGAACGCTCGTTTTTGACGATCGATGCCGGAGTCAATGACACCGTAATCAAAGCTCTCTCGGCGCCTGGACGCCTGCAACTCCTTAAACTTTTGTGTTCAAAGGGCCCCATGAACGTCAACGACATGGCACGGGCTCTGTCGCTGCCGCAGTCGACCGTCGCAACCGGAATTCAAATTCTGGAAGAGGTAGGATTGGTCGAATCCCGCCTCGCCAAAGGCCGGAAGGGCAATCAGAAGATCTGCTCCGCGGTTTATGACGAAATCCTCATCAGCTTTGAGGACAAGTCCGTCAACAAGGCGGATGACGTCATCGAGGTCGAGATGCCGGTTGGGCTCTACACGAGCTGCGATATCCACGCCCCATGCGGCCTTTGCTCCAGTGACAGTGTAATCGGCTTGCTCGATGTTCCTGATTATTTCCTTGATCCACAGCGCATGCAGGCCGGTCTTGTGTGGTTCGGGAGGGGTTATGTCGAATACAAATTCCCGAACAATGCCAAGGTTTTGAACAAGGACGTGCGCGCCATTGAATTCTCGATGGAACTGTCTTCTGAAGTACCTGGGACCAATCCCGATTGGCCCTCGGACATCACGATCTGGGTCAATGGAATACCGGTCGGCACCTGGACTTCTCCGGGCGATTACGGTGACAAGCGCGGTGCTCACACACCTGCCTGGTGGAAGCTGGAAGGCTCTCAGTACGGCAAGTTGAAGACCTGGCGTATCTCCACACGAGGCACATTCATCGACGGCATCTCAACCTCCAATGTCACGGTGGAAGACCTTGCTCTCGCGCAGCATTCCTCGATCCGCCTGCGGATCGGCATTGCCGAGAACGCCAGCCATACCGGTGGCGTCAACATATTTGGCCGTGGATTTGGGAATCATGGCCGCGACATTGTTATGCGCCTCTATATTTAACGAACAATATCGGAAATCCTGATTTCGAAGGCGCGAGAAATTTTTCTCTAGATGACGGAAATTTCGCCCTAAATTATTGTTAAATAACTATTATTTTTTACTGGCGGGCTGCCAACAACTCACACGCTGTTCGATTGACTCGCACTCATCAAGCTATCAAGATAGCTGCACAAGAACGAAGAAATCGATATTTACGGGAGGGTTCGTTGAAAGCGAATGTTGTTGTTCATCGCGATTTTCGGGTCGCGAGCATTGATCCCAGACTTTACAGTTCGTTCCTTGAGCACCTCGGGAGAGCCGTTTACGGCGGCATATACGAGCCAGGGCATCCGACAGCAGACGCGGACGGCTTCCGGCAAGACGTTATCGATCTCGTCCAGCAACTCGATACGCCCTACTGTCGTTACCCTGGCGGCAATTTCGTTTCCGCCTATGATTGGCAAGATGGCGTTGGTCCGCGTTCCGACCGTCCTGTCCGGCTGGATCTTGCCTGGCGTACCCGAGAAAGCAACCAAATCGGCGTCAATGAATTCGTCGACTGGTGCAAGAAGGCGAAGACGGAGCCCATGCTCGCCGTCAACCTCGGCTCACGCGGGCTGGATTCGGCCCGCAATTTCCTCGAATATTGCAATCATCCCGGCGGCACCTATTGGTCGGACCTGCGTCGCAAGCATGGTTGGGAGGCACCTCATAACGTCAAATTGTGGTGCCTCGGCAACGAAATGGACGGCCCCTGGCAGGTAGGACACAAGTCAGCGCACGAATATGGCCGGCTCGCCGACGAAACGGCAAAGGCCATGCGGAATTTTGACAAGTCGCTGGAACTCGTGGTCTGCGGCTCCTCGCATTCCGATATGAAGACCTATCCGGATTGGGAAGCAGAGGTCCTCAACGAGTGCTATGACAGCGCCGACTATATTTCCCTGCATATGTATTTCGCAAACCGCGAGAAAAATACGCTCAACTACCTTGCCCGCACGACGAAGCTTGACCGTTACATCACCACGATCGGCGGTGTGATCGACTACATCAAGGCGAAGAAGCGGTCGAAGAAGACGATCGGCATTTCCTTCGACGAATGGAATGTCTGGTATCATTCCAACCAGCAGGACAAGGATATCCTCGCCAAAAACGAATGGCCCGATGCCCCACACCTTCTCGAAGACGTCTATAATTTCGAGGACGTGTTGCAGGTCGGCGGGATTCTCAACACCTTCATCCGCCGTTCGGACCGCGTGCGCATCGCCTGCATCGCCCAGCTCGTCAATGTCATCGCTCCGATCATGACCGAGAATGGCGGTCCGGCCTGGCGTCAGACGATCTATTATCCCTTCTACTTCGCGTCGAAATACGGCCGGGGATCGGCCCTGCAACTGATCACCGACGCGCCGACCTACGATTGCGACGAAGCGGACGATGTGCCCTATCTGGACACATCCGCAGTGCTTTCCGACGACGGCAAGACGCTGACCTTCTTTATCGTCAACCGTCATCCGCAAAGCGCGCTTGACCTCGACGCCCGGCTGGATGGCTTTGCCAATGCCCGTGTGCTCGAGCAGCTGGAGATGACGCATCCTGACCTGCAGGCGGTCAACACGGCACGGCAGCCGGAGACGGTTGCCCCGATCAAAGTCGAGAACGCGAAAGTCGAGGACGGCAGATTGCGCGCGAGCCTGAAGCCTCTGTCCTACAGCGTCATCCGGCTTTCGGTCTGACGCCATTCCGGCCATCACTCTCGTGCTGGCCTGGAGAATATCCGCTCGCTGCGAGGAGGCAGCCGAGCCGGAGAAATGGTTCGCAGAAGCATCTGACCTGACAAGTGCAAGTCCCTATGCCGCTGCGAACCCTAAAACCGCGACGTCCCATGCGTCCATTGCGGCCGCGCTCTCGTCGCATTCAAAGGGAGGAGATAATGCAGCATTGGAAGAAGCTTGCATTCGGCGTCGCCTTGGCGACGCTCGGCCTGATGGCCGCGGCTAAGGCGGATGACTATAAATCCTTGCCTCGCAAGGACACTCTCATCGTCGAAAACCCGGAAGGCACCATCAAGAACCCCGGCTGGTTCAATATTTGGGTCAACGGCGGCGGCGGTGTTTCGACCGGCCTGCAGCAGTTGACCATGGACACGCTCTGGTACATCGATCCGGAAAAAGGCCTCGGCGGCTCGACCTGGGACAATTCCCTTGCCGCCGACAAACCGCAATACAATGCCGACTTCACCGAGATGACGGTGAAACTGCGCAAGGGGCTCTACTGGAGCGACGGCGTGGAATTCACCGCTGACGACCTGGTCTACACGGTCAAGACGCAGATGGACCATCCCGGCATGGTCTGGAGTGCTGCCTTTTCCGTGCAGGTGGCGAGCGTCGAAGCGACCGATCCCTATACGGTCGTCTTCAAGCTGAAAAAGCCCAACTCCCGTTTTCATGCGATCTTCACCGTGCGTTGGAACGGTGCCTGGATCATGCCGAAGCACGTCTTCGAAAAGATCGCCGATCCGGTTCGCTATGACTTCGCCAACCCCGTCTCACTGGGCGCCTACAAGCTGAAGACCTATGACCCCCAGGGCAAATGGTACACATGGGAGAAGCGCGACGACTGGCAGCGGACTTCGCTTGGCCGGTTCGGCGAGCCTGCTCCAAAATATGTAACCTATGTCGACCCAGGCCCGCCGGATAAACGCACCATCGCCCAGCTCGAGCACAATCTCGATATCATCCACGACAATACGCCGGAAGGCATGTTCACGCTCAAGGAAAAGTCGAAGAGCGTCGATAGCTGGTTCCCGGGCTTCCCCTTTGCTCATCCGGACCCGACGCTTCCGGCTGTCATTTTCAATACGCAGGATCCGACCTTCCAGAACCCGGATGTCCGCTGGGCATTGGCGCTGCTGATCGATATCAAGGCCGTGGACATGGCGAGCTATCGCGGTGCGGCCACGCTTTCGGCACTCGGTGTACCGCCAACGGCCATTGCCATGACGGACTATCAGGCTCCTCTGCAGGATTGGCTGAAGGACTTCGAGATCGATACGGGCAAGCGCAAGATCAAGCCTTACGATCCGACAGTTGGCCAGCAGATTGCCGATATCCTGCGCAAGCAGCCAAAATACAAGGATCAGATCCCGACGGACCCCGCCGCCATCAATAGCGCGTTCGGCTATGGCTGGTGGAAACCGGATCCGCAGGCAGCAGCCGAACTGCTGGAAAAAGCAGGCTTCAAGAAGACCGGCGGCAAATGGATGACCCCGGACGGCCAGCCGTTCAAGATCCGGATGACCGTCGAGGGCGACACCCGCTCCGTCTTCACTCGGGCCGGAACGCTCATCGCACAGCAATGGGCCTCTTTCGGTATCGACGCCAAAGCCGTGCCGGTCACGAAACTTTGGCAGGTTGCGCTGCAGCCCGGCGACTATCAGGTAGCAATTGCCTGGAGCGTGGAAACCTGGGGCGGCGATCCCGATCTGTCGTTCTTCCTCGACAGCTGGCACTCACAGTTCGTGGCAAAGAAGGGTGAGAACCAGCCGCCGCGCAACTGGCAGCGCTGGAGCAATCCGGAACTCGACAAGATCATCGAAAGCATTCGCGGCATCGGCGCCGACGATCCGAAGGGCCTTGAGCTTGGCAAGGATTATCTCAAGCTGGTCGCCCGCGAAATGCCGACGATACCGCTGATGTCCTATAACGTCTTCACCTCGATGGACACGACCTATTGGACCGGTTACCCGACGATATCAGACCCTTATACCGATCCGGTACCGAACTGGGCGAATTCCAGGTTGATGATGGTCAAATTGAAACCGGCACAACCGAAATAATCCTCCCACCGCCGGCGCGGCCCTTTCGCGCCGGCCCCCTTATCGGCGGGCAATCTGCCCGTCGATCCTTTCGATGAAGGGACCCAGAGAGGAACCACCACCCTATGACGTCCTATCTGATCTTTGTGCTGAAGCGGTTCGGTCAGTTTCTGCTCGTCGTATTTCTTGGCGTGACCATAACATTCTTCGTCACCCACCTGACCCCGATCGATCCGGTCGAAGAGAGCATAGGCTCCATAACGCAGATGGGGCAATCCGATCCAAACGCGATCGAACTGATGCGCCAGTCGCTTCGGGAGCTTTACGGACTGAATGGCTCGATCTGGCAGCAATACCTGCATTTCTGGCTTCGGCTCGCGACAGGTGACCTCGGCCCCTCGCTCTCGGCCTTCCCCACACCGGTCTCGACCATCATAATGCGTTCCCTGCCCTGGACGATCGGTCTGATGACGGTCTCCACGCTGATTACCTTCGTGCTCGGCAACGCGATCGGTGCGCTTGCCGGTTACCACAGGAAGAACATGATCCTGAAAGCGGTCAGCCTCGTTTTCATCGCGATGTTGCCGATCCCCTATTACATTCTGGCCTTCGTTCTGCTCATTGTCTTCGGTTATGTCTGGCCGATTCTGCCGATCAATGGCGGCTATGAGATGAATGCCAATCTCGACCTGTCTTTCTCCCTTGTTATCGACATTCTCGAGCATTCCATCCTGCCCGCATTCTCGCTGATCCTCGTCGGCACCGGCAGCTGGTTGATCGGGATGCGTGCTCTGGTCTCCAACATCATCACGGAGGATTATGTGGTCTTTGCCGAGCTCGGCGGCGTGCCGAAGCGGCGCATCCTGCGCTCCTATATCGCCCGCAACGCCATGGTGCCGCAGTTTACGGGCTTGGCGATGTCGCTCGGCGCTATCTTCAACGGCACGGTCATTACCGAGATCGTCTTCGGCTATCCCGGCATCGGAAACCTGCTGATATCAGCCGTCCATGCTGGCGACTACAGCCTCGTGCTCGGCCTCAGCGCCTTATCGATCGTCGGCGTCGCGGCCGCCGTCTTCATCATCGACATCCTGAGCCCGCTCATCGATCCGCGCATCAAGGTGGAGTAGGCCATGTTCACAATCCTGCGCGACCTGACGCGCCACAACATGGAATTCCTGAGCGGTCTGGCACTCTTTGCCATCATCGTGGGCCTGGTCATCCTGTCCTATTTCTCGCCCTATGGCGCCACGGACATCTACCTCCTGCCGCCCGATATGCCGCCGGACGGAGACTATTGGCTGGGCACCACGTCGCGCGGCCAGGACGTCTTCTGGCAGCTGACGACTGCGCTGCGCAACACGCTCTATTTCGGTATCGGCGTCGCCTTCCTGTCTCGCATCATATCGCTCGTCGTTGGCCTGGTCGCTGGTTATGCCGGCGGCGTGGTTGACCGGGTCCTCATGGCGATCAACGACAGCGTCATGGTCATTCCGCAATTTCCGCTGCTGATCCTGTTCTATTTTGTGCTGAAGGACAGCATGACCTGGACAGCTCTCATCGTCATCATGGCAGCTCTCGGCTGGTCCTATGATGCGAGGCTCATCCGTTCTGTTGCGATCAGCCTTAAAACGCGGCCGTTTACCACTCAGAGCGTCTATTCCGGCATGAGCATGCGCAAGATCCTCGTCGAGGAGCATTTGCCCTATGTCCTGCCGATCGTCTTTGCCACGACGATGAACAACATGATCTGGTCTATCGGGATGGAGATCACCTTGTCGGTGCTTGGCTTCACCGACATCGAGACCCCGACCATGGGCATGATGATCTATTGGGCCAACGCCCATTCGGCGCTCATCGCCGGCACCTGGTGGTGGGTGGCTGCACCCGTTGCCGTCATCGTCGTTCTCTTCCTGGCACTGTTTCTCCTGTCCATGTCGATGAACGAATACAACGATCCGCGCAGCCGGCTGAACCGGATGGGAGGTTAGCCATGGATGCCCTGGTCGAAGTCCAGAACCTGAAAGCCTATTACCGCGCCTTCCTTTTTGGCGTCGACCGCGAAGTGCGCGCAGTCGACGACATTACCCTTACGATCGGTCGCGGTGAAATCTATGGGGTCGCCGGCGAATCCAGCAGCGGCAAGACGACGCTGATCAAGACGATTGCCGGTGCGATCCGGCCGCCGCTCAAGGTCGTATCGGGCAAGGTCGTCTTCCATTTTGCCGGCGGTACGCAGGACATATACGCCATGACGCCGGACGAACGCATGGCGCTTCGCTGGCTGCATCTGTCCTACATCATGCAGGGCTCAATGAACGTGCTGAACCCGGTTCGGCGCATCCATCACTCCTTCACCGATTTCGCCTTGCGTCACATGAAAGTCGGCAAGAGTGAGTTCTTCGCGAAAGTCGGCTCGCACCTCCAGAGATTGAAACTCGATCCGCATCTGCTCCAGGCCTATCCGCATGAACTCTCCGGGGGCATGCGCCAACGTATGACGATCGCGCTCGCGACGATCCTGACGCCTGAGTTCATCATTGCCGACGAGCCGACAACGGCGCTCGACGTCATCGTACAGCGCGACGTGCTGTCGATGATCCGCGAAATCCAGCATGAAATAGGCTCCTCCTTCTTGTTCGTCACCCATGACATGGGTGTGCATGCGACCGTTTCTGACCGTATCGGCATCGTCTATGCCGGGCGTCTCGTCGAGGAAGCGCCGACCCGCAAGCTCTTTGCGCTGCCGCTGCATCCTTACACGCAGCATCTGGTCGGCAGCCTGCCGCGTATCGGCGATGCGAAGGCCCGGCCTTCACTCGAGGGGCGGCCGCCGAACCTTGCCATGCCGCCTGAAGGCTGTCGGTTCCATCCGCGCTGCCCGAAGCGGATGGAGATCTGTTCGCAAAAGGTGCCGCCGATGGTCACGGTTGAGCCGGATCGGCGAGTGGCGTGCTTTGCGGTTACGGGAGATCAGGCTTGAACGCTCTTCTCACTCTCTCTCATGTCACGAAAATCTACCGTCAGGGCGGCATGCTAGGCCGCCGGCAGATCGTGGCGGTCAAGGATGTCAGCTTCGAGATCGGCAGCGAACCGGAGATTCTCTCCATCGTCGGAGAATCGGGTTCGGGAAAATCGACGATTGCAGCAATGATCCTCGGGCAGACGGCGCCCACGCAAGGCATACTTCATTTTCGTGGGAAAGCGGTGGCCCTGCACGGCAAGGCGGAGCGTCGCGCCTTCATGAGGGAAGTGCAGCCAGTTCTGCAGAACCCCTTCGAAGCCTTCAATCCGCTCAAGCGCGTGGATCGCTACCTCTTCGAGACGGCGAGGAACTTCTCGGCCGGCGCCGGCAAGTCGGATCGCCAACAGATCGAACGATTGGCCGATGAGGCTCTCGGCCATGTGGGGCTCAGTCTTGCGGAAGTGAAGGGCCGGTTTCCGCATGAACTGTCCGGAGGACAGCTACAGCGCGCCGCAATTGCCCGTGCCCTGATCCCGCAGCCGCGTCTGCTCATCGCCGACGAGCCGGTATCGATGGTTGACGCGTCCCTGCGCATGGCAATCGTCAATCTCTTCGATCAATTGAAACGCGAGCTTGGACTTTCGATTGTCTACATCACGCATGATCTCGCCACCGCCTACTATATCAGCGACCGGATTATTATCATGCGCAAGGGCGAGATCGTCGAGCAGGGCGAGGCACGCAAGGTCCTCGACAATCCCCAGCACTCCTACTCGCGTGCATTGAAGGAAGCCGTGCTGAGCGCCGATTTCGCTGAGGCGCCCTAGCGCGCGAGCGGTGACGGAAGAGCCTCACCTGTGGAACCCTGCCTCAGATCGTGAGTGCATTCGCTTGCATTGCTCAAACCATCGATGAGCATCGCAACCCGCCCGCCGAAAATCCTCAGACTTATAATCTAAATTGAAGCGACGTTCGGAAGATTGCGTAGGCCCTCTCGGCGCCGTCGTGATGCCATCTGCGGGCAGGAAGGGACCGCCCTGGAAAGGCAACCCCCGCATTCTGCGAGGATTGCCTGATCATCGAACTAAAAGAACAAGCCGTGCCGTGAGTGCAGGCTCAGGCTGCCTTGGCGATATCGTCGCTGTGACGGATTTCCGTGCCGAGCACTTTCAGGCATTCGCGGATGAATGCCGCAAGTGCGGTCCATCCCTTCGCGGAAACCATGGTACCATCGACATAGGCTTCGGTCGGCGACAGATCGATATAGGTACCGCCTGCAAGCGTGACTTCCGGTTCGCAAGCCCCGAGGGCACCGACCTTCTTGCCGCGAACCACACCGTCGACGGCAATCAGAATCTGGACGCCGTGGCAAATCGTAAAGATCGGCTTCTGCTTCTCGTGAAAATGCCGCACGATTGCCTGAACACGTTTATCGGTGCGGATATATTCGGGGCCGCGACCGCCTGCGCAGTAGACTGCATGATATTGATCGAGCTGCGCCTCGGCCTCCGAGAAGGTCTTGTTGATCGTGAAGAAGTGCCCGAGCTTTTCTGTATATGTCTGATCGCCCTCGAAATCGTGGAGCGAGGTCTTGATCAGGTCGCCCGCCTTCTTGTCGGGGCAGATCACGTGGACCGTATGGCCGACTGCCTCCATCGCCTGCTGATAGACATAGATTTCATATTCCTCGGTGAATTCACCGGTCAGCATCAGTATCTTCTTACCAGGCATGATTTGCTCCTCTTCTTCATGCAATGGGGCGGCTGCGGCCGCCCCCGGTTTCGGTCTCATCAGAACGGAGAGTCGGGGAAATAGTATTCCTTGGCATTCTCCTGCGTGATCAGCGGCGCATCCAGCTTGACAGTGCCTCGCACCGGCGCCTGGCCGACAATATTGGCAACGGTCATGTAGATGGCGGTCTTGATCATGGACGGCGGATAGGGTGTCTCGACTGGCGTCATCGGATCGCCGTCGATAACCTTCTTGACGATGTCCTTCATGCCATTGCCGCCGAGGGCAAGCTTGATGTCCTTGCGACCCGATTCCTTGACAGCCTCGAGCACACCGAGAAGCATGTCGTCATCATTTGCCCAGACAGCATCGATCTGCGGGTATTTGGCAAGATAGTCCTGCATCAGCTTGAAGGCGTCATCACTGTTCCAGTTCGCGTACTGGATGTCCAGAATCTTGAGATCGGTTCCCTTGATGGCATCCTGAAAGCCCTGGATGCGTTCATCGTCGATGACGGTCGGAATGCCGCGCAAGACGACGAGGTTGCCTTTGCCGCCCAGCTTGTCGATCATGAATTTCGCCGTATTGCGGCCAACCGCGATGTTGTCGCCGGCAAGGTAGAGGTCCTGGATGGACTGGTCGTTCAGGCCACGGTCCACGACGGTGATGAAGGTGCCGGCATCCTTGACCGCCTTGACCGGCGTCGTCAGTTCCTCCGACGTATAGGGCAGGATGACCAGTGCATCGAGCTTGCGTCCTGCGGACAGATCTTCAAGCGCGCTCACCTGCGCCGTTGCCGAAGGCGAGGTCTTCACGACGACCTCGACATTCGGAAAAGCGGCATTGACTTCCTTGGCGGCAGCCTGTGCGTGATAGACGATGCCCGCCGTCCAGCCATGGTCGGCTGCCGGGATCGACACGGCGACAACCTTCTTGTCTGCCGAAAGGGCCTGACCGGCGAGCAGCACCGTACTGACGGCCAGGGCCGCAATCCATTTTCTAGACATTCATTCCTCCCAGAATCGGACCACAAACATCAATCCGCGCGGTCCGGACGCGGTTACTTCGAGAATCTTTGAATGAGCATGGCGATGATGATGATGACGCCCTGAACGCCGGCGACGAGATATTCGGATACGAAATCCGAGAGCACCATGAGGTTGGCGATGAGTTCGAGGATGACCGCTCCGGCGACCGTGCCCCAGACGTGGCCCTTGCCGCCCCGCAGGGCAGTTCCGCCGATGACGACCGCAGTGATCACCTGCAATTCCCACAGCACGCCGGTGGTCGGCGTCGCCGCTCCGAGGCGCGGCACATAGCAGATCGCAGCGATCGCAACACATACGCCCTGCATCGCGTAGGCGATCGTGCGCGTCTTGATGATGGAAATTCCTGAGTAGCGGGCCACGTCCTCATTCGCGCCAACGGCAGCGCATTTCCGGCCGTACTTCATCTTGTAGAGGATGAAGGAAGCGATAGCGGCAACGGCAATCGAAATGAGGATCGGAAAGGGAATACCGCCAAAGGTGCCGAAGTAGACAGGCCGATAGGCATCGCGGAGGCTGCGATCGATCGGGATCGTTCCGCCATCCGACATATAGGTGATGAGGGCGCGGAAGATCCCCATAGTACCGAGTGTCGCGATAAAGGGCTCTATCTTTCCGACGGTAACGATGAGCCCGTTCATCAGCCCGCAGATGAGCCCGACGACAAGCGCGATAGCCATGCCGGCGGGTATTGCCAGGACACCCCAGTCGGCAGCCATACTGTTCATGAACATGATGGTTATGCCCGTGATGAATGCGGCCATCGAACCGACCGAAAGATCCAGTCCACCGGATGAGATGACGAAGGTCGCACCGACGGCGATGATCGCGATGAAGGCGCTTCGCGTGATCACATTGCCGAGATTGGTCGCCGAGAGGAAATCCTGGTTGATCGAAAAACCGATCAGCAGCAGCGCGAGAAGCGCAAGGAACGGGCCGACATCCGACCAGCCGATGTTCCATTCCCGCTCCGGCCGAACCGGCGTCGAACCCGTAATCACACTCATTGTCTTCCTCCCTGCTTCGCCGCAACCTTCGTCTCGCTGGTGGCAAGAAGCGCAATCTCATGTTCCGTCATTCTGTCGCCCGTCACCTCTCCCGTGATGCGCCCCTCCCGCATCACAAGAATCCGGTCGCAGATTCCGATCAGTTCCTGCATTTCGGACGAGATGACGATGCACGTCCTGCCTTCTGCGACGAGGCGCTCGATGAAGGCGTAGATCTGGGCCTTGTTCGCGATGTCGATCCCGCGCGTCGGCTCGTCGATGACGACCACCGAAGGGTCGGTGAGAAGCACCTTGGCGAGCAGAAGCTTCTGCTGGTTGCCTCCGGAGAGCTGGCCCGCCTTGACGGCGTAACTCTTCAGCCGGATGTCGTAGGTGTTGACGGCTTCGACGAGCGCGCTCTGCTCACGACGGTGGCGCATCAGAAGACCGGGATGAAATCTGCCGAGGGCGGACAGCGTGAGGTTCGGCGCAAGCCGCTCCTGCAGCAGCAGGCCCTTGCCTTTGCGATCCTCGGTCAGGTAGCCGATGCCGGCATCCATCGCTGCCCGGGGACGCCTGATATCAATCGCCCTGCCCTGCAATTTTACGGTTCCGGTGGCAGGGCGCAGGCCCATGATGCCCTCGAACACTTCGGTGCGGCCGGCACCGATCATGCCGGCGAATCCGAGGACCTCGCCTTTGTGAGCGGTAAACGAGATGTCGCTTGCGAAGCCGGGAACGCCGAGGTCCCGGACTTCCAGCATCGCCTGCAGGGCTGGCTTTACGGTCTTCTCGGGATAAAGCGCGGCGAGATCGCGCCCAACCATCAGCCGCGCCATGTCCATCTGCGTCAGGCTATGACCGGGATATGTGCCGACCATCTTGCCGTCTCTAAGCACCGTCACCTTATCGGCAAGCCGCTGGACTTCATCGAGGCGATGGCTGATGTAGAGTACGGCAGCACCCTGCTCCTTCAGTTGCAGGATGATGGCAAGCAGTCGCTCGACCTCCTCGCCCGTCAGGACTGCAGTCGGTTCGTCGAAAATGACAAGCTTGTAGTCGTCGAGGAGTGCACGCGCGATCTGCACGAGCTGGCGATCCGCAAGCGAAATGTCGCGCACCAAAGCATTTGGCGATACGTGACATCCAAGGTCGTGAAGTTTTTCGACGGCCAGACGCCGCATCGTCCGATCATCGACCAGGCCATGACGCATCAGCTCGCGGCCGAGGAAAAGATTTTCGGCGACAGTCAGGGCGTCCGCAAGCAGGATCTCCTGGTGCACCAGGACAATACCCGCTTCCTGCGCCTGCTCCGGCTTTGAGAATCCGACCTTGCGGCCGCCCATCGACAGCGTTCCTGCAGTGGGCTCGGCGTAACCGGAAAGGAGCCGCATGAATGTCGACTTGCCGGCGCCATTCTCGCCGATGATGGCATGGATCTCGCCGGGCAAGATATCGAGCGTGACTTCCGAGAGTACGGTGACAGGTCCGTACTGCTTCGACATGCCCTCTGCACGAAGGACCGGATGAGAGACGAGGCCGTCTTTCTCGGACACCACGCTCCTCCCCTTCCTCTCCATGGTCATGACGCTCGACATTGCCCGCCTCTCAATCGAAGGCCGGCACGAGCCGGTCCCGTGAATGTTCGAGATGGGTTCTCATTGCCTTCTCGGCAGCCGATGGGTCACCCGCCGCAAATGCAGAGAGAAGCGCCTCGTGCTCGTCCAACGCCTCTTCGGTGACGCGGGAATGGAACATCAGTCGAAAGATGTGAAAATGCGTGTGCTGGTGGCTGAGAGTTTGGCGAATGAGCTCGTTGCCGGCAAATTCCATGATCCTGTCATGGAAAACGGCGTCCTGCCGCGCGAAAGTGGAATAGCGCAGCCGTTCGTCAGCTCCCTCCCGGCGTCCCATGACGCCGGCCGCCTCCCTGAGGATAGCGAGCTTTTCATCGTCCATTGCCTTTGCCGCCCTCGCAGCACCGTCGGGCTCGAGAAGCAACCGCAAGTGATAGAGCTCATCGAAGCGACGATGAGTAATCTGCGGAGCAGCGCTGTAACCGATAAGATGCGTCTTGACGACGAGCCCCTCTCCCTCGAGGCGGCCGAGCGCTTCGCGGATCGGGGTCTGGGAAACATTGAATTCCTTGACCAGATTATCGACGGTGATGCGCGCACCCGGAGCAATCTTAAGAGACATGAGCTGCGCAAAAATCACCTCGTAGACGCTGTCCGCGAGACTGTTGCTGCGCTGTATGAAACCACTCGGATCAGGCGTGGCATTGAGCATCATCGTATTCCGGCCCTGTATTTCTTTTGCCTCTTGACAGGAACAATCGCTAACACGATGCTCGGCGATATGCAATCCCATATCCTATAGGATTTTATATCGGAGGTTTCATGAGGGTCATTTGGATAAGCGCGAAGGAAATCGCGCGCCAATTTTACGACACTTCCTCAAGGTCTTTCTTCATTCCCCAACTGGTGAAAGGGCCAGTACAATGACCCTCTTTGCGGCTATCCGGCTCCCGAAAGAAATCCTGTTCGGCAAGGGCCAACGTTTTGCACTGCCCTCGGTTGCCAAAAAACTTGGTCAAAGGGCGCTGATCTGCACGGATGAGCGCTTCGCAGGGACTTCCATTTTCGCCGAGCTTGTGGCCGCGCTGAACGCGGCATCGATCGAGACACTGGTCCATGACCGGGTCCTACCGGATGTGCCGCGCGACACCGTTGCGCTATGTGTCGAGGAGGCGCGGAGCTTCGAGCCCGACATGGTGATAGGGATAGGCGGGGGAAGCTGCCTCGACATGGCAAAATGCGCCGCCCTGCTTTTGAGCCATGGCGGAAGCCTTGCGGACTACTATGGCGAGTTCAAGGTTCCCGGTCCGACAATCCCGATCATCGCTGTGCCGACCACGGCGGGTACCGGCTCAGAGGTGACGCCGGTTGCCGTCATCTCCGACCCGGATCGGACGCTGAAAGTCGGCATATCGAGCCCTTATCTCATCGCCGCAGCCGCTATCTGCGATCCGGAACTGACAATGTCCTGCCCGCCGGGTCTGACCGCCGTCGCGGGCGCGGACGCGTTGACCCATGCGATCGAGGCATTCACGGCCGCCCGACGCGGCGCCGACCCCTTGTTGCCACAAAACCATGTCTTCATCGGTAAGAGTGAACTTACCGACTATTTCGCGCTCCTCGCCATCAAGCTCCTGGGACGCAGTCTGGAAAAGGCCTGCAAGGAGGGATCGAACGAAGATGCGCGCGCCGACGTAATGATGGGTTCGCTTGCTGCCGGCTGCGCATTCGGCACGGCCGGTACCGCAGCGGCGCATGCCATCCAGTATCCCGCAGGCGCATTGACCCATACGGCCCACGGGCTTGGCGTCGCAACGGTGATGCCCTACGTCATGAACTACAACCGCTCCGCCTCGATGACCGAAATGGCTGAGATCGGGCGAGCGCTCGGTCTGGATTCAACGAGCAGGACGACGCAGGAAATGGCGGAGGCGGCCATTGAGGAGATCCGCAGGCTCTTTCAAGCCATCGGCATCACACCGACACTCGCCGATCTCGGGCTTTCCGCCGACAAGCTCGACTGGACTGCCGAACAGGCACTCAGCATCGACAGATTGATCAAGAACAACCCGAGGCCTTTCGACATCGACGCCATGAAGCGTCTCGTTCGTGCAGCCTATGACGGCGATCTTGCCGCCTCTGCCCTCTAAACATTCGAGGACCAAAATGACTATTGCCCAGCAAATGCCACAGGCCGACCGCCACTTGCCAGACATAGAGGCCACGGCCCGCGGCCTCTATGTCGACGGGAACTGGCGGCAATCGAAAAGCGGGCGCAAGATCGATGTGACCGACCCCTCGACCGGGGCGCTTCTTGCGGCTGTTGCGGACGCCACCGTCGAGGATGCACAGGCGAGCATAGAGGCCGCATCCCGGGCTGCGCCCGGCTGGCGGTCGACGCCGCCGCGCAAGCGCTCGGAGATTTTGCGACGCTGTTTCGAACTGATGATCGAGCGTTCCGAAATGCTTGCCACCTTGATCTCCCTGGAGAACGGCAAGGCGCTGCGCGACGCCCGCGGCGAGGTCGCCTATGCCGCCGAGTTCTTCCGCTGGAATGCGGAAGAGGCCGTCCGTATTACGGGAGAATTCGGCATCGCTCCGTCGGGCGCCAACCGCATCATTGTCGATTACCAGCCGATCGGCATCTGCCTGCTGATCACGCCATGGAATTTCCCGGCTGCAATGGCGACGCGAAAGATCGCTCCGGCCCTCGCCGCTGGCTGCACCGTCATTCTGAAGCCGGCAAGCGAGACGCCGCTGACGGCCTATGCGCTGGCCTCGATCTATGAGGAGGCCGGCGTACCGGCAGGCGTCGTCAACGTTCTGACGACGAGCACTCCAGCCCCGTTCAGCGCTGCCATTCTCGCGGATCCGCGCGTCAGAAAACTTTCGTTTACGGGCTCGACAGGCGTTGGCCGCCTGCTTCTCGCCGAAGCGGCCAAGCATGTCGTCTCATGTTCCATGGAACTCGGCGGCAATGCTCCGTTCATCGTTTTTGATGACGCCGATCTGGAGGCGGCCCTCGACGGCGCGATGGTTGCCAAGATGCGCAATGCGGGCGAAGCCTGCACCGCAGCAAACCGTCTCTATGTCCAGTCGGGAATCTACCAGTCTTTCGCAGAGGGGCTGGCCAAAAGGATGTCTGCTCTCAACGTCGGTGCGGGCGTCGATGCCCTCACCGAATGCGGGCCGATGATCACGACGAAAGCCGTGGAGAAGATCGACCGCCTCGTCGTTGATGCGAAAGCAAAGGGCGCCCGCGTCACCTGCGGCGGCGAGCCCTCCGCCGGGCCGGGTTACTTCTACCCGCCCACAGTTCTCGTCGACATGCCTGACGGTGTCGAGATGGCGCATGAGGAAATCTTCGGACCGGTTGCGCCTCTTTACAGGTTCGAGACCGAGGACGAGGTGATAGGGCGCGCCAACGACACCGAATACGGTCTTGCCGCTTACGTCTTCACACGCGACCTGGCACGGGGATTGCGCGTTTCCTCCGCTCTGGAATCAGGCATGATCGCGCTCAACCGGGGCCTGGTTTCCGATCCGGCAGCACCGTTCGGCGGCGTCAAGCAGAGCGGTCTCGGCCGTGAGGGCGGGCAGCATCACGGCATCGCCGAATTCATGGAAGCCAAGTATATCGCTGCGAGTTTCTGACGGCTGAGAGGAAGAATATTTGGAAACCGATCCGTTCCGCATACGGGGACATGTGCCGGAATTCGACGCCATCGTGTCGGAGATCAAGGCAAGGAGTGCTTCGACGCGTGCAAGGCTGCGTATGCGGGAAATCGCTTACGGAGAAGGCGGGAGTGAAACCGTGGACGTCTTCTACCCCGACGGTATAAGCGACCGACGACCGGTGCACATGTTCATCCACGGCGGCTACTGGCGGATGTTTTCCAAGCGCGACTACTCCTATGTCGCCGACACCATTACCGGCACAGGGGCAATCGCGATCATTGTCGATTATGCCCTCATGCCGCATGTCAGGATGGAGGCGCTCGTCGATCAGGTTCGGCGAGCCAAGCAATGGGTATTCCAACACATCGCGAGCCACGGCGGCGACGCCTCGCGCTTCACGGTCAGCGGTCATTCCGCCGGTGCGCATCTTGCGAGCTTCCTGCTTCATCGACAGGAGGCTTTCTCGGGCGTGTCGGCAGCCCTCCTGCTGGGGGGCCTTTACGACCTGAAGCCCCTGCAATCATCATTTCTGCGCTCGGAAATCGCCATTACCGACAGAGAGGTTGCCGACCTTTCGCCGATGCTGCACTCCTTTGACCAGGGCTGTCGCGCCATTATCGCGGTCGGCGCTGAAGAAACGCCGCCGTTTCATCAGCAGGCGGACGCCTTTTCATTGCGCCTGCGACAGCAAGGGCTGTCGGTCACCAGCGAAAGGCTCGAAGGCTCCAATCACATGAGCAGCGTTCGCGATCTCGGCTTCCCGGATACGGCAATCGGTCGGATCCTCAGTCAAATGATTGCCTCTGTCGGGTGACGTCCAAACGTCGAACTCCAACTGCAGCAGGCCATCTTGCTCGACGTTTGCCATTGGCTTACGCAAAGGACCGCCGAGATAATTCTCTTGCGCCTGCCGTCTCGGCTGATAAAAGCCGGCCCGTCAACTGAAAACAGCGACTGAATGACAGAACACGCCATTACCTGGAGCATTGCCGGTCTGACCGCCATGGGCGTGGTCGTTCGTCCGTTTCGATGGCCGGAAGCGGTATGGGCCATGTTCGGTGCCTTGCTGCTCTTTGCCTTTCGCCTGATCGGACCACAGGACGTCATCACGGGCGTCTTAAAAGGCAGCGACGTATATCTTTTTCTGATCGGCATGATGCTGCTGTCGGAACTCGCCCGCCGGGAAGGGCTGTTCGACTGGATTGCAGCGATCGCCACAACGCACTCCCGTGGCTCCTCCCGACGCCTGTTCGTGCTTGTCTATCTGGTCGGCATTGTCGTGACGGTCTTTCTCTCAAATGATGCGACGGCCGTCGTCCTTACCCCAGCCGTCTGCGCGGCCTGCCGGGCGGCCCGCGTCCGGGACCCGATGCCCTATCTGCTGATATGCGCCTTCATTGCCAATGCCGCGAGCTTTGTCCTTCCCATCTCCAATCCTGCCAATCTGGTGATCTTTGCGGGTGGCGAAATGCCGCCCCTGGCGCGTTGGTTGTCGACATTCATGCTTCCATCGATCGTTTCGATCGTTGTTACATTCGGCTGCCTTTACTGGACTCAGCGCCAGGCGCTTGCCCAGGACAGCGTTGCTGAAAACGTGCCGCGGCCGACCCTTTCCGCGAGCGCTCGGCTGGCCGGGTGGGGAATTGTCCTGACGGCCGTCATTCTTATCGTGGCATCAGCTATGCACATCGATTTGGGTATGCTGACTTTTCTCGCCGGCACGATTACCACCGTGCTGGTGCTGGCACTGACCCGGCAAAGCCCGATCGAGACCTTCAAGGGCGTAAGCTGGAGCGTCCTGCCTCTGGTCGCAGGCCTGTTCGTCGTCGTGGAGGCGCTGGATCGTACCGGTCTGACAACCATGCTCTCCGATCAATTGGCCCTACTCGCGGCAGCGTCGGAAACACAGGCGGCCGGCATTGCAGGCGTGGTTGTTGCGGTTGTCTGCAACCTCGTCAACAATCTCCCGGCAGGCCTGGTTGCGGGAAGCGCGGTCCAGGCGGCGCATGTCTCAGACAAGATTGCCGGAGCGGTGCTAATCGCAGTCGATCTCGGTCCTAACCTTTCCGTGACAGGATCGCTGGCAACAATATTGTGGTTGACCGTCCTTCGCCGCGAAGGACTGCACGTCAGTGCGTGGCAGTTTCTCAAGCTCGGAACTGTCGTCATGTTTCCAGCACTGATCTTGTCCTTGCTGTCGCTCGTTCTTTTCTGAGACTGCCAGCCGACGGCGCCATCTTCTTTCAAACTAGGCGCCGGAGCTTCTGCCCAAAGACGATACGCGCCTCAAGACGTTGCAGCTGCCGGATCGGCTTCTGGCTCACACCGGTCCCGAAGCATCGCCCCCTCAATCGGAGCAACGACAACAATATCCTTTCGCGCATCTGTGCGCGCAACCGAATAGCCGGAGAGGCCGCGGCGCTTGGCGAGCATTGGCGTCTCCGGGATAGCCGCGCGACCGCAGGGCTGTCAGGCGCACATTGTTATCGCTGACGACATAATCGTCTCGATGCATCGAATGCCCGATCCCCATTCGGCTTGCTTGAAACGCGAGCTTATATCCAGTGATAGACGAGGATATGGGAGCGGGGCTGATTGAGCCGGCTTGACTGACAATTGCAGTTAGGCGGCAAGCTCCCCTGGACGGGGATGCCCGGGTTCGGTCGAATGCTGGTCTGCGGCTGTTGCCGCGCTTGAAGAACATTCTTCCATGCTTGCCGGATCTGGATATATCTCGACCCTGTCACGGCCGCCTCGCTTCGCGAGGTAGAGCGCCTGGTCTGCTCGATCCCGCAGTTTCTGTGCATCGCAATCGCCTCTCCAGATGGCGACGCCTGCGCTCACAGTCGGCACTATCGTTTCCGCACCGGAGGCAAATGCCAAGCCGTTGACCGCAATGCGGATTTGATCCGCCTCTGCAGCGGCGGCATCTTCGGTTTGACCGCGCAGAAACAGCGCGAATTCCTCGCCGCCAAGGCGGCCGAACGTGACGTTGCGTCCAGCGGTATTGGCGATGGCTTGCGCTACGCCGACGAGAACCACATCCCCCGTCTCATGCCCGTAGCGATCGTTGATGCTCTTGAAGTGGTCGATGTCTATCATGATGAAGGCGTCACCGTCCCTGAGCTCGCTCGGAAGGGATGCAAGGAAGTGCTGCCGGTTTGGGATTCCCGTCAACGCGTCGGTGTTCGCCAGACGTCTGAGCTGAGTTTCTGCGCGTTCCTGCACCAGGACAACCACGAAAAGCGCAACGGAGAAATGGCAAATGATAAGCATGAAAAACGCATAGCGGGGTTCGACCGGCCCATACTGCGGAAAGATCATTCCGACAGTGACCAGCGTCGAAAAGCCCATGGCAGCGGCGAGTGACGCAAGCAGACCCAATCTCGCCGGCAGCCGGTCGAGGAAGAAATCCCGCAAGATGACAACACAGGAGATGCCAAGGAAAGCCGCAGTGTTCGCATTGAATATTGCGGCGCGCGTTTGGTTATCCGCATACCAATGCATAAAACCAACAACGACGGACAAGATGAGGGCGAAACCCACCAGAAGGCAATCCGAACGCTTTCGCCCGCGACGGCTCAACTGGATCAGTCCCGTCGTCATCAACGCATAACCTGTGACACCAATGGAAAAACTTGCCAGCGTCCAGATCTCATATGGCAGTACGCCTTGTTCTCCGACCCCGGCAAGCGTGGATGCAACGGCAAGAAGGCCGTCGCCGATCGCCAGAAAATCGAGACCTGGCTCTCTGGAGCGCCACCTGACGTAGAAACAGCAGATGGCGCCGACTATAAACGAGCACTTGTGAAGAAGAAGAACTGTAGCAAGATCCATCGTCAAACCGAAAAACAACCGGGATGCCGATGTCTATAATTTCCGAGAGCTACTTTTGAATGAATCTTCTCGCGCTGACAGAGCAGATCAGGCAGAACTTCATCACGGGATCAGCCTGTGAGCTTCAGAAAATGCGAGGACGGCGTTCAAGAATTCTTCCGGCTGTTCCAAGTGCGCGAAATGACCGCTTTGGGCGAAGTGCACCAGCTCCGAATTCGAGCAGCTGTCATCTAGGGTTCTTGCCCATTTCGGACCGCATATGAAATCGTGCGCTCCGACCAGAACAAGCGCCGGTACGGAAAGGTCCTGAAGTCTTGAGCGGACGTCAAACGGCTCATTGTTGCCGATGAGAATTGTCGCCTTTATTCGCAAGCGGAATACTCCGAGATCAAGCTTCTCGTGGACATCGTCGGCAAAATAGGCGGGAAGCAGGTCGCGCATGATCTCGGTATAGTCTTCGTCGCTCGACATTTTCGGAACCGACTGCCACGCTCTCAGTACCGCCCGCCCCTCCACCTGGTGGCGATCAGCAAAACTCCGAACACCGTCTGCCGCCGCCACCATGAAATCACTCCCTGTCACGGCCGACGAGGAATACAGGATCATCGCCGATACGCGATCCGGGTGCTCGATCGTATATTGCTGGATGACGAAGCCTCCGTGGGAATGACCAAGAAGCACGACGTTTGAAAGGTCGAGTGTTTCGAGGAACCTGCCAAGCTGTTTGGCGAAGCGTTCGACGGTATAGCCATGGGGGTGCTCCGCCAACCGGCCGGAGCCACCGGTGCCGATCGGCTCAAGGTAGACCATGGTAAAATGGTGCTCCAAAAAACCCATGCGAAGATATTGCCAGTGGATCCCTGGCCCGCCAGGGTGAACGACCATCACCGGCCCCTGGCCCGCGACATGAAAGCTTTGCTGAATTCCGTCGATATCGACGACATGATGTCCGGGATTGAGGCTATTTCGCATTGACATCGATTGGACCTTATATCGCTTGAAAAGCACGGCCGTCGTTGCACCGCGCCAGAGAAATGGATTGAGTTCGGAGAGCCGTGGACGGACACATTGGTGTCACCGCGAACCTGTAAGGGATGCCGCACGCTTCGAGGCGCACGACACACTTGTCCTAGACTCCGCCGATCGCCGTTGCCGCAGCATTACAGGAAGAACGCTGCGGCAAGGTTTGAGTTGGAGTGCCAAGCACGGTGGACTGCTGGTTTTGGTTCGTGCCAGTCATCGGCTGGTCAGAAGGACCTTACGTTTCGCATCGACTAGTAGCATACCTCGGTCCTGAACGGACGCCCGGGGTGCTCGGCGTCCCATTGCCAATAGCAGCGATCATAGTCGTCGTTGCTACCCAGGAAGAACGGCCCGCGATCCCTGAAGCGGTCGTGGGCGAAAAACGCACCGCGGTTTCCTTCCCTGTCGAAATGGCCCATACCGAATCCCCCCATGTGCTCCGCTCCCATGTGCTCCCCTCCCATGTGCCCCCCTCCCTCGTGGCCTCCGCCTCCGTGGCCTCCGCCTCCACCGTGAGCAAATGCGGGCGTTGCGATGGAGCCAACTGCGAGGGTCAGGGAGATAAGACCTGTTAAGGCGATTTTGCGAAATACAGACATGGTGGTGTTCCTAAAAAGGCGGCTCTGTGTAGCCACTAACCATATGTGTTCATCGAAATTGGCGAACGCCTGCCACAATTCAGGGATCTTGCTCACATCTTGTCACATGTTCTCACCACGACCCGTGGCACCCGTGATCGCCGGTTGCGCCGGAGCGAGGCATTGAGACGACAGCCTTCACCGGGCAAGCCAAATGCCTGATGATCCCGGTCAGCAGAGACACGCTGATCCGTGGGGCAGGAAGAAAACCTATTTCTTAAAGCCCCGTCCCTCATTGGTCCGCAACGGCATCCAGAAGCGAGAATTGCGCCTGTCTTCAGCGCGCGAATGCCTCGAAGGGATTGATTTCGGTGAGTTGGCGGATCGCATCCTGGCTTGCGCCCGCGATTGTGAGCGCTGGCAGCAGGTTCTCGACAAGGTGCGTATAAGGTCGCGGGATTCCACCACCGGGCTGCGCGGGATCATACCAGCCGAGATCGTGGCTTATGAGCAGGTGCTCGCCCAGCTCGGTTTCAAGGGCGCGCATTATCATTGCTACCAGTTCTTGGTCTGGAGCCCTTCCCACATGATCGTATTCAATCCACGCACCGCGCTCCACCAGTGCCCGGTGAAGCCCGAAGTCTTTTTCCTCCTGGGTGTGAATGGATATGAAGCGCTCCGCTGCGCAGCCCTCTGACTGAAGAATGTCCAACTGATCCATCACAACGCGTCCCCGGATCGTATGCGAGCCGATGACCGCATTGGTCCGCGCGGACGCTCTTGCCGCTGCGCGCAGGATACGGGCTTCGAGCGGCGTAATCCCGTCGTCGCCAGCGCTGAGCTTGATCCATCCCGCCAGTACACCGGTATCCTCCATCCCCTCGGTGAGCTCGCTTACCATCCACTGTTCGAGATCACTCTCACTAGCCTCGGCTATCCAGGCGGGTATCCATGGTTCCCGATAGTTGCCGGTCGGGACGACGATCGGGAAGTCGGCTGCCTTCGACACAGCAAGATCAATGTCAGCACGTCTTCCGACGCCACCCGTCGTGCACTCGACGAGCAGCGTAACGCCTTGTCTTTTGATCGCCTCAATCTGTGGGACCATAAGTGCCACAACTTCGGCTATCTCCGCCTCGCCATAGCCGGGCTGGTCAGGTGTTCTAAGATCGACGAACACATGCTCGTGCGGGAGAATCATCCCGAGTTCTTCGCGACGCTTTGGTCCCAGAGTCGTGTAAATCTGCTTCATCGTTGACGGCTCCCCTCCCCCAATTGGTAGAACGACAGAACTTTGAATGCATCGGATCTATCCGGTCCACAGAAATAGTTGGGTCAATTGCCCTCAGGACATCGGGCGACATCGTGCAGCACCATCGGCGCTTAGGCACGGAATAGCCGCTGGATCGCGTCTTGAGCCTGCAATCTCCCTTGTATTTGCACAGGCGTGCTTCTGTGCGATCTTGTCTCTTGCCGGGTGGACCACCCGGCAAGAGAGCTTCCTGAGACAAGAGTGGATTGGCGGCACCGATTGCGCCGCCAACTGTGTTTTCCGTCAGGCCACCAGACCCTTGGTCAACTCCAGCGCCTGCCGTTCGAATAACCGGCGATAGATGCCCTCGTTGAGCCGGATCAGTGCCTGGTGGTCGCCCTCTTCGACAATCTTGCCTTTGTCGAAGACCAGCAGCCGGTCCAGCGCCCGCACGGTGGACAGCCGATGTGCGATGACCAGCGTCGTGCGGCCGTCCATCAGGCGCTCCATGGCCTGCTGGATCTGTACCTCGCTCTCGCTGTCGAGGCTCGACGTCGCCTCGTCCAGGATCAGCACCGGCGCATCAGCCAGGAAGGCCCGGGCGATGGCAACACGCTGCCGCTCCCCCCCCGATAGCTTGACACCACGTTCCCCCACCATCGTCTCATAGCCCTTGGGAAGGCCGATGATGAAGTCGTGCGCGTTGGCCTGTTTCGCCGCCTGCTCGATTTCACGCCGCGATGCGTTCGGGCGACTATAAGCGATGTTTTCCGCCAACGTGCGGTGGAACAGGATGGGCTCCTGTTGCACGATGGCGATCTGGCCGCGCAGGCTCGCCTGCCTGACCTCAGCGATATCCTGCCCGTCGATGCGGATCGAACCGGATTTCACGTCATGGAGGCGCTGGATGAGCTTGACGAATGTCGTCTTGCCCGAGCCCGAATGCCCCACCAGTCCCACACGCTCGCCCGGCTTGATGGTGACCGAAAAGTCCTCATAAAGCGGATTGGGATGAGCGCCATATTGGAAGGTGACGCGATCGAAGACGATCTCGCCTCTGCCAATCTCGATCGGCACGGCATGCGGCTTGTCCTCGATGCCGAGCGGCATCTTGTCGAGCAGCACCAGTTCTTCCATGTCGTTGACGGCCCGTTGCAGATTGCGGATGTCCTGGCCGACATTTCGCAGATATCCCTGCAGGACGAAGAACATCGCCAGCACGAAGGTGATGTCGCCGGGCGTCGCCAATCCCCGCTGCCACATGACCAGGCCCGTTCCCAAAATGCCCGCCTGCATGAAAACCATCATGAAGCCCTGGATCGTGCCGCTCGATGTGCCGCGCTTCCATGTCCGCCGCGTGCGGCTGTCCCATTTGGCCAGCACATGACCCAGGCGCGTCTCTTCACGGCTCTCGGCGCCGAATGCCTTGACCACCGAGTTGCAACTGATGGCATCCGCCAGCGCGCCGCCCAGCTTGGTATCCCAGGCGTTGGCAAGCCTTGCAGCAGGCGAGACAAAACCCATGGAAAGCGCCACAGTCACACCGATATAGATGACCGACCCGACAATCACGATAAGGCCCATGACCGGCCAGTAGCTTCCGAGAACGATACTGGCACCGGCAAGCATGACGATGGACGGCAACAGGGCTACCAGCAGCAGGTCATTGAGCGAGTCGAGCGCCCACATCCCGCGGGTAATCTTGCGCACCGTCGAGCCGGCGAAGCTGTTGGCGTGCCAGTCGGTCGAGAACCGCTGCACCTTGTGGAAGCCGTTATTGACGACATCCGCCATGATGCGCAGCGTCAGCCGGATAATGCCATTGAAGATGAACCAGCGCAGGGCCACGCTCGTCAGGCCCAGAGCCACGACGACAACAAAGGCGCGCAGGGCGCGATCAGCCTCATTGCCGGCTGCAATGGCATCGACGATCTGGCCGGAAAACACCGGCACCATGACTTCAGCAAGCGTGCTTGATATCACCAGCACTATGATAATGCCGACCAATGCCGGCCGATGGCTCCAATGATGAAAGACAAAGCCGAGCACGTGGCGATACGCGTCGGCGCGGAAATCGAGCTTCTTGCGAGTCATTTTAACCAGCCCGGCCCGTGTTTCGGCAACCGGTTCCTCAAAATCGAGAGTTCGATGGCACAGCCCGAGCGGGAGACGAAATGATCCCGTCAGATCAATCGGGCTATGGAGAAAGAGAAAACCGCATGTCGCGAGCGCTCAAGGCGGACCGCGAATGGATATGACCTAGTGTCGGGACATTCCACGCGGGAAGGTTTGGATGAATACTGGTGTCATGCAATGCCTCCCTATGTTCGATCTGAAGCGGTTAGCGTCTTGTAGCGAACCAATTCGCCGTTGCCAACCGGCTTTTTACAACCTTGTAGAAAGTGATGCGAAAACGACACAATTCAGCGACCTGCAACCTGCATTTGGTCATGCTGACATCAAGTTTCCCGCCTTTTGCGAGGTCAATAAAGAATATTTCTCCGCTGGTTGATGAACCCGCAAAGCCAAACCGATCTATCCTCAGCATGGCACGTGCTGTTGCACTGATGACACGGGAGTTGCATTGTGAACGCGAACCCACCCTCCCATCGAACAGTCAACCTTGACTAGCCCCGCATTGCCGGCCATTTTCAATGACGTAATGGCGCCTTGGGGGCGATGCTTTACCCGGAGATCAATCTCGTTGAGAACGAAAGCCAAGAGGCTTACGCTTTTTTTTGCGGCCTTGGGCGTGCTGTCAACCGCGTCACTGGCGACTGCCGCTGACAGGAAAGACGCATCCAACCAGTCCGATTCCGGCACCTGGATCGTGACTTTGGGCGCGAGCGTCGAGTATGGCCCCAAATTTCCGGGCTCGAAGCATGATAGCTTCAGCGCATTGCCCTCTTTCGACATCAGGCGCTTCGACGAGCCGGACGAAAATAGCGCGCCGGACGACAATATCGATTATGGCCTTATCGATCTCGGACGCTTCGAAGCGGGTCCGGTGGTCGGCATTCGCGACAGCCGTTCGCAATCCGATGATAGCCGCTTGAAAGGCATCCACTCGGTGGATTGGGACATCGATGCCGGTGTTTTTGCACAATATTGGGCGATCCCCAATCAGCTTCGATTCCGCTCCGAAATCCGGCAGGCCATATCGAACGGCAGCGGTCTCGTCATCGATATCGGCGCCGATTGGTTCCAGCGGCTCGGTGACAGATGGCTGCTCTCTGCAGGCCCCCGCGCCTCGTTCGGCAACGGCGCCTATATGCGAGAGTATTTCGGTATTTCGTCAAGTGAAGCATTGCAGAATGGCTCTCTATCCTCCTTCGATGCCAAGGGCGGCTTGAAGTCGGTAGGCTTCACGGTCTCCGCCGCCTATGATGTGACCCCGACCATAACGCTGCAGATTTATGATCGCTTCGATCGCCTCACGGGAGATGCTGCCGACAGCCCGATCACATCGAAGCTCGGCAGCGAGAATCAGAATGTAATCGGCATCTCCCTCGCCAAGGCGTTCAGCGTCAGCTTCTGAAATCCGCAGTTCAACCGCTCAGCCGGCAGGTCTCGACGCTGTTGCGATCAGCCAGACGCCGGCCAGGATCAGAAGGCTGCCTGCGAGCCGAAGCAGCGGCAATGGCTCGTCGAAGACGATCCAGGCAACGCCCATGATGAGGACATAGCTGATGGCCGAGAGCGGGAAGGCCTTGCTGAGATCGAGCTCGGAGAGAACGGTCATCCAGATGGCAAAGCAGACAATCTCAGCGACAATCGCCGCCAGGAACCAGTGTGACGACAAAATGTCGATCAGCCAGGTTCCGCCGGCTCTGTCTGCATCGATAGCGCTCTGCTTCAGCAATATCTGTTGCGCCATGTTCAGGAGCGGCACCATCAGCCAGATCGGCCGCAACGCTCTCACGCCGTCACCTCACCGCCATCATCGGCCGCAAACAGCGGCGACATCATTTTGAGAGCGAATTGCAGCAGTGGATTGGAATGGCGAAAATACATCGCATTTGCCGTCAAGCGGCTTCCGAGCCGAACCTTGTTGCGATAGTAGGCCTGCCCGCTCTGATAGCGGCCAATCCCGTGATTGAGACAGTATTCGAGATTGGTGCACCAACTGAGATAATAGAGGTTGTGGGACCTGCCCTTCTGACCATCCATGCAGAAGAATTTGTCGATCAACCTGTCCTTGTCATGGATCAGCAAATTGGCAGCAAGCAGTTCGTCCCCCACAAAATACATCGCGCAGAAGGACCGCCCCGGCATGCCTTTCAGCACA
This sequence comes from Sinorhizobium sp. B11, assembly GCA_039725955.1. Taxonomy (NCBI): domain Bacteria; kingdom Pseudomonadati; phylum Pseudomonadota; class Alphaproteobacteria; order Hyphomicrobiales; family Rhizobiaceae; genus Sinorhizobium; species Sinorhizobium sp. B11. The sequence goes on from CP091033.1 coordinate 1,515,763, forward strand.
CCATCAAAATAGGCCGGCGTCAGTTCTTCGAACTGTAATCCGCTCCGCTCGCGCGTCTCGCGATAGAGCTGCATAACGCGCGGCAGGAGATCATCGAAATCCTTGCGATACTCGATCCGTACCTCCTGCCGGCTCCGCAGTTTCCGCCGCATATCCTTGCGGGTCGCCGAGGACAGTGCGGCGAAATAGGCGTCGATCGTGTCGAATCCGATGTCCAGACATGCCGTCGGCAGTCCACCAATCTCGGCGTACCCTCTTGCCGCCAGGACCGGCTCCAGGCCTGACGGGATAGGGTGGGGCAGATCCTTAAGCGCTGTAAGCGAGCAGCCTTCCATGCGCGCATGCGCCTCGAAAGCGTCGAGGAGTTCGGCAAAGAGCTTTGGCCGGCGGGCTTGCGCGATATCAGGATGAAAGCCGATGGAGGCAGTCTCCGTGCAGGGCGAGCCAAGGCAAGCAAGACGGAGCGTCAGGAACCCGCTGAAGATGCGGCGGATGCCTTCCACCGTTCTGCGGAAGCGGCCAGCTTCCAGGGTCGTCTCAAGGGCGTAGCGGCAAAGGAATGCCGGCATGGCGGCGACAATCTCGTCGCCTTCGCGCATGATCGCGTAGCGCCACTCGAAACCGTCGATACCGGCTTCCTCGACCGCAAGCAAATAGTCGTAAGTCTCGATCTCCCCAGGGAAGCAGGCGTCCCAGGCACCGCGGTCGAGCATGCGAATGCTCGGGACGATCATCGCAACTGCCGCTGTCGGATCGCTTGAGACCTGTGTTTCAGGTGACCGCACTTTAAGCGCTTGCTGCTGCATATTCTGCCTCGAAGAATTCCGCCGTCATGTCAGCCACCCGTCTGTGCTGCCGGTCGAGATGGATCATGTGATAGCTGTCGTCGAGCCAGCGCAATTCCCGGCGGCCGCCGATGTGCGATGCGATATACAGGGCGTGCGAGGGGCCACTGAGATCGTCTTCGCGCGAATGGAGGATCAAGGTCGGTGTCTTGATCTCGGGAAGCCGGGCTTTGAGCGTCCGGCCAAGCTCATGCATTTCGATCAGGCCACGCCCCGGAAAGGTTTCAAGCATACCCTCGCCCGTCATGCCGGCCACCATGCGGCGCATGCGCTCGTCCTTGATGCCGAGGGACGTCGTCTCCCGAAAATTCAGCCGGTCGATGAATGGGATAAGCGAGATCCAGCGAATGTGCGGCGAAAACAGCGAATAATAGCGGGGCACGTCCCATCCATCGTAGTGGAAGCAGGGCGAATAGACAGCGACGGCGCGGATCGACAGGGGATTACGATCGGCTGCCATCATCGCCAGCTTGCCGCCAACGCATATTCCGGCGGCAAAGACCGTGTCGCTGCGTTCGCTGAGCCAGCCAGCCGCGGCTTCGACGCTGTCGAGCCAGTCCTCCCAGCGCGAGCGGCGTAGCGTCGCTTCGTTTTCGCCGTGGCCGGCCAGCAGGGGAGCATAGACGCTGAAGCCGCGGCGATGGAATTGCCTTGCCACAAGCCGCATTTCTGCCGGCGCTCCCGTCAGCCCATGAACAAGGATGACGCCCTTGCCGTTCGTGCCCTCGAGAAAGAAGGAGAGACTGTCAGCCGACATGCGGGAATTCTCCCTGCTGGCGGTTCTCCTTCGCCATGAAACCCAGCGCGTGGCAGGTGCTGATCACATGCGTGCCTGCCGCATCCTGCTCCTGCTTGATCTGCTCATGAAAGGTACTGAGCTTCGTCCAGTGCATCTTAGGGCGGTAGTGATGCTCGGCGTGATAGCCGTTACCGAACCAGAGCCAGTTATAGAAGCCGTTATGGCTGCTGACGCCCCAGGCGATTGGAACATCGGGGTCGCCGTTCAGATGCTCATAGTAGCCGTTGAGCGAGGACAGGCAGTTCCCCAAATAATAAAACGGCAGGAAAAAGAACGTCGCTCTCCAGTCATAGACAAGAGCGAGGAAGACGAAGGCGAAGAACGATACGAGTTCAATGCGCGCCCATCTCGCATCGAACGGCCTTTTCTTCGCAATCGCCCGATGGATGTCGCCGAGATCATCGCGGAAGAAGCTGAGAAACGTGTAGGAGAAGACGTTTTCCGGCTCGCCGTTCTTGCCGTGCTTGTAGATCGACAGGAGGTCGACCGTCTCGCCGTTTTCATTGGGACGGTCGCTGTTGCCGGAATGATGGCGCATATGCACCCAGTGATAATAGACCTGCGAAAAGCCGATCGTTACGGATTCGAGCAGGCTGAATGCATAGTTCATCCACTTCGGCTTGAAATAGGGCGTGTGGATGAAGTTGTGCGAGATGCTGTTGATGTTCCACGATATCGACACGGCATAGACTGCGCCGAGCACAGCCGACAGCCAGAGTGGCCGGCTTGAGAAGCCGGCAATCAGATAGATGTTGAATGCCAGATGCGCTGTCGCGGCAAGCACCGGCATGACATCCCATTTCGTGTGCGCGAAGATTTTCATAGTCCCGTCGCTCCGACACAGACCACGCCGGCCGTCACCAGGACGATGCCGAGAGCGTGGCGAAGGTTGATGGTTTCCTTGAAGATAACGGCGCCTGCAAAAGCGATCGCCGCATAGCTCAGCGCCATCAGTGGAAAGGCCACCGACAACGCCACCTGTTCCAGCACGCGTGTCCACATCACCAGTTCGACCGCCCAGAACACGATCCCGAGCCAGATGACCGGTTTCTGCAGGGTTTCGAGCAGCGCGCTTGCAGCGCCGTGCTTGAAGCACAACTCACGGCCGGTTTCGGCAAGAACGCAAAAGGCAATGATGGCGAACGTCCATGCTGTCAGTCCCGTCGTCATGCCATAAGCTCCGACAGGACTTCGAGCAGCGCGTGGTTTGCCGCACTGTTGATGTTCCGGGCAGCCTTCATATCATGATGACGGAAGGGCTGGTCGATCAGCACCTCTGCCTTCTTGATCGTCCGCGTGTAGAGATCGCCGCCGTAATACGGCGTCGAATAATCGCCGGTCACGTCCGCTCCGATGAGATGGTACCGTTCACCGATTTCGCTGAGCAGCCAAAGGACATAGGGTAGCCGCATACGGCCCTGATCCCAATTGGTCACGGCATCGGCGTCGGAGAGAGCGTCCTTGTCGATCGTGACGTAGACCGCTTCGGTTTGGATGCGGCCGAGAAGCCGGTCGAGGAAATTGCTCTCGCCGAGTTCCGATATCGATTGCCAGTGCAGAGCTCCGTCGATCTGGCTGAAACTCGGGCCGGAACCGTAATGCGATTTCACTTTGCTCGGCGGATGCTTATAGGGATAAAGTTCAAGGCGGCCGTCGGCTAGCGGCACCAGATTGGCGCCCTTGCGCTCCGGTGACCTGAGGTCGTGGCTGCAAACGCCGAGCGTTATCACCTTTTTGACCAGGGGCTGTTCGAGCGCCTTGTTGACCCACGAACCGCAATGCATGCCGGGATCGAAATGCACCCAATCGGGGTGATTGTCGATATGGATGACGGTGACGGCTTTGCGGCTATTCTCGAGGGCCTGCGACAGAAGAAGAGCCGTCACATGATGGAAGTCGCCCGATCCCATGAAACAAAGGCGGGCGCCTTCACCGGTTGAGGGCCGGGCCTTCGCCAGGTTGCGCCAGACGGTATCAAGGTCCGGCCGGCGCCCCCACAGCCTGATGGCGCGGCCGCTATCCTTGTCGTCGACTTCGTGCGCCCCGGCCATCTGGCAGGAATGCACGAAGTCTGGCTGCAACTCCAACGCATCATCGAGATGGAGAAGGAGGAGCTGCAAGGTCCTATCTCCGCTCGGCGCGCGTCAGAAGCTGGTCGAGCAGCGAGATAGCAAGCTCGATCTCCTCACGGCTGATCATCAGGTTCGGCGCAAGGGTGATGACGTTCTTGTGGTATCCGCCAACGTCGAGCACCAATCCATATTTCCTGCCATCGACCGCAAGATCACCCTTCATGCCTTCGTCGGACATCCAGTCGAGCGTCGCCTTGTCGGGAGTGAACCCGTCAGGCCCGCAGATTTCCATCCGAAGGGCAAGGCCGAGGCCGTCGACATCGCCGACGATAGGATGCCGCGACTGCAGCTCCTTCAGGCCTTCGAGGAAGTGTGCGCCTTTTTCCATCACACTCGCGCCGAAGTCGGTTTCAGACACCATCTTCAGCGTTTCGAGAGCGACGGCCGTGCCCATCGGGTTGCTGGCGAAGGTCGAATGCGTGGAGCCCGGCGGGAAGATCGTCGGGTTGATCATCTCTTCTTTGGCCCAGATGCCCGAAAGCGGGTTGAGACCATTGGTGATTGCCTTGCCGAAGACGAGCACATCCGGTGACACGCCGAAATGTTCGATCGACCAGAGCTTTCCGGTCCGATAGACGCCCATCTGAATTTCGTCGACGACAAGCAGGATGCCATGATCGTCGAGGACCTTCTTGAGCTCCTTGAAGAAATTCATCGGCGGGATGACATAGCCGCCGGTGCCCTGGATAGGTTCGATGTAGAAGGCGGCATATTCCGATTTTCCAGCCTTCGGATCCCAGACACCGTTGTACTCACTTTCAAACAGCCGCGCGAATTTCTGGACGCAATAGTGCCCGTATTCCTCCTTCGACATGCCCTTCGGTCCGCGAAAGTGATACGGGAATTCGATGAATTGGGCGCGTTCCCCGAAATGGCCGTAACGCCGGCGATAGCGGTAGCTCGAGGTGATCGACGTCGCGCCGAGCGTTCGCCCATGGTATCCGCCCTCGAAGGCGAACATCAGGCTCTTGCCGCCGGTATAGTTGCGAACGAGCTTCAAGGAATCCTCGACTGCCTGCGAGCCGCCGACGTTGAAGTGAACGCGACCTTTCGAACCGAATTTATGTTCGGCATCCCGAGCGATCAGCGCTGCGAGCTCGACCTTTTCGCGATGGAGATATTGCGAGGCAACCTGCGGCAACCGATCCAGCTGCCGATGCGCGGCATTGTTCAAACGCTCGTTGCGATAGCCGAAATTGACGGCGGAATACCACATCTGGAGATCGAGAAATGGTGTTTCGGCCGCGTCAAAGACGAATGAACCATCGCAGCTTTCGAAGAATTTCGGCTTCTGCGAGTAATGAACCGTATCGCCGTGGGAGCAATAGTTCTCTTCGAGCTGTCGCAGCTCGTCTTCAGAGGCGGTGGGGTGCACATTGGCAGCAAGTTTCAGGTTGGAACGCATGAAGTCCTCTTCTCACGCAGTTTTTGCCACGGCCTGTACAACAGGCTGCCGTGACGGGCTGGAAAGGATGGTTGCGACACTCGCCTGGATTTCGGCGAAGCCGCTATAGGGGATGAAAGGAAGGCAATTCGCGCGGCAGTAATCCGCAAGCCTGGCCTTGGCGAAGACAAGCAGCGCCTCGTGGGAGACGCAGAAGTCGCTGCGGCCGTCGCCGATATAGACCTGGTTGCCGGACGGCCTCACCTGGGCGCATTTGCACACGCCGGCACCGGCGGTGCAGCTCGCGCTCTTGAATGGAAAGCCCAGATCGAATTCAGGCATGCCGACGTGCGGGCGAGAAATCAGCCTGTTTGCGATGATCCGAATGTCATCCAGGCCATGCCTGGCAAGGACCCGCCTTATAAAATGATCGACGCCATCGCTGACGATGACGAGTTCGAGCCCGTTCTTTTCACAGAAGGCCTTGAAAGCCCCAAAGGCATTGTCGATTTCGATCGTGTCCAGAAATGCGTCGATGTCTTCGCGTCTTGCCTGAAGCAGCTGGATCTGGCGGTGCATGCACTGGGCGGATGTGATCCTGCCATTGGTCCACTGATCTTCGATCTCGCGCCACTCCGCGCGCGCAAACCGGTCCAGAACGAGATCCGTCACGTCCTCTTTGGATATGGTCCCGTCGAAATCGCAAAACACCTGCATCGCATGCTCCTTCACTGTGAAGAAGCATTTAGCCTCGCGAACTGAAGGCGAGATGAGGCGAATATGAAGCGAAACTGAATTGACCGCTTATGCGGCAGGAATATCGAGGTCCACCTTCAGGCCGGATCCCCAGGCCGGCGTGCTGAGGCTGATCCCGATGTCGAGACGGTTGCCGATATCGGCGACGATCGGCAATCCCAGTCCCGCACCCTCCCCGGCTTGCGCGTCGAGGCGGTTGAACCGCTGAAAGGCGGCCTCCCGCTGCTCGAGCGGGATACCGGGGCCGCTGTCTTCGATGCAGAGCCGAAATCCGCGCGAGCCGGGTTCGATGCGGACCTCGATCCGACCGCCGGCGGGCGAATATTTGATCGCATTGTCGAGGACATTATCGATCATGACACGCAGCAGAGCACGGTCGGTCAAGACTTGCGGGTCTTGCGTTGCGACGAGCCCGACGTGGAAACCCCGGCGATTGAGGATGACCCCGAAATCCGCCAGGGCTGCCGCCGCAATCTGGCGGAGCGGCAACGCTTCCAGCTGCACCGGTTGATGGCTGACGCGTGCAAGCCGCAGCAACTGCTCTATGAGATGCATGGCGCGCTCGTTGCTGACGACGAGGTCCTTCAGCAGGGCCGCGCGCTCCTCATCGGAATCGGCACGATCAAACATTTGCAAGAGCAATTTGATGCCGGCCTGCGGCGTTCGCAATTGATGGGCCGCAAGATCGGAAAAGCGCCGCTCCATCGTCAGCGAGCGGCCAAGCTTTCGCAAAAGATTGTTGAGCGAGTGGACGAGCGGCGCCAGATCCCGCGGCAGGGCTTTTGTGGCAATCATCGACAGGTCATCCGGCGTACGGGCACGGATCTGCGAGACCAGCTCGCGGACATTGGCAAGCCCGTTATTGATGGCGAGCCAGATGATGATCGCACTGACGGGCACAAGAATGAGCAGCGGAAAGGCGAGATTGAGAAGGATGTTATCGACGAGGCCTTCCCGAAGGATGATCTTTTCAGCGACCTCGATGGTCACGTCACTATTCGGGATCGGCAGAGCATAGACCCGCCAGAGCTCGTTCTGATAGGTCACATCGGTGAAACCGGCCGAGAACCGCTTGACCTCATCAGGAAAGGCGTTGCTGCTGGCAAAGGCCAGCGCTGACCCCCTCCAGGCGCGAAACGAATGGGCGTCGGCATAGTCGTCCGCGTCCTCGTTGAGAGCAAGCTGGTTGTCCATGGTGAAATCAAGATCCGGGACCTGCACTGTCGGTCTTGCCGTCAATCTTGTGAGGGGATGCTTCATCAACGACCAAAGTACGTTGGCGTCATTGATCAACTGCGCATCGTAGATATTGTCGATCTCGCGCGTAGCACTGCGATAGGCGAAGATACCAACGATGGCGATCGTGATGATGAGCGTCGGGAGAATGCGGAGAAAAAGGCGTTGGCTAAGTGTCACTGCTGCCGCTCGACCATGTAACCGACGCCGCGGATCGATCGGATGAAATCAGTACCGAGCTTCTTGCGCAGGTTATAGACCGTTACTTCTATCGTGTTGCTCTCAACCGAAACATCCGTGTCGTAGAGCGCATATTCGATATCGTTCTTCGTGACGTAACGTCCGCTCCGCTCCATGAGGAGCCGCAGGAGATGGAACTCCTTGGCGGGGATGTGAAGCTGTACGCCATTTCGGCGGGCCACCATGGCCGAAGGGTCGAGCTCGACGTCGGCGCATCGAATGATTGTTTCGGTGCGGCCCTGCCGTCGCCGGATCAGCGCACGCAGTCGGGCGAGCAGTTCGTCAAGGTCGAAGGGTTTGACGAGGTAATCGTCCGCGCCTTCGTCCAGGCCGGCGACGCGGTCGCGCACGCTGTCGAGCGCTGTCAGCATCAGGATCGGAACGTCGTTGCCTCCCCTCCTGAGCGAACGGGCCACATCAAAGCCGCTCGCCTTGGGAAGATTGACGTCGAGGATCACGCATCCAAATTGGCTGTCGCGCAGCGCGTCGAGCGCCGTCTCGGCATCGCGGAACCAATCTAAGCCATAGGCGTGTTTCTCGAGTGCACGTTTCAGCGAGGAGCCGAGAATGTAATCATCTTCGACCAGGAGTATGCGCACGTCCGCATCCTTGCGATTTAAATTCTCACCATGCTTCTTCGGTCTCGATTGAGGCCGAAATCCGGCGAAGATTTCCGCATGCTGTCGGAAACCCCTCTACGCTGGTGCGGATACTTCGAGACCGAACCGGATTGTGTGATCAGTCGGCGGCAGACCGGCAGGCTTTGTTCCTGACGGATTGCCCCATCGCAACAGCCTCATGAACGGCGGGGCGTTTCAGGCCTCGACATTTCCGGCGCTCACGACAGTCGCGGCGGCGACAGGCGGTTTTGTGATGGAATTGCCGGTTTGGGCTCGAAAGAGATGAAGGCGTGCAGGTCGGACCACAAGTTGCAGGACTGCGCGATCCTTGATCGCGACATGATCAGGCAGGTGGACGATCGTTGCAGTCCCACTGCCCTCCACCGTGCCGTACACATAGGTATCCGTGCCGATGCTTTCGGCGTAATCGACTTCGAAGCGGATCGGATAACCGTCGCCGCCACTGCCCTTGGCGAGTTCGAAATGGCTCGGCCGGACGCCGAGGATCACAGGTTCGCCAACGCTCGCCTCTCCCTGCTGTGCTGGAATATCCAGGCGGCCGAAACCCGGCACGTCGACGACAACATGACCCGGACCGGCCCCGGCAAGCACTCCATCGAAGAAGTTCATCTGTGGCGAGCCAATGAAGCCGGCGACAAACTTATTGGCGGGGGCCTCGAACAGTTCCAACGGTGTACCGACCTGCTCGACATGTCCGGCATTGAGGACGACGATGCGGTCCGCCATCGTCATGGCCTCAACCTGATCATGCGTCACATAAACCATGGTGGCGCCGAGCCGCTTGTGGAGACGGCTGATCTCGCCGCGTGTCTGAACGCGAAGTGCAGCATCCAGATTGGACAGCGGTTCATCGAACAGGAAGAGCTTGGGGTTTCTGACGATCGCGCGACCGATCGCCACGCGTTGCCGCTGGCCGCCAGAGAGCTGTTTCGGGCGTCGGTCGAGGAGCGGCTCGATGGCGAGCATTCTTGCCGCCTCCGTCACACGCCGATCGATTTCGGCCCGGCTCATCGTGAGGTTTTCGAGGCCGAAGGACAGATTCTTGGCAACGGTCATATGGGGATACAATGCATAGGACTGGAACACCATCGCGATCCCGCGATCCCCCGGCGGCGATGCCGTCACGTCGTCGTCGCCGATAATGATCTTCCCGCCGCTCACGCTTTCCAGGCCGGCGATCAAACGAAGCAATGTGGACTTGCCGCATCCTGAAGGGCCGACCAGAACGACGAATTCGCCCTCGTCCACATCGAGATCGACACCATGGAGAATCGAATGATGGCCGAAGCTCTTCCTGACATCGTTCAACTTCAGACCGGCCATGAATCCATTCCTTTTGATGTTCCTTCCGAAGGCAGCCGCGAGCACACCGGCAGTCGGATATCCTCCCTCATGTTCCCTACAGTCTGCGTGGAACTAATTAGTTCGTCAAGATGACGAACGTAATTTTCTGTTGCAGCGATGGTGGGTTTTCTCCGCCTGCAGGCGGGATTTTCAATAAATTGATCTCATCAGAGCTCGCGCCGGCGCGGGTTTCCAGCGGGGTCCCTCTCGGATATCCGACGCTACAATATCACCTTGATCGGTGGTGGAACCCTCATTTTTGCCCACCACGTCGGTGCCGCCAGCGTTGTCGCGTTGAACAAATCTACGTGACAATCAAAGCGGCGGCGGCGGCAAGCGCCGCTGCTCCGGCAGCGTCTGGGGAGAGAAAAGCAGGTTGTGAACGTGGTTCAGCCCGATTGCGAGGGCCCCAACCAGCGTTGCCCGCCTGCCAAGAACACTTGCCTCGACATCGATGGCACGACGGCTCGCCTTGACAATCCCGCGCCGGACGCCTTCGGCAATGAGAGGATGGCGGCCGATGCTGCCACCGAGAACGACGATCTTCGGATCGACGATCGCATTGACCGAGACGACAAGCAGCGCAGCAATGTCCGAGACTTTCCCGATCACTTCGACCGCGACAGGATCGTTCTCTTCGGCAAGGGCCAGGATGTCCCGGACGGAGGTATCCTTCTTGCCCCCGGAACGCTCGTAGAGCTCGCTGATTCCCCGAGCCGCTATCGCGCATTCCAGCGCGCCTCGTTCAAGGCTGTCCTTCGTATAGGGATCGGCGCCAAACGGCATATAGGAAATCTCGCCACCCGCTCCGTTCGCGCCGCGCATCAGTTTGCCGTCCTGAAGCACGCCAAGCCCGATGCCGGTCCCGAGCGAAATGAAGGCCACAGTATCGATTGCGGTCGCGCATCCCTGCCAGGACTCGCCGATGACGGCGGCGTTGACGTCGTTTTCCAGGACAACGGGACAGCCAAGCCTCTCGCTGAGCGTCCTGCCAATATCGATATCGGTGATATCGGTGAGGTTCGGCGCCATCGAGAGCGCACCCGTCGCGGGATCGACGACCCCCGGCGTTGCTATCGCCGCCACGAGGACGAAGTCCCTGGCAATGCCCATCTTTGCAAGCATGTCGGACAGCATCGCCTCCACCTGGTCAATCAGATGATAGCCGCCGCGACGGTCGGATGGATATTCGATTTCGCCGACAACACTCCCGACGATATTGCCGAGCACGATGCGTGTCGTCGTCGCGCCCATGTCGATACCGACAGCATAGCCGGCATCACCATTGACCTCATAGGTGATGGCTGTGCGGCCAATGCGCCCGCTCGTGACACCCTTTTCTCGAACCCAACCAGCTTCCTCCAGCGCCCTGATGACCTCGGACATCGTCTGCTTTGAAAGGCCGGTGATCTTTGAAAGTTCGGCTCGCGACGTGGGTCCGGCATGGAGCAGCACGTCCATAACCGCGCGCACGGAAATCTGTCGCAGCACGGGCGGCGCGTTTTCGGTCAATACCATCGTCTAGCTACCCCGCCAGATCCGTCTTCATCGTTGTATCGGTGTTCTGCTTTTTCCATGAAAGCCCGCCGATTTCAAACTGCTTGTTGACAGCCCGCAAGCGCGGCCATAATAAATTCGTCAACCTGCCGAACAAATATCGCAAAAGGACTGCAATTGTCAAATATTTCAACCATTGCGTCTGGCTTGCGACGGGCAAAAATCACTCGTCGCGCGGACGAAGCGGGCGGATCTCAAGGCATGGTCGCCGGCGTCGACCTCGGCGGTACCAAGATCCTGGCAGGGCTTGCCGATCTGCAGGGACGTATTCTGGCAAAGGCCGAAGAGCCGACCGAACATGGCGCGGACGCTCCTGTATTGCGGCAAATTCCGCGGATGATTTTGTCACTGCTGCAGGAAAATCGCGAACGCGGTCCGTTGCTTAAGGCTGTCGTCGGCGTACCGGGGGCGGTCTCGCCGGAAACGGGGCTTGCTTCGCTTTCCCCTCACTTGGCCATACCGGCCGATCAGCCGCTCGCTGCGTTGCTCGCACATGCTCTGCCGTGCCCCGTCGTGGTTGAGAACGACGTGAACCTCGGGGCGTTTGCCGAAGCCACGCTCGGCAAAGGACAGGATCAGGATTCGCTTGCATTTATCGCCTTCGGAACCGGCGTCGGCATGGGGCTGGTCATCGGTGGAAAACTCTTCCGCGGCCGGCATGGAAGAGCAGGAGAACTTGGTTTTCTTCCGTTAGGTCCCAATCCTCATCAGGCGGCGCCGCAGGCACGCGCCGGTCTCTTCGAGGATCAGGTTGATTCGCCCGCAGTGCGCAGCCTCTATGGCGATGGCACACTGCCAGTCGCCGAGATATTCGCTCGTGCTTTGGCTGGAGACGGGCAAGCTGTCGCCGCCATCGAAACGCTCGCGAAATCGGCCTCGGTCGGCCTTGCCGCCGTACAGGCCCTCTTCGATCCCGCCCTCATCGTGCTGGGCGGAGGCATAGGCTCGCGCCGCGAGTTCGTCGATGCCGTCAGGCGTCACATGCCGATGTTGCTGCCGTTTGAAACACGTATCGAGGCAACCGGGATCGGCCCTGAAGCCGGCATGCTCGGGGCGCTCATGCTCGGCCTGACCGACCATGCAGCAATTGAGAAGGCAGAAAAACAGGAAGCCGTCCGATGAGTTCAGCACAATCAAAATCACAGGTTCTGACACCGCTTGACGACGGACAGCTTCGCTCGTCGACGCCGGTGCTCGTCCCGTTCATGGCCCCGCGCCTGCAGGGTGATTGTCGACCGGAAGGCAGGATCGAGCTTTCGCTATGGGGTGCGGGCAAGCTCGTCAATCTGACGTTCACCGGCTGGAGCGCCCCTTTCACTTATGCACCGAACCGCGTGGAAGCGCATGGTGGAGGGCTTTATGTGGCGCAGTCGGCACCGGCGCTCTTCTTGAAAGGTGCAAAGCTGCGGACCTTCATCCCTGCACGGCGCTGCGCCTGGTGGGGCGCGACCGCGAAGCGCGAACCCATCGAACGGCAAGAGGGTCGTCGCATTGCCCGCACCGGCTGGGGCGTCGCCATCGCGGAGCAAAGGCCTGACGGCATCTTCGTGACGGCCGGTGCGACGATCGGGGAAGCACTTGCAGCTCTTGAGCTCGACCAGACGAAACTGATTGCCGAGGCCAATGCCTATGTCACGCGTTGCGACGCGATGCCCGAGGCGCCTGCTCTGATGCGCAGCATGATCTCGCAAAGCCTGCACGCCGCCTTTTCGAGCATAAGACAGGACGAGCACGGCGCCTTTGCCGGCCTTGCCGCCGGACAGGCCTACAGCGCGCCGGCTCGTACCTATTACCGGGACGGCTATTGGACACTCCAGGCTCTCCTGGATCGGGAACCGGACGCCGTCCGCGCCCAGATCGATCTTCTGGCACGAGGGGTACAGGACAACGGCGAAGCGCCGAGCGGCGTCATCCTGACAGGACGAGGACAGGCCGAGGAATGGGAAAAGGTACGCGTGACAGATCCACGGATCAAAGAGGAGCACCTTCGACCCGGCGACTGGTGGAGCGACCATTTCGACAGCCCGCTCTTCTTCATTCTGACGATCGGCGACTACATCAATGCGACCGGCGACGGTTCGCCGCTTTCCCTCTACTGGGATAAGGTGGTGGCGATCTTCGATCGTTACTGCAGCTTCGACGAAACCGGAACAGGCTTGCCGATCAAGCCGCGGCACGACCGCGATTGGGCCGACAACGTTTATCGTCACGGTTATGTCGCCTATGATCTCGGCCTGTGGATCGGGGCCCTCGACGTCATCGCAAAGCACGGCGCCGCGCTCGACAAAGCCTTTGCGTCGAAGGCGGCAGCCGTGGCGCAAAAGGCGCGTGCTTCGCTGGACGAGGCGCTTCTGCAACCGGGCGGCACTTACGCGGACTACGGGACAAAGGTAGATTTCGTCGAAGACCATCTGACGCTCGACAGCCTGACGCTGCTTCGCTTCAAGGCGGTTTCTCCCGAGCGGGCGAAAGGCGTTCTCGCCAAGGTCCAGGAGATCCTGGAAAGTCGCAACAATGGCGAACAGCCTTACGGAGACTGGGGCGTGCTTTGCGCCTATCCGCCGTTCAAGCGCCCCAAGGATACGCGTGAGAAATCCTATTTCGCCTATCGCTACCACAATGGCTCAGACTGGCCCTATCTTTCCGGGCTCTATGCCGAGCAACGGCTTGCATACGGCCTGGACGGCGCGGATTACCCGCTCCTGCGCTGGTGGGAGACCTGCCTCGAAGAAGGCTGGATGGGAGCGGTCGAATATTTCTCGCCACCCTGGGGACGCGGCTCGCTGCTTCAGGGATGGAGCAGCATGCCGGCCGCCGCCGCGCTTGCCTACAAGGATAGGCTGCCAGACGCGATCCGCTAGAGGTTTGCGACCTATCGCCACCGAGGCCGTTTTTTGAAAAAGCAAATGTCAAAGGGCCGCCCGAAAGGCGGCCCTTGAATTATGGAATATAGCAGGCCTATTCCTTCGTTGCGCCCGCCATCAGGCCGCTCATCAACATGCGCTGCAGGGCTGTAAACATGACGAGCACGGGCAGCACCGAAAGCACCGACATCGACAGCAGCCTCGGCCAGTTGATACCGAAGCGCCCGACCGTATTGGCAAGCGCGACCTGGACTGTCCATTTGTCCTGGTCACTGATGATCAGGAACGGCCAAAGATAATCGTTCCAGCGCCATACGAGATTGAAGGCGAGCAGCGTGCCGATCGCAGGTATGGCGAGCGGAACAATGATCCGCCACAGGATCCGCCATTCCGGCGTACCGTCGAGTCGTGCCGCCTCCAGAAGACTGTCAGGAATGTTGGTGATGTATTGGCGCATAAGGAAGACCCCGGTCGGGGTTGCCGCCGGCGCGATGATGATACCTGCCAGCGTGTCGAGAAGATTGAGATCCCGCAGCACCAGAAACACCGGGATCATGATGATCTGCAACGGCACCATCAACGACGACATGATGAGCAGGAAGAAAAGTGTGTCTCCCTTGAACCGAAATTTCGCGAGCGCGTAGCCAGCCATGACGCTGATGGTGACGGACAGTAGCGCCGAAAGCACGGAGACAATGGCCGAATTACGGAAGAAGATGAGGAACTTCGCGCGCGACACCGTGTCGACAAAATTCTGCAAGGTCGGCTGGGCCGGCAAAATCGTTGGCGGCCACTGGAAGATCTCCTGTTGTGATTTCAACGAAGACAGGAAAAGCCAGATCGGCGGCATCAGGAAGACGAACAAGGTCAGCACGACGAAGGCCAGTCGCCAGGGAGAATAGATGCGTGTCATTTCTCGCTCCGCGATACGCGCAACTGGAAGATCGTGAGGAAAAGCAGGATGATGAACAGCACCACGGATTGGGCGGCCGCAACGCCAGCCTGCATCGGCTTTTGGAACGCGGTGTCGTAGATCGTCTGTATGAGATAGACCGTTGCCTTGCCCGGACCGCCGCCCGTCAGCGATACGACGAGCTCGTAGACCTTGAAGGCCTCGATAGAGGAGAGGACCAGGACGACAGCGAGCGTCGGCTTTAAGAGCGGCAAGGTGATATGGGTGAATTGCCGCCACTTGCTGGTGCCGTCGATCGAGGCCGCCTCGTAGTAATCAGCGGAAATCGCGGTCAGGCCTGCAATGAAGATCATCATATTGAAGCCGGCTTGCGCCCACACCCAGGCGATGACGACGGCGATCTGAGCCATCGTGTCCTGTTCGAGCCATGGGACCGGGGCGAAGCCGATCAGTGAGAGCAGGTAGTTCACAAGGCCGTTATTGAGGCCGAAGAGCCATCGCCATGCAACGCCGATGATCAGCAGGCTGATCATCGACGGGAAGAAGACGATCGTGCGGACGAAGGCAAACAGCCGGGTCTGTGGCGCCAGCAGCAGAGCCAGCGCCAACGAGACGACAATGTTCAACGGAACCGCGATGATCACGAAAAGAACGGTCTTGAGCAATGAAACCTGAAAATCGGCATTGCTTAGAAGCCCGATAAAGTTATCCAGCCCGACATATTGCGGCAGCGTGTTGGGCACCTGCGGAACGACGACCACACCCCGCTTGAAGAAGGCCATGAAGAGGCCCTGGACCAGCGGATAGAGCGTGAAGGTAACGAGGAGCGCCATTGTCGGCACCATGAGCAGGTAGGGCCACCCGAGGCTTGCCAAGCTGCCGCGCAGGCCTTTCGGCACCGGGTGGGGACCCAGTGCCGAACGGCTGTCTTCCAATATGCCCGTCGTCACTTGCTAGCCTCAAGCGAGGCATCGGCTGCCTTCTTGATCTGCGATATGGCTTCGGCGGAGGTGACCTGACCGGCAACAGCCTGCGTGACGGCTGTCTTCACGGTCCCCCAGACGGCCTGCATCTGCGGCCAGGCCTGGTCGGTCGCAGCGTAGGCAGGGCTGGCGTTCAACTCGGCCTGCATTGCCGTGATCGCTTCGGTGGCGGCCGGATTGTCGTACTTGACGGCTGCTGCCTTCATATTGGCCGGGATCATGCCGAAGGTCTTGGCATATTGTCCCTGGATCTCCGGTGATGTGATCCATTTGATGAAATCGATCGCTTCCGGAAGATGCTGGCTCGTGTTGAAGGCCACGATGTAGTCGCCTCCGTAGATCGACGAGGCGACCGTGCCCCGCGGCGTCGGGCCAGCCTGCCACGCAAAATGCGCGTTATCGGCCAATCCGGCGATTTGCCAGCTTCCGGACATATAGGCTACGGCCTGACCGGCTGTGAAGATTTCCTTCGGGTTGTCGGAGCTCGCGCCGGACCAGAGACCGGGCGGCATTGCAGCCTTCGTGATGTCGATGAACTTGTCGAGCGTGCTCGTCCACGCTGCCTCGTCCATGACGACCTTTACGGGTTCCTTTTCCGTGTAGATGTGGTTTCCGTACTGATATTCATGAACGATCCAGCGGCTTGCCGAAACGTCCCAGACGAGCGGATAGCGAGTACCGGACTTTTCTGCGACTTCCTTGATCTTGGGAACGAACTCATCCCACGTCCAACCGGTCGCGTGGTCCGGGACGGCAACGCCGGCCTTCTTGAAGGCATCGACGTTCAGGAAGATGCCCGTCGAGGTCACACGCAACGGCGCGGCGATGACCTTGTCGTCGAGCTTGGCGCCATCACCCCAACCTTTGACGAAGTCGTTGATCCATTCAGGGCCGATCTCCTTTTTGAGGTCGACGAGGAACGGACGGATGACCGGCTCCATCGATGAGGTGAGCGACAGATCCGGCATGATGCCGGAGGCGGCATACTGCTGGAATTTCTGGACCATCCCATCATAAGGGGTGATCTCGAGGTCGAAGGTCGTGTCCGGGTGGAGTTTTGTGTACTGATCGAGCAAGGCGCGCGTGTTCGCCTCTTCCTGGTCGTTGTCGACATACCAGACGATCTTCAATTCGGATGCGGTCGCAAGCGAAATCGTCATCGCCAGGGCGCCTGCCGTCATCATCAATGTCTTGAGCGGTTTCATAGGGTTCCCCTTCTTTGCTCCTCAAACTCTGGCACCGACCAGCCTCCAAATCTCCCTTTGGCCGATCGTTTGTTCGTAACCATGACGAATTAAATACGAGTTTTCGGCGGTGTCAACACAAACAAGATTGACTGGATGAATTAGTTCGTCCTGTTGACGAATAAAATGGCGTAGCTTAATCATCCCCAGAGTAACGAGGATCGCCAATGGATATTTCGATCGAGCCCGATGGCGCTGACCTGCAGCAATCCATCGACAGTCTGGTGCGCGCTGGCGGGGGAACGCTTCTGCTGCAGCCGGGTCGGCACATTACGGGGCCAATTCGCCTGTTCAGCGGTGTGACAATGTCAATCGGGCTGGGCGCCACGCTCGAGTTCGTCCCTGATTACGAGCTTTATGCCGGAAATTCGGTGAGCGTCATCGCCGAGGGATCCGACCGCGCCTATATCGTTGCGCAGGAGGCCCATGATGTCGCGATCGTCGGCGACGGCAAGATCCTCGCCTCGGGCGCCGCCTTCAGCACCGGCTTTGACCAGACGGTCGGCACCTATACGCCGAGCGAAAAGCGCCCACGAGTCCTGGTGTTCGAGGACTGCAGCAAGATCAGGCTGGAAGGCTTTGTGATCGAAGATTCGCCGATGTGGACGGTCCACCTCGTGCGCTGCCGTGATGTGGTTGTCGAGAGCATCACGGTGCTCAACAATCGACAACTCCCGAATACGGACGGGATCGTCATCGACAGCTGTGCAAAGGTCGCTGTGCGCGGCGTCGTCATCAAAACGGCGGACGATGGCGTCTGCCTCAAGACGAGCCGCAGCGACAAGGGCATCGCACGCTGCGAGGAGATCGAAGTTTCGGACTGCCATGTCGAGAGCAACAGTTGCGCATTGAAGATCGGCACGGAAAGTTTTGGTGACATCCGCCATGTCGCCTTCACGCGTTGCGAGGTCCACGATTCCAATCGCGCCCTCGGCATTTTCTCGCGTGATGGCGGAGCGATTGAAGATATTGCCTTCTCGGACATAGATATCGATTGCCACGAAACGCCCGATGGTTTCTGGGGCTCGGGTGAGCCGCTCACAATTACCCAGCTCGATCGCCGGCCGGAGACACCTGCTGGCGTCGTGAGCAACGTCCGCATCGAGAACGTGACGGGGAACTGCCAGGGTCCGATCAACCTCTTTGCAGAGCGAAGCGGCGGAATTACGGGAATGAGCCTCAGCAACATCAAGTTGACGATTGAGGAAGGCTCCCTGGGGACAGCGAGGCAATATGACCTGCGCCCCACGAGTGCCGACCTATCCCCGCCCAAGGATCACGAGGGACGTGGCAATGCCTGGCTGCGGGGAGCCGACGGAAAAATTGTTGGCCTCGTCGATTACCCAGCGGGCATGCCGGCGCTCTTTGCGCACAATATCGCCGGGCTCACGTTCGAGAACATCGAAATCCAGCGTCCGGAACCTCTGCCAAACGGCTGGAACACCGAGACCCTTTGCATCGAGTAGTCGATAAAGGTCGATCATGCCAGGAATAGCCGGGCGCGGGACGTGACGGTCGATGCATGCGAAGAAGCGCGTCCACGACCTCGGATTATGGTTGCCCCGAAGCCGGTGGACGTCTCCAAGGGCTGAGACGGATTGGACTTACCGATCAAGCGGGACGTGCGTAAGGCTCCACAGGATCGCTATGTTGAAGACCAGCCGTCTGAAGGATTGCAACGGCGGCAGCTTGATGCCGCCCAATTGATTGCCGCGTGTTCGGTTTTCTCAGGTTTTCACCAAACTTAACTGTCAGCCTACGTCCGGCCTCCTAAAATCCGGGAGACGCCGAGCCCCAAAACCATGTGAAGTAGATGCTAAACCGCATCCCGCGACGGAGGCAGGCAGTCGTCTTTAACGATGGAGGCCAGCATGCTCAACAAAGCCTTTGACGCCCAATGCTCTGCCGTAAAGGTGCACTGCACCGATGCGGCGCAGCAGCGGAAAGCCGGTTTGACGCTTTTCGCGCTCGCCCTGGGAAGCTTCTGCATCGGCACATCAGAATTCGCAAGCATGGGAATCTTGCAGCTGTTTGCGGCAAGTCTGGGAATCGATCTGCCCGCGGCCACGAATGCGATTACGGCATATGCCTTCGGTGTTGTTATCGGCGCGCCGCTTGTCACGCTTGCCGCCGCTCGCCTGAACCGACGAACGCTGCTTCTATTGCTCATGACCCTC
This sequence comes from Sinorhizobium sp. B11, assembly GCA_039725955.1. Taxonomy (NCBI): domain Bacteria; kingdom Pseudomonadati; phylum Pseudomonadota; class Alphaproteobacteria; order Hyphomicrobiales; family Rhizobiaceae; genus Sinorhizobium; species Sinorhizobium sp. B11. Next base: position 1,534,878 of record CP091033.1, read on the forward strand.
TTCGTGTGCGGAAACATCCTCTCAGCTTTGGCGACAGACCTCCGGATGTTTGCGGTGGCTCGTTTCATCAGCGGCGTTCCGCAAGGAGCCTATTTTGGGGCAGGAGCGGTGGTTGCGTCGTACATTGTCGGGCCCGGACACGGAGGCAAGGCATTTGCGCTCGTCATGAGCGGCCTGACGATCGCCACGATCGTCGGATCACCCCTCGCCACCTTCCTTGGCCAAAATCTCGGATGGCGCAACACCTACCTCGCCGTCGCGTCTCTCGGCGTCTTGTCCACGCTGACGCTGTGGTTCTGGGTCCCAAAGACAAGCTCCTTGGATGGCGGCTCCGTCGCCCGGGAGCTCGCTTCTCTCGGCAGATCGTCAGTCTGGTTGATGATGACGGTCGCCGCGCTCGGCGTAGCGAGCATCTTTGCGGTCTATACATTCATCGGTGTTTTCGTGACCGACGTCGTTGCCATAGGCGCGGAATGGATTCCCGTTGCCCTTGCCCTGTTCGGCATCGGCATGACGGTGGGGAACCTGGTGGGCGGCAGGATTGCCGACGTGCACCCGGCGCGCGGCATTGTAGTCGGCTTTGGAAGCGCCATCATCGTGCTTGCGATCTTGGCCAGCTTCGGCTCGAACATCCCCACGCTCTTCGTCGGGCTTTTCTGCGTGGGAGCAACAATGATGACCGCGATACCGACAATCCAGGTCCGCCTCACAAGACTTGCGCCGGAAGCCCCGACCTTGATGGGCGCCATGAACCTGGCCGCGCTCAATGTTGCGAACGCCATCGGCGCTTGGGCGGGTGGGCTGGCCATCGGCAACGGCTTCGGCTTACTGTCGGCAGTATGGGCCGGGTTTTGTCTCACACTCTTGGGCTTAGCAGTGTTCGCGCTGATCCTGCGTGGCAGCCCGCAGACAGCGTTAGCGCATTGAGGCGACCTAGCTCCGTAAGATGCCTTAACCTCTACGCCGGTCGAGGCACCACCGATAGAGTTTTCAAGTCAGGCCGGCTGACGTACTGATCGCCGGCCGACCGGATTGGCCGGAGCCATCAATTGCAGCAGATCAAGGATCTCTACCGCGAACATTTCCAATTACGTTTGATGAGATCAGGCCGATCCAGGCTGGCAAGAACGGTTCCCGGCGGAGATTTCGCTAGGACGCCGCCGCTACCGTTTTCCGGCTGAGGATGCCGATCACGAGGGCGCCGCACAGCGCGGCAATAGCTGCAAAGCCGAACACCCCGGGCAACCCCTGCGCTTCGACAATGAGGCCTCCAATAGCCGCCCCACTAGAAATGGCGACCTGGAAGGTGGTCAACATCAACGCACCTGCGCTTTCTGCTTCGTCGGATGCTGCCTGTGTGACGAAGCTCTGAACGCTCACCGGCAGAGCGCCGAAGGCAAACCCCCACAGTGCGGTCGCGACGAACGCAACGCTTGGAAGGCTGCCGGCCAGCGCTAGCGCCAACGTTGTTGCGGCGATCCCGGTAGCCGCGATGACGATGGACAGTGCCGTGTTGCGCTCGGAAACAAACCCGCCGAACAGATTGCCGATGAAACCGCCGATCCCGAAGGCCAGCAGAACCGCCGATATCCCCTCGACCCCAAAATGTGGCACGGTTTCGAGGAAGGGCCGAATGAAGGTGAAACCGGCGAAATGACCGGCGACCACCAGCAAGACGGTCAGAAGGCCCAGTCTGATTGCCGGGCGGCGTAGCACCGTGGCCATCGTGCCCAATCCTGCAGCGCCGACGGACGGCATCGCAGGTAGGGTTAGGAGTTGGGTCATGAAGGCAAGACCGCCGACCGCAGCCGCGATGACAAATGCAAAACGCCAGCCATAGACTTCTCCGACCCAGGCACCGACGGGTGCAGCGCAAACCGTTGCAACGGATACGCCGGTCATGATGATCGCCATCGCCCGCGGCATCAGCCGCTCGGGAACAAGCCGCATGGCGAGCGCCAGCGACAAGGCCCAGAAGCCGCCGAGCGCGATCCCCAGCAACCCTCGAGCAACGAGAAGCGTCGCGGGCCCATCGGCGAATGCCGCCAGGAGACTGGAAATGATGAGCAGGGCGGTCAATCCGAGCAGAGTGAGACGACGGTCAAACCGGCTGGTGCCAATGACAATTGCAGGACCTGCGATCGCGCCGATCACAGCGGTCATGGTCACCGACTGGCCGGCAGCGCCGATACTGACGTGAAGATCTTGTGAAATCGGTGTGAGCAGGCTGGCCGGAAGAAACTCGGCCGTCACGAGGCCGAAGACGCCGAGCGAGAGCGATACGACTCCTGCCCAGGCCGGACTGGCCTCCTTGTTGCTGGTATGGAAGCCGTTGGCTTCGGGATTGATGTTCATTGCCGTCTCCAGAAATTGTGCTGACAAGGCTAGACGGCTCGCGCTGGTGTTTCTATGCTAGAAAATCTACAAGACATGACCGTTCGTCCAAATAACGAGGACACGATGAGCGACGCACTGACGGAAATGATGCGGGGGCTTCGTCTTGACGGCGTCGACTACGGCCGTTGCCAGCCGTCGGCCCCGTGGGCGACTGCCTTTCCGACAAAGGATGAAGCGCAGTTTCATTTTCTGGCGGCCGGAGAGGCATTCGTGCAGACGCCGGACGGAGAATGGATGGAAATGCACCCGGGTGATGCGGTCCTGCTGCCGCGGGGCGATGCCCATGTGCTTGCAAGTGCGCCAGGCATAGTGCCGACGCCCGTCGAAGCCCTGCCGCGCAAGGCGGTCTGCGATGGCATCGTCGATCTGCAATGCCCCTGTGCGGATAGCAAGAACCTGCTGTTCTTCGCGGTCATGCGTTTCAATGTCGACAAGCGCCATCCGTTGCTGCAACTGATGCCCGATGTGATGCGCACAAGCGATCTTGCGGCCAGTGAACCTTCGATTCCGGCCCTGCTCGATGCGATGATGCGCGAGGTCGATATGAACCGCGTCGGGGCTGGCGGAATCCTCGCCCGGCTTGCGGATGTTCTGACCGCGACGATCATCCGCGCTTGGGTGGAACACGGCTGCGGCGACTCCTCTGGATGGTTGACCGCCGTTCGCAATCCCGATGTGGGCCGGGTCCTGGCAGCGATCCATCTCGATCCGTCCCATGACTGGACGGTGGACGAACTCGCTCGCAAGATGGGCGCCTCCCGTTCCGGGTTCGCAGAGCGCTTCGCCAGAACCGTTGGCGAGACACCCGCTCGGTACGTCGCCCGCATGCGCATGCACCAGGCGCATCAATGGCTGCGGGAAGGGCAACGCGTGGCTACGATTGCCGAACGTCTTGGCTATGAATCGGAGGCCTCATTCAGCCGGGCGTTTAAACGCATCATCGGCGCCCCGCCCATGACGTTCCGAGGGCGACCGCAGGATGGTCGTGCTTCCTCGCCGGAGCGTCTCATTTGATGGGAACCTAAGCGCCGAAACGCCATGACTTAGCCGCAGTGCTCCGGTCCTTCCGGCGAGATTGCCAGAGCCCAGCGCTATTCCCGGAAGTCACGTGATCGACCGAGAACATAATCGGGAATCTGACGAAGCGTCAGCGTGCCTCGTGATGGGCAGCCGACAGTCGAAGTAATCGGCCTCGCCCTCCTTCCTAGCCTCGATAGGCCCGCTCGAGATCGGTGATGACGATCTTCTTCATCTTGTACATTGCCTGTAATACCCGTCCTGCCTTCTCCTTGTCGGAGTCGGAGACCATCCGCAGCAGGATCGATGGCGAGACCTGCCAGTAGACGCCGAACTTATCCGTCAGCCAGCCACAAGGCTGTTCCTTGCCGCCTCCAGACGTCAACGCGTTCCAGTAATAGTCGGTTTCCGCCTGGTCGTCGGTTTCGACCAGGAAGGAAAACGCCTCATTGTACGGCACATGAGAGTGAGCGTTCAGAGCGGCTATCGGCAAGCCCTCCAGTTCGAAGCGGACAACCGACAACTCAGGATCAGGCAGATCGATGCGCCCGAGTATCCTCGCTCCCTTGAAGACCGACGTGTAGAACTCCATGGCCTCCTCGGCCTGAGACGCGAACCAGAGATGGGGATAGATTTTCATACGGCTTCTCCTTCAGTCGAGGCGACCGGCAGTCCGGCCATTGTCGGCCTGGATCAATGACCCATCCCAATCACGCTCAAAGCCGATGTCCTGCAGTCGGTGGTTGGAAAGGCGTGCAAGATATCCCATCGTCCACCGGTGCCTGATGCCAGCGACCAAGCGAACCACCTGTTGGATGGTCGCTGTACGAAACGGTTCGAGCGCCGCCATGGATAGCGGGGCGGGCTCAGCGGTATTGAGACCGCAACTTCCATTTTGAGCGAGAGTAATAGTCACAGCAATCTCCATTTCTAGAACCTGACGTTGCCATTCGCTAGATCGAGAAAGGCGTCGATGGCCGAGAGTGCGCTGCTCCTGGCTGGACGACAAACGAATATTCGTGCAGGATTTGTGAGCAATAGTCACAGGTGAACCGATGCCGAGACGACTTCCGCCACTCACCACGCTTCCGGCCTTCGACGCTGCGGCCCGTCATCTGAGCTTCACCAAAGCAGCGGCAGAACTCCATGTGACGCATGGAGCTGTCAGTCGTGCCATCCGCAACTTGGAGGAACAACTCGGCACCCGGCTTTTTGAACGGGGAACCCGCTCCGTCCAACTGACGTCGGAAGGTGCCGCCTATGCTGCGGAGATCGGCGCAGCGCTGGATCGAATAGGTGCTGCGACAATCGTCGCAAGCGCGCCCAAATCAGCAGGTGTCCTCAATGTCAGCACGTCGGACGGCTTCGCCGGCCGGTGGCTTGTGCCGCGGCTCCATCGCTTCCATCGTGCCAACCGTGACATCGATGTGCGTCTGTCGACGTCCGGCACGTTTTCGGATTTCATCAGAGACGGAATTGACATCGCGATCCGCTACGGCGCCGGAGGATATGAGGGCGTGTTATCGGAATTCCTGGCTGAGGAAGAGGTTTCGCCTGTCTGCAGTCCGGAGCTGCTACAGGGGGAGCATGCGCTGCGAACACCCAACGACCTCAAGCATCACAGGCTTATCCACGACAACTTCCGCATTGACTGGGCGACCTGGCTCCGGGCCGCGGGTCTGGACGATATCAACCCCGATAACGGGGTAAGGTACGACTCTGCGGCCTATGCCGTAGAAGCGGCGGTGCATGGCGAAGGCGTGCTCCTGGGCAGGAGCGCGCTCGTCTCTGCCGACCTGGCGGCTGGCCGACTTGTGCGGCCCTTTGACCTAGCGCTGAAATCCAGATGGAACTACTATGTCGTCTACCCGGACGGCGCCCTGCGTCAGCGGAAAGTCAGAGCATTCCGCGACTGGCTGTTCAGCGAAATGGCGGCCGGCTGACTTGGAAGCCCCGCAGAACGCGATAACGCTATCCAGGAGCCGGGTTCCGAACGCGCAAAAGCCAAGATGTTCGCGGCAATCAATCTCCCACGACAAAATTGACAAGGCGGTCTGGTACCGCGATTTCTTTTCTAATTTGCTTGCCTTCGAGCAGCGCACTTACGCGCGGATCGTTCTTGACGACAATCAGAAGCGTGTCGGCAGACAGACCGGGAGCGGCGAACACTTTGTGACGCAGCTTACCGTTAATTTGAACAGCGTACTCGCGACGCTCGTCTTCAGCCAGAGTTTCATCGAATGACGGCCACGGGGCGTAGGCAAGTGAGGTCTTGTGACCCAGCATGCACCATAATTCCTCGCAGATATGGGGCGCGAAAGGAGCCAGCAGCAACACGAAAGTTTCCACCGCCGCCCGCGGCCTTTGATCCAGCGCGATCAATGTGTTCGACATCTCCATCAGCTTGGAAATCGCTGTGTTGAACCGCATCGCGTCGATATCCCCACTGACCGCGCGCACGCTCTTGTGCATCAGGCGAACGATATCGCCTGTGGGCGGGGTATCGCTGATCTGGTCGCTCAGGCTGTCGGCTTCGTTGGCGATCATGCGCCAGACCCGGTGCAGGAAGCGACTGACGCCGGCGACGCCCGACATCTGCCACGGCTTGGCAACGTCGAGCGGCCCCATGAACATCTCGTAGAGCCGCATGGAATCGGCACCGTAGAGATCGATCACCTCGTCCGGATTGACCACATTGACCTTGGACTTGGACATCTTCTCCACCTGCTGGCTCACCGGCATCTCGCCGGCGAACCATTGGCCATCGCGCTCGCGGACATCCTCGGGACGGTAATACTTCCCGGTGGCGTCGCGGTAGGAAAAGGCCAGGATCATGCCTTGATTAAACAGTTTCTGGAACGGCTCTTTGGTTGATACGACCCCGATATCGAAGAGCACCTTGTGCCAGAAGCGGGCATAAAGCAGATGCAGGACGGCATGCTCAGCGCCGCCAACATAGAGATCGACGGGCAGCCAATATTTCTCCGCCGCCGGATCGATCGGAGCCAGGGCGTTTTTCGGATCGGCAAAGCGCAGATAATACCAGCAAGAGCCAGCCCATTGGGGCATCGTATTGGTTTCCCGCAGCGCCGCCAGACCGGTCGCGGGATCACTCGTGCGCATCCAGCCCTCGGCCCGCGCCAGTGGAGGTTCGCCTGTTTCGGTGGGCTTGTAGTCGCCGAGCTCCGGTGCCAGCAACGGAAGCGCATCCTCTGGCAATGGTACAACGGCACCATCCGTCCGGTGCAGGATCGGGAAAGGCTCGCCCCAATAGCGTTGGCGCGAAAACAGCCAGTCGCGCAGGCGATATTGCTTGCGGCCTCGCCCCACGCCCTGCTCTTCAACCCAGGCAATAGCGGCCCGCTTTGCCGTTGGTGTGTCGAGACCGGTCCAGAGGCCCGAATTGATCAGCAGGCCCTCACCCTCCCAAGCTTCTTCCTCGATATCGGTTTCCGCCGAGGCTGCGACAACTTCAACGATCGGCAGGCCGAAAGCACGTGCAAATGCGTGGTCGCGACTGTCGTGGGCTGGCACCGCCATGATTGCGCCGGTACCAAAGCCCGTCAGCACGTAATCGGCGATCCATACCGGCATTGGTGTGCCGGTGGCAGGATTGACGGCATATGCGCCGGTGAATACGCCGGTCTTGTCGCGCTCCTGCGATTTTTCGACATCACTCTGCGTCGCAGCGCGGGCGAGATAGGCCTGCACCGCCTCTCGCTGCGCTGGCGTCGTGATCGCCTCTACCACTGCATGCTGGGGCGACAGCACGAGGAAGGTCGCTCCCCAGATCGTCTCGGGCCGAGTGGTGTAGACGCTGATGCGCTCCCCGCGCCCTCCAATGGCGAAGGCAATCTCTGCTCCTTCCGAACGACCGATCCAGTTGCGCTGCATGGTTTTGATGCCCTCGGGCCAGTCGAGTCCGTCCAGATCTTCCAGCAGACGGTCGGCATAGTCGGTGATCTTGAGCATCCATTGGCGCATGAGGCGGCGCTCGACAGGCTCCCCCGTCTCCACATATTTGCCGTCCTTGACCTCTTCATTGGCCAAAACCGTCCCTTGTGCCGGGCACCAGTTGACCGGCACCTCTGCCTGATAGGCAAGGCCACGTTCGTAGAGCTTGAGGAAGATCCACTGTGTCCAGCGGACAAAATCGGGATCGGTGGTGGAGAGTTCGCGGCGCCAGTCGTAGGAAAAGCCCAGTCGCTGCACCTGGCTTTTGAAGTTGGCGATATTGGTCCTGGTGGTAACGGCGGGGTGTACACCCGTGCGCACTGCATAGCGCTCCGCCGGCAACCCATAGGCATCCCAGCCCATCGGATGCAGCACGTTGAAACCTGCCATCCGCTTGTAGCGCGCGACGATATCAGTCGCGGTATAGCCCTCGGGATGCCCGACATGCAGGCCTTCGCCAGAGGGGTACGGAAACATGTCGAGTACGTAGTATTTCGGCTTGGAGCGATCTTCGCCGGTCCGGAATGTCGAATTTGTGTGCCAGTAGTTCTGCCACTTGGGCTCAATACGCTTTGGATCGTAAGCCACAATTGCCTCTATCGGTTGATCTGGCCGAAGAGAGCAATAAAAAACCCGCCTCTTCGGCGGGTTGCATCATAAAAGCGCGCACGCTAACCCACCCTCGTCAAGCGAAGGTGCCTAGGAGCAGGATGTGGGCGGCGCTATAATTCATGATTGAACCAGTGCCATGAATTCTATCGAATGTCCACGTCGGAACAATCCCGAAGCGCGCCGCCACGAACTCGCATCACTATCGTTCGCGCAACACGCCCATTCTGGCAGCGGAGAACCTGCGAGATTCCGCTGCCCCGATCTGATACATGCTCTTTCAGTCCCTGGATCCTGAGAGAGGACTTCTTTAGGCAGCCAACGCCCTCCTTCCCGACCCCAGGGTCACGTCGTCTTGTCCGTAGACGCCTCCTGCCTAGATCCACCAGATGGACGCCAAGCAAACAAAAACCGATGGCAAATCGGTAGGAGCACACCCGCGCAAGCTTCCGCAGCGGCTGAGCGCCGAGATTATAGAGGAAGTCGAGCGCCAGTTGGGCGGGCGCACGCGTGATATTCGCCTCGATGGAGAACTCGCTTATCTTTTTCGCGAACGCTCCTGGCCGCAGGCTTCAAAAATCATCCGCGCCTGGATGGCCTGGGTTGTCGTACTCGATGTCCTGGCGCTCGGCCTCAACGCAATCCTGCTTCCAATCGAAACCGTCGAGCCAATGCTGCTTCCAGCAGCCATCCTTCCCCCCGCTGCCATCGTGACGGAGATCGCTTTTCGAAAGCCCCTGGCGCCTTGGCAACATGGCGTATTCCTTCTTTCCGGGGTTTTTCTGATTCTGCTCTCTGTGGCCTTGGTAGGCGTCAACACTGGCGGCGAATTTTATGAACGGCACCTCACCATCATGCTCTTTGTGGCCGTTACCGCCATCGTCATATTTCCCATGCCGTTAAGCTGGGCGATTGCCATTGCTGCTTATGCCCTTGGGATCTATCTCACGTTTCAGCTTCGAAACCCTGATATCGGTGTGGGAAGCGCGATCGCAGGGACGCTGTTTTTCACAGGAGGCGTCGCGGCAACGGTGGTGGCGCGCCGTACCGCGATTATCCTTGCCCAGAAGACCTTCCTGCTCGAGTTGCGGGACCGAAATCGGCTAGCGGACCTGACGGATGCAAATGCCCGCCTCGAACTGCTTGCACGAACCGACCCGCTGACAGGCGTCGCGAACAGACGTTCGATGATGGATGCCCTGCAGCGTTGCTGGAAGGACGAACAGGGCGCAAATGCCATTGCGATGCTGATGTGCGATGTCGACGACTTCAAGAGGCTCAACGACACCCTCGGTCACGCCGAGGGTGATCGCTGTCTGGTCAAGGTTGCCGGCATCATTCAGAGCAGCATGAGAGTATGAACAGGATCAGGTCGCTCGCTACGGGGGCGAAGAATTTCTGGTTCTTCTTCCAGGGGCCGATGACCGCACCGCCAGATCGATTGCTGCGACAATCCGAAGCCGCGTGGAAGCTGCCTCTCTCCCCAACCCGACATCTCGCGTCATGCCCTACATCACCGTGAGCATCGGAGTGGCAACGGCGTCGCGAGATGGTGACCGGGCATCGGCGGAGGACCTGCAGCGCCGGGCTGACGCGGCTCTCTACCTCGCTAAGGAAAAAGGCCGGAACTGCGTTGTTTCCTACGGTGACAAGAACGATCAAGCGATGAAATGAGCGGCTCGATTAATTGTTGTTGCGTCGACGGGCAGGCGACGAAGGATAGGTGGCCGGATCCGATCGTCATCTCCAGAACAATTCCCTTTAAATTAAGGATTTAACCGGGGACATCGAAAATCCTGCGCCTATAACCTCTGCCACGCAAGTCTATGATCACGCTTCTAGGCACATTGAACTCCACGCGGCCTTCCCATTCTCACCACAATCCGCCTCACCTCGGACTTTGGTCCGTTTTCGACAAGATTTTTCTGTGCATGATCCAGAGTTATATCTAGATCGGGGGGATGAAATACTGTGATCTACGAAAAGCGGAATGTTACCGACAGCCAAAAAGAACGGACTCGTTTCGAAAAGGAAGCGGCCGAAGCTCTCAACAGGCATTACCGGCGCCCGATCGCGATCTGGTTTTCCTGGCAGCCAGGCCAGAAGCCGAATACGATTGATCTGCGAGCCACTCCCCAAGTGCTAGAGCAGGCCGAGGGCCGGGGGCCAGTCATCAGGGATCACTGATTATCGCTTTTGAGTGCGTCGGGGTTGTGATAGCCAGGACGTCGCCGCCGCCAGTATCAGGCGACGCGCGATTTCGCAGGTGTGATGCTCTGCCTTAAACCCTCGAATGGTGGCCACCTCTAAGACTGACCGTCGATCGCGAGGCGACCGGGACTTCGATGGCGTTCGGCTCCATCGGCCTCCGTCGACGTATGCTACGCCTTTCGGTTGAAAACCCGCGAAGCTCCTTCCTTCTGCCGATGACAATGCTAGAGTTTCGGTTGGTGACCCGGCTAACATCAGCAGAGTGGTGAATGAAGGCTTTGCTTACAAAGGCCGCGGCGACGGTCATCGTACTGTTCGCACGCGCCGTCACGGCGGTCCGCGCCGTGTGGCCTGAGGGAGGGCTGCCCTCCCTCCCTTGTGTTTATTATGCCAACCACTCCAGCCACGGCGATTTCGTTCTGGTCTGGACGGTACTGCCGCCAAGGCTGCGGCATCGAGCCCGTCCGGTCGCAGGGGCTGAATACTGGCTGAAGTCCTGGCTCAATCGCTTCATCGGCAGCGATGTCTTCAACGCGGTGCTGATTGCGAGGGATCGGGACAAGCGAACGGAAGATCCGGTCACGCAGATGGCCTCGGCCATCGATGCCGGTTCGTCCCTCATTCTCTTCCCGGAAGGTACGCGAAACCAGTCCGACGCACGGCTCCTCCCGTTCAAAAGCGGCATCTTCCATCTGGCGATGGCGCGCCCTCATGTCGATCTCGTGCCAGTCTGGATCAGCAATCTCAACCGCGTCATGCCGAAAGGCGAGATCGTTCCGATACCGCTGATCTGCACGGTTACTTTCGGCAGCGCTTTGAGGATCGCACCGGGAGAAGAGAAGGATGTTTTTCTTGAACGGATGCAGGCCGCTCTGCTGGCCCTGTGTCCGAACACTGTAGGCGGTGGGGAATGAGTGGCGCGAACTCCGATCTTATGACGCTTGTAGCCGGGATCTTCGGCGTGCTCATTGTTGCGTCAGTCATCGGTTACATATTGCAGCAACGCTTCTCGCCGAACGGCTCGAATGCGGCTGTCGAAAACCTAAACGCGCGGATCAAGGCGTGGTGGGTCATGGTCATCCTGATCGGCATCGCTTTCATGGCGGGCCGTATCGGCGTGTTGATCCTGTTTGGCTTTTGTTCGTTCGCAGCACTTCGCGAATTCGTAACCCTCATCAATACAAAAAGGGCGGATCACTGGGCGCTTGCGGCAGCCTTTTTCGTTGTCGTTCCGATCCAGTATTTTCTGCTCTGGGCCGAGCAATACGGCATATTTTCAATCTTCATCCCGGTCTACGCCTTCCTGCTGATGCCGATCATCTCGGTACTGCGAGGCGATACGGAGCGCTTTCTCGTCCGCATCGCGGAAGTCCAGTGGGCCTTGATGATCTGCGTCTTCTGCGCGTCCCATGTGCCAGCTCTGCTGACCCTGAAGATACAGGGATATGAGGGCCGCAATGTGCTGTTGATCGCCTTCCTGGTGATCGTCGTCCAGCTCAGTGATGTCCTGCAATATGTCTGGGGCAAACTGTTCGGACGCACAAAGATTGCGCCAAGATTGTCGCCGTCGAAAACGGTCGAGGGCTTTGTGGGTGGTGTCATCAGTGCGACGCTGATTGGAACGGGCCTCTGGTGGATTACACCATTTGCGCCGCTTCAAGCAGGTCTTCTCGCCCTGGTCATCACGCTGATGGGCTTCTTCGGCGGCCTGGTGATGTCGGCGATCAAACGGGACCGCGGCGTCAAGGATTGGGGCAATCTCATCGAAGGCCACGGCGGATTGATCGACAGGCTTGATTCCGTCGTCTTCTCTGCGCCCATCTTCTTCCATCTTACCCGCTACTGGTGGTCCCTCTGATGCCTGTTTTGCTGCAACGTCTTCTGCGCAGCGGAGTCGTGCACGTCCTGTTTGCCTTTCTGGCGATGGGCAGCTGGGCCGTCTTCGCCAATCGCACCCACGCCATGCCGGCGCCGCTCTATGCCGGTCTCGTGCAGGGGACGATTTCCGCCGCCCTGACGCTTTTTCTGAAATCGGTGATCGACTGGATTTCCGTCCGCTTCAGCGGTCCGGCACGATTTTGGGCACCGCCGCTGATTGCCTGCCTTGGCTCTGCCAGCATTCTTGTGGTGATCCATGCGGCGAGCGGTACGCCGGAAATACTTCGGACCATCGCGCTGCCGTTGCTTGTATCGACGACTTATGCCGCGATCTACAATTATTCGATCTCCGCAAGACGAGGATTCGACACATGATGGAGACAGCAGACAGGAGGCCGCTAGCAAGCCGCAATACCCGATGGGCGGGCGCCATCGCCCGATGGATGGCCGCACGCGCAATCACGCCGAACCAGATCTCGCAAGCCAGTATGCTCGCTGCGGCGATTGCCGGCAGCACTTTCTATCTGGCGGGACAGACAACAGGCTTGCCGCGTGCGGGCTACCTGCTCCTTGCTGTTCTGTTCTGCCAGGCGCGCCTCCTTTGCAACCTGTTCGACGGCATGGTGGCGGTCGAAGGTGGAAAGGGAGAGGCTGACGGTCCATTCTGGAACGAATTCCCGGATCGCATCGCCGACCTGATGATATTCGCCGGCGTTGGCTATGGCATCGGGATGCCGGGATTGGGCTGGGCCGCCGGCGCTTTCTCCGTGCTGACGGCCTATGTCCGGGAACTCGGCCGCGCCACCGGCAATCCCAGCGACTTCTCCGGCCCGATGGCAAAACAGCATCGGATGGCAACGATCACGGTGGCGGGATTGGCATCCCTTCTCGAGCCATTATGGGGCTGGCAGAACCAGATTCTGACCATCGGTCTCTGCGTCGTTGCGGCGGGAGCAGCCCTTACTGCGATCCGCCGCTCGAGGACATTGATAACGCGTCTCAAGCTTCGCTGATGGTGCTCTTTGGGTCGACGCCCTTCGTGTATGTGTGATGAAGAAAAGCAGCACATGCGAGGTCCTGGACTATGGACCCGAGTGATTTGTAGATTGTCACATCGGCCTTGCTTACCCTGCCCTCGGACGCGCCGGCGAACACTGCTCCTATCTCCGCAAGAACATCGATTTCGGAAACAAGTCCAGCCGCCTTCGCCCTCAGGAATTCAGCGCCTTGCGCGATGACGCCTTCTCGATGGTCAGGAAAAAACCGCGCTCGCTTGACAAGCATTTCGTCGATCTCGGCCGGTCCAGCGTAGCTGGATCCAACAACATTGACATGCGCCCCATCACGAACATCTGCAGAAAAGAGGATCGGATCGCGGGCCGATGTTGTCGTGCAGATTATATCCGCCGTTTCAACCGCAGCCCTCGGGCTTGTTGCGACTTCTGTAGAAATGGCAAGTTCCTGGCGAATACGTTCACAAAGATATTGCGCCTTTTCCCGCGATCGTCCCCATACCGCAATGTGCTCAAGTTCACGAACATGCGGGATTGCGAGAGCGTGCTGCCACGCTTGCTCTCCCGTGCCGAGGATCGCAAGCCGTTTGGCGTCTGCGCGAGCCAATATGTCCGTTGCCGCGGCGGAAGCGCAGGCGGTTCTAATCGCGGTGACAGCACCTGCATCGACTAAACAGGTCGGCGCCCCAGTGCTTCGATCGAAGAGCAGGATTGCTCCTTGATGCGATCGACCATGTGCTGCCGCGGATGGGAAGACGCTGACGAGTTTCGCACCGAACCCCGCGCCATCCAGGACACCTGGCATAACGCCGAATAGGTCACCGTTGCCGAGATCGATGACGTTGCGAAGAGGCTGCCGGGATTGTCCCGTCGACAGTCTGATCATGGCCTCTCGCATGAGAGAAATGCAGCTCTGGCGTCCTAATCTGTTTGCCACTTCTTCGGGGCCGATCACGATCAAGGTTCGTTCCTTCCTTTTCTTAACCGCAGCCGACATCTTTGATGTGGCTCGGCAGTTGCAAGCCGTTGATTAAATTCCGGAGAGGTTAGGCAAAATTACCGATTGAACGAACTTTTCAGCCCGAAACGAGATATAGAACACGAGCACCAAAGGGTCAGTAGGAAGTGCGGAGGCGAACGTCATCCGCCCCGCGCGATCGCAGCGATGTTCTCGATGCTGTTTACTCAATCGCGCTCTCGATCGCCGCGGCGAGCCCATCAGCGTCAGTCAGGAACGGCAGGTGGCCCGCTTGCAGCGTCACCGTGCGGCGCACCGGCATGCTGCCAACCATCCTGGCCTGGAAGGCGGGACTGATAACCTGATCAGCGCTGGTATGGACGTAAACCTTGTCGACCTTCCCGAACCGGCTGTTCGTGAGGCGCACGGGGGTCACCAACGGAACCACGGGCTCGTCGAGGATGAGGCCCGGCAGCTTCTCCTTCAGAGGCGCCGGACCGTCATTGGCAAACAGTTCGGCACGCGCCGAGTATTCGACCACGGCAATCCCCTTTTCCTGGTCGATCCTCAGATGCGGCCCGATCTTGGCGTCGTGATCCTGCTGGGCCAGCGACAGGAGCGAGTCCCCGTCATGCGGGAGGTAAGCGGCGACAAAGACCAGTGTCTTGATCTTCTCTGACGCCCGCTCGGCGGCAGCAGCGATGACGATGCCGGCGAAACTGTGGCCGACCAGAATCACGGGACGATTGGCGTTGGCGAGCGCAATGAGCACCGTATCGCGATATAGATCGAGACTGACCGCGTCAGGGGTCATCGGGTTTGCCGGTCGGCCAGGCAAATCGATTGTCAGAACCTCATGACCGGCGGCCTGCAGCTTGGCTGCGACATGCCCCCAAACAAAGCCGCTGGCGAAAGCGCCGTGAACGAGAATGACGGGCGGCTTTTCTGCAGCCATGGCGGAGGCGTTTGAAGAAGAGTTTGGTACAGAGTTTCCGGCGGTCATTTCATTGTTCCTTCGCATTTTTGCTGGTAATTTCAGCGGCAGTCGGCAGGCAAAAACTAGAGGAAAGCCGGAGGTCGGGATATGCCACTGCTTCCGAAATACATGATGGATCGTCCGGAATGACGCAGGACTTTGGGATGTCGGCGGCACGCAATGACGTGCTGTCAGAGGTGTTGAAGCTGATCCGTCTACGCGGTGAGTTGGTTTACAGCGCTTTTCTCGGAGAACCGTGGGGGCTGCAGTTTCAGCCCGGACCCGCACACTTTTATTTCATTGAGACGGGTCAGGTCTTGGTGACACCGGCCGGCGAGAGGCCAACGCGGGTCAATCAGGGCGATCTTGTCTTGTTGCCACTGGGAAAAGGCCACGTGATCACCGACGCCCTGGGTTCACCGGCGGAGAATATCGGCTTGGTCGCGGCCGAACATTTCGATCGAGACGAGTTGGTATTGCGACATGGCGGTGACGGGCCGGTCAGCCAACTGGTCGGAGGCTTTTTCAGCTTCGAGGGAAGCCAGCTTCCCGCGGTCATGTCCGCGCTTCCGGCCTTGATTCACATCCCTCGCGGCGACGCCGGAACACCGCCATGGCTCGCAGCCATATCGCGTTTCCTGGTCGCGGAGGCACGGCAACCTGATCCAGGCTCGTCCCTGATGATTTCCCGCCTGATCGACCTCCTGGTCATTCGTACCTTGCGCAGTTGGGCAGCAATCGAGGCCAACCACATGGGATGGCTTGGAGGATTGGGCGAGGAGCGAATTGGACGGGTCCTCAACGCCATGCACGCTGATCCCTTCCGGCGCTGGACCGTGCAGTCGCTTGCCGAGATCGCAAGAATGTCCCGCTCCATTTTTGCAGAGCGATTTGCCGCCGCAGTGGGCGAGCCGCCTCTGCGTTACCTGTCGCGATGGCGTCTCACGATAGCCGCCGACTTGCTCCGCAGCGGCGGATTGAAAGTAACCGAAGCGGCCTATCGCAGCGGATATGCATCGGATGCGGCGTTCAGCCGTGCGTTCAAGGCCCATTTCGGATATGCGCCGAGCGAGGCCAAGAACCGCCAATTGCCGTGAGTGTCATCGAGCGCGGTACAGGTTACGAATGCAGGATCCGGGCCGGGATGCGGATCGAAACTCTGCCGGGATGACGTCTGGGCCTGTCCGTCTGGTGACAGTTGGAAATTTGATGGATACCCTACTCCGACCCTAGCTCCTTGAACTATATCCGTCGGGTTCGCCACGGTGATATCTTGGCGAGACTGCGAGGAGCCTGGCTTGATGATGGAGCCTAGGTGACTTCATAGCTCCCGAAGTGAGAGGATCTCGTCATGCTGAATTCCAAAACATTGTTCGTGGCTTCGTCTCTGGCGTTGGCGATCACGGGATCCGCCTCCGCGCAGATGCCTCCGCAGCAGCCGGACTCGAAAGCCTTCAAGATTGGCTCCCTCGATCTGGTTTCATTGCACGACGCCCAGTTCGTGCTGCCCAATGACGGCAAGATCTTCGGTATAGGACACTCCACGGAGGAAATTGGTGAAGTACTAAAGGCGTCAGGTGCGCCGACCGATACCGTGACGCTGAGCGTGGATGCGTTGTTGGTGAAAGAGCCAGCGCGCGTGATCCTGATCGATACCGGGGTCGGTGGAGCGCTGCAGCAGTCCCTCGCTCAGGCAGGCACCAAACCGGAAGAAATTACCGAGATTTTGATCACCCATTCGCATCCCGATCACATGGGCGGCCTCGTTAAGGACGGCAAGCTGGCCTTCCCCAAGGCAACGATCCGCATGTCGTCGGCGGAATGGGAGTTTGCCAGGAAGAACGCCCAACTTGAGGACGTCGTCAAGGTGATCGAAGGAAATGTGAAGACGTTCAATCCGGGCGTGGAGGTCGTGCCGCAGATAACTTCGGTCGGCTTGAAAGGCCACACACCGGGCCATGTCGGTTATGAAATCGTATCCGGCAAGGAGAAGCTGCTGGACATTGGTGACACGGTGCACAGCTCGATCATCTCGCTTGTAAAACCGGAATGGCTCGTTGGGTTCGACAATGACGAAAAAGGCGGCGAGAAGAACCGCATCGACACCTTGAAGAAACTAGCGAAGGACAAGGAACTCGTCTTCACGCCGCACTTCCCCTTCCCGGGCGTCGGTCACATCGCAGCCGACGGCGATCACTTCTCGTGGCAGCCAAGCGTCCCGACAGCGAAGTAATCGCCCGGTCCGGAACGAAAGGCAGTTTGAGAAGCGGAGCATCGATCTTGGCAATCTCGAGCCGGGTGTCTGGCGCGAATTTGCCTGTGAACAAACTATTCGAAAAGTTGTAATTTCCCGCGATCCGGGTAATCCGTTGAAAAGTATTCAATCTGAGAAATATGCATTTTGTTCAGATACAACTTGATCAGGACGAACATCTTTGAGCAAAGAAATTCCCAGCATCAATGATCTGGCACATCAATTTTATCGGGATCATAAGAAGGTTCTTGATCTGCTTGCGAAACCGAGCCCTGCGCTTGGCTTTAACGTCGCGGCTCAAAGATTGTTCGGCAAAACGCCCGAGCGAAAGCAGGTGCTTGCAACTGTTGTCGGTCAATTCGTCTACTGTCGAATGGAAAAGAACCAGGTAACCTTCCTACCGGCTGTCTGGAAGGACAAACTGGACAACATGCAAAGCATTTGGACAGGCTGTGAGAACTGGTGGCTTGGATACCCGCTCATCACCTATCTGTCGACAAGGTCCGGCAAGAACGGTGCTGACGGCGAGCTGCATCTCAATATCGAGCTGGGCCCGCTTTCGGACCACCGGCTTCGAAAAGGAATTATCGCTACTCTCGCAGCGGAAGCATCTGCGAAAGGCCTGAAACGGATCGGGTTTCCGGCCGGAGCGGCCGACAACGGACGCCTATACTCCCGGTTCTTGCAGAAAAGCTCGGTTTCGCTCGACGATTCTTACAACGCGCATGAGGTCGAACAGAAAATGCGCCATCTCCTTGTTGAATTCGAACCAGAATTCGATTTTGTCGCAAGCGTCATCCCGCAGTTCCCCATTTAAGAAACCACTATCTCCCGTTAGCTTGCCGTTAACCTTCTCGGGTGCAAATGCGTTAACGATAATTCGCGGGACGATTGAAATCGCAACCCACAGTAATGAGTTTCGACCCTCAAGGTCTATGCGTAACGGTCTCGCCATGATGACGAGCACCCCCAGTGGTTAACCGTTGAAGTGTTCCGACATCGCTAGCAGCCTGCGCCGGACCGGCTGAAGTCCGGGGGCTAGCCTATTCCCACGGGGCTTTAACGTGACCAGCATTCTGACGAACACATCCGCCATCGCCGCACTTCAGACGCTTCGAAGCGTCAACGCGGGACTTGAGAAAACACAGCATCAAGTCAGCTCCGGCCTTCGGATTCAAAAGGCATCAGACAACGCGGCTTATTGGGCGATCTCGACAACGATGAGGTCGGACAACAGGGCATTTTCGGCTGTATCCGACGCCATCGAATTGGGGGCAGCGACGGTCGACACGGCTTATGCCGCGACGTCGTCCATCATCGACATCCTTGGTGAATTCAAAGCCAAACTCGTTGCGGCCAAGGAAAAAGGCGTCGAAAAATCGAAAATTCAGGACGAACTCAACCAGCTTAGCGCGCAGGCGCAGGCAGCCGTGACATCGGCGAGCTTCAGCGGCCAGAACTGGCTGAGTACCAACGCTTCGACGCACCTGATGGAAACCACCGAACTTGCAACCGATGTGGCCTCTTCCTTCGTTCGTTCGGAGAATGGAGCGGTGGCCGTCACGACGACGAAGGTGAACCTCAAGAACACCAGCATGCTGAACGCCGGAGGCGGCGGCATCCTGCAGAAGGAGCTCGGCGGTGTCGGCGACATCGGCGGCTTCCGAAGCACGGGCATCAATTCCGTGGCGCACGAAGGCCACGAAAGCCACAGTTTCACCGGCCCGGCGACTTTCGGCACCACGGACTACATCACGTTCGATCTGGTCGTGGATGCAGGTACGCTTTCGGGAGGTATCACCTATTCCGGGCTGAGGATCGACAAGGCAGTCATCGACTCCGCGCTAGGCACGAGCGACGGCACGATCCATGACGGTGCAGAGATGCGGAAAGTGCTCCAGAAAGTATTCGCCGACAACGCTGTCAAAGCGACCGCCAATGAGACAATGTTCACAGGCTCGACGACAGCACCGGATGTCTTTGAGATCGGTTCCCTTGAGACTTCCGGTCATCCAGGTTCCAGCATCAATATCTCCAATGTCGTATCCAATCTCGGAAGCTCGTATCCCGCCGGCTTCGCCATGGGCCTGGAAAACCCGCCGAGACAGAACCACGACAATATGTATCCGGAAGCGTGGTTCGATTTCACCAAGCCGTTCACCGTATCGCCGACGTCGCAGATTTTCTTCGACGCTCAGGTCGGCCCCGGCGCGCCTCAATCCTTCACGATCGACCGTGCGACCGTCGATGCGGCACTCGGCACGACCGACGGCACAGTTGGAAGTGCCGCGGACCTCGCGACCGTCATAGAATACGTCACGACCGGGATGGGCCTTTCAGTGACCACGTCCGGCAACCAACTGACGTTTTCCGCGGATCGGACGATGTTTCCGGAAGCAGGCAATCGCGCCGCCCGCGTCATGGTCGGGAATGTCACGTCCAATCCGACCTGGGCTTTGGAATTCGATCTCGCCGAAGTCGATGTGACGACCTCAAGCTTCACTGTCGACGAATACCTGGTTGGCGTCGAATATATGCTCCATCGATCGACGACCAGCGGCAGCGTCCTTGGCTCCCTCGACAAGCGCCTGGGCATGCAGTCGGATTTCGTAAGCCATCTTCAGGCCAGCATGAAATCCGGTATCGGACGCTTGGTCGATGCAGACATGGAAGAAGTATCCGCGAGGCTGACGGCCCAACAAACCCAGCAACAGCTGTCCGTCCAGGCACTTCAGATCGCCAATCAGGGACCGAGTTCGATTCTTCAGCTTTACTCGGGACGTCAGGGCTAGCGTGATGCGTCGGCGGCCGAGTCCGCCCGCCCGTTCTGGATACTCATCCCGCCGATCTAATTTCTAAAAGGCAGATTGCAGATGCAGGCGGACCGCACAGCCGGCTTTAGCGGGACTATAGGGCTTGGGTTCCCGGCAGTACGGTCCGCGCGTCTTGCTCGCGGCGAAGACTTAAGTTCCAGCCCACCGTAAGAAGTGATCGATGGATATCAGCCGAATACAGATGGCAGGAAACCTGGTCTCCATTTCGTCACATCGCCCTGTCTGACTGGGAGTGAAGCTCAAGGCAGTCACCGAAACAGCCGCGCGCATACCGGTCGCAATGACTAGGAGCAGCCGCGCTTCTGCATCCGCTTTAGGATTTTCGTTTTTTTCTCTACTTCATCACCGGGTCTCTTGCCGCCTGTCGTTCGCGACAAGCGATCCTGCATTTGTTCGCAGGTTTTGCGTGGGCGATTGTCATCCCGATCCTTCCGGCGAGCGTCGGCTTCGTCCCCGCTGCTCAACAACATCGTCGCAGAAACAAGGCTGACGATTGCGGTTCTCACTTGGGGCTGCCTTCGGGATTCGGTTGATTGCGATCCACCAGTCGCACGGGTTGCTTATCAACCCTACCACAATCGGACGGCGGCTGGAGTGCGTCCGATCGCAATGATGTCGACGCATTTTGCACCATCAGGAACGGAAACGGCCTTCGGTAGCAGAACTGCCTGTCTGCGATTGCTTTGAAATACGGCACCTTGCTCCACGCGCGCGTGATCGCGCCACGCCCGGAAAGGAGACACCGGACCGGCTCGTCAACGAGGCGGTGTTCCGCCTGCCGGCAGGTTCCGGCACCAGTCGCGACCTCTACAAAAGTGACGTTATTATTCCGAGTCAACCAACACCCGAATAAAGTCGATTGCATCGATCTCCGACTTTATGGCGAATATGCTGGTAATGCTGGATCTCATTGACCCAGAGGGGAAGTATCGGTCAGAGGCAATATCGGCGCGACCCCTGAAGAAGAAGGACATCTACCCTCTCTTCGGGCCATATTTCAAATTCGGCACGTACCGGCGTCGAATTCCAGGCACTTTCCACTTCCGGTCCGACGAGTTTTCACAGTCATCCACGCGAGCTGGTCTCGCACAGCTGTGCACGTCGCACCGACGTGCACCCCGGCACCCACTTGCCACCACTCAAAGGTCTGTCGAGGCATTGACGAGCGAACCGGGATACAATCGTGCACTAAATTCTCCGCCCAGTCCGACCAGACACTTCGGCTCAATTGCGCTGTCACGCGTTTTTCACGCGACAATTTGCAACCATACGATTAACTCTCTCGCTCAAAACGTGTTGGCCGATCGTATCGCCGTGGGGTATTGCGTCATGAAATTCGACACCTCTACCGAATTTGATCAAGTCATCCTCATCTTCAAAGATCCCGGCCGACGGCTGATCGTTCGGACCGTGCAGGAGGCTGCCAACGCTTTGCTGAAAGACTGGCCATCGGACGATGGCGAGGAGTTTTTATCTGCGGTGAAAGCGTGTGTCGACGTGATGACCGGAAAAGCCAGTAGCTGGGAGCTAAGAAGCGCGATCCTCCGGGCCGCTAATGAAGCTGGTGTGGCCGCGGTTGCCGTACTTCATTGAGCGATGGGCGCCCGCCATGGATCGTCCGGCGGGCCATATCTGCTTCAGGTCGAAGCGATGGTGACACCTAACCCGATCCCGCCAGAAGTGACGCGTGCTCGGCAAGCTTGCGAGCGGCGAACTCGGTGAAGAGCCGCACACGCTTCGTCTTGCGTGTCTCACCCTGCGTGAGAAGCCAGAGCGTGCCGTACATGCGCAGCTCAGTTCCAGGTACCCTCACCAGCGTTGGATCGGCATCTCCGACGAAGCAAGGCAGAGTCGTCATTCCCAGCCCCTGCTGCACCGCGACGATCTGCGCCTCGGCATCCGTGACCCTGAACGGCACGCCTGAACTACGGGTCTCACCATGGCGGACCCATTCGGGAATACCGTGAGCACTTATGACGATCCACCGGACAGGATCGGGCCTGCCGGCATTCCATGCGGGCAGCAGATCGCGAGACATATAGATTGCGCCGAACACATCCGGCCCCTTCAGGCCGTGAAGATTGGGCGGCAGAGTCTTGCGGTCATAAACGACGCGGATCGCGACGTCGGCCTCTCGGTTTGTCAGGTTCGCCAGGTCGCCGGATGACATGATGTCCATCTCGATGTCCGGATGCGAGCGCGCGAAGTCAGCGAAATCAGGCATGAGGAGGTGTGTCGCAAGTGTCGGGGCCAGCGTCACCCGCAGTAGCCCGCGCACGCTTTGGTCGCGACCGAGGACGCGGGTCTCCAACTGATGCGACGAGGCTTCCATCTGCTCCGCGAGCTCGCGTACCTCTTCCCCCGCCGCCGATATGTGATAACCGGAAGGCAGCTTCTCGAACATCCGCGCTCCAAGACGCTCCTCAAGCTGGCCGATACGCCGAAGGACAGTGGAATGGTTCACGCCGAGAACCAGGGCAGCCGCCCGGACTGATCCGGCTCGCGCCACGGCAAGAAAATAGCGAACGTCATCCCAGTCAATCATGGTGCATTCCGGCACCGCAGCGGTGCGCCCTCCAAGCTGTTCTCCAATCCAAACTACCGCTTCACGCTTAGAAAGCAAATCGGCTAGCCAATCGAGGCGGATCGTTTTTGCACCACCCTTGTGCGTGCTTGCACACTGATACCCCGAATCCGGTGGCCCTATGTTGGTGTTCTCAGGGTTTGGCAAGCCAACCATACCCGCGGAACACAACGAAGGATGCACAACATGAACAGACTAAACGGAAAGACTGCCATTATCACCGGTGGTGCCACTGGCATCGGCCGTGCCGCGGCGAAGCGCTTCATCGAGGAAGGCGCCTTCGTCTTCATCTTTGGTCGCAGGCAGGAAGCGCTTGACGCGGCCCTGGCCGATCTAGGGCCAAATGCCCGCTCTGTGCAAGGCTCGGTCTCCGACGAGGCGGACCTGGATCGTCTTTATGCTGCAGTGAAGGCCGAGCGCGGCAAACTCGACATCGTCTTTGCCAACGCCGGAGCGGGAAGTCCGCTTCCTCTTGGCAAAATCACCGCAGAGCATATCGACGACACCTTCGACACCAATGTGAAGGGCACGATCTTCACGGTGCAGAAAGCGCTTCCGCTCATGGGACAAGGAGGGTCAATCATACTGACCGGATCGAGCGCAGGCACCACGGGGGCCCCGGCATTCACCGCCTACAGTGCCAGCAAGGCGGCGGTGCGCAACCTCGCCCGGACTTGGGCCGAGGACCTGAAGGGCACAGGCATCCGTGTCAACGTGCTCTCGCCCGGTGCAACGGCGACCGAACTCGCGAAGGATGCACTTGGCGAGGAAGGGCAGAAGGCTTTCGCGTCGATCACCCCGCTCCAGCGCATGGCGGATCCGTCAGAAATCGCAGCTGTGGCCGCTTTCCTCGCGTCGTCGGACAGTAGCTTCATGACCGCCAGCGAAGTCGCCGTTGATGGCGGCCTCGCCCAGCTCTGACGCTTAGCCTGCTTGCGCCTTCGAAAAACGAGCGGGGCGCCTGGGAATTCATGAACCAAGGGAGAAGATTATGACCTATGCAATCATTGGCTTCGGCAAGATCGGCCAGGCTCTCGCCAAGGCGTTCGCCCGAAGCGGCATTGAAGTATCCGTTGCCACCACTCGCGACCCGGAAAGCTTTGGATCTGAGGCCGCTGCGATTGGGCCTGGGATCAGGCCGAAGACAGTGACGGACGCAATCAAGGCGGACGTCATCTTTCTGGCTGTCCGTTTCGAGGCTCACCCCGATGTCGCAAAGGCGCTGTCGGACTGGAAAGGGAAGATCATCGTCGACGTTACCAATGCCTATGGGTTGCCCCTTGAGATACTGGGAGAGCAGCCTTCCGCTAGAGTAATTGCGAACGCGTTTGCAGGCGCCAAGGTGGTCAAAGGGTTCAACCATCTGGTCGCCGGGATCCTTGAACAAGATCCGGATATCCACGGCGGCAAGAGGGTTGTGTTCCTGGCGAGCGACGA
Source organism: Sinorhizobium sp. B11 (assembly GCA_039725955.1). NCBI lineage: Bacteria > Pseudomonadati > Pseudomonadota > Alphaproteobacteria > Hyphomicrobiales > Rhizobiaceae > Sinorhizobium > Sinorhizobium sp. B11. The sequence continues at coordinate 1,559,000 of CP091033.1, forward strand.
CGAGGACGCGTCAAAGCAGATCGGCACGCTTGCGGAAAATCTCGGTTTTGCGCCGATCAACCTCGGCCGACTTTCCGAAGGCGGACTGCTCGTGCAGGCGCGCGGGAATAAATGGGGTCATCTGATCTTCAAGGACTTGGTCAAATTCAACTGATCTCGTTTTCGCAGACCCAAGAGAAGCCGGAGAATCCAATGAGCAGCGGCGACAAGGAAGGGTTGCTGGCGGCCGAAGACATCCAGTGGATCGTTCCCGGGAACGCCATCACGGACACTCAGGTGTCAACGCCACAAACAAGCCGCTCATGAATGACTGGGTCACAATTACCGTCGAGAACGGGAAAGTGGCGGCCATCAGGGAATACATCGACACGCAGGCGCTGGCACGAGTTTCAGACGATTGACAGCGCGATTCGCACGGCAGGACCGTCCTGCGCAACGGAACCTTTTGCTTCGAAGAGTGATTAAATCGGCGACGGTGGATCTCCCTGTTCGTCGCCGACCGATGATAAATTTCATCGGCCGCAATCGGGTCTCCCCAGAATGTGAACGCTTGGTAACTTGAAATATAAAAGGCGAAAGGCTTTATGCAGCCGATGAACTCGAAGCACTTCATCACGGCCATGAGCATTGCAGCTTTGACGGCATGCTCACATATCGAGCCTCTTGAGACGCCCCTCGCCCAGTCAGCAATCCCGCACGAGGCGCCTTTGACGGATCAAGCAGTGATCGCAGATACTGTCGGTCGCAGTCCTGTCGGCGCAAACGCGCTTGCCTGGGCCAACCCGTCGACAGGCAGCGCGGGGGTTATCGAACAGATCGATGCCAGTACCGATGGACCGGACGGATGTCGCCGTTTTGTAACCAGCCGGCAATCGCTCGACGGCATGACGCGCTTCAATGGCGTAGCCTGCCCGTCGGGGGACAGTTGGAAACTGGGCGGGCAATAGGTCCAGTCCAACGTCGGTAGCCGATGCCGGCAGCCGTGAACGCTTTGCCGCTTAGCGATGGGGGCTGTCACGAAGGTCCTGCGATGCGGTCCACAAGGCGGGGTGCCTCCTCGGCGGTCACCAATATTATGCCTGACTTGCGGATAGAGGCGAAATCCAGCCCGGCGAAATAGAGGCCGGGCGGCCACGCCATCCTCGTGGATAGGCTGCCCCTCTGCATCGAGCGCACCGTCAAGCTTCATCCAATTGAAATCGCCCTTGAAGCCTGTGCACCACAAGAGCAAAAATCGGGTGCTTTATCCTGAACTCCTTCAAGCGGCTGTGAGCGCCCGCGAAGGTCCATGGTATTTCTGATTCAATCGCTAGTGGAATCGATAGAAGTCTACCGGATATCACATCGCAATGACGAGACGAGCCTGCAGGCCCTGTCTCGCGGCGTCCTTTAGTACATGCTCAATTTGATTTTCGATTGTGGAAACTCAGTCTATGCTGTCGCTTGTCGCGATGAAGTTGGCAAGCAGGCCCGAATTCTCGCAACAATGCGTTCGTTCGCCTCGTAAGACGTCTCCTCGTCCCTGGTCGCGAGCGTTGAGGGGTTCAGGAGGCCTGGAGCACGACCTAGATGGCGCGCTGCGGCTAAGAGGATTCAGAAGTGAAATTGTTTCTGCTCCTGCCCCTGATTGCGATTGTCTGTTCGGGCTGTTCGACCGAGCCACCCACGGTGTCCCGAGCGGTGCGCCCTCAAAACCGTCACGCATCACACCTTCCCCAAGCGCCAAGCTGTGAAAGCAAGCCTAATTTTGAAGGGATGTTGCGTACACTCTGCTATTGAGGCTTGTTTGTGCGCCTGGACCGCAGTCGGCCTCAGTCATGAGGAAGGCAACACGCGCAGTTACGGAGAGGCCGTCGAGACGGCGGTCGAATTTGCGCGCCGGCAGATCGGCATCTTGAGCAGCGGTGATCATTCCCCCGAAATCGATATCGCAACAGCAAGGACCTGGGCTGCCGATCCCGCTCGCACGACCTACCTCCTGGACGTGAGGACGCCGGCTGTTCCCTCGGCAATCTCTCGAGGTCCAGTAGCGGAACCGATACCATCCTAACGGCTGGCACCAGCGCTAAGCCTCTCTATGCTTGGCTGCTGCAAGAATGGTCTCCCCGATATCGGCAAAGCCGAGGCCGGCCGGCCGGGTCGAAATCCACCGAGGGGCATGTGAGAGCTGCGGCAAAATCGCCAGGACATTGTTCACGCCGAAAGAATTGTCGATGTAGCCGAACATCGGTGCATCGTTGCGGGAATCGCCGACAAAAGCCGTCGCCAGCGGAACTGCTTGCGGGCTGAGGCCAAATTCCTCGATCAAGAGGCGTTCGCTCATCGAGCGTTTGTCGTAATTGCCGATCCATGTGTTGATATGGATCGAACTGATGGCGACCGTTGCCCCACGGTCACGCAGACAAGCCGCCAAGCGGTCCACCTCGGCCGGTGGATGGCCAACGATATCGACGGCGACGTCCGCCAGCCGAAAGGCTTGATCATGTGCAATCTGAAAGCCCAAGCCCTCACTTGCGATAATGTCGACGACCGTTTGGAGATGGCGCCGTTGACGCTCGGTCTGGACCGCCTGTCCCTCCCAATAGTCGAAGACCACATCGCGCCCTCGGCGGAAAACTGCATAGGCGCCGCTTTCGCCTATGACCGCCTTGACGGGCCAGGCGCGAACAATGTGCTCACACCAACCGGCAGAACCGCCAGTGACCGGAATAACCGCTATACCGGCATCGTTCAGATCCCAAAGCACCTGATAGGTCTCCGGGAGCAACTGTCCGTCGGTCGTCAGCGTGTCGTCAATATCGGTGAAGAGGTAACGCACACCCCGAAGCTCGTCAGCAGATGGAGTTCGATCAACAAATGTCATCAATTTTCCTCGCCGCTTGTGACGATTTCGACGCCGCTTGCGGCAAGCGCTTGCCGGATCTGCGGTTCGCCCGGCAAGCGATCCGTGTAGAAGCGGTTGAGTTGTTTGAATGGAGCGACGCGAACAGCCGCCGTGCGCTCCCATTTGCTGACGTCGGCCGCGAGAAAGCGCGTCTGCGAATTCTCGATCAGAGCATTGGTTATCTGCGCCTCACCGTAACTGAAATCCATGATACCGTTAGTCACACTCAATGCACCGGCGCCAAAGACCGCATAATTGGCGTAGAATTTCTCGATAAACTTGATGACGTCAGCGCCAACCACGTCGCGGTCGTCGTGACGTAGCAAGCCGCCCGTCAAATGCACTTCGACGCTCGGCGCGTCGCAGAGCGTAAGCGCCACATGGATATTGTTGGTCACGACGGTCAGCCCCTTGTGGTCGCGCAGCGCCTCGGCCACGAACTGAACGGTGCTGCCGACCCCGAGAAAGACGGTCGAATCCGGACCGATATCACTGGCCAGGCGCCTGGCGATCGCCCGTTTGGCGCGCTTGTTCAACTGCGCTCGTGCATTGAGCGAGATATTGCTGCCCTCGATCGGGAGATCCACTCCACCGTGAAATCGCCGTGCAAAACCAAGGTCGCACAGCGTATTGATGTCGCGGCGTATCGTCTGCGTCGTCAGGTCGTATCGACGCGCAAGCTCCTCGATAAACTGGGTCCCTTCACTCTCGATCAACGCCAGGATTTCACGCTGTCGCGCCGAGATCATGCGCTGCGCCATCGGCTGTCCCTACTTTAGAAAGAGGCTCGGATCATCGGTTATCACACCTGTCAGCCCTGCCGGCCAGAAGGACGTCAGCAAGCGGGGGTCGTTGCATGTCCATGCGCGAACTTTGATGCCGCGAGTTGCGGCCTCTTCCAGGAATCCGATGCTCAGCGATTTGTAATGGAGATGAATGGTCTGCGCCGGCACAGCGGCAAGTCGGTCCACCCAGTCCTCGGGAAGCTTGCTCCAGAGCATGGCAAGATCATAGTTCGCATCCAGCTTATGCATCGCCCGCAATGCGTCAGGATCGAAGCTCGAGATCATCACTTGCGTATGCGCTGCGCGACTTTGGAGATGCTCGTGGACCGTTCTCGTCAGCTGCTCGAGCGACGTCTGATGCGGATGCTGCTTGATTTCGACATTGATGTTGAGACCAAGGCGGCCCAGTTCCGGTACGACATCGGCAAGCAGCGGGATCTTTTCTCCCTTGAATTCCTCGCCGAACCACGAGCCTGCATCGATCCCGGAGAGATCGGCGGCTGTCATATGCTTGAGGTGTCCTTTCGAAGAGGAGCAGCGATCGACCGTTACGTCATGAATGACGACGGCGGTTCCGTCGCCAAGAAGCGCCACATCCAGTTCGACCCACTCTGCGCCCTGGTCGGCCGCCGCCTTGAATCCGGCGATCGTGTTTTCGGGCGCGACAGCGGATGCGCCGCGATGAGCCTGGATTTCATTTTTGGCCAAGTCCGAAGCCAATATATGCTGTGTGATCATGTTCACTTCTCAAAATAAAGTTCAGTATTGTCGAAGTCGTGCTTGCGCGGCTTCGAGTCAGAGATCGTCCGTTCGCCTGCCTGTCTGGCGATTGAAGGGATGGATGGATGCAACGCGAATATAAACCGGGATTTTGGCGGCTTCGCTAAAGTCAGGTCTTCCCGGAACGGTCACAATGGCGGTCTGATTGCTTTCGTCCAGGCGGATGTGCAAATGGCTCTCGCCACCGATCGGCTCAAGGAGTTCGACTATTGCATCGAGACGGATAGACGGATCGCTCGGCTTCTCCGTGAATATGTCATCGGGTCGAATACCGAGCGTATCTGTCGCATCCGGCAGAGTGAGCAGACCATCGCCGTCCGCTCGCCTGACCAGTTCGAGTGGCAGAATGTTCATCGGCGGCGAACCGATGAAGCTCGCGACAAAGAGGCTAGCGGGACGATCATAGACGTCGACCGGCGTTCCGACCTGTTCGACGAGACCGCCATTCATCACCACGAGGCGATCGGCCAATGTCATGGCCTCCAGCTGATCGTGCGTGACATAGATGCTGGTGGTCTTCAGCCGACGTTGTAGACGGCGAATTTCCACGCGCATCTGTACACGCAGCTTGGCATCGAGGTTAGAGAGCGGTTCGTCGAAGAGAAAGGCAGCAGGCTCGCGGACGATTGCGCGTCCCATTGCGACGCGCTGGCGCTGACCGCCGGACAGCTGTCGCGGTTTGCGCTCGAGCATCGGACCGATCTCGAGGATCTCGGCAACCTCGGCAATCCGGCGATCGATCTCGGTCCTCGGCGTGCCTCGATTCTTCAGACCGTATTCAAGGTTCTTGCGCACACTCATATGTGGATAAAGCGCATAGTTCTGGAAGACCATGGCGATGTCCCGTTCGGCAGGTTCCGCCTTGTTGACATTGCGTCCGGCGATCTGGATCTCGCCGTCGCTGACTGTTTCAAGGCCTGCTATCATTCGCAACAAGGTTGATTTTCCACAGCCCGAGGGGCCGACCAAGACAATGAATTCGCCGTCCGCGACTGAAAGGTCGATACCTCTGACCGCGGGGACCGAACCATAGTTCTTCTTGATGTCAATTATATTGATCGCTGCCATTTTTATTTCTCCGTTTCGACCAAGCCCTTAACGAAAAGGCGCTGCATGGCGACGATGACGAGGACAGGGGGAAGTGCTGCCAGGATGACGGCTGACATGACAAGGTTCCAACGCGGCTCGGCATCGGCCACAGCCGCCATGCGCTGAATTCCCATCACCACAGTGTAAAGGCTCTGATCGGTCGTGATGATCAGTGGCCAGAGATACTGGTTCCAACCGAGTACAAAGAGGATGATGAAGAGCGCCGCGATATTGGTGATCGATAGCGGCAGGAGGATATCCCAGAAGAATTTCATCGGCCCTGCCCCATCGACCCGCGCCGCTTCCATCAACTCATCCGGTACGGTGAGAAAAAACTGGCGGAACAGGAATGTCGCTGTTGCCGACGCGATCAGCGGGACGATCAGCCCGCCATAATTGTTGAGCATGCCGAGGTCGGCGACGACCTTGTAGGTCGGCACGATACGCACCTCGACCGGCAACATCAGGGTGATGAAGATCATCCAGAACGCCAATGTCCTGAAGGGGAACCTGAAATAGACGATGGCGAAGGCCGACAGGATCGAGATCGCAATCTTGCCGACTGCAACGCCGATCGCCATGATCAGGGAATTGAGCATCATCGGGCCGATGGGCGGCGCGCCGGCATTCGTCATGCCGGCCGTCAGCATCGTGGAATAGTTCTCGATCATATGCGTGCTCGGCGTCAGCGGCACGACCCCGGACAGAAAGTCGTTAGGCCCGTGTGTCGATGCGATGAAGGCGACATAGACCGGGAAGACCACGACGACGACGCCGACGATCAGAACCAGATGCGCAAGAAGAGTTAGGAAGGGGCGATTTTCGACCATCGTCATTATCCTCAGTACTGTACGCGCCGCTCGATGAATCGGAACTGGATGGCTGTCAGGGCGACGACAATCAGCATCAGGATCACGGATTGGGCGGCCGAAGAGCCTAGGTTAAGTCCGATAAAGCCGTCGAAATAGACTTTGTAGACAAGGATCTCGGTCGCTCGCGCGGGACCGCCTTGCGTTGTTGCATGGATGATGCCGAAGGTGTCGAACATCGCGTAGACGATGTTGATCACGACGAGATAGAAGGTCGTAGGCGAGATCAGCGGGAAGACGATCGTCCAGAAGCGCTTGACGGGACCCGCGCCGTCAATGGCGCCCGCCTCCTGCAGGGACTGCGGCACGGATTGGAGTGCTGCCAGGAAAAACAGAAAATTATAGGATATCTGTTTCCAGGTCGCAGCGATGACGATGAGCGCCATCGCATCGTTGGGATTGATCAGATGGTTCCAGTTGACGCCCATCGATCGCAGGAGATAGGCGACAATGCCGATCGACGGATTGAACATGAACCACCAGAGGATGCCCGCAATCGCCGGCGCAACCGCGTAGGGCCAGATCAGGAGCGTCGAGTAAAGGCGCGAGGTGCGCAGCACACGGCCGGCGGCAGCCGCCAGTATCAAGGCGATCGACGTCGACAAGCCCGTCACCAGAACGGCGAAGAGCAGCGTGTGGCCAAAGGCATCGAGATAGAGCGGATCGGCGAACAGGCGACGGTAGTTATCAAACCATACGAAGCTCGTTTTGAAGCCGAAGGCGTCCTGGCGCAGGAATGACTGCCAGAACGCGGTTGCGGCCGGCCAGAGAAAAAAAACTATTGTCACAAGGATCTGCGGGGCAATCAGCAGATAAGGGAGAAGCTTGCCCGGAAAGACAGTCCGTTTGGTTTGCATGAGCCCTCACGTCCCGATGGGTTGATGGGCGAAGGGCCGGTATGAACCGGCCCTTCGGTAGGGACTACTGATTGGCGGACTGGAAATCGCGCAGCTGTTCGTTGCCGCGTGTGACGACGGAATCGAGCGCTTCCTTGGCGGTCTTCTTGCCTGACAGAAGGGCAGCGAATTCATCATCGATGATGCCGCGAACCTGAACGTAATTGCCAAAACGGATACCCTTGGAATTCTCCGTCGGGGTCACGCGCGTCAGCTGCTTGATGCCGATGTCCGAACCAGGGTTCTTTGCGTAATAGCCTTGATCCTGGCCGAGCTTGTAGGCCGCTTCGGTGATCGGCAGGTAGCCGGAGAACTGGTGCCAGTCGGCCTGAACCTCAGGCTTTTGCAGATAGGTGTAGAACTTCGCGACACCCTTATATTCTTCCTCTGGCCGTCCCTTCAGCGTCCACAGCGTGGCGCCGCCGATGATGGAATTCAGAGGCTGCTGGATGACATCATTATAGTAGGGCAGAGGGGCAAAACCGACTTCGAAACCCTTGGCATTGTTCACGACGCCAGCCCGGCCGGCCGATGAGTTCATGTACATGGCGCATTCCTGCGAATAGAACATCGGCGGGGCATTGTCGCCGCCGCCAGGACCGCCGAACTTGAACAGGCCTTCGTCCTGCCACTTCTTCAAATTGTCCCAATGACGCACCGTCAGGTCATTGTTGAAGGTGAACTCTGCATCGAGGCCGCCAAAGCCGTTGGCCTTGGTCGAATAGGGCTTGTCGTGCAGCGCATTGAGGTTCTCAGTCTGAATCCAGGAGATCCAGGCGCTGGTGAAACCGCATTTGGCCGCACCGGACTGCATGATCTTGCGAGAAAATGCCTCGACATCGGCCCAGGTCTTTGGCGGCGTTTCCGGATCAAGGCCCGCCTTTTTGAAGATATCCTTGTTATAATACATGATCGGGGTCGAAGAATTGAACGGCAGGGACAGGACGTTGCCGTTCGTGTCCGAATAGTATCCGACGACCGGGGCGATGAACTGGCTCTGGTCCCAAGCCTCGCCTTCGTCTTTCATGAGCTGATACACGGGATAGATCGCGCCTTGCGCGGCCATCATCGTTCCTGTTCCAACCTCGTAGACCTGGACGATCGCCGGCTGCTGGTTGGCGCGAAAAGCCGCAATGGCGCCGGTCAGGGTTTCGTCATAGGTGCCCTTGAAGACGGGAACGATCTCGTAGTCGCTTTGCGACGCGTTGAACCCCTTGGCGATCTCCTCCAGTTTTGCACCGTTCTCGCCACCCATCGCATGCCACCATTGAATCTTGGTTGCCGCCATGGCCGGCGCGCTCAAGGACAGGCTCAGCAGGCCCGCGGATAGATAACAAGCAGCCTTATTCATCTCTCACTCCCAATGTTGATCCGTGGAGCCTCCCGCTCCGAATGCGACGCGAACCCTACCAGCTGACATTCATATTGCAATCAATTAATGTTCAAATGAACATCCGTATCAAAGTAACGCTTCGACGGGCTCGGTAAAATTAGGGAGATTCGGGAAAATCGCGGTGGGCTTCGTGCATTTTCGCACGATCTTACACATCTTGCCGACATAGATGAACCTTGACAAAAAGACAGACGTTCGAATGAACATATGGCAGATATCGAAATGGCAGGATGTGCCGCTCGCCGTTTCGAGCTGTCTAACTGGGTCGGGAACGCAAGCCGCGCGCCGATTCGTAACGATTGGCCGGTGACAAAGAAGTGTGCCGGAGCTCAGATCACGCAAATGGCGGATAGCCGCAGTTCAGGACGCAGAACCGGTCAGACCGCCCACACCCGAGTGGTCCGTTCAGGGCCGACGTTCGTCCGCGGCCCGATCTTCCCTATTCCAAGCGCCACCGGGACCGATCTTGAAATCGCCCCCCACTTCTTCCGAGCGAAACCGCGGTTCGGCAGATCTGCGCCCATTCAGGTGCGAGGCCGATTGAGACGAGCGACAAAAGGTGCGGTCACAGATACGTAACCGCAAACAATCAGCCATTTGCCTCGCTATTTGCCGACGCCTTGGCTGAGCCCTCTGATGAACTGCCGCGAGAAAATCACGTAGAGCGCGACGAGTGGCACGACGCCAAGCGTCAATGCGGCAAGAAGGGCCGGATAGTCGCTGAGAAACTGACCGACAAACTGCTGAACACCGAGCGTCACAGTCTGGTTGGCCTTGCCAGGCGCCAGGATCAGCGGGAACCAGAGGTCGTTCCAGACCGGCAGCATGGTCAGCGTCGCGACTGCAGCAAGGCCAGGTTTGACCACTGGCAGCACGATGCGGAAGGTTCGGAATTCGCCCGCGCCATCCATGCGCGCCGCTTCCTTGATCTCCGTCGGCACGGTGCGGAAATAGGCCATCATCAGGGTGACCGCGATCGGTATGCTCATCGCCGTATAGACCAGGATCAGCGCCGTCAGCGTATCGACGAGGCCCCAGGTGATCATGATCTTCAGGATCGGCACGGTGCCGAGGCGGATCGGCAGCATGATGCCGACCACGAAAAGCGCGGCGATCACTGGCGTGATCTTCAGACGGTATTCCGTCAGGCCGTAGGCGGCGAGCGCCGAAAGGACCACAGTCAACACGATCGTCGAGACCGTAACGATCAGGCTGTTGCGATAGTTCAGCAAGAAATTGCCACGGGTGAAGACACGAATATAGCCGTCGACGCTGAAGGTCGCCGCTGTCGGCAGGTCGAAGGGACCGCCGAAAATGGCGGGTGTCGTCTTGAACGAATTCAGAATGACGACGCAGATCGGGCCGAGCGCCAGAAGCACGAAGAAGATGAGCAGCCCGTGGACGATGAGCCGGTCGAGCAACATGCGGTGGCGGCTCGTGCCGTAGAAGGTGGAACTAACCTTGCTGGACGATAACATCTGTTCCGCTCACTAGATCTGATGGGCCTGGAGGCGGCGCTGGACCAGCCAGAAATAGGCGCCGGTCACGAGAAGAATGATGACGAAAATGACCGTCGCCACCGTCGCGCCGAGATCGAGATCGGCGACCTGGCCGCTCGATCCGAAGAAGGTTCGGTAAAACAGCGTCCCGAGAATATCGGTGCTGTAGTTCGGCCCGGGGGCGGATCCGTTCAGCGCAAAGATCAGGTCGAACCCATTGAAGGTCCAGATATAGGTCAGGATGACGATCAGGCCGAACTGCGGAGCGATCAGCGGGAACTTGATCTTCCAGAAGATCCGCCAGTTTCCTGCGCCATCGAGACGGGCGGCCTCGATGATATCTTCGGGGACAGCAAGAAGCGCGCTGTAGAGAAAGAGCATGGGTATGCCGACATATTGCCAGACCGACATCAGCGAGATCGTCGGCAGGGCCGTCATCTCGTTGCCGAGCAGCGGGAAGCCGACGAGGCCCCAGAGCGGATTGATGATCAGCCGCCAGATGAAGCCGACGATGACGACCGAAAGTGTGGCCGGTACGAAAAGCAGCGTGCGGTAGATGCCCTCGGAACGGCCGAGAAGCCCGGATGTCAGAAGCCCGGCCATCAACAGGCCGATCGGCACTTCGACGATCAGGTGAATGAGGAAGAATTCGCAATTGTTCATGAGCGCGTTCCAGAAACGGGCGCTCGTGACCGGATGCGTGAAGAGATAATAGTAGTTTGCCATCCCCACGAACACGCGACCACCGGGGCTATCCGTATCGAAGAAGCTCATGACGATCGATGCCGCGAGCGGCAGAACGGCGAAGGCGAGATAGATTGCGAGCGCTGGCAGCACAAACAGAAAAAGGCTCCAGCGAGCCGTCGCAGGACGTGTCACCCGGTATCTCCGTAGTCTCGGCGCCGGGTAGGCCGGCGGGTATCGGAAGCCTCGCGTACCGGTACAGCCGGTACGCGAGGGGCTCTTTCTTACTTCTTCTGCGGTGCGTACCAGGATGCAAGACCGGCCTGCAGTTCGGCTGCCGCCTTTTCCGGTGTGACGTCGTCACCGATCATCATCGTCTGCAGCACGCGCCAGATTTCGTCATCGAGCGGCGGGTTGCCTGCGCTCAGACGGTCCAGCGCCAGGCGCGGGGTCAGCTTGGCGCCCGTCTTCAGGTCGGCGAATTTCTGCGCCAGCGCATTGGTATAGGCAACGGGTGTGCTGCTCATGGCAAAGAAGCCGGGCGCGGCATTGACGTAGAGTTCCTGGAACTCCGGCGTCCCAAGCCAGGCGAGGAAAGTCTTTGCGGCATCCTTGTGCTTGCTGGCCGCATTGATGCCGATCGCCATGTCAGGCATTTCCTGCAGGTAGCGCTGACCACCCTCCTTGGCCGCCGGCGGGCCGAAGACGCCGACATTGAGGCCCGTCGAGGTCACCTGATTGATGTTCCATGAGCCATCGGGAAGGATCGCCGCGCGACCGATCGTGAAGAGCTGCGTCATGTCGGCATATTGCAGGCTCGCCTGGCCTTTCGGCAGGAAAGCCTTCCAGGCCGCGAAGGCCTTGAAGGCTTCGACGAATTCCGGATCGGTCAGTTTCTTCGTACCATCGATCAGGCCGAGCCGGCCCTCTTCACCATTCCAGTAAGACGGGCCGATATTGTAGAGGCCGTTATAGGCGAGCTGCCAGGATTCGGCGGAACCATAGGCAAGCGGTTCGTACTTGCCGCTGTCCTTGATCTTCTGCAGCACCTTGACGAACTCATCAGCCGTCTTCGGCACCTCGAGGCCCAGTTCCTTGAAAATATCGATATTATAGTAGAAGCCGGCGAGCACCGCGGCGACGGGCAGGCAATAGGGCGCACCCTTTGCATCCGTCCAGGCGGCTTTCGATGTCTCGTCGAAATTCTTGATCGCATCGAAATCGGCAAGCGAGTCGAAATAACCGCGACCGATCCATTCGCGATTGACGTCGAAGGGACGGCAGGTCAGGAGATCCGGGCCGGCGCCAGCCTCAATCTGGGATTGCATTGCTGCGTTATATTCATTGGTGTTGACCGGCGCGAACTCGACTTTGATGCCGGGATTTTTGGCTTCGAAGGCGGGTATGATCTTGTCTTGCCAGACAGCAATGTCTTCCGTCCGCCAGCTGCCGAGCTTGATCGTGACATCTTCTGCCAGCGCACTGCCGGCCATCATCAGGGCCGCGACTGACACCAAGGCGCCGTTCAGCAATTCATGCCTTGAAAGCATTTGATAATCTCCCATTCTCGTCGCTTGAAACTGCTCCCGTCCCGGCTCATTACAGGATCGTCCGGGGATTGATGACGGACGATACCTCTCAATACCAGTTGTGACAAGTTATATTTTTTATTTCCAGTTTTTGTCTTATGTGGTATTCGATCGAAAAGGATGGCGCGATCCATCGCGATAGATCGAGGGATGAAACATGATTGGTGTCGGACTGCTGGGGTCGGGGTTTATCGGCGAATGTTATGCCGACGCGCTGCTTGATGTGCGCAATGCGGAGTTGCGCGCCTGCTTTTCCCGCAGCACCGCCCGCGCTAGTGAATTTGCGCAAAAATGGAACGTGACTGCTCATTCCGACATGGATGGTCTCTGCGCCGATCCGGCCGTCGACATCGTGATCATCGCGCTCCCGAACGAAATCCATCTCGAAGCGACGAGAACCGCCGCCAGGCACGGGAAGGCGGTCATCTGCACCAAGCCGCTCGCCCGCACGGAGGCCGAGGCGGCAGTCATGCTCAAGGTGGTGATCGAAGCGGGTATCTGGCACGGATATGCCGAAAGCTCGGTCTTTTCTCCCAATACCGCCAAGGCCTACGAGATGGTGAAGGCCGGCGGCATCGGCAGGCTTTTGACGATGCGCGCCCGCGAAGCCCATTCCGGCCCGCATGCTCCGCATTTCTGGGACGCCGAAACGGCGGGCGGTGGCGCCTTGCTTGACATGGGATGCCACACTGTAGAATCAGCAAGACACTTCTTCGGCAAGGATAATCCCGTAACCGAAGTCATGGCCTGGGGTTCGACGATGGTGCACGGCGACAAGACGACCGGCGAGGACGCCGCGATCGCCCTCCTGAAGTTTGCAGGCGGAGAGTTGGCGACCATCGAATCGTCCTGGATCGAAAAGGGCGGCATGCAGTTGCGCCACGAACTCGTCGGCTCTGAAGGCCGCATCGTGACGGACAGCTCCGTCGGCCCCGTCTGGGGCTTCGTCGGAAAGCCGGTGGGCTACACGGTCGAAAAGGCGGATGCCGAAACCGGGTGGGTCTATCCCGTGCCCGAGGAGACCCGCGCCTATGGTTTCTCCCAGCAGATGCGCCATTTCATCGATTGTTTTGCGGCCGGCAGAACCCCGTCCGAAACCTATGAAGACGGTGTGATCGTCAACAGGATCATCGATGCCTGCTATCGATCCATGAAAACCAGGCAGTGGGAAAAGGTTGCGGTGGGCCTATGATCGGAATTGAAGGCCAGGCGGCTCCCTTGCAGTCGGATTCTCCGGAACCGTTGTGGCAGCAGGCTGCAAAGGCGATCATGAAGGAAATCGCTGCGGGCAAACTGGTCTCGGGAAGCCGGTTGCCGCCGGAGCGCGATCTCCTGACGCGGCTTTCGATCAGCCGCGTGACGCTGCGACGCGCTTTGCAGAGTCTGGTGACGGACGGCGTGCTGGTCTCTTCGCACGGCCGCGGCTGGTATATTGCGACGGAAGCGCATCAGGAATTCCCGCAGACGCTGGAATCCTTCAGCGAGACGGCTGCCCGCCTTGGCCTTGCACCATCATCGGAGGTGCTGCGGGCCGAAGAGGCGCCGGCGAGCCTCGACGAGGCGGAAGAACTCGGCATCGCACCCGGTGGGCCGGTCTTTCATCTCGATCGTGTCCGGATGCTCGACGGCGTACCTGTGGCAGTCGATCAGTCGTTCTTTCCGTCAATCCGCGGGCTCGACATGTCCGCGATCGACTTCAAGACGGCGTCGCTGTTTCGCCTTCTGAGCGGAGCGGGCTTCGACCTTGCCCGCGCAGAATCGACAATCGAGGCGCAGGCGGCGGACAAGACGCTCGCCCGGCATCTCGGCATCGAACAGGGCATGCCGATCCTTGCCATGCGCCAGTTGGTCGAAGACGGCAATGGACGTCCGGTCATGGCCTCGACGATCCGTTATGCCGGCGACCGCTATCGCCTGCGCACCTCCTTTTCACGCACCGGTAAAGCGGGCAGCTGAGGCCGCCTTTCAAGGCGCACGACAGCCGGCAATATGTTGCGCCGGCGCATGAATTCAGGACCAGGGAGAAGGCCGGAATGGTCAAGGGTTATATTTCGCTTGCCGAAGCGCGCGCTTCGCAGGCGAGCGCGCTCGAAAGAGCAATTGCCGAAATCGGTAAAGAAGTCACAACCGCATCCGAGGCATTCAAAGGCCCCGGCCCCATCTTCGTGGGCATCGGCGCAAGCTTTGCGGCCTGCTCGGCCGCGGTCTGGGCGCTGCGTTCGCGCGGCATCCACTCGTGGCGCCTCAACGGAGGCGAATATCCGGTCCCCTTCCCGGCCTCGAGCCATCCCGTCATCGCCGTCTCGCAGAGCGGCAAGAGCACCGAGACGCTTGCGGTTCTCGATTCGATCGACCGCAGCCTTCGCATGTCGGTGGTCAATGCCAAGGGCTCGCCGGTCGCCACCGCCTCGTCGACCAATATATCGCTCGGCGCCATTCCAGACAGCTATGCCTCGACGATTGGCTATACCGCCACGATCGCAGCCCTCGGCATGATTGCCGAAGCTTGGGATGGCGGCGCAGCCGATCCGAGTTGGGCTGATCTTCCGGCCGCCTTCCGCCAGTTGGAAAGCGAGCTTTCGCAACAGATCGGCGCGATTCTTTCGCGCATGGAAAATGCCGCCTATGTCGACTGCGCGGCGATCGCGTCTTCCGCCGGTTCGGCGGAAGTCGGCTCGCTTCTGCTGCGCGAGATTTCCCGCATCCCGTCGACCGGCATGTCGACCCGCCAATATCTTCATGGCGCCATGGAATCGGCCGGAAAGGGCGTGCATATTCTCTTCGGCGACGAGCGGGAGGCAGTACTGGCGACGACACTGACAAAGGCCGGCCATCATACGATCCTCGCCGGCCCAGTGCAGGCTGAGGCGAACGAATGGCTGACCTATATTGCGCTGCCGCGCGTGTCGGTGACCCAGCGACCGATCCTTGAGGCGCTCATCATGCAGACCATTGCAGTGGAGACGGCCGTTGCGCGAGGGCTCGACCCCGACGCTTTCGTCTTCCACCACAACGACACCAAGGTGGCCTGACCATGACTGGCAAAACATGCCTCGTCGCGCTCGATGTCGGCGGAACCAAGACGCATCTGGTCGTCGAGACGCTGGCGGGCGATCGCATCCTCGATACGGTCATCAGCAGCCATGACTGGGATGCAGAACCCGCGGCTCATGGCGCCGATTGGCTGGCCGCACGGCTGAAAGCCAATCTGCCTTCAGATATTGCCGCCGCCTCGATCGCCTTCGGTGCGCAAGGCATCAACCGCGCGGATACCGCGCGGGCGCTCGAAGCGGCCCTGCTCGATCGCGGCTACCGCGTTCATGCCGTCAATGACGCAGCGCTCATCGTGCCCGCTGCCGGCTTTGCGGCCGGCATCGGCGTCATCGCCGGCACAGGCGCGATCGCGGTTGGAACGGATCCTGACGGACAGCCGCTGTCGGCAGGCGGCTGGGGATGCGTGATCGGTGACGAAGGCGGGGCAGCCGCCCTCGTGCGCGAGGCGACACGCGCGGCGCTCAAGGCGCATGACGAAGGTCGGCCTGATGACGGACTGCTCTCCGCCCTGATCCAGGATTTCGACGTCGAGGATGCAGAGCGGCTGACCCGCAAGGTCAATGACGACCCGACGGCCGAGAACTGGGCGCCGCACTGCGCTGCCATCTTCGATGCGGCGGACCGGGGATCGCTGCTTGCAGAAAAGGTCATCGCTCAGGGCGCCGCCGATCTTGCCGCACTTGTCGGCCAACTCAGAAATCGCGGCGCCACCGGCAATGACGTGGTGGTCGCGGGAAGCGTCATCGTCAATCAGTCACGACTCTTCGAAGCGTTCAAGGTGGCGCTGCGTCAAGAGCATCCCCGGCTCGCGGTCCACAGACTGACAGTTTCTCCGGTCGAGGGCGCCCTGTTTCTTGCGCGTGCCGCGCTGAAGCCTGCGGCCCAATAAGTCCAACCGGTCATATCCTCCAAGCGGCCATCTAGAGGCCAGCCGGCCAATCCGGCTGGCCTCTTCAGTTTTGATTATGCGCCCTTCCAGACGAGCTTGGCATTGGCAAGTTCACGCGCGCCAAGGCCGCCCAATTCCCGCCCGAAACCCGAGCCCTTGACGCCGCCAAATGGCGCACGCGGATCGGAGCGCACGAAATCATTGATGAACACGGCGCCGGCTTCGATCCGAGACGCGACGCGCTCGGCGCGGTCCGGATTGCCGCTCCATACGGCCGCACCGAGACCGTATTCGGTGTCGTTCGCCAGCGCGACCGCCTCATCCTCGTCCTTGAAGCTGTAGAGCATGGCGACCGGGCCGAAGAATTCCTCGCGGGCTACCGCAGCATTCTTCGGCAGACCGACAATAACGGTCGGCTCGTAAAAAAAGCCGGGACCGCCGATCGGCTTGCCGCCGGTCAGGACCTGTGCGCCCGCCTTGACGGCATCGTCGACCTGTCTCTGGACATTGTCGCGGATATCGGAACGGGCAAGCGGCCCAAGCTTTGTTTCAGCCTTCATGGGGTCGCCGACCTGAATGCGCTTGACCGCATCGACGAAGGCGGCGGTGAAACGCTCGGCGATAGACGCATGGACGAAGATCCGCTTGGCGGCGATGCAGCTCTGGGCATTGTTCGAATAGCGCGACACCACCGCCATCTGCACGGCCTTGTCGAAATCCGCATCATCGAAGACGACGAAGGGATCCGAGCCGCCAAGTTCCAGCACGACCTTCTTGCCAAGCGAACCCGCCTGCTCGGCAACGGCCCGGCCGGCTGCCGTGCTGCCGGTAACTGTGACGGCCGCAATCCTGGGATCGGCGATAACGGCCGGGGCGCGCTTGCGATCGATCACAAGGTTGGAATAGAGGCCCCGCGGCGCGCCGGCATCGAGGATCAGCTTCTCGATTGCCGCTGCGGATCCCTGCACCGTTTCGGCATGCTTGACGATGACGGTATTGCCGATGAGGGCCGCCGGAATGAAGAAGCGCAACACCTGCCAGAAAGGCAGGTTCCACGGCATGATGCCGAAGATCGGGCCGATCGACTGATAGACGATCTTGGCCGGCGTGCCGGCGATCGGCTCGTCACTGACATAGGCAAGGCCATCGCTTGCGAAATGCCTTGCGCCAAAGGCGGATTTCTTGATCTCCCCCTGCGCCTCGGCGAAAGGCTTGCCCATTTCCGCGACGATCAGGGCGGCATATTCGTCAACGCGCTGCTCTAGACGGTCGGCCAGCCGGTTCAGGAATGCCGCCCGGTCCTGCAGCGACGTGGCGGACCATTGTTTCCAGGTCTCATGCGAGCGCTGGAGGATCGCTTCGACTTCATGGTCGCTGTGCTCCTCGTAGGTTCCGATCAATTGGCCATCGGTTGGATTGTAGGACAGGAAGCCCATCTAAATCTCCTCTTGTTTAGCAGGCAGGTATTGGGTCGAGGAGGCATCAGCCGCCTCCTTGAAGCAGAGAGAAACCGGCGGCAAAGCAGAGTGTGACTGCGCCGAACGCGGAGAGCTCACGCCGCCAGGGGAATACGCTTTCGAGCGCCATCCAGGCCGACAATGCCGCCATCCAGACCATGTTCGTGACGCCGCCTGCGAGCTGCAGGAGGACCATCGTGATACAGCAGGCCGCCCGGCACGCGACCCGGCCTCGCATGATATCGCGCAGCAGGAGCAGGACCGCGCACGCGAGCACGGCCGGCACAAAAACCGGCGCGATGAAACGGCCGCTATCGTCGAGAAGGCGTGCCGATCGAAACATCCATTCGCCGAATGCACCTACAAGCGCGACGGTCACAAGCATAGGGATCGACGAGAACACATCCGTCACGATCCGTTTCTCGCCACCCGCAAACCGCTCACGGTTCAGCGCGCGGGCCAGAAAGGCGGCGGGCGCCGTCATCGCGACCATCATGGCCAACCATGAAAGCGCAAGCTCCGGTAGGCCACCGGCAGCGTCGGGGGACAGTCTGCCGGTTCGACAGATGACCTCGCCGAATGTTTGCGGCATGTAGGAGAGGACGGCCCAGGCGGAGAGACCTGATAGCAGCATGCCGTAGTTGGCAGCGGTCCGGCTTGTCTCCTGTCTTGTCATTGCCATAATCCCTGACATCTTGAGGGCGTTGGGGCGGGAGGCCGGCAGCGGATACCGCCGGCCTTCACCTGGTCTCAGCAGCAGCAGCTTCCCCCGCCCTGCCCAGCCAGCACGCTCGCCTTGTTGATGACGGGCGGCAGATTGTTCGAGGGGTTGACCGGAAAGAAGCCTGCCGGCGCCAGCGAGAAGCCGCAGGAAATGCAGGGCTGAACCGGGAAATCTTCCGCGCGCACGACATGGTGCAGGCCGAAACTGTGCCAGAGCACGATGTCGGTATTCTCGACATTGCGGTCCTGTTTCACCAGCTCGGCAAGACCATCGCTACCGTCGGAATTGGCGACGAACTCGCCTCCCGGATAGCGCTCGTTCTCGTTGAACGGCGTCACCCAGATATGATTGCGGATGAAATTGGAGCGGATACCCGACGGGCCGTCCTCCTGGATCATCGGTGTGACGCAGTTCGGCGCATGCAGCTTGTAGGCCACGGGCTTGCCGACATGGTTCAGCTTGTTTGGGTTGACCACCTTCCAGCTGCGATGCGTGGACAGATCGGCCCTGCGAGCGGCAGCAAGCTCGGTCTTCAGGACCGTGTCGACGGCATGGAAGGCGTTTCCATAGGGATTGCTCTCGCTATAGGGCTCCATGTAGGAATTGGTTTCGACGACGCTGTTGCCGCTACCATCGACCGCCATATCCAACCGGGCGCAGAAAATATGCTGGTGGATCGGCGCGCCGAGGCCGGGCTGGATTTCCGTCGAATATTTGTCCGGCTGGCCGGGATGGCAGGCATTGGTGTTGACGATGCCCGTCGCCTTCATCTCGAATTCGATCTCGCCAGCCTGATCGAGATACCAGTATTGGGCATATTCATAGTTGCCGACGGTGCAGATGCTGGAGATGACGAGCTTGCGGCCGCGATGGAGGACCGTGCGGCCCGTGCGGAAATCCCAGTGTTTCCAGAGAATGCCTGCGTCTTCCTCGTGGATGCAGACCGCCTTCTCGATAGTGACGACCTCGCCGTTGAGGCCATTCACATGTGCGTCGAGATACTGGATCTGACCGAGGCAGTCGCAACCAAGGCGAAGCGAATTGGTGAGCTTGCCGAAGCCATATTCACCGACGTCGAAAATATTCTGCCGGGCGTGACCATAGAGCGGCGATCCATAGGGAACGACGAGTTCGGCCACCGCGGCGCGGCGCACGACCGAACGTCCGTCATAGCGGATATCGTGAAGCACCAGCCCTTCGCGCGGCGTAAAGCCGATGGCAAGCGTCCACTTGTCCCAGGAGATCGCGTGATCCTTGATGGTGAAGCTCACGCCATCGGGCTGGACGACGTCGAGCGGTTTCAGGGGTGCGGCTGGAGCCGGCAGGAATTCCGGATCGTAATCATAGCGCGTCATCGGGATCGGCGGGTGATCCGGATAATCGTCGACACGCAGAACCTCGCCGGTCTTCACATCGATGACAGCATTCAGCCCTTCGATCGGATGGGCGTAATAATTGCCGAACTCATGGACGCGCAGCCAAGAGAAGGTATGCGAGATCAGCCGGCCCTCCTCATCCTCGTGACCGAAATTGCCGCCCGACCAGGAATCGACGATGACGCCGGTCATGTCGGCGATGCCACGCTTGCGGCAGGCTTCGATGAAGCGCGGATCGTTCTTGACGTTGACCTCCACGCTCATCATCTGCTCGACCATGAAGCCTGCGCGCGCGGTCGGAAAATGCTTGCGGCGGATGATCGCGTTGTCAGCAATCGAGACGATCAGTTGCCAGACGCCGCGCACCTCGAGATGGTTGACGTTGACGTGGGCCTCGCGCGGCAGCGGCGCGCCATCGAGATAGGCACGATATTCGGCCGGCGTCGGCTCGCGCAGGTCGATGTTTTCGAAGAGAACGCCAGGGCCAACCTCGGGATCCGCCTTCACGGTCGCGACAACCACATTGATCTCATCGGGGCTCAACGGTTTCAGCGCCTGCAGATGCTCCGGCGGCGGCGGTGCGGCGGCGGGTTTCAGGTTGGCGGGATTGACGGTCTCATTCATCGTTCTGTCCTCGAATTCATGGCCCGGAGGCTCTGCCTCCGGCGGTCTCAGGCGGGAAGTGGCGGGCCTTCGCGGCCCGCTCCTGTCGTGAGCATCAGCGCTAGCTACTGGCGCAGCGTCGTCCAGATGCGGTCATAGGCACGGGTCGCCTTTTCCTCGCAGGCCGGCGCAAAGACGATCTTCAAATCCTCCGGCGGATTAAACTCCGGCGAATCTCCCGTTTCCTTCGGCAGGAACTTGTCTGAGCCGGTCACGGCGCTTTGATAGCCGGTCGATTTCTGCTGCAGGGCAATGTTTTCGGGATCCATCAGGAAGTTCAGGAACTTCTTGGCGTTCTCGACATTGGGCGCACCCTTCGGCACAGCGACATTATCCATCCAGCCGATGACGCCCTCCTTCGGGAAGACATATTTGACCGTCGGCTTCTGCAGCCGCGAGGCGAGCGCCTTGCCCGACCATTGCTCATGCATCACGGTCTCGCCTGAGACCTGCCGCTCGGTCGTACCGTCAGAATTATAGACCTTCACGAAAGGCTTCTGCGCTTCGAGCAGCGCATTGACGGCGTTAAGATCGGCCGGATTGCTGTTGCACTGGTCCTTGCCGAGATAGAGGAGCGCAAGCGACATGACTTCGGATGGAGAACCGAACATACCGATCTTGCCCTTCAGGTCATCGGAAGGTTCAAACAACGCCTTCAGGCTGTCGGTCGGCCCCTTGTAGGTGGCGGTATCGACGGAATAGGACGTCGTCCCCCAGACCCAGGGCACGGTGAATTCGGCCTTCGGATCCCAGGGGCGCTTCTGCCACTTCGGATCGAGATTCCTAAAGTTCGGCATTCCGGCCACATCGACCTTCTCGAACAGGCCCTGCTTGACGAAGATCGGCACGAAGTCGTTGGAAATGATCATCACGTCGTAACCAGCAGCCCCCGAGCTTATCTTGGCGAGCGCCGTCTCGTTGGAGTCATAGGTGTCGATCGTCACCTTGATGCCGGTTTCGGCCTCGAACTTCTTGACCATCTCTTCGGACGTGTAATCCGTCCAGTTGTAGATATGCAGGACGCCGGCGTCAGCGCAGGCGATAGCCGGTGCGACGATGGCAAGCAGACTGGCTGTGGCCAGCATCCTCTTTGCGTTTTTCATGTTCACCCTCTTCATTATGATTGTTTGTTGTTCTGGCTGTTTCGCCCAAGCAGCAGCGCGCCGGTGACGAGCACGAGCGAGATGCCGAGCAGGATTGTTGAGATGGCATTGACCTCCGGCGTCACACCGAGGCGCATCATGCCGTAGACATAGACGGGCAGCGTGGTCGATCCGGCGCCCGACACCATCAGGCTGATCAGGAAGTCATCCAGCGAGACGACGAAGGCCATCAGGGCGCCGGCGAAGATTGCCGGCAGCAGCAGCGGAAAAGTGACATACCGGAACAGCTGCCATTCGCTGGCATAGAGATCCCGCGCCGCCTCTTCGAGACGCGTGCCGAGATCGCGCAATCGCGCCTGGATCGGCAGCAGGGCGAAGGGAATGCAAAAAACCGTATGGGCGATAATCAGGTTCAAAAGCCCGTTGGTCATGCCGAGCGCCGAAAAGAAAATCAGCGTCATGATCGCGACGATGATTTCGGGAACGATCAGGGGGAGCGCGATCAAGGAGGTAACTAGACCGCGCGCCCCCTTCAGGTCACCGCGCTCGAGGGCGATAGCCCCGGCCGTTGCAATCACTGTGGAGGCGATTGTCGCGGCAATGGCGATGATGATGCTGTTGAAGGCGGCATGCCTGATATCCTCGTTGGCCGCCACCTCGCCGAACCAGCGCAGGCTGAAGCCGGACCAGACGGTCACTAGTTGATTGGCATTGAAGGCGTAGACGACAAGGATAACCAGCGGCAGATAGAGAAAGACCAGGATGACGGTCGTGAAGGCGCCGAGGCCCGGTGTGTGGCGCCAGTCGAACGGTCGCGACGCTCTCATAGCCGTGCCTCCTCGGCTTTTTTCGAGCGGCTGACGAAGATTGCCAGAACGGCAATCGTCACCAGGATCGAAAGTGCGGCGCCAAACGGCCAGTTGCGCGAGGAGGTAAACTGCATCTGCACCAGGCTGCCGATCAGGAGCTTCTTGCCGCCGCCGAGCAAATCGGGCGCGAGGAACGAGCCGAGTGAGGGCGCAAAGACGAGGCTTGCGCCGACGAGTGCCCCGGGTCTTGCAAGCGGCCAGATGACGCGGGCAAAGACCGCGCCTCTGTTGGCATAGAGATCGTAAGCAGCCTCGATCAGGCGCGGATCGATACGTTCAAGCGTCGAATAGATCGGCAAGACCATGAAGGGCAGGAATGTATAGACCAGCCCGAGCAGGATGGACGCGTCATTGTAGAGCAGCGGCAACGGTGTCGAGATCACGCCCGCCGCCTTCAGGAGCCCGTTCGCCAATCCTTCGTCGCGCAGGATCAGAACCCAGCAATAGGTTCTGATCAGCGTATTGATCCAGAATGGCAGGGTGACCAGAAATAGCAGCGTGCGGCGGCGGTTCTCATCCTGGCAGACGAGATACCAGGCGACTGGAAAGCCGAGGATCAGGCAGATCGCCGTCGTCAGACCGGCCAGGTAGACCGAACGCAGGATGATGATGACGTAGCTCCAGGAAAAGACGAGCGTGTCGTCGAAATCCCGCTGGAACAGGAATTGGACATAGGCGTCCACCGTCAACGGCATGTCGACGCCCCCATAGGGATTGGCGGTCATGAAGGAATAGGCGACGGCAACCAGGAGCGGCACGACCATGAAGGTGCCGATCATCAGGACAGCGGGAGCTGCGAGCGTCAGGGTGCGCTGTGCATTCATGCTGCCCTCCCCTAGTTCGCCAGATGCCGTTCGGCATCGCTCGGCCAGTCGAGGATGACGGGCTGACCGGCATCGAGGCCAGAGATGGACTGCCGGCTTCGGCTTCGCAGACGCTCGCCATTGTCGAGCGTGATCTCGTAAAGCGTATCCAGACCAAGATAGGTGATGGAGGTGATCGTGCCGCGGATCTTGCCGGGCAAACCGCTCGCCAGCATTGAAAGCGCGATCCGTTCCGGCCGCACAGCAACCATGATATCGCTGCCGTGACCGACGACGGCCCCCGGCAAGACATTGGATTCACCGATGAAGTCGGCAACGAAGCGGCTTTTCGGGTTGTCGTAGATTTCCCGCGGCGCGCCCATCTGCAGGACACGGCCCGCCGACATGACAGCGATACGGTCGGACATGGCGAGCGCCTCTTCCTGGTCATGCGTCACAAGGATGAAGGTGATGCCGGTTTCCTGTTGCAGTCGCTTCAGCTCGCCCTGCATCTCCCTGCGCAATTTCAGATCGAGAGCGCTGAGCGGTTCGTCGAGGAGCAGAACCTTCGGGCGCGGCGCAAGCGCTCTGGCGAGCGCCACGCGCTGCTGCTGTCCGCCCGAGAGTTGGCCCGGCAGGCGCGAGGCCATGCTTTCAAGCCGCACCAGCCTCAATGCTTCGGCGACACGGGCCTCGCGATCGGATTTGACCACCTTCTGCATCCGCAACCCGAAGGCGACGTTCTCGGCCACCGTCATATGCGGGAATAGCGCATAACTCTGGAAAACCGTGTTCACAGGGCGCTTTTGCGGTGGCAATGCCGAGCTGTCGGCCCCTTCAATCAGCACGGTTCCAGCGCTCGGAAAGTCGAAGCCAGCAATAATTCTCAAAAGTGTTGTTTTACCGCAGCCGGAGGGACCGAGCAGCGTGAAGAATTCGCGGTCACGAATCCGCATGGACACGTCGTCCAGAGCCGTGAATGCCTCCGCCCCTTTTGCGAGGAACGATTTTGAGACGTTTTCGATGCTGATCATCGCTTGCAAGACGGCCTCGCATTACCACCAAATAACTAGTTAGTTACAAGCTATCAGCGGGAAATTTGCATTGTCAAGTTGAGTGTTTCACTTTTATTTTCGATCCATCGTCACATGAAAAAACGCGTCGAAAGTCGAGGCTAGAGATTCAAGCATCTGATTTTTCTTGATTATTTTCTGATGTTTTCTTCTACCGACACCATTTCAGATTTCCATAGCACAACCAATAGTTAAGCGTCGCCAACCTCGCAAGAAGGTGACGTTCGGGTCAGGTGTGGCGATCATGCGACAGAACTTACCTGTCTGTGAGATTGAACTTCATTGATGTCGCCCCGGTTCTTCGTTCACCCTTAATGCTCCCGAAAACGCCTTGTGCGCGGCCGGCTGATCCAGCTCTTCGGCGTCTTCGAGCCCAGACGGAGTTTCATTTTTCATCCGCCATAGGCAGAAAGATAACACAACACTTTTTATTTAAAAGGATTTTGATAAAGATCAGCCTGATGATAAGAATGCGCCCATGAATCTGCGCCTTGACCGCGAAGGCGTGCTACCCGGCACGAACCTCCTTCAGACCCGCACGCTCAACAGACGGGCCGTTTTCGATGCGGTGCGCCGCAGCGGACCGATTACGCGCACCGAGCTCGCTCAATCGATTGGCCTGACTGTTCAGGCTATTTCCAATATTGCCGCCGAGCTTGAGGAAGCCGGCCTCATCCGGCAGGAGGGCCGACGCTCGGGGCAGCGCGGTCAGCCGGCGGTCGAGCTGTCGCTTAATCCGAAGGGCGGATACACCATTGGACTGAGCCTTGCCCATCAGCGCATCACCGGACTTCTCGTAGACCTGACCGGTAGTGTGGTGGCAAGCGAAACAAGGCCGCTGCCAGAGCGAGATCCGGCAAACACGGCAGATGCTCTCGGCGAACTCGCGCTGCGCCTGCTGGTGGCCGGCGAAATTGAACGCCAGCAGGTATGGGGCGTTGGTTGCAGCGTACCCGGAACTGTCGAGAACGGCACCTTCTGGTACGATAAGGTTCAGGAAGGTGACGACTGGACGAAATTTCCACTGACCGCGCGACTGGAGGATCTGACCGGTATCAAAACCTTCGTGGAAAACGATGCCACGGTTGCCGCCATTGGCGAGCGGCTTTACGGGATTGGCCGATCGGTTCGTTCCTTTTTCTACCTGCATTTCAACCTGGGCATCGGAGGGGGCCTCGTTCTCGACGGCCAGCATTACCGTGGTGCTTTCGGCGGAGCCGGTGAGATCGGTCACCTGATCGTCAAGCCGGGCGGCAGGTTGTGCGCCTGCGGAAGCCGTGGCTGCCTGGAGCAATATGTTTCCTTCTACGCGGCAGCTGAGACCATCTGCGGTCCGACCCGAACGCCGGATGAGGTTTCGTCAGAAGAACTCGTGGCCTGCATGCTGGACGATGATCCGCGATTGACCGCCTGGCTGCGCGAGGCGGCGCACTACCTGCGTATTGCCATCCGCAATATAGAAGCCATGTTCGACCCGGATACCGTGGTCATTGGCGGTGGCTTGCCGGCCGAGATATTGGACCGGCTCATCGACGCAACTTCACCGCTTCTGCCTGCCATGATCCACCGACATGCAAGCCCGCATCCCCGATTGATGCGCGCCGAACACAGCTCGGAGCTTCCGGCTCTGGGGGCAGCGGCGTTACCGATCGCCATCGCTCTGCAACCCGGCGTCTCTGCCGTCAACGCGACCACTTCCTCTCCGGCGGGGATTGACAATCCTGCCCTGCTGACACTCGGCATCGATCTCGGCCGGCGGTGAAATCTCGTCACCCGCCTGGACGCTTGTCGAACACCCTACTCGGCTGGAGTCCCAAGTGTCGTTGAGCTGTTCCGCGACGGAAGCATCACGCTTCTTTCGCCCCCGGGGCACCCGCCCGGAAGCCAATCTCTGACGGTTCATCCGGAGAACACCGAATACGTGATCCTCTCCGGCGACGTGATCCACCTGGGAGACAACTTCGAATGCGATATCGTTCCGAAGCCGATGTGGACAAGTCAGAGTCCTTCGCCTCCATGGAGCGCGTCATAGCATTCATGACGAAATCCCGTGCAGAGCTCTTCATCAACCACGACAAGCAACAGACAGGTACGTGGAAGCTCCTGCCGGACTACTACGATTGGTGAGCCAAGGGCCCTGTAGCCTGCGCTGGGCAGTGGTACCGCCGCCGAACTAGAAGGTGGCGGCGGTTTTCAGGCCGAACACGTAGACGTCGTCGTTCTCGCTCGTTCCGCCGGGATGGTGGATATATTGCAGATTGGGGCGGACGAGCAGGCCGTTCGTCGGTCGATATGTGTAATACAGCTCGGCAGCGTATTCGGATCCACCCGGATTATTGGGAGCGAACGCACGACTGTTGACGTGCGTCGTGCCTACGGCAAGGCCGATATCATCCTCGGGACGGGAATCGAACAATCCCTTGTAGACAAGCCCTGCAGCGACCTGATGGTCGGTGACAGATGTCCGCTTGTCTGCAAAGACCGCATTCAGAAAGAGACTGAGGTTTTCGCTTACCTGCTGCTGGAAGGTCAGGTACGCACCGTAGCGGCCCCGGTGCTGTTGCGCGGGAAGCCCGGTCAGTTCGAAAGGATCACCGTTGATGTCCCGGGAAACGTCATCGGCACTCGAGGTGTCATACCAGGCACCAACCTTGTAGCTGCCCGGCAGGGCACCGTTCGCGAACTGAGGAAGCCAGCCGATCTCGACGGGTATCAACGCTCCGGTCGAGTGGCTGAAGAAGACGGGCAGCACCTGATCGTCTACCCCGAGATATTTGGGGTTAACATCATACACGCCCACCTGGAAGTAACCGAAACCGTTGATATTGATCTTGGCTCGCGTCGCCCACTGGCTGATGGGCCAATTGAAGATGTAGTTACCGACAAGATTCCCGAGATCGGATCCACAGAACGTGAGATTTTGAAAGTCGCAGGGGAATGCTGCAAAGTCCTCGTTCACTGGAATTCGCCCGATCTTCCAATCGATAAGACCGTTCGCGAACTGCTGCTCGTACCAGAAGTCCGTCAGCCGGATGGTCTGACCGCGCCCAAAGACTTCCTGAACTTGCTGGAGGGTGCCGAGAAGTGCGTCATCACTCAGGTTGCGCCCGGTACGCTGCGTCAGCGTCACTTGGAACTTTGCATCCGGGACGCCAAGCAACCGATCGAGGTCGAAGGTCACTCCGGCGGTATACTGGTCGGCATACCTGGCCTTGGTTTCTATGCCTCCGCCCGGATTGACGGCAAACTCCCCGACGTAGCCAAACTGAAAATCGATGCCCCGGTCGCGAAGGTCGGTGCGAGCGCCATTCCAGTCGCCGAACAGCCACTGTTCGGGCTCGCTGGCAACCGCCTTGGGCTGAGAAGCTGGAGGAAATCGCGTCTCCGGCGTGCGCGAGGGAAGAACAGTCCAATGCAATGAGCATGATAGCCGCTCCCACCGTCCTTGCATGACGCACTTCGATATCCTCCAATTAGACACGCGTCCCCTCAGCCTTGCGAGGTCGCGACTGAAAACAAAATTTGCGTCCCGATTCGGGGCGGGTCGATTTTACAATGGTGTCGCTTAACGCAGCCGATGGGCTTGGTCGAGCATTTTACGAAGGTGCTTGGGCTCTTCACGCCTGCCTGGAACAGACCTAAAAGTTGGCGGCCTCCAGTGCACCGTCAGCCGCGACTGACTTGCCGGAATTGTACAAGGATTCGCTGCTTGCGATCAAATGTCTTTGGCCACATTCCACATCGGAGTTTGACCGCCGGGATAGAAGACGGCGTCGAAGTCGTCGGGAGGGGCGTCTTCGAGCAGTCTTGTCGTCGCGAAGATCTCCTGGGCGGCGGGATCCTTCTTGATTCCTGAATGTCAGTCCGAACACGAGCGGCTGGGAACGCCGCAGATAGTGGCGGGACGCCTCCAGCAGGAGAGACTGGGTGGCCCCTATGATCCAGCCAACCCCATGCTTGTATGATTCGGTACATTGCAAATCAGGGGCCTGGCGGCGTGGAGGTGGCAGGACATGATGATGGGCGGTGGCTATGGAGCGCAGCAAAGATCTTCGCCTCGTCTCCCACGTCAACGTGAGGAATATCTCCCAATCGCATATTGAACTGCCGATGCTCCGAGAACTCCAATGGCGATCGGAACATACAAAGTCGCGGGCGCAGCAGTGAATTCAACGGCAATCAACATGGCCGTGAGGGGCATGGCCATGGAGCATGATAGGAAAGCGGCGGCGCCTACGAGCGCGACGGCCCCAAGATCGATATTGGGAAGCCATTGGTTCCAGAAGGCCCCTATCATTATGGCGAGAAGAGCTCCTATCGAGAGCCCAGGGGTTAAAAGGCCGCCTCTGGCTCCAGCTCGCAGGACTATCGTGACGCTCAATAATTTGGCGAGAACGAGGGGCGCCGCGAGGCCAAGCGTCAGATTGTCGGTGAACGCGAGCTCTGCAAGTCCCTTGCCGTTGCCAAGCAATTGCGGAAATATCATCGATAGAGCGCCGACAACCACAAATGCGATCAAGGAGCCGGCCACCTGCCGGAGGCCAGTCGCTGCGCGAGCCGAACAGCCGCTAGTCCACCGCCTGAAGAAAACGCCTGCGCCACCGACCAGTGGGCCGACGATAAGGCTGATCAATAACAAGCAGCCATTCGATGTGAAATAGGGTATCGGATATTGCACTTCGTTACCCAGGCCCAGCCGGGAAACATATGCCGCAACGAAACAGCTCAACAGCGCTGCCACGACGATCTTTAGCTCAACACGTCTGAGAAGCACCTCCATGACGAAGATGATAGCTGCCAGCGGAACGTTATAGACCGCGGCCAGACCTGCACCTGAACCACATGCCACCAGAATGCGCAGTTCGTCAGCAGGAGCGCCGAAAAGCGCGCAGATCCTTTGTGCGAAAAGAGCGCCATATTCCCTTGGTGCAACTTCTCTCCCGAGCGGTGACCCCAGTGCTACGGTCACGATCTGGAGAAGGCCATGGACGAGGGTTTCACCGACGGGCATCGGTCGTAATGCCTTGCCGACGGCCGCGGTCACCGAAACCAAAGGGCGTCCGTATCTGGCAAGGACCGGCCAACCCACCCCCGCAACCAGCCCGCATAGGCCGAGCATGGTCAGCCGTCGAAAGGGAGATGCGTTCGACACGCCTTGAAGGAAGCTCTCGGGACTGATGACGGCTTGCAGACTGTATCCATAGGCGAGATGCTGTATCCAATGCAGGATCAGGGCCAGTGACAGGCCTCCGATCCCGGCAGCGATACCGGTGAGTATTGCGAGCGCGCCCATTCGCAGGGCGGCCTCGGCATCTGGTCTGCCAAAGGAAGGCCATCGCCGTAGATGGTCGCCACCCGTGGCCACACTCTCTCGTGGTGCATGAGACATGACGAGATGCCCTGGTCCGTTTCCCAGAATTCCTCTGGCTGGCTTCGTCTTGATGCCGCCGCAAATCTTTCGGTCAGGCATGGAAAAGCAGTCACTTGAAACAAGGCGGGACGAATCATCGCCCTTTCTCAAGTACTTCGCTCTTGGTTACGTCTACTGGCAGACGCGAACACTCTCGTTATGCCAGCCGCCGTCGTAGGAATTCGGAACCTGTCGATTTTCGTACCAGCAACGCGGCGCTGGCTGCGGATCAATGTAGCGGGGACCGTTGTTAGCGCCCGCGATCGCGCCACCAAGCAGACCTCCGATCACACCAGCGGCAATTCCTCCCGCTATCGCTGCGCCGTTGCCGTGGTGATGATGCCATTGCGGTTGATCGTCATAGTAGGGCCGGCGCCATTCCTGCGCCGATGCCGGTAAGGCGGAAGCGACGAGGGTGATAGCAAGCGCGGCAGCGGCCGCAGCGCGAAAGGTGGGCATCGTGACTACTCCACAGGTTGGCGACACTTGATCGCCAAAGCGGACTAGAAGGGTCTGACTTCATGCGATCGAGTTTTCGATGGAGAGAGGTTACGTCGTACCTATCGCGGGCGCATCTATACCCTCGTGTATAAGTCGTTTCCCATAGGTATAGCTCGCATCCGAAGAGGCACCCGGCGGCGACACAGACGACGAGCGCGGGGAGGATGGGAGGCAAGAGGATGCTACCTCACGCGAACGACCTACACGTACGTATGGAAAGCTTAAACCTAGTCGTAATTTGCAAGGAAAGCGGATTGAGCGAAGGTTTGGGCAGTTAGGCCCCATACGCCCTCAAAAACGAGCTTCCAATGGTCATCCAGCACTCCTCGTACGTTATTAACGACGGAACAGTCCCGAGAACCGGCGTGAGAAAATTCTTACGCGCTGCAAATTCGAACGAGAGGCGCGCGCATCTAGACTATCCGGTCCAGGCCGCAGCTGCTCCTTCGTCATGCCTCAATAGCGATCTTTGTATTCCGGCAGCCGTCATGGCGGTCTCCTTTACTTCGATTACGCTCGTTCTTCTCGCGCTAGCGCCCGTTGCAACGAGGGCAATCGAATATATGGTTTCCAGCGGATTTGGAGGCTGACGGAGTTCTGTAGGCACGGCAGCCGCGATTATTAGTGGCGTCAAATCGCCGATGCCTGGCTGACCACACCTTGCTCGAGCACTTATCGTCGCAAGGCGGTCAATTTGCATTGTATCGCGCTGGTGAAGTTTGATTTCAGCGACATGCAGATCCTCAAGACCGATCTTGCACTTCAGCGAGAGTCACGGAGTCAACGTGGAGGGGCGCATAAGCGTATCGCCCGCCCTTTTCCAATGCCCTGCGATAGGCGGGGCGGTCATGGATCCGTTTCAACCAGTCCGCGGTCGCAGGGCGAGGCGTCACTTTGCCTGCCCTCTTCGCTGCTGTCTCCAGGGGAAAGCTCATCATGATATCTGCCGCAGTCAACGTCTCGCCTGCAAACCACTGGCGCGAGGAGAGCTCGCTTTCGACGTAATCGAGGTGGACGTCGAGCATCGGCCGGATCCTCTTCGCTCCCAGTCTGCCGAGGAGCGGAACCTTCGAAAGCACGAGGAGAGCGAGCAAGACTGGCATGACAGATCCCTCGGCATAATGCAGGAACTGTCTGTATCGGTAGACATCTTCCGGATCTGCCGAAGGGCCGAGACGTCCAGCAGACTTGTCTACCAGATATTGGCAAATTGCTCCGGTCTCGACCAGGATCGTTCGATTTTCGTCGTCGCCGATATCCTCGACGATGGGCGACTTGCCGAGAGGATGGATGCGTTTCAGCGCATCCGGAGCCGTCATGTCGGGATTTCGTTTATAGAAACGGATCTGGTAATCGAGGCCGATCTCCTCCAGCATCCAGAGAACGCGTTGCGATCGGCTGTTGTTTAGGTGATGGACGACGAGCACGGGTGTCTCCGCTGCGATATATCGAGGGCGCCTCAATTAACCTTCGACCGCTCCCGCGGTTCCAGAGCCGCGGGCGACTAACCGAAAACACGCTCGGTAAAGCCTCTAAGACGCGGCACTTCGCGACGGTAATGCCGCCCCCTTGCTCCGCCACGCGATCCATGCCTCTATTCAACCGTAGAGGGGTGAGCTTCAACGTCATGGCATCACGCACAAAGATAGCCGCTTCGCGGCAGCGCGGAGCTGGGGTCGACCTCCATCCCCAAGGGACAACCGAAGACTTGAGGATGGGTGTTTTGCGCAAGAATTCAACTCGGGTTGGCCCCGGCTATCCACAGGTCGTTGTGCTCGTCGGCGCAACGGGCGATCTCTCAAGGCGCAAGCTATTGACCGGGCTGTTCCACCTTACGAACGCGGGTTTCATTCCAGGGTGCCGCATTATCGGCGTCTCGCTCGACGACATCGATGCAGATGCCTTCCGGACCATCGCCCGTGACTCGCTGGACAAGTTCTTGACCCGCAAGTTCTCGCAGTCCGAATGGGAAGCGTTTGCCGCATCGCTCGACTACGTCCCCCTCGCTGCCGGCGCCAATGCTCTCAAGGCAGCGGTCGACAGGGCCGAGGAAGCACTGGGCGCCGAGACGCGGCGCGTGCATTATTTATCCGTGCCACCAAGCGCCGCCCTTCCGGCCGTGCAACTCCTCGCCCAGGCTGGGCTGACTGAACGCTCCCGTATCATCATGGAAAAACCCTTCGGCACGGACCTTGCCAGTGCCGTTGAACTTAACAAGAAGCTGCACGAAGTGTTCGACGAGAAGCAGATATTCCGCATCGACCATTTCCTCGGCAAGGAGCCGGCCCAAAACATCCTGGCCTTCCGATTTGCCAATGGCCTGTTCGAACCAATCTGGAACCGCAACTTCATCGACCATGTGCAGATCGACGTTCCGGAGACGCTCGGCCTTTCCACCCGCGCCGCCTTTTACGAGACCACCGGCGCCTATCGTGACATGGTGGTGACCCACCTCTTCCAAATCCTCGCCTTCATGGCGATGGAGCCGCCCACTGCCCTTGAGCCTGCACCAATCTCGGAAGAGAAGAACAAGGTGTTCCGCTCCATGTTGCCGATCGAGCCGCGCGACGTGGTGCGCGGTCAATACATTGGCTATCGCAAGGAGCCTGGTGTCGATTCCGAAAGCGACACTGACACATTCATCGCCCTGAAATGCGCCATCGACAACTGGCGCTGGGCTGGCGTGCCTTTCTACCTGCGTACCGGCAAGCGCATGGCCGAGGGGCAGCGCATTATTTCGATCGCATTCCGCGAGCCCCCGAAATCGATGTTCCCTGCGGGCTCTGGCGTGGGGGCACAAGGCCCCGACCACCTCACCTTCGATCTTGCTGATGCCTCCAAGGTCTCGCTTTCCTTCTATGGCAAACGCCCTGGACCAGGCTTCCGGCTCGACAAGCTCTCGCTGCAATTCGCCATGAGCGAAACCGGCCTGATTGGCGAAGTTCTGGAGGCCTATGAACGTCTGATCCTCGACGCCATGCGCGGTGACCACACGCTGTTCACGACGGCCGAGGGCATTGAGCGGCTCTGGGAGGTTTCCCAACCTCTCCTCGACAACCCGCCGCCCGTACGCCTCTACGACCAGGGCGGCTGGGGGCCGAAGTCGATCCACCAACTCATTGCCCCGCACGCTTGGCGCCTACCGTTCGAGCGCGCCTGGAGGGATGCGGCAAAGCGTGATTGACGGTCAGTTGTCGGATCGACGCCGGCGACCAGAATGGCGCCGACAAATTGTGAAAAATCCCAATACAATGACGTTGCCAGAGATGTGCAAGAAACCGAGCGTCGACCGCAAATGTTACAGAGTGGTGCGTGGATCCGCGTTTGTGCGGAATTCGGTTTTGGCATCTTTTATTCGGTCGCCGCGGTCGGTACCTCTCAGCGAACGGATTTCGGGAGTCCGCAGGCGGGCATTCGTTTCAGTGTTGCGACGCCGATCACATGGCAACTCGATACCGCCGCTGGGCTGTGGTGATCGCGTCAGGACTTAACGATTGGATAGCGGTCAGGAAGAAGACCCTGCAAGCGGCCACGCCCGCTATTAAGAGGAATGTCTTTGAACAACCGCGATATCATGCGCGGTCGAAATCCTTGCCTCTCATCGATGAGGAGGAATGACATCCTCTTGATTTCGATCGTCATCACGCCTGCATTGTCATGGCGACGATAATTCCGCGAATCGATCGCATGGAATCCGTTTTCCACCGCCCAGGCGGCTATCATATCCGCGTTCATCAAGATCCTGCTCCAGGAGGTGCGGAAGTGGCTTCTCCAGCTGTCCCGACCGTGCAAATCGCTTTTGCAGTCCTACTGATACCGCAACCGAAACGCTCTAAGCCAGTCAAATGCGTCCAAGATTTCAGTTGCCCCATAGGTGTTGCCAGAAAGACTCGCAGCAACCGGTACGACTCAGCCGTAAGCCCTGCCGTTTGGTGCTCTGGGATAGGAACTGGCGACACCGACCGTTAGGGACCCTCAGCTCGAAGGCAATAAGGCAAAAACGGACTTACGGCGCATTTCGGTAGGGCGACCGCCTCACGCAGTCATTTCCAGTTGGCGAGGTACTGGACGTCATGGCGATACTGAGGTTGTTCGAATTCCGCCTCGCCTAGCCTTTGATAGCCCCCGCCGTCATCGAGCCCGAAATTTGCCGATACATCAGCAAGCCGAGGAAGACGGGCGGCAGAGCGCCGAGGATCATGACCGCCGACGCGGTCCCCCATTGGACGCCGCCGCCGCTCGCGGCAAAGAAGAACGATGCACCGACCGTCATCGGAACTGCCTTGTTCGTCGTCAGCATCAACCCGAAGAGGAACTCGTTCCAGGCGGTGATGAAGCCGAAGATGAAGGTCGTCACCAGTGCGGGCCGCACCACCGGCCGGGTGATGCTCACCATGATCTGCCACGAACTCGCCCCGTCCACCCTTGCAGCCTCGTCCAGTTCCAGCGGAACGTCGGAAATCGCATTGACGAGGATGACGAGCGCCAGCGGCGTGTTGACGATCGTCAGGATCAGGCCGAGGCCAAGCTGAGTGTCGAGCAGGCCCAGAAACTGGTACATCATGTAGAGCGGGATCGCGAAAATGATGAGCGGTACGGCGCGCAGGTTGATGACAACAGGCAGCAGCGTATGTTTGCCCACCTCGCTCCTTGCGATCGCATAGGCAGCGGGAAAGGCAAGCAGGATTGCAAGCCCGGTGCCGATCAATGAGGCGACGGTACTGTTCCAAAGATAGGAATAGATGTTGAAGCGATCGGTCTGCGTCAGAACACGCAGGTAATTTTCGAACGTGGGCTGATTGATCCACAAACCGGGATTGATCGAAAGCTCACGCGCGCTTTTGAACGACGTGACAAGCGTCACGATCACCGGGAAATTCATTGCGAGAGCGGCAACGGCAAAGACGATCCAGCGTAGTGCGTTTATCATGGCTCACGTCTCCTGCGGCCAGCCAGCCAGTTGAGGCCGTAGAGCACGATCAGCGACGTCAGGAAGAGGACGACGGAAGCCGCCACAGCCTTGCCGATCGCGCCCTCCTTGAAAAACGCCTGGTAGATATAGATCGACAATGATGTCGTCGAGCCGCCTGCGCCGCTGCCCGTCAGCGCGTAGACATTGTCGAACACGCGAAAGCCGTCGATGAAACGGATGAAAAAGGCGATCACCAGTGTCGGCAGCATCAACGGCAGCTCGACAAACCAGAGGGTTTTAATGGCCGAGGCCCCATCGAGCGCGGCTGCCTCACGCACGTCGATCGGCACTGCGACATAGGCCATGTAGAAGAGCAGGAAGGCGAATGGCGTCCATTGCAGGGTTTCGACCACGATCAGGGTCCACAATGCGTGTGAAGCGTCGAGAAAGGCCGGGCTGTCACCAAACCACATGAAGAGATAATAGGGCACAGGCCCGGCAAATTCGTGCAGCACCAGCCGGTACATCAGGCCGATCATGGCGGGCGCCACCATCAGCGGCAGCATGAGCG
Source organism: Sinorhizobium sp. B11 (assembly GCA_039725955.1). Classification (NCBI taxonomy): domain Bacteria; kingdom Pseudomonadati; phylum Pseudomonadota; class Alphaproteobacteria; order Hyphomicrobiales; family Rhizobiaceae; genus Sinorhizobium; species Sinorhizobium sp. B11. Next base: position 1,594,873 of record CP091033.1, read on the forward strand.
GCGCCATCAGTGCCGATCGCTTCGATAAAAGCGGCGCCAGAAAGATCGCCAGGAACAGCCCGAGCAGGCATTCGATCATCGCCGTCAGAATGCCGAAACGCAGGGAAAAAGACGTGGCGCGCCAGAAATCGCGATCGGCGAGCACGGCAAGATAGTTGCCGAAGCCGCTCAGCGTCGGACTTCGCAGGGTCTGGAAGTCGACGGTCGAGACGGAATAGATGAGGTTGATGACAGCAGGAAAGCCGAGAAACAGCAGCAGGAACCCCACGAGCGGCGTGAGATAGGCTCTTGCCTCGGCACGTTTTATGATCGCCATTTCAATCCGCCGGATGGGCCGGACGCCTTGCGGGAGGCAAGGCGTCCGGCTGATATCACTTCTTCAAGAGATCCTGCATTCCGGCCTTGGTGTGAGCCAGCGCATCGTCGAGGTTCTGCTGGCCCGACCAGTAGCCGGTGAATTCCTTGGCCTGCAGTTCATAGACGGAGAGTGCGTTGGCCGAGGTGGCACCATTCATCACGTAGCCGTATTTGCTGGCGAACTCGCCGAGCTTGACGAGATCGGGACGTTCCTTGGCGACTTTCGCCACAACGTCAGGCGTAAGGGCTGGCGAACCGCCCTTTCGGGCATAGAGCAAGGCGGCATCCTCTGTCGCCAGCCATTTCAGGAATTTGACGGCGCCGTCCTTGTTCTTGGCGTTCTTGTTGAGGCCGAGGCCAAGGCCGTGAATATGGTCGGCGCGACTATCCGGCCCGGCCGGCGGCGCCACGATACCGGTGACCTCGGCAACGGCAGGGGTTTTCTCGGCACTGGTGAGATCCGCGGCAGCCGCATTCCACTGAAGGGCCGTTGCCGCCTGACCGGAACCGAACGCGGCATTGGTCTCGGCATATTCGTAGCTCAGCGAATCCTTGGGCGAAGCGCCAGCGTCGTAGAGCTTCTTATAGAGTTCGAGGCCAGTCTTGTAGGCGTTGGAATCGACGGTAATATTGCCCTCTTCATCGGTCCAGTTTCCACCATAGGAGCGTGGCAAGGACTGAAACACCATCATGTTGAAAAGCAGGTTCTTCATCTGCAGGACCGTGCCATAGCGCACGGGGCTTTCGGGATTGACCTGCTTGGAGAAATAGAGAGCCGTCGCCGCCCAATCGTCCCAGGTCCAACTGTCCGGATCCTTCGGCTGCAATTCCTTGCCGAGATACTGCTTGGCGATTTCGGCATATTTCTTCTTGGCCGCATCGTCCTTCATCAGCGCATCGATCAGATCCTTGCGGTAATACATGAAATGCAGCGACAGATCCGTCGGCACGCCGTACTGCTTGCCATCGAACTGCATGGTCTTCAGCACGGATTCGCCAAACGTCTTGGCAGCGCCATCGCCGAGATCGACGGGTTCCATATACGGCGCGTAACGGCCGATCGAGTAGGTGGCGACGAGATTGATATCAAAGGCGGTCGAGCCCGCTGCCATGTCGGCCTGCAGCTTGTCGAAGAAGCCCTCCCGGTTGAAGAACAAAAGCTCTACCTTGTCGGCATCGCTGATACCGGCTGTCTTGTTGTATTCTTCGACGGTTGCGCGCAGCGCTGTCTCTTCCGAGCCGCCCGGCCAGCCGAGAACGGTGACTGTCGCATTGGACGTACCAGGCAGAGCAACGCTTGCGAGAAGTACGGCAAGCGCGGATAGGGTCGTTCTGTTCAATGTCATCGTAGTTCCCTCTTTTTTGGTTAGGTTAGGATCGATGTCTTCCGGAATTCATCAGTCACCCTGAACTGCAAGGCTCGCCACGCCGATGATACCCGCACGGCTGCCGAGCTTGGCGGCCACCAGAACAGGCGTCAGCCTGGGATCAACACCCGCAAAACAATCGCGCATGCGGTCGAGATAACCCGCCGCAAGGCCGATGCCGCCACCGATCACAATATGCATCGGATCGAGCATCATCTTGATGTCACGGCAGAGCGTTGCTGCCCGAAATGCCGATTGCGAGACGATCTCGCCAGCCCAGGTCTCGCCGCGGTCGGCCTGCTCGAACACTTCGGCTGCGGTACCCGGGTGCCCCGCCTTTAGGGCCTCCGCCGCGATCCAACGGCCAGACGTCTGATCTTCAAGCGGCGACTGCCCGGCGGACGGACCACGGATCAGCCCGAAATGGCCGGCAAGCCCGGTTAGCGGACGACCATTGACGATAATGCCGCCGCCGATGCCGGTCGAGATGGTCAGGAACACGAGATCGCCACCACTACCGGCGCCAAACCGATATTCTCCCCAAGCAGCCGCCTGCGCATCGTTGATCGCAAAAACCGGTTTGCCGAAAGCGGCGCTTGCCCTATCAACCAACGGATAGCGGTCGGGGATCCCGAGCGTTGCCGGGTTGAGCGCAGACCAGCATCCGTCCTGAATGAAGCCGGTGACGGCAATACCGACGTGGGAATAGCGATCCGCCCACGATCGAGTAGAGCTGGCAATCGTAGCAAGCCACGCATCCGGACCTGCTTCCCGTGCCGTCGGCACCGTCATTTCATCCAGCACGTCACTGCCTCTGACCAGCGCGGCCATCGTCTTCGTGCCACCAATATCGATGGCAAGCGCCGTCTGCAGGCTCTCGGCATCATAGGTCGCGGCAACGGCATCGCGAAACCACGAGGTCACATGCTCGGTGCGTGTAATCGCCGAGCCCACGACGACGGCGAATGCTCCGGCGTCGGCGGCACTTGCAGCCTGCTCAGGCGTGCGAATGCGACCCTCGGCAATGACATAGGGTGTGAGTGCTCGCATTGCTCTGATCAGGTCGATATCCGGATCGACGGGCTCAGGCCCGCCGACATAGCCGGAAAGCGTTGTGCCAACGAAATCGACCCCGGCTGCCAAAGCGGTGCGCGCGTCTTCGAGGTTCGAGCAGTCTGCCATCGTCAGCTTGCCGCGAGCCCTGACAGCCTTGACCAGCGCTTCGATGGATGCCGGCCGAACGCGATCCGTCGCATCGAAGGCGATGATGTCGGCGCCGGCATCCGCCAGCGCTTCGGCATCGGCAACGAAGGGCGTGATCCGCACCGGACTGTCATCGAGATCGCGCTTGACGATGCCGATGATCGGTACGGTCACGGCGGGGCGTACCGCTTTCACGTAGCCGACGGATTCGATCCGCAATGCCTTTGCACCCGCATCGACGGCGGCCCTCGCAAATCCAATGACGAATTCAGCCGTGTCCGTCGGCCCGCCGGGAACCGGCTGGCAGGAAACGATAAGGCTTTTCTTGATGTCGTCGCGCTGCAATCGTGACACTCCATTTCAGCATCACGATAATTGGAAAGTACCAGATTACAACCAGTTTATGACTGGTATCATCGCGTTAGCTCGAACACGAAGTCATAAACATCGCCCTTGTAGCGGCTCTCGCAATATTCGACGATCTGGCCGTCACCAAGAAAACAGCGGCGCTCCGTCATCAGCAGCGGCGCTCCGGCTTCGCAATGGAGATATTGCGCATCCTCTGCGGAGGCCGCCCGCGAACGCATACGCTGGACGGCACGCTGCGGAAGAAACCCGCGTGCTTCCAGCGCCTGGTAAAGGGAGTCGCCGACCAGGCTTGCCGACGGAATGAAGCGAACGGGGACCGTTGATATCTCCACGGCAATCGGCACGCCATCGGCTGTGCGGACGCGCTTCATGCGCAGGATATGGCTGTTTCCAGCCACTCCGAGCGCCATCATTTCCGTGGGGGAAGGTCGGCTTATCTGCTTGGAAAGCCATATACATCCGGGAGTAAGCCCGCGCGCGAGGATATCCTCCGAGAAGCTCGTGAGTGTGGAAAGAGACTTTTCGACCCGTGATCCGACCTCGGTCTTGAAACCGTGGCGGCGATTGAGGAAGCCCTCCTCCTCAAGCAGCGCCAGCGCCTTGCGTATCGTCACGCGCGAAAGCGACAGGGCTTCCGCAAGCACCCGCTCTCCGGGCAGAACAGCGCCTGCCTTGACCGCATTCGAAAGGATCGCAGTTTCGATCGCCGACTTTAGCCGCTTGTAGAGCGGCAGACCCGATGCCGAGGCCTGTAACTCCTTGCCGATCACGTCGATCAGTTCATCCGTCGCCATAGCGTTCCCGATGCTCTCAAAATTTTTCTGCGAAATCCCTCTGGATCTATACTGGTATTAAGATGATGGGGCAATCGCCTTGGTCGCAACCAGATTTCCACAGGCGGTTCCAAACCTGCCCATTTGACAGATATCCTACAAGTGGATATGTAGCTCCCATCTTATCGGCGAGGCGAAGAGAAGATCAGGCATGGCGTTGAAATCGATGAAGCCGTTGACACGCGCACCGCTGCTGCATGTATCCGTGCAGGAAAGCCTGCGCGCTTACGTCCATGATAACGGCCTGGCGCCGGGAACGATGTTGCCTGCCGAGGGAGAGCTCGCCGCCCAGCTCGGCGTCAGCCGCAATTCGCTGCGCGAAGGCATCAAGGCGCTGGAATCGCTCGGAGTTCTGGAGACGCGGCGCGGCGTCGGCATCTTCGTGAAGGCCTTTTCCTTCGAGCCGCTTTTAGACAACCTTGCCTATGGCCTTGGCGGGGCGTTGCGACAGATCGAAGAAGTGATCGAAATTCGCCGCACGCTTGAGGTGGGTTTGATCGGCAAGACGATCGAGATGATCGGCGCGGAGGATCTCGCCGAGCTGCGTGCGACCGTCAACCGGATGCGTGTCCATGCCGAACGCGGCGAAACCTTCGCCGAGGATGACCAGCTGTTCCACCGGCTGCTGTTTCGCTGCCAGGACAATGAGACGCTCGTCCGACTGATCGATGTCTTCTGGCTCGCCTTCTACAAGGCATCGGATTTCGTCAACCTCGAGAATATCGATCCGATGGCGACCTGGCGCGATCACGCCGCAATAGTCGATGCGATCGAGGCAAAGGATCTGGAGGAAGCGCGCAAGCGCATGGATCGCCACTACGAGGGCATTGCCCAAGTGATTGCCAACAACAAGACAAGTTCAAACGTGGGAGGAACACATGAAAAGACTGTCTAGATTATCCGTAGCCGCGCTCGGCGCCATGCTGTCGACTGTTGCCGTTCCGGCGCTTGTCGCTTCGGCCATCGCAACACAGGTTGAGGCCGCCACGCTATCCGGAGGTTTCGATGTCGGCCCAGGCGGTTTCCAGGGTAATTTCAATCCGCTGGCCGCGACCTCCGGCTTCACCTGGCTCAGCATCTATTACGAACCGCTGATTACCTATGACGAGAAATTGCAGAAGGTCGTCGGCGCGCTGGCCAGCTCCTATGAGGTCAGCCCGGACCAGATGACCTACACATTCAAGCTGGCGGATGCCAAATGGCACGACGGCAAGCTGTTTACCGCCAAGGACGCAAAGTTCACCATGGGCCTTGCGATGGATGCAAAAACCGGCTCGGTGCTCGCAGCACGCCTGAAGGCCGTCTCGTCGGTCGAGGCGCCGGATGACCACACTGTCGTCATCAAGCTCAGCGCACCGAGCGGCAGTCTGCTCGATACGATGACCAAGGTGATGATGCTGCCGGAGCATGCGCTCTCCTCGATCCCGGCCGACCAATTGGCGAAGAGCACATGGTGGTCCACCACTCCGATCGGCACCGGTCCGTTCAAGTTTACCAAATACGTTTCGGATCAATATGTCGAACTTGCCGCCAACACCGACTATCGCGGTGGCAAGCCTGCACTGGAGCGCGTCATCAATCGCTATTTCGCCAATCCGGCAGCCGCTATTGCGGCGCTGAGATCCGGCGAGATCCAGTTCACCTATGTCGATTCCAACGACGTCCCGACCTTCAAGGACAACAAGGACTTCAAGGTCATCGAAGGTGACTCCTTCGTGGTCAACTATCTCGGCTTCAATCACGATTCGCCGATCTGGAAGGATGTGCGGGTCCGCAAGGCGGTGATGTATGCGATCAATCGCGATGCCATCATCAAGAGCCTCTATGGCGGCGCGGCCAAACCCGCCAACTGCGCCTACGTTGCCGAGCAACTGATACCGCAGGGCATCGACAACTATGCCTATGATCCGGAGAAGGCCAAGCAACTGTTGACGGAAGCAGGCTGGGAACAGATCAACGGCGGCAAACCAATCACGCTTCTGACCTATTACACCACGCCTTTGGCGACCAATGTCCTTGCCGCAGTCCAGGCCATGCTTGCCCAGGTCGGCATCAATATCGTTCCGCGTGCCGTCGATACGCCGACCTATAACAGCATCGTGCTGAACGCAAAGCCGGATATCGCCCAATTCCAGATGGTCTATGCCGGGCTTCAGAACGGACCGGATGCCGGAAGCATCAATGTCGGCCTCAACGAGAAGCAGATTCCGCCGGCCGGACCGAACGTCGCCAGAGTTCGCATGCCTGACCTTTCGAAGGCACTCGATACGGCGCTTGGCGAGCCGGACATCGCCAAGCGGGATGCGGCCTATCAGGACGTCTGCAAGGTGATGAACACCAACCTCCCCTGGGCGACGCTCTGGGTCGCCAATCGCTACGGCGTCGTCTCGGCCAAGGTAAAGGATTTCGTCTGGACGCCTGCGCCGGGCGGCGGTCCTTACCAGGCCGACCCGCAGAAATGGTCGGTCGCCGAATAGGCGTTTCCGCAAAGCTAAAGGGTGGCTTCGGCCACCCTGACGGACGGATTTACGATGCTCCGATACAGTCTCAGACGCCTGATGATAGGAATAGGCATGCTCGTTGCGTTGAGCATGCTGATCTTCCTGATGCTGCGCCTGGCCCCGGGCGATCCGATCGATGCCTATATCGATCCGAACATACCGATGTCGCCGGCCGATCTCGCCGATCTGCGCAGCCGCCTCGGCCTCGATCAGCCGCTTCCCCTCCAATATCTTGGCTGGCTGCAGCAGGCGTTGACGGGCAATCTTGGCTATTCGATCAAGCGTCTCGACCAGCCGGTTCTCGGCCTGGTTCTATCGCGGATCGGTCCGACGGTGCTGTTGATGGGCACTGCACTTGTCTTTGCCGTCATTGCCGGCATCGCCTTTGGGGTGATCAGCGCGGTCCGCCGTAATTCCATCGCCGATCTCTCCCTGTCTATCGTTGCGCTCGCCGGCATTTCGAGCCCGGCATTTCTCAGCGCGCTGATCGGCCTCTATGTTTTCTCGGTCCGGCTACACTGGATGCCCTCAGGAGGCATGCTGACCCCTGGCGAGGAATTCTCGGTTGGCGATCTCCTGCATCACCTGATCCTGCCGGCCGCCCTTCTGTCTGTCGCACAGGGCGCATTGATCATGCGCTACATGCGCGCTTCGCTGCTCGAAGTCCTGAACCAGGATTATGTCCGCACAGCGCGGGCCAAGGGCGTCCACAAGTTCTGGGTGATCGCCAAGCATGCCTTGCGCAATGCACTCCTTCCGATCGTGACGCTGGTCGGTTCGACCATCGGCCTTGCGATCGGCGGCGCCATTTTCATCGAGAGTGTCTTCAATTGGCCTGGCATGGGACTTCTTCTGGTCGATGCCGTTCAGACCCGCGATTATCCGGTCATCATGGGGGCAACGCTCATCATTGGCGCTTGCGTCATCGTCGTCAATCTTCTGACCGACATCACGTATGCGGTCGTCGATCCGCGCATCAAGGTGGGCTGACATGCTGGCACGCTCTCCGCAATCCCGCAGCCCGGGGCCATTTGCCCGCGCCTTCGAACGCTTTCTGCACAATCGCGCCGCCGTTGCCGGCGTCTGCATCGCAGTTCCCATGCTGGCGCTGATCCTCTCCTACCCGCTGTGGTGGACGTTCCAGCCGAATGACATCGATCTCCTGGCGATGAACAGCGGTCCGACGATGACGCACTGGTTCGGAACCGACGGTGTCGGCCGCGATGTCTTTGCGCGGGTGCTGGAAGGCGGCAGGATTTCGCTGCTGGTTGCCGTCGCATCGACGGCTCTTTCCGCGGTCATCGGCTTTCTTTTCGGAGCCATCTCCGCGCTTGCCGGACGCTGGGCCGATGCAGCCTCCATGCGCTTCGTCGATCTGGTGATGACCCTGCCGCCCGTCATCTTCCTGCTCGTGCTTGCCTCGATTGCGGGCACCGGCATCTGGCCGACGGTCATCGTCATCTCGCTTCTCTCATGGCCGTTGCTTGCGCGCATGATCCGCTCCCGACTGCTGGAATTGCGCGAGCGCGACTTCGTCATGGCCGCGCGCGGCATGGGTGCCGGCATTGGCCACCTGCTCTTCCGCCATGGCCTGCCGAATTCGATCGATATCCTTGTGGTCTATGCCACGCTGCAGATCGCCAATGCCATCCTGCTCGAGGCGGGCCTCTCCTTCCTCGGTCTCGGTATCGCACCGCCGGCGGCAAGCTGGGGCAACATGCTGAATGCGGCCCGCTCGACCGCCGTGCTCGAACAATATCCGTGGCAGTGGCTCTTCCCCGGAGCCGCGCTGATCCTTGCCGTGCTTGCAATCAACTTCATTGGCGATGGCCTCAGAGATGCCTTCGACCCTCGTGCCGAACTGAACTGACAATCGAAAGAAAGAGAAAATGACCAAATTCAAGGGCGTTGTTCCCCCCGTCGTCACGCCGCTCAATCCGGATTTTACCGTCGACTACCCCTCCTACACACGCGTGCTGGAACATCTGATCGATGCCGGCTGCCACGGCGTGTTCGTGCTGGGGTCGACGAGCGAAGTCATCTTCCATGACGAAAAGACCCGGCGTGAGATCATCGAGCATTCCGCCAAGGTGGTGAATGGGCGCGTGCCGCTGATCGTCGGCGTCATTGATCCGACCACGGATCGCGTCATCGCCCATTCCAAGGTTGCAAAGGCGGCCGGCGCCGATGCGGTCGTGGTGACTGCACCCTTCTACACCGTCACCAGCCAGTCCGAGATCCTCGATCACTTCCGCTATATTCGCGACGCGGCGGACGTTCCGCTGGTTGCCTATGACATCCCCGTCTGCGTGCACGTCAAGCTTCAACGGCAGACCGTCGTCACGCTCGCCAAGGAAGGCACGATCATCGGCCTCAAGGATTCCAGCGGCGACGATGGCAACTTCCGTTACGCGCTCCTAGACCTCGCCGAACACAAGGACATCTTCCTGATGACCGGCTCCGAGATCGTCGTCGACAACGCTCTCCTGATGGGTGCGCATGGCGTCGTTCCCGGTATCGCCAATGTCGATCCCCACGGCTACGTCCGGCTTTGGGATGCTGCCCAGCGTGGTGACTGGGCCGCTGCGAAGAAAGAGCAGGAGCGGCTTTGCCGTCTCTTCGAAATCGTCTGGGTCGCGCAGGGCCGTGTGAGCGGCGGCGCATCGGGCATTGGGGCCTTCAAGGCCGCCATGCGCAGCCTCGGAATTATCGATTCTGCTGTTATGCCGCGACCGCGCGCGGCTCTGAACGATGCCGAAACCGCACGGATCGACGGGATCCTGCGCGCGACCGGCCTTCTGAACTGAGAGGGCTGATGGTGCAGACCGCCGAACCCGTACTCGACATCAAGGGACTGCGAACGGTCTTCCGCGTCCGCGGCAGCGAGATCACGGCGGTCAACGATATCGACCTGACGGTCGCCGCCGGCGAGACGCTCGCTCTCGTCGGCGAATCCGGTTCCGGCAAGTCGGTGACGAGCCTGTCGGTCATGCGGCTGCTTACCCGCAACATCGGGGTGATCGCCGCAGGCAGCATCCGTCTGACGACACGGTCCGGTGCAGTCCAGGATCTTGTTTCTCTCGACGAGGAGAGCATGCGCCGGATCAGGGGTGACGACATCGGCATGGTGTTCCAGGAGCCGATGTCGAGCCTCAATCCCGTCTTCACGATCGGCGATCAGATTGCCGAGCCGATCCGCATCCATCGCGGTGCAGGCCGCAAGGCCGCGATGGTTGCCGCCGTCACGCTGCTTGAAAGCGTCGGCATACCGGACGCCAGACGCCGCGCCGGCCAATACCCGCATGAACTCTCCGGCGGCATACGCCAACGCGCCACGATCGCAATGGCGCTCGCCTGCGATCCGGCACTGTTGATTGCCGACGAGCCGACCACCGCGCTCGACGTGACGATCCAGGCGCAGATTCTCGATCTGCTGCTCAAGCTGCAGCGCGAGCGCGGCATGGCGATGCTCTTCGTCACGCACAATCTCGGCGTCGTCGCCGAAATCGCCCATCGCGTCGCGGTCATGTATGCCGGCAGGATCGTCGAGGAGGGACCGGTCGGCGAGGTTTTCCGCAATCCGAAGCATCCCTATACGATGGGCCTGCTCGCCTCCATGCCACGGCTTGGCGACGCAACACGGATGAAACAGGCGGGCGAAAAGCTCGCAGCCATTCCCGGCATGGTCCCGAGCCTGATGAACATGCCGAGCGGTTGTGCTTTTGCGCCGCGCTGCAAATTCGCGGTCGATGCCTGTCGCGCCGCGGTTCCAGCGCTTGAAAAGATCAATTCGCAGCATCGAAGCCGCTGCATCAGATGGCAGGAGATCTAGATGAGCGAACCTCTGCTCTCCGTCCGTGACCTTTCGAAACACTATATGTCCCGCGGTGCGCGGCTGAATATCCTGCAAGGCATCTCCTTCGATATCGGCAAGGGTGAAGTTGTCGGGCTTGTCGGCGAATCCGGCAGCGGAAAGACCACGATCGGGCGCTCCGTCCTTCGGCTGGTCGAGCCTTCGTCAGGCAGCGTCCGTTTCGACGGGAAAGAACTGACGGACCTTTCCGCTTCGGCGCTTAGGCGGCAACGGCCGCGCATGCAGTATATTTTCCAGGACCCCTTCGCCAGCCTGTCGCCGCGCATGACGATCGGCGAAATCCTGACGGAAGGTTTGAAGATCCAAGGGATCGGATCGGCACGCGACAGGCTTGAACGAGCCCAAGCCGCCCTGGTGCAGGTCGAGTTGCCGGCCGATGCGATCAATCGCTACGCGCATGAATTTTCCGGCGGGCAGCGCCAGCGCATCGGCATCGCCCGCGCCTTGACCCTGTCGCCCGAATTCATCGTCGCCGACGAACCGGTCTCCGCCCTCGATGTCTCGATCCAGGCGCAGGTGATCAACCTTCTGCGCGAATTGCAGCAGCGGCTCGGCCTGACCATGCTGTTCATCTCGCATGATCTTGCTGTCGTCGAATATATCTGCGACCGGGTCATCGTGCTCTATCTCGGCCGCATCATGGAGATCGCACCGAGCGCCGACCTTTATGCGAGGCCTCAGCATCCCTATACGCGCGCCCTGCTGTCGGCCATTCCGTCACCCGATCCGGATGCCCGGCGTGACCGGCAGATCCTGAAAGGCGATATTCCAAGCCCGGCCAATCCGCCGAGCGGTTGTGTCTTTCGCACGCGCTGTCCGAGCGCGCTCGACGCCTGCGCCGCCACAGTTCCTCAACTGCGGGAGGTCGCGCCCGGCCAGTTCAAGGCCTGTATCCGCGACGATCTCGATTGAATTGAAACCTCAGGGAAAACGATAGATGAACGCGAAGAAGCCGCATCCCGCCATCAGCGGCAACTGGGCGAGCCTGCTGCTGCCGATCGCGCCCGACGATAGCATCGAATTCGACAAGCTCGGCGAGGAGATCGATATCCTCATCGACGCCAAAGTCGATGGCATTTATTCGAACGGCACCGCCGGTGAATTCCACAATCAGACCGAGGAGGAGTTCGACAGGATACAGGCATTGCTGGCCGAGCGCTGCAGGGCATCCTCGACGCCCTTTGTGATTGGCGCCTGCCAGCCGGACCCGCTGATCATGCTCAACCGCGTCCGCCGGGCCAGCGCACTTTATCCGGCCGCCATTCAGGTGATCTTGCCGGACTGGTGGCCGCTCACCGATGCCGAAGCGACCGACTTCCTGAACCGTGCCGCGGAAACGGCCGGTGGAATTCCACTCATCCTTTACAATCCGCCACACGCAAAGCGCGTCCTCACGCCCAAGGAGTTGGGCGAGGTCTGCGCGTCAGTGCCCGGCGTGACCGGCATTAAGCTCGCCGACGGCGACAGCGCCTGGTATGCCGAAGCCCGCCAACATCTGTCGGACCTATCGCTCTTCGTTCCCGGCCATCATCTTGCGACCGGCACAAAGGAGGGTGTGGCGGCAGGCTCGTTTTCCAATGTCGCTTGCCTCAGCCCCCGCGGCGCGCAAAAATGGACGGCTTCGATGCGCAGCGACATCGATGCCGCACTCGATCTCGAGCGACGGATCTGCGCATTCATGGACAATCACATCGTCCCTTTCCGCCAAAACATGGGTTTTTCGAACGCTGCCCTCGACAAATTGCTGAGTGCGATCGGCAATTGGGGACCCGTGGGAACTCGTCTGAGGTTTCCCTACCGATCGATCGATACTTCGGAAGCCGAGAGTTTGCGAAGAATTGCAATGTCTGAGCTCCCCGATCTATTTCACTGAGTCACAGGGCGAGGCGCGTTGGGGCCTCGAGCGGACCCGAACCGGCGATCCTGAAGAAACAACTCGCTGCTCCCACCACATCGATGAGTTGAGGCGATAGCGACGCCGTCAGCAATGCCATCGAGCCGTCCTCGAGCAACGGACAGGCCGAAGGCCAGATCAACCGCCTAAGAACCTCAGCGCGCATGCATGGTCGGGCAGGTCCCGAACTGCTGAGAGCACGAATGCTACCGCCGCTCCACACCAAGCGAGGAAGAACCCGGTTAACTGCCAAACGACATGAGCCCGTTCTGCGAACGAGCAAGTGGCGCGAACGTTTCAGTGTGCGACGCCTTGTCCCTCGTGTGCCCTAACGATGGCGTCCGCTTCCTTGCCGTATAGCTCCTCGAAGTGATCGAAGGTCTTGGAAAAGTAACCAATGCCCTGCGTCGCCGAACGCAGCGCCCGCGCGAGATCGTCAAGTGCGCTGCCGGGAACAAGTGCCCGGAAGATGTCCCATCCCTTAGCGGTTTCATCCCGGTCGAAGCCGAGAACCTGACCCTTGAGAGCGGAGACGATCTGGACGAGGTTGCCGGAATAGATCGACGGAATGTGAATTTCACTGCGGAAGACCGGTTGCATCAAAACGGCCGACCCTTCGGAAAGCGCCTGTCGCACTCCCATTTTCGACGCAGTCCTGAAGGCGTGTTCCGAACTGTCGACGGCATGGTGCTGACCATCAAACAGCGTTACCCCGACATCGATGACCTCAAAGCCGAGCGGCCCTTTCTCCATGGCTTCGCGCGCGCCTGCTTCGACGGCAGGGATGTAGTTGCGCGGAACGACGCCACCCTTGACGGTTTCGCTGAAGGTGAACCCCCGGCCGCGCTCGTTGGGGCGAATGCTCAGCTTCACATCCGCGAATTGCCCGGCGCCGCCGGTCTGTTTGCGATGCCGGTAGTGAACCTCGGCCGGCTTTGCAATTGTCTCGCGGTAGATCGGGTTGGGCGTTCGATCGGTTACGTCGATGTGGAAGACGTCGGACAGGGTTCGGCAGAGATCGCGCAGATGTACCGGGCCCTGGGCGCGGACGAGCTGGGCGCCAGTGCCCTCCTCCTGCAAGACGACAAGACCCCGATCCGTCTCCGAAAGTTTTGTCAGCGTTTCGGAGAGCTTGTTTTCATCGCGTGCGCTGCCCGGGACCAGGATCCTTTCAAGCATCGGCGTAGGCGGCGCGGTCCATTCGGGTGGGGCGACCGTCGCGTCTGATGTCAACAGCGACGGGACGGGCAAATGGTCGGACTTGACCGTCGCGAAGACATCCCCCGGTGCAGGCACGATCGCCGAGCTCGACCGTCCGTTTGCGGGATCCTGCACGGCGCCGAGGCTGGAGCCACCGAGTGATGCGCCTTGCCGAAGGCCCTCACCAAACGCACGCACCAGCACCGTCTTGCCGATATTCTGACGATGATAGGCATGGAAGCTCACGGCGCTCAGCTTGTTTTCATCGAGATTACCTGCACGAGCCAGGCGCTGTCGAAGAGCCCCTGCCGGCGGCGCCTCGTGGCGCAGCGCCTTCATCAGCCGCATCATGCCGTTGCCGTGACTTGCGGCACCGATCAGGACTGGAATAATCCTGTTTTCGCTGAGAACCCGCGATGAAATGGCATAGAGCGCGTCGCTCGCCGGCTCGCGATCTTCGACCAGTTCCTCGAGAAGCCAGTCATCGAATTCGGACAGGTGTTCCAGGAGCTCGCTGCGCGCTTCGTGCTCGCGCTCGGCGGCGCTTTCGGGAATTGCGATCAGCGCCGACGTCTGGCCTTCCCGGTAGCGCCACGCCCGTTCCGAAATCAGATCGCAACTGCCTACGATCCTGTCTCCCTCCCGGATCGGGATCTGGCGAAGCAAAAGCGTGTGGTTGGCGTAGTCTTGAAGCGCGGCTATCACGTCTCTCAGCCGCCCTCTCGGTTCGTCCATTCGATTGACGAAGAGGATGCACGGAGTCCCCGAGGCTTCGACTATCCGCAGATAGGGCGCGGCAAGCACAGCTTCCTCGGGTGCCGATGAAACGCACAGGATGCAGGCGTCGCTGGCAAGAAGCGCGTGCTGCGCATGCGCCAACGCTTCGTTGGCTCCTGGCGCATCCAGCGCGCACCACGCCTCGTTTCCAAAGGTGAATTCTGTGAGGTTCAATCCATAAGGGGACCTGGATTTTCTCGCCACCCCCTCCAGGGAGCCGAGCTTTTCCACGACTGTTGATTTTCCGGTCTGCGAGGGTCCAAGCACGGTAAAGCAGCGCATCGGCATTCCTCCAACTGCCATAAACACAATTTTCAGCCATCATAGGATGCCCTGAACCGCTGCAACGCGCCAGAGGTGTTCAGTTTCACAATGCTTTGACCTGGAGACGTAGGAGTTATTCTCGAATTCCCAGTGGATTTGAGCGCAGGGGAACGATCTATCAGCGGCTCTGAAGCTGCTCCTACAAGTAGTCAGGCGTGAACTCGCTCGCTGTCGCACCAGCTTGGCGGCAAGTGCATCGCGTTCATCGCTACCACACAAGGGACGGTCGACAACAACGAACTCCTCGATCGCCGCTAGGCAGGAGAAACGGGCTAAGATTGCGAAATAAGAACTCGGTGAAGAGCCGACACGCTCGTCTTGCGCGTCTCACCCTGAGTGAGAAGCCAGAGCAAGCCGTACATGTGCAGGTTCGAAGATCCGCAGAAGGGCGCTCCTTTCTGGGCACAAAGTGTGGATAAGTTCACTGTCAGGGGACATCTGCAAGCACGACGCTTCAATACGGGCTTCAGCAGGGCTATGCCCGAAGACGCAGTCAATAGCGTCGGCCAAGTGCCCAAAACCTCTTTCAACTCCGGAACGATGACGATAATACCCCCCAACCCATCGGACGATCAGCAAGAGAGGTTCGTGCGCTGCCAGGATGCACTGTATAGCTCGTTTCTGAAGCTCTTGGAGGACGCGAACGAAACGGGATGGGGCCAGCAGGAAACGCTCGTCGCACTCATTTCGCTCGCCGATAACCATGCTTTGATGCTGAACGCGAATGCCGAGGCCGAAGAGCTATTGGCGACCATCAAACGCCGCAGTTGACACTACAAACGCCGAGATGTCCGAGATAAGTGGGCGAAGCGGCTTACGCCTGTTGCGCGCGAAGCAGTGGCGCAATGCGGTCGCGATATCTCAATCTTGCGTTAAGTCGCCAACTTCACCGAAGGCTGCAAGCAGCCTTGGCGAGCTCATGTCACCCGTTTCGCTGTCGACCATCACCGAATAGGCTCCGACACCCAGGGACCTGGCCGACATTGCGGAAGCGATTTTTTCCGCAGATGTCCCATTCGAAGCCTGTCGCATCTCTCCCGGGACCAAGCCAGCTCGGTTGCGCTTGAATGGAACGACGATGAATTTCTCAGCCAACGACATTATTGATCCCTTGTTGCACCAAACTATTCGAAGGCGCCGAGCGCTTCGATTTGATCGTCCAGTTCACGCACGCGTTCCAAATATCGTGGCCGAAGCGGATGGTCCTCTGCCAGGTGTTCGAGTTTTGACAGCGCGAGCTGACGCTGGTCTCTAAGGAGCTTCAACCGACTCATGTGGGCCCTCGTTTTGTTGCCATTCCATAGCCCCAAAATGGCCGGAACGCCAGCGATGTTCTCTTTATGTTCGAAGCCGCCCTGTTGTCGCCCGATATCAAGTGAATGCCGCGCCTTTTTGGACCTGAGAGCGATCCGATTTTTTCACGGCGGCATGAGGCGCATCGCAGTCGGTTGCGAGGTTCGACATCTTGGTCGGCGATTCCTCCCGCACCACTCTCATGTCGGCAACACTCGACTGCGAGGCATTTACAAAGTGGAGCTTTTGAAAACCATGCAGCGGATAGAGATTTTCAGGCGGTAGCTCGCCATCGAATAAGCAACATCCTGCGCGGCTCTATAGGATTGCTCGGCTAGCTCCAAACCGTCTTCCGAAAGCACAGGCGGGACATGCTGAGCTTCACTTACGGTGCCGGAACTTCCCGGTGATCACGACCTGGTCGCCGCTCTCGGAGGTCCGTTCCGCATGGAACTCAAGGTGCTTGAAGTTGACGGGAAAAAGCGCCAGCGTCGTGACCGAGCCACGGGGCAAGAAACCAACCCGCAGCCCCACTGGACCTGAGGTCAAGGGGGCGGTGATCACCTTGGGTCGATGGCGGTCCGAATGACGCAAGCTTCGGCGGCCCTTCAGGATGTCGAACGGGCAGATGACCGTTCGACATGTTCTCTCTATCGTCGCCTGTTTCAGAGAATCTTCTCGAACGAAGACACCAAATGGGCGCCCGATGGCATTTCAATTCCGGACCCCGGAATATCCGTGCAGCAGAGCAGATTGAGCCAAAAGCTGCTTTTGCCCTGGTTTCCCAATATATCGACGAGGCTGCTCAGCTTGATTTTCCAGTCATCTTTCAGCCTGATATAGTTGCGAGTGTTCATATTGATGAGGAAGAGGAACAGATTGTCGTCGCCCTCCAAATCAATATCCGGAGCGAAAGAGTTCGGTCCGGCCAGAACTGGCTCGGGATGGTAGTTGTGGATTGCCTCGGCCAGGCTTTTGTCATCCACTGTGGGATCTGATCTCAAAGCTTTCCAGACAGCCAATGCTGTCACATAGTCGAGTGGGGCTCCGAAATTGCCGCGGTACTGGACCTCTTGCTTGGCAGCCAGGTTAAAACTTCCGAACTCGCGGATGTCACCGTGGCAAACGAGTACATAGTTCGACATCGAAGGCTCTCCTTTCAAGACGAGCGATAACGAGGTTGGTGGACTAGCAATGTTGGGTCGTTGGCGCTGCGGGGAGCACCGAGGTGTCACTTCCCCGCAGTCTTTGTCTTGGAAACAAACCTCTGCCAATCAGCCAGGTCAGCCGCATCCGCCATGCGTGCGAAGTCGAACGCGTACGCGGAAATGACATCTGCCAGGCTCAACCAGACACCGGGCGGCTTCATGTTGGAGGTTTGTGCTGCCGTGGCCAGGCGATCGACCACATATACTTTCACGACAGGGTTGCGGTTGTCGCCTGGCATAGCGCTCATCACTATGAACACGAGCCTGGCGGTCGCCGAAGTCATGAGGCTCTGGCGCAATTCGTCGCTGATGTCGGATAGGCGCTTTTGCAGGGCAACATTATCATCAATGATCTGCCTGGCCTCAGGCACAAGCTCCACGATCAGCCCAGTCACGATCGGGCCATAGCCGACATCCCGCTCAGGTCGCGCGACCATCTGCGTTCGTTCGAACCGACTTGCAGGCGACAGAAACGGCACATGGTTGAGCCCTGTTTCCCAAGCCGCCGCGGCAGCCAGACCTGGCTGACCGGCAACATAGCGGCCCACGACATCGGCGATTGTGTCGAGGACAGAGCTTGGCGTGACGGAGCCGGCGACGCATTGATCTGTCTTTGGATCGACAAAATGCAGTAAGATGCAGCTTTCCATCGAAGCTTCTCCTATGGTTGACGTGCCGCCGCAAAGCGGCGGCACTGCCGGATCAGTTCGTATCGAACTTGCCGTCGAAGAAGTTGGTGGCCGACTCGATGTCGTCGATCTGCGTGCCCGAGATGAAGGCGTCGTATTTTTTCTTGACGTCAGCATTTGCGAGTGCGCCGTAATTGAACAACGATGTTGCGACGCGATAGCTGAACGACATCGAGAAGCTCTCGGCCGATCCACACGACGAGTAGATCTTCTTCTCATCCTGGGTAAAGTCGATGAAGTACCCCTTCAGCCAAGGATTGATCTTGATCTCGTTGCCGACCTGTTGGCCCTCGAGCACGATCGAGATCGTGCCGACGCTATAGGATTTCGTGCCGGTCTGGACCCCCATCCGTATGGAATCGCCGAGACCTGAAACGAATTCAGCAAAGGAAGCCAATGCAGGTCCACCGCCCACCGCGACGCCGAGAATCGTCGAGATGAATTTTCCAGCCAGTTCCACCCCCTTGATGTTCTGGGTCATCGTCTGCTTGACGAATTGGCTCGGCCCCATCAGCGGCAGATGATTGAAGACGCTCTGCCACAGCATGGTGTCGTAGACCTTGTTGGGATCGTTGGCTTTGTCCGCGGCCTTGCGGACGTAGGCCGATGCGACCCCGGTCAGGTCGATAAGGTTTTGACGCTGAACGTCCAACTCCTTCTGAACAGAGTCAGGCACTTTGGGCTGCGCCAGGATGACCGAGATAAGGCCATTGTCGGTGGTATTGAAAGCAGTTTGCGGATCTTTGGGCGCACTGGGCAGCGGAGCGCCGGCCCTTAGCATTTCGTTGACGGTTGGCAGATGCGGGTGACGAATTTCCGCGAAGTAATCCACTGCGGAATCAAGTGTAATCGAATTCATGATCGTCTCCATCTCGGTTTAAATGAACGTAACGATCGGATAGACCCGTTATATTTGGCTCTATACCGTGACTTCTCTTGCACAATGCAGTTGCGATCTCGGAAAATACATCCGGGATGCGAGACAAATAGACATCGATTGAGGTATATTTTCAACTTATAGGTATTTTGTTGTCCGCAAAACGACCTTAGATTGTTTTCGCTCTGCGCAAAATGATGGTCACCCATCTGAACAAACAGACCGTAGGAAGGCCGTTAGGTGATCTGCGGCACCGGGCGGAAGGGCACGGAAGAGACTGGCAAATTCGTGCTCCGGTTCAGAGCGCGAGGGTAGCTTATGGTGTTCAGGTGAGCCTCGCCCAAGCACCAGCCAGTCGAGGGACACATCCAGGGCCTTGCAGAGATTTGCGGCGCTCTCCAGCGAAATTGAATCGCCTTTGCGCCAGCGCGTCAGCGCACTTTCGTTTACACCCAGGGCTGCAGCGAGCGCCGTAAGTTTGCGCCAATTCCGGAGATCGATAGCCTCCTGTATTCTACGGCCGCGAACGATATCTCTGGAAAAAAGATGGAGGGGGTTCCATGTAGACCTCACGGGATCGCTTTAAGGTAGCACCGTTATAACGATAATCTACCTTAGGAAGTGTAAACTGCGGGATGGAATCGCGCTGCCGAGGGAGAGAAGCAGGCGTCGCTCTTAAAGCGGTCATTTATGGAACAGCACAAGAACTTGGTGCGAACTTCATTCCCTTGGGTACGCGCAGAAACGACATCTGCAGCGACAGTCAATCGGTTTTCGTCAGACGGTGGTGGCGAGGTCACGGGAGGTTTGCGGGGATGGTTGAAACTTGGGCCGATCTTTGCCCCCTCCTTTCTCGACGGCGCATCACGGCGTCATATTGCTTGAACGTCCTGCTCGAGTCACTCGTTTGGCCAATTCGCCATTAAGGACGGTGGGCCAACGATCGCGAGCATCGTGCCGTTAGCGCTGAGCGGTATGGCACGCCATGATGGCCTCGCGAGCCACCGCCTGCAATATGATGATCACCGCGTTATCCATCTCAGGCTCGGTTGGCTGTCGACAACGGACACCGATCGGTCGAGCTCATGACCCGCGCAGTCGTCTGGCAAGCGTAGCGATACACATACGATGCGCAAGGTGGTTTTCGCGAAGCGTTACTGCGTCGAAAGTAATAGATCCCATGCTCAGCTCTTCACCGACCCGGCCGCCATGCCCGCGAGGAAGTAGCGCTGGGCTATCAGATACAAGACCAGAAGCGGGAGCGATCCGAGCACGCTCATCGCCATCATCTCGTTCCATTCGAACGCGTGTTGGCCCATAAGCAACTCGATACCGATGGGAACAGTCCTCATGTCCATTGACTTCGTCAAGGTCAGCGCGAAGAGGAATTCGTTCCATGCCAGCAGGAATGTATAGACCGCCGTCGCGACGATCCCCGGCACCGACAGCGGGATGATTACACGCCAGAGCGCCGTCCAGCTCGACCCGCCATCGACAAGCACGGCCTCGTCGAGTTCCTTCGGCAAGGTATTGAGATAGCCAGTCATGAGAAGGATCGCATAAGGCAGCGTGAAAACCATGTAGGTTAAAATCAGCGCAAAATAGGTGTTGAAAATGCCGAAGGCGACGACCATGCCGAAATAGGGGATCAAAAGCGTGATCGGCGGCACGGTCTGCGTGCTGATGATGAACACGTTCAGCGTTTTCTTGAGCCGGAATGAATACCGACTGAAAGCATAGGCCGTCAGGATGGCGATCAGCACCGTCAGAACCGTTACCACTCCCGCGACGAGATAGCTGTTGAGAAAGAAGCGAACCTTCGTTGGGTCGCTGAAGATCGCAAGATAGGCGACGCTGGTGAAACGGTCAGGCAGCAGGCGCGGCGGGAGCGCAAAGATCTCGGTGTTCGACTTCAAGGACGTGAAGAACATCCACAGGATCGGAAAGCCCGCGAAGACCAGCCCGACCGCCAGCCCGAGATATGTCAGGAGGGTCGGTACGATGGTGCGACTGAGAGAGCGTTTTGCCATTGCCGGTCACCTGGCCTTCTGGTGTTTGATGTAGAAATACGTGGCGCCCATCGAGATGATCAGAATGAAGATTGCGCTCGCCGACGCGCGCGAAAATTCATAACTCGAAAACGCAAGTTTGTAGGTGTAGGTGCTGAGCACCTCGGTCGCGTAGATCGGACCGCCTCCCGTCGTCATCCACACGAGGGGAAAGACCTGCATCGTCCAGATGAAATCAAGCAAGGCGATGCTGATGATGATCGGCATCAATTGCGGGATCGTGATGTAGCGGAATTTCTGAAACTCGTTGGCGCCGTCAATGCCGGCGGCCTCGTAGAGATCCTTGGGGATGCCCTGAAGACCGGCGAGAAGGCTCACCATATAGAGCGGGTATCCCGCCCAGATATTCGCAAAGGTCAGCGCATGCAGCGCGGTTTTCGTCGAAGAAAACCACTCGACCTTGAAGTCAATGATATGGAGCGTCATCAGGATACTGTTGACGACGCCATTCGGATCCAGAAGCAGCCGCCAGATGATCGCGATGATTACCGCCGTGAAGAGCCAGGGTAGAATGTAGAGAACCCGCAGAATGCTTCTGATCAACGGATCGACACGCTGGCTGTTGAGCAAAAGGGCGAAGGCGAGACCGATCAGAAGATGGAAGATGACGCTCATCACCGTGAAGTAGAGGGTCTGCCCGACCGATTGCCAGAAAACCGGATCTTTGAAGATCGTCACATAGTTCTGCAATCCGACGAAGGACGCGTCCTTTTTCGTGATCGCGCCGTCCATCAGCGAATAGCGCAGGACGGTGATCATGGGAAACAGCATCAGGAGGCAGAATAGAAACGTCGCTGGCGCAACATAAAAGTAGGGAACCAGCCTTTTTCTTGTCTTGTAAGACAGCAGACCGCGCTTGCGCGTTTTTGATTGCGTCCGGATCATAGTTTCGGTGGCGAGGCTCATGAGAGGTAATTTCTCCCTGGTCGTAACGCATTGCTTCGTCGCGATGCGACGGCAGCGTGATCGAAGTCTGTCACGCTGCCGCCCGTCTTGGGAGACTACTTGCTGAATTCGACCAACCATTGCTTCTGCGTATTGGCAGCCGCGTCCTTTGCGGTTTGCTGACCGTCGAACATCTTCTGAACTTCGACATTCATCTGACGCATGAGATCTTCGGCCACGGGCAGTCCGACGAATTCGTTGGCGAGCTTCCCGCTCTGGAATATCTTGAAGGCTTCTTCGAATAGCGGGTCCGATTTCGAGAAATCGGGTTTGGCGTGGATATTACCCGGGAAGGCATTGGCGATCGACACGAGGCGGCTGTTCACTTCCGGGCTCATCAGATATTCGACGAGCTTCCAGGCCTCCGCCTTGTGCTCGCTTTTGTCACTGATGCCGATGCCCCAGGAGGCATAGGGCAACCCGCGCTTGCCGGTGTAGCCGTCAACGGCTGGAAGGGCGGAGATGCCGAATTTGAGATTGGGGTTTCGCTGGCGAATGAGGTTGATGTGCGCCAACGAGTCGATCATCATGCCGACACGCCCGTTGACGAACTCTTCGACCTTGTCCTGTTCCTTCTTGGCAAAAATACCAGGCGAGATGACGCCGGCATCCTGCAGCGACTTGATGTATTCAAGCGTGCCGACGACAGAGGCATTTTCCAGATCTGGCTTGCCATCCTTCAGCATGGATGCTCCGGATGCCCAGACCCAGGACATCACGTCATTCTGGATGCCGCCGGGGTTTTGCAACGACAGAGGCAACACCCAGCCATATTGGTTCTTGTCCGCATTGGTCATCTTCTTCGCGGCAGCAGCGAATTCGGTGCGGTTTGTCGGCAACTTTTCGACCCCAGCCGCCTTTGCCAGATCGAGGTTGACAAAGACCGGGTAGACGAACGAGGCAAGCGGGAACATGACGCTTTGCCCATTGACCTTGATGATGTCGGCGATCTGGCTCTGATCATATTTGGCATCAGCCATCAGGCTGTCCATCGAGGCGATTGCGCCCTGCTTTGCCAAGCCGTTGACCCATGCGCCGTCCAGGCCGACGACATCGCTGAGTGTCCCGGACGCTGCGCCCACGACGATCTGATCATGGGTGGCGGAATAGGGACCGCTGACAAGCGTCACCTTGATGCCGGGGTTCTTGGCTTCAAAGTCATCCATGATGCTGCGCAGAGCACCGGCGGGCATTTCTGGCTCCCACCACTGGATGAACTCGAGATTGGTCTGGGCAAAGGCGCAGGTGGCGCATAGTGCCCAGGCGGCCACAGCCGACTGAGCCGCCACGATAAATCTTCTGACGTTCATGTTTCCCTCCCTGAAAACGATATTTCGCTCGATCCTCCCGATCGAGACCAAAGTAGGTTCCTCCAGGTGTCTGGCTGTCAATGAAGAACTGCAATCGGAAAAAGCAGGAGGGCTTCAGGGGCGATAAAAATTACTTTAAGCTATTGATTTTTATACATTTTATCTTCCAACGGCGAAGACGTTTTTTCTTTCCGGCATATTGCTCATGTCGCATTTTTTCTTTACTTTCGTAAACAAATGAAAGCTGCGCCGCCCAAAGGAAAACAAATGAAAGGCTTTGGCGATCCAGGAAAAGCGGGGTTCCGCCAGGCTATCCTCACGGACTTAGCACCTTAAAGTAGAAATCAGGCGCCAACTAACTAACGCCAAAAGAACTCAGCCTTTGGCCGCAAAGTCACGGGTAACGAAACGGTGTAAGATCCTGCACTTTCGATGCGGAACGCGCAAAGCCGGCCGGCAAGGAGCGGCGAGGACTTGTGAACGATGACGCAAGCAGGCGCTCTTGCGAACGCCCGCCAAGCAGCTCCGTCGCCGCAGATCTTGCTAGATTGCCAGATGCGTCTGAGGATCGAAGAAGTGTAGTTTGGCTACATCGATCGCCAGGTTGATCATTGCGCCCGGCTGGACTGTGCTCACGGATTCGAACTTCGCCACGGCATTTGCCGCGCCGCTCAAGTCCTCGACGGCATCCGGGTCACCGGAATCGATCCGCGCTGCTTCTATCTTCAGATGAACGATCAGCTCCGAACCCAACTCCTCGATCGATTTCACGAGGGCAGGGATCGTCGCGTGGCGTGATCCCGATTCCAGACCGCTGTCGTAAAGGTCTTCCGGGCGAATGCCGAAGACGATCGTCTTGCCTTCGAACGCCCTCAGACCGGGAGACTGCTCGAATGCGGTCGTCGCGACCGGTATGGAAAAGGTCGGCAGATCAATCCTGCCGTTCTGCAAGCGGCCCTCGAACAGATTCATGGATGGTGAGCCGATGAAACCCGCAACGAAGGCGTTGACCGGCCGGCTATACAGTGTTTTTGGTGTGTCGACCTGCTGAAGGACGCCGCCCTTCAAGACCGCAACCCGGTCGCCCATGGTCAAGGCTTCGGTCTGATCGTGCGTCACATAGATCGTCGTCACGCCAAGCTGTCTTTGCAGGCTGACGATTTCGGCGCGCATTTGCACGCGCAGCTTGGCATCGAGGTTTGACAGGGGCTCGTCCATGAGAAACGCTGCCGGTTCCCGCACCATTGCGCGCCCCATGGCGACCCGCTGGCGTTGGCCGCCGGAGAGCGCGGCCGGCTTGCTGTCGAGCAGCGTATGCAGTTGAAGGGTCTTGGCAATTTCATGGACCCGCTTCGTGCGCTCTTCCTTGCTCTTGCCTGCAAGCTTCATCGAGAAGGCAATATTTTCGAACACCGTCATATGCGGATAAAGCGCATAATTCTGAAAGACCATCGCTATGTCCCGGTCCTTCGGCGCGAGATCCTCGACATTCTCTCCACCGATGCTCAGGGTCCCGCTGCTGATCTCTTCCAGCCCGGCGATCATGCGCAATGCCGTCGATTTTCCACATCCTGAAGGACCGACGAGGATGAGGAACTCGCCATCATTTATCGTCAGGCTAAGATCCTTGATCGCGTGGAATTTGGTTCCAAAGGTCTTGCAAATTTTATCCAGTACAACAACAGCCACGGCACTTCCTCCTTAGTATCGTCGCCAGCCAATCCCCAGGACAGCCCCTCCCCGGCGTCGAACCGAAACCATCATCTGCGCAGCGCTAGTCCGATCGTCCAGGACACCGGTGTGATGAACTCTCACTCCGGTGGCGCGATCGGTCTGGGCACGGGTGCATTTTCCCTCGCCAGCCACGCGAGACAGGCGCTTTGATCCGGCAGGGCCATGCGGCCACCGGGGCCAGTCACCGAAATCGCGGCTGCGGCAGTTGCATAGACGGCGCAGTCGACAGGCGGCTTTCCCTGTGTCAGCGCAAAAGCATAAGCACCGTGAAAGCAATCTCCGGCGCCCGTCGTGTCGACCGCTTTGACCTCGTAGGCCGGAACATGCCACAAAACGGCGTCTCCCGTCTGCCTGATATAGGATCCTCGCTCACCGTCGGTCAAAACGACTGCGGTGCGGTCGTCAGACCAGAGCTTATGGAGGATCAACGCCGGATCGGATTCGCAGGAATAAGTCTGCGCAAATTTCAATGGCAGTACCAGATGTCGGACAGGCTCAATAATCGTTCGGTCGCAGGCCCGATCGTCCATTCAATGTCTGCCACCACAGCAAGGCCCAGCTTGCGGGCGCGCGCAACGATCGTATCGGCGTGGGTGGCATAGCCGTCGATCAACAGCACCTGGGCTTGTGCAAGAGTGCTATCGGCGAGTGCCTCGGAGGTTCCGTGCGGCACATTGTCGTCATAGGCGATAAACCTGTCGCCTTCAGGTCCGACCGTGATCACCGACCGTATCGGCTTGGCATCGGGGCGGCGCGGTGCAAAGGATATGTCGACCCCGTGCCGTTCAAGCTCGCGGGCGCTGATATCGGTAACAGGCTGATCACTCAGCCAACCGATGAAACCGGCCCGCCCCCCCAGCTTTGCGACCGCAACAAGGGCCGTCGCGACATTGCCGCCGTGGTCATGGGTGCGACTTGTCACCTTTCCCTTGCCGGCGCTCAGCGGTCGATCGACGTAGATGATATCGTCGATCGCCAGCGCCCCGAAGCCGAGAACCTGAAGGTTGTGTGTCACCCTTTAACCGCCCGCGGCAGCGAGCGCCTCTTGCGGCGCCATACCGCTGTGAATAACAAGCTTGAAGGCGCGCGCCGCCATCGTCGTATCGCCGTGGCCCCAAAGGTTTCGTCCCACCACGGCACCCTTCGCTCCCGCCCGCAAGGCGTCGAAGGTCTGCGTGAGAGCCCCGAGCAGATTTTCCGTTTTCGGACCGCCCGCGATAACGATGGGAACCGGGCAGGTTGCGACGGTTTCCTGGAATGAGTCGAAGTCCCCGGTGTATCCGACCTTGATCACGTCAACGCCGGTCTCAAATCCGATCCGCACGGCATAGGCGATCTCGTCTGGGGTGAATACGATCTTGCCGCCGTTTGAATAGTCGCGGGGATAGACATGGGCAACGACCGGCATCTCAAAGCGAGCTGCGGCGTTGACGGTATCGGTGAGCCAGCGAATGTAGTCGCCTTCCGTATTGCCGCGCACCGGAATGGCAACGGCCAGAGCATCGGCCCCGTAGCGCACCGCGTCCTCCGGGGTCGCGATCAACTGACGGATTCGATCGTCCGGCGTAAAGCAGCCGGCTTGAATGACCAGCGCCGCCTTGCCGGCATAGGCAGGCCACAAATGACGCGCAGCCCCCGGCTGAATGCTGATATAGTCCGGCTCTCCGGCCATCACCCGCTTCAGCGCGCCCGGCAGATCCGCCAGGCCGCCCTCACGGACGTTGCCATAGCCAACGAAGTGGTCGACCGCGCCACCGAACAGATGCCCCGACGGATGTGAAAACAGCCGTGACAGGCGAATTTTGGTTCCAAGGCCCATATCGATGCTGTCCCTCTACAATTTGATCTCGCGTTGAGACCCTAACTCGAAAATAAACGAACGTTCAATATTTCGATTTCTTTCGTTTTGATTTAATATGACAGTAACGTGGGCTGGACATACACTGATGCCGCCCTCCATCGCGTCTTTTGATCACAATAGTTGCCGTGCATTTTCGATTTTCGAAAGATCGGTACCGTCATCTAAGGGAATTCGAGGTCACACATGCTTGCGGAACAACGGCGTCATCAGATCATGCTGGAACTTCAGCGGACCGGCCAAGCACGCACGACGCAGCTGGCGGAAAACTTCGGTGTCTCCGAGGTGACCATCAGATCCGACCTGGAAATTCTGGACGCCAAGAAGCAGCTCATCAAAACGCATGGCGGCGCGATCGCATTGCCGGCCAGTTCGCCCGCAGCGGCCTTCGAAGAACGGATGAACCGCAATTTCGACGCCAAACGACGCATCGCGCAGATGGCGGCACGTCAAATAATCGACAACCAGTCCGTTGTGTTCGACAGCGGCTCGACACTGCTGCAGGTTGCCATGCAAATGCCCCCGGTCAATAACGTTGTCGTGGCCACAACCGCGATGAATATCGCGCAGCATCTGATGTATCGGCCGGGGCTGGACGTACATATGATAGGCGGCCGTGTCTTTCCAAGTACCGTCAGCACGATCGTCTCGGATTCCGACAAGGCCGTGGGCGGTCTTGTCGCCCACCAGGCGTTCCTCAGTGCTCATGCCATCGATCACGCATTCGATGTCGTCGATGTCTCGGAAGACATTGCACGCACCAAACGCAATCTGGTCCGCATGGCGAGGCGCGTCATCCTCGTGGCGGATTCCAGCAAGTGGGATATTGGCGCCTCGTCCAAGGCATTTTCGCTTTCACGTGTCGATCTGATCATCACCGACACCGGCATGCCGCACGGGATTCGCAGCCGATTAGACAAGCTGGGGGTCGAAGTGCGCTATGTGTAGGGGCGTTTAGGCTGCCAATTGTACCTATGTAACAAAAAATTTTGCGCATGCGATATTGTCAGGCTACAAACGCATTTCGAAGCCCCCACACTGACCGCCCTTGCGACATCGGCTTACGCAGAGGTGCCTTGGCGCAGTGCAACCAGAATTGCCGATGGACAAGATGACGATCAAAACTATGGACGATTTCGCCCGGTCCTGTGGCGTTTCTCGTCCAACGCTTTCGAGGTATTTCGATGACCCGAGCAGCGTAAAGCCGGTGACACGCAAACGCATCGAGGATGCGCTCTCGGCATCGGACTACCGTCCTAATCTCTATGCGCGCAATCTCAATCGCAAGAGGACACGCAACGTTGGCATTCTCGTGCCTGTCATCACAGATCCATTCTATGCCGAAATGGTCAACCGTCTGGAATTGCTCGTCCGGGGTGAAGGTTACTGGCCAATCGTCATCTCGTCCCACGGCTTGCCGGATCTTGAAGCCGAGGCCGTCAACACGCTTCTGTCCTTGAAGGCTGCCGGCGCGATCATCGCGCCTCTGGGTCTTTCTTCCGAGCCCGGCATCTTCGAAAAACTCCGGGAGAGCATTCCCATTGTCTACTTCGATACGTTCATCGAGGGCGACACGCCCTTCATTGGCAACAACAATGCCCAAAGCGTTGCGACAATTGTCGACTATCTCTGCCGGTCCGGCGAGCCGCCCGCATATTTCGACATTCCGCATGTCAATCACAATTCCGGGGAGCGGCTGGCAAGCTATGTCGCCACGATGGAAGCGCTCGGTTTCGAACCGGTCGTGTTTGGCGCCACCGAGAGCTACGGCTGGGATTTCGAACGTATGGGGTATGAGCAGACCGACGCAATGATCGCGGCTGGAACGCTTCCGGGCAGGACGATCCTCTGCGCGAACGATCGCCTCGCCTTCGGCGCGATGGCTGCCGCCCACTCGCGCGGCCTCCGCATCGGCCGCAGGGGCGATAGCGATCTTCGCATCGCCGCCCATGACGATCACCCTCTCAGCCGTTATACCTGCCCGCCATTGACGACGATGGCGCAAGATTTCACCGCCATGGCACGCAGCAGTGTCGACACACTGCTTTCGATGCTGGACGAAGGCAACGACACCAAGCAGGTCGTTGCACGAAAAATCATCCTCGATGGTACATTGGTGATGCGTCAGTCGGCGTGATCGACGAGGCTGCGCCATCCGGCAACCGCTTCTTCCACCGCCCGCCGCGCCGCCGGAATGTGCCGCCCCATGGAAACGAAGCCGTGGATCTGGTCCTGCCAACGCCGCAGGACTACAGGAACGCCCGCCTCGGCAAGCCGGCGGGTATAGGCCTCGCCTTCGTCTGCGAGGATATCCTGGCCCGCAATCGCGACGAAGGCCGGTGGCAAGCCCACGACATTTCCGACCCGCAGCGGCGAGACGCGCCAATCACCGATATCAGCCGCGTCGCGGACATAATGATCGCGGAACCAGCGCATCGTCGAGGCAGTCAAACCGTATCCTTCTGAAAACCTGACAAAGCTATCGGTCCTCTGCCCGGCATCGGTGTTGGGATAGAGCAGAAGTTGCGCCGAGATTTTCTGCGCAACGCCATCGCGCGCGAGAAGTGACAGGACGGCGGCCAGATTGCCGCCGGCACTATCGCCCGCAACCGCGATCCGATCTGGATCGATACCAAGCGCGCTTGCCTGCTCCACCACATAGGCAAGCGCCGATACGCAATCTTCCAAACCCGCCGGGAACTTGTGCTCGGGCGCCAGCCGATAATCCGGACAAAATACGATGCAGGCGCCGACATTCGCAAACCACCGGCAGATCTCGTCGTGGGATTCAAGCGTGCCGACGACCCAGCCACCACCGTGAAGGTAGAGAAGTGCCGGCGCATCCGCGTTCGGAGCGCCGACGCCTCGGTAGATCCTGAGCGGGATCGGGCCGCCCGTCCCGGCAATCGTTCTGTCCTCGATGGCCGCGACAGGCTCGCGATCGCCCTGCAATGTCGGGCACCCCGCGTCATAGGCAGCGCGCGCCTCACTTACTGTCCCGTGCTCAAAGGGCGGCTGGTTTGCTGCGCGACCGAGCGCCAGGACATGCGCGGCGCCGGAATCCAATCGATCTTTCATCGTCTCACCTCAAGCAAGCAGGCTGCGGGCTTCATCGTCCCCGAGCAGCGGCGGCTGTGCGAGTGTGCCTGCGATCACAACCGCGCTCCTGGCCTCGCTGGATGCCAGGGCCGCTTCCATGATCTCGAGAACATGAAGGGCCAGATCGCCGGAGGCGCGTGGCGCCCTGCCCTCGCCAAGCGCGCGGACGAGATCGGCAACGCCCAGCATGCGATAGTTGGCGCGGTCGGGAGCGCTATACGGCCAGTTTGGGGCACCATACAGCTCGTTTTCGCTTTCGAAATTCTTCCATTCGGCGCCGCGCTCGGAGAGCGAGACCGTTCCACCGAACGTGTCGGGATCGGGCAGGCGCAACGACCCCTCGGTGCCGTGCAACTCGATCGGATGATTGGAGTGGCGGAAGACATCCCAGGACGCACCGAAATTCACCGTCGCGCCCGACTGGAACTCGAGAAGCGAGAGCACATTGGTCGGCGTGCCCACTTTGAACGTCGTGTTCCTGAAGGGGCCGTCGGCCGTTATCAACCGTTCTTCCTGGCCTTTCGTCGCCATCGCCATGACGCTTTTCACCGGGCCAAGCAGATTGACCAGCATCGTCAGATAATAGGGACCCATGTCGAACATCGGGCCGCCACCGGGTTGATAATAGAATTGCGGATTGGGATGCCAATGTTCCATGCCGCGGCCGAACATGAAGGCGGTGCCGCTGACCGGGCGGCCGATCGCACCTGCATCCATCAGGCCTCGCGCACGCCGGCCGGCGGCGCCGAGGAATGTATCAGGAGCCGAACCCAACAGAAGACCGCGACCTGCGGCTTCGGCCACGAGCTTGCGGCCCTCGGCGGCCGACGTCGCGAGCGGCTTTTCAGTGAAGACGTGCTTGCCCGCGGAAAGCGCCGACATCGTCACGTCGAAATGGACGGCCGGGATGGTGAGGTTGAGGACAAGGTCGATTTCGGGGTCGGCCAGGAGCGCATCGACCTCCATCGCCCGGATGCCATATTCCCTCGCCCTCAGCGCCGAGATGTCGGATGAGATGTCGGCACAGGCCCTCAATTCGACCCCTGCAAACAGGGCAGCGTTACGCAGGTAAGTCATCGAGATATTGCCGCAGCCAATAACGCCGATGCCCAGCCTGGTCCCCGGATATGCTCTCATAAACTGGCCTCCCCACCAATTTCAGATATTCCGCCCATCATCGATGGGCGTTGCCGCAGCGACAACCGCTATAGAACATTTTATTTCTTGACGCGCGACAAATTTTTATAAACCATGCGGAAATAGCAATCCAGCCGTTACACGCAGCTCGCCAGGGGACGTCGCCGCTTCACCATCATGCCAAGAGCGCGGTCAACCGGTCCAGCGGCATATCAACGAAGGCCTACGCGGGTCGAAGTCAAGGAATGGGCATGAGTATCAAAGACCTGAAAGTCGGCTGCCAGACATTCACCTGGGAAATGCTCGGGAAAAACTGGAATGGCGGCCCGGACGATCTGCTGGAAGCCATTGCGGCGGGCGGCTACGCGGGCATCGAGATTACCGACACGATGATCGGTCGCTACGCGGATCATCCCGATGATTTCGCCGCGAGCCTGAAGAAACATGGCCTGACGCTCGTGTCTTTTGCGATGGGCTCCAAAAGCGGCTTCACCCTCAGGGAAGAGATCGAGAACGACCTCAGGACCACACAACGCTGGATCGATTTCGCGGCCACCTTTTCCGGCGCCTTCGTTTCGATCGGCTCTGCGACGGTGGTCTCCGAAGGATCGCGGGAGGCGAAATTCGAAATCGCCGCGGAATTCTACAATCGGGCGGGCGAACTGGGCAAAGCTTCCGGCGTGGATATCGCTGTGCATCCGAGCTCGCACCACAATACGCTGCTGTTCGACCGTGCCGATTATGACAGGATCTTCTCGCTTCTCGACAAGAACCTCGTCGGCTGGGTGCCGGATACCGGTCATATTCTGCGCGGTCACGACGATATTCTGGATACGCTGCGAACCTATCAGGACCGTATCCGCTATCTGCACCTCAAGGACGTCGATGCAGAGGGCAAATGGGCCATGCTTGGCAAAGGGGTCTGCGATACGCCCGCCGTGATCGACATCGTCGCTGCCGCGCCGCGCTTCAATGGCTGGCTGGTCTTGGAAGAGGAATCAGACACCGCCGCCGCCGATCCCGTGGCAGCCGTCCGGACGAACCGGGAAACGATGCGCCGCTA
Source organism: Sinorhizobium sp. B11 (assembly GCA_039725955.1). Taxonomy (NCBI): domain Bacteria; kingdom Pseudomonadati; phylum Pseudomonadota; class Alphaproteobacteria; order Hyphomicrobiales; family Rhizobiaceae; genus Sinorhizobium; species Sinorhizobium sp. B11. The sequence continues at coordinate 1,626,854 of CP091033.1, forward strand.
CGGCGCCTGAGGGAGAAGTCATGATCCGTAAGGAAGACCGTCGGCTGCGTGTGGGCGTGCTCGGCTGCGGCCCGATCGCGCAGTTCGCCCATCTCGAATCCTGCATGAAGGCTGGGAATGCCGACCTCTACGCCATCTGCGACGCAGCACCCGACCTGCTCGCGCGCATGGGCGCGACATACGAACCACAGAAGATGTACGCCGATTATGACGCGATGCTTGCCGATCCCGAGCTCGAAGCCGTCATCATCGCGACGTCGGACGCCTATCACGTGCCGATGTCGGTCAAGGCGCTCGATGCTGGAAAGCATGTGCTCTGCGAGAAACCGACCGGCGTGACGATCGAGGAGGGCCGCGCGCTCGCCGACGCCGTCAAGCGCTCCGGCAAAGTGCTGCAGGTCGGCCACATGAAGCGTTTCGACCCGGCGCTGGAGGCTGCCCGGGATTTCGTCCGTGACGACATCGGCGAGATCTTCGCGCTGAAAGCCTGGTACTGCGACTCCACCCACCGCTACACCAATACCGACGCGGTCCAGCCTTTGCCGATCACCAGCAAATTCGCCAGGAAACCCTCCGGAAATCCCAAGGCTGACCTGCGCCAGTATTTCATGCTGGCGCATGGCTCGCATCTCGTCGATACCGCCCGTTTCCTGTGTGGCGAGATCGTCGCGGTGCGAGCCCGCCTTCTTGAGCGTGCCGGCGCCTATTGCTGGTTCGTGGAAACCGAGTTCGCCAATGGCGCACTCGGTCATCTCGATCTGACGGTCGCGGTCCGCATGGACTGGCATGAGGGCTTCCAGCTCTATGGCGAAAACGGTTCGGTGATCGCCAAGACCTTCAATCCCTGGTACTTCAGGGCGAGCGAGGTCGAGATCTTCCACGAAAAGGACGCGACCACGCGCAAGCCACTAGGCGCCGACGGGCACTTCTTCCGCCGGCAACTGGAAGGGCTTGCCGATACCGTGCTGAACGGCGCGCCCATGCGCGGCGCCGATATAGAGGACGGCATCGCCTCCATCCGTGCCATGGTCGCCATCGCCCGCTCGGTCGAAACGGGCGAACGCGTCGAACTCGCAACCGTCACGGGATCGGTCTGATGCAGCTTGGCATCTTTGCAAAGACCTTCCCCGGCACCGATCCTCGGCAGGTGCTCTCGGCCGTGCGTGACTGCGGATTTGCGACGACTCAGTTCAATCTCGCCTGCGTCGGTCTGCCGTCGATGCCGGATGCAGTGGCGCCGGAAACGATTACCGCGATCCGGACGGCATCTGAAGAGACCGGTATTTCACTCGCGGCACTTTCAGGCACCTATAACATGGCCCACCCGGACAAATCCGTGCGGGAAAAGGGGCTCAAACAGCTTGGGGTGGTGATCGAAACGGCAGCGGCCTTGCAGATTCCGCTTGTGACGCTTTGCACAGGCAGCCGCAATGCCCAGGATCAATGGATGCATCATCTGGACAATGCGCTTCCGTCTGCCTGGGCCGATATGGCTGCCGAAATGGAAAAAGCGCTGGAACTAGCCGAGCGGCACGACATCGATCTCGGCATCGAGCCGGAACAGGCAAACATCGTCACGTCCGCCGCTGATGCGGTACGACTGATCGGAGAGATGGGGTCGAGGCGCCTGCGCATCGTGCTCGATCCGGCAAACCTCTTCGAGCAGGCGACACCGGCCGAAGTGTCCGACATCGTCGACAGGGCAATCGATATCTCGGCCGGGTACGTGGCGATGGCCCATGCGAAGGATCGTTATGCCGATGGCCGCTTCGCGACAGCAGGTCAAGGTATCGTCGATTTCCCTGCCTTCATCGACGGCCTGTGCGTGACCGGTTTCGATGGTGCGCTCGTCACGCATGGTCTTACGGCAGAGGAAGCACCCGCCGTCGCCAGATTTCTTTCGGATCTGATCCGATGAAGACGCACATCGCCTTCAGACGAGACGATGCCGACCTTTCAGATTACGACTGCGGAACAGGCAAAGCCTTGCTTTTTCAACACGGGCTCGGAGGCAATGAGGTGCAGGTCGCACAGGTTCTCCCCGAAGGGCTCGACTGGCGGCGGATCACGACTGAGTGCCGCGGGCATGGGAGCTCGACGCTCGGCACGCCACGCCCCTTCTCGATTGCGATGTTTGCAGCCGACGTCATCGCCGCAGCAGATGAAAAGGGAGTAGACCGGTTCATCGCCGGCGGCATCTCCATGGGCGCAGCGATCGCACTGCATCTCGCAAAAACGCACCCCGAGCGCGTCATGGGCCTCATCCTGGTGCGCCCGGCCTGGTCGTTTGCCCGCGCCCCGGACAATCTCACGCCGATCCGCGAGATCGCTGCCTTGCTTCGATCTCATCCACCTGCCGAAGGCCAGGCGCTTTTTGCCAGGTCGGCGACAGCGGAACGTCTGCGGGTGGAAGCGCCGGACAATCTCGCTTCCCTGCTCGGTTATTTCGAGCGCCCGGATGCGCCTGATTTCGCCGACGTGCTTCATGACATCGCCTCGGATGGGACCGGCGTTTCGCGAGCAGACGCGGCAAGGCTCGCTGTTCCCGCTCTCATCCTCGGCAACCGGCAGGATGCCATTCACCCTCTCGCCGTCGCACAAGTGATGGCTGACGCGCTTCCAAATGCGCATTTCCTCGAAGTGCCGGCAAAGGCAGCGGATGCGGAATCTCATTTCGCCGCGGTCCGGACGGTGATCCGGCAATTCCTCACGACAGAATTCAAACATCGGAGCGTCGCTCAGCCATGACATCGAAATCTCTCTCGGGCGGCACCATCGCCACATTGCCGCGGCATAGGCTGCTCGGCGAGTTTTCACTCTGGTCCGCAGATCTTGCCAATATGGAACGCGACCTTCACCGCATCGAACCCTATGTCGATCTCCACCATATCGACGTTGCCGACGCGCGCTTCACACCCGGCTTCCTGTTCTTTCCCGATTTCGTCGCCCGCATCGCCAAGCTGACGGCAAAACCGATCCATGTGCATCTGATGGTCGAGGCCGAGATTGTGGAGGAGCAGACACGCCAGTTCATCGAAGCGGGCGCCGATCTCGTCAGCGTTCATGCCGAGAACGGTGAAGCAGGCTTGCGCGCAGTAGCACTCGCAAAAGAGCTTGGAGCCGAAGCCGGCGTCGTTCTGCGGCTGGAAACTCCGGTCAGCGAGGCAGAACCGTTCCTTACCGAGGTCGCTTTCTTCACGCTGCTCGGAACCTCGATCGGCGTCAAGGGACAAAGCCTTTCGGATAAGGCCTGTGACCGGCTGCGCGAAGCCCGGTCGTTGATGAAGCGTGCCGGACGTGAAAAGGAGATCGTTCTTGCCGCGGATGGCGGCATCCGCGAACAGACCGTTCCAATGTTGCGGGCAGCAGGTGCGGAGACGGTCGTGCTCGGATCACTGGCGTTCGGCGATAAGGATCTGCCAGGGCGTATCGCCTGGCTGCACGCTTTGGAGACTCAGCCCTGATGAGCAAGATTGCGCTTGCATTCGATCTGGGTGGAACGGAGTTGCGCGCCGCATTGGTTGACGACGGCGGCAAATTGCTGGCGTTCGCGTCCGTGCCGACGCGCGCGAGGGATGGCCCGAATGCAGTCATCGAGCAGATCGCGATGCTTGCCGAGAAAACCTGTTCGGAAATTCCCGACGCCAGGCCGCTCGGTGTCGGCATCGGAGCACCTGGTCCGCTCGATCCGGTCTTAGGCATTCTCACCGCGCCGCCGACCCTCTCGGGCTGGCGTGAGGTACCCCTTGCGCGTCTTCTTCAGGACCGCTTGAAACTTCCTGTGCGACTGGAGAACGATGCGAACGCCGCCGCTCTCGGCGAATGGCGTTTCGGTGCCGGCCGCGGCGCAGCCTCGCTGGTGTTCGTCACCGTGTCCACCGGTATCGGCGGTGGGGTGATCTCCGATGGCCGGATCATGCATGGGCGCCGCGGGCTCGCAGGCGAAATCGGCCACATGACTATCACGAGCGAAGGCGAACGATGCCTCTGCGGAGCGGTGGGCTGCTTCGAGGCGGTGGCGTCGGGTACTGCCCTCGGCCGGCGTGCGACGGCTCTGACAAAACCCGGCGACGGCTCGGCGCTGCGAACACTGTCCGATGATGGCGAAGTGACAGGCCGACACGTTGTGGAGGCGGCACGCGCGGGTGACGAAGCAGCCCTTGCACTGATCGAGAGGGAAGCCCGCTGGCTGGGCATCGGCTTTACCAACCTGCTGCATCTCTACTCGCCCGACATGATCGTCATGGGCGGCGGAATATCTCACGGCCATGATCTGCTACGCGACAGAATCGAGGCCACCATGCGGGAGCGCGCAATGCCTGCCTATCGCGACGTGCCGGTCGTGCCGGCACAACTCGCAAGGCATGCCGGACTGATCGGCGCCGCAAGCTTGATTTTTCTCAGCTGAGGGAGGTTGGAAATCTCTAGGCCGTGGTGACAACTTAACTATTTGAGCCAAAGCATGATGCTTGCCAGCTTGATGAAGCCGAGGAAATTGGCTGCGAGTTTGTCATGGCGTGTGGCGAGGCGTCGCCATTGTTTGAGCTTGGCGAAGAAACTCTCGATGCCCCAGCGCTGCTTGTAGGCCTGATCGAGGATGATGTCATGTAGGCTGTCGGCATCATAGGCGCGGTCGGCGAGCACCTGTTTGTGCTGGCAGTCCCCGAACGAGGTCGCAAGCCGGAGCCATGTGGTTCTGCTGTCCTGGGCCGAGATGGAAACGAACCGGCAGCCCGAGGGCATCCACTACAGCATGGATTTTGCTGCCAAATCCGCCACGGGAGCTGCCGAGAGCCTGGGCTTGCGGTCCCCCTTTTGCGGCGTCCGCCAGCCGCTTGCGCCTGCGCTCGGATCACGGTGGCATCGATGGACAGCCATTCCATATCCGGATCGGCAGCCACCGCTTCGAATATCCAGTCGAAGACGCCTTGATCGATCCAGCGGTAGTAACGTCGTTTGACCGTTTGATACGGGCCGAGGCGATCTTCGGGCAGGTCGCGCCAACGCGCACCGGAGCGGGCCAGCCACAAGATCGCATCGAAGAACCGCCGTCCGTCGCTGCGTGGACCCCGCCTGTCTTTGCGACCGCCAAGCACGAACGGCTTCAACCGCTCCCACTGATCATCCCGGACAACTTCACCTTCCATCGCTGACCTCCAAAAGTCAGCGTTGAATCTGATTTGCTCCTCAAACGGCATCCCAAATCATTAATTTGTCACCACAGCCTAGAACAGTGCCGCTGCGATCTCGGCCTTGTCGAGCAGATGGTCGCGGCTCGACTCCAGCCTCGCCCGGAGTGCCGCAATATCATGACCGAGAAGCTTGCCCTGCCATTTACGGACCCTGCCTGCACATAGGACGGTCGAGACATTCGAGCGCTCCATCAGGGTCACCACGGCGCCAGGGACGTTGTTCAGCGGAGCAACGTTGATGGCGGTGGCGTCAAGAAGGATGATGTCAGCTTCTTTACCGGGCGTCAGGGTACCCGTCTTATGGTCGAGCTTCAGTCCGCGCGCGCCTTCGATTGTCGCGAAGCGGATGACATCCATGGCCGACAGAAGCTTCGGATAATCTTCACCACGAAGAGCCTGATCATTTGCCAGCATACGCTGCAAAGTAATTGCCGAGCGCATCTGCGTGAACATGTCGGCAGTCATGGTGCATTCGACATCGGTCGACAGCGACGGCTGAAGGCCGAGATCGAGTGCCTGCTGCAGCGGCGGATTGCCATGGCGCATCTGCATCTCAATCGGCACCGACAGTGAAATATGTGAACCGGCATCGGCTGCACGCTTCCACGCCATGTCGCTCATGCCGGTCATATGAATGAAGATATTGTCGGGCCCGAACCGGCCAGCTTCAGCCAATTGATCGAAGACCGGCCGCATGCCGAAAGTCCCGACGACATGCAGTGCAATCGGAATGCCGAGTTCACGCCCAAGCGTCCAGGCATCCTCGTAGAAAGGCAGGTAAATCTCGCCGCCCATGACCATCGTCAGTAACTGGTCGTCACTCGAAAAATGTTCGGCTTTGATGCGGCGCGCATCCCCTGGGTATTTTGATGCATCCCCCCAGCCTTCGAAATAGCCGAAGACGGCACGCCGCCCTGCGTCGCGCAGTGCCGCGATGGCGGCATCCGAATGGTCAGGCGAATGATGGATCTGGCTGACATCCATTACAGTCGTCACGCCGGCATCGATCTGCGACAGGCCACCGAACAATTCGGAAATATAGACATCTTCGGGCCGGTAGAGGACGGAGAACTTTTGCAGGATCCATTCATAGTAATTTGCCGCACTCTCCGGCCGCCCGTCATTGATCAGGATCGCGTCGGCAAGCAGGCTTCGAAGCGCGGTCTCGAATTGATGGTGGTGGGTATCGATAAAACCCGGCATGACCACCATGCCCGACGCATCGATGACAGCGGCTTCAGGCGCGTCGATCGCCTCGGCGATCTCGACGATCCGCGAACCACGGACCAAGACATCGCCTTTTCTAAAATTGCCGATCGCTGCATCCATCGAAAGGACCGCGCCCCCGCGAATGAGCGTCAAGCGATCGGCCTCGCCGATGCCGGCGGGCATGTCTGCCGATACGGCGCTTGCCCTGTTTGCGCCGCTCCCGAGTTCGGCCGGCGCGTGCGTCCGGTTACCACAGAACTTGCACATGGTTTTCCTCCACAATCCGATCCAGATAGCTTCCTTCGCCCAGGGCGCCGAAAGGTCGTTCAAAACGAAGTCTTCAGCGTGCAGCAGCCTGCCATAGCGCGACGGACGGATAATCCTTGCCTGTCCAGTGCTGCAACTTCTCAGCGAATTCCCGCTGGAAAGACAGCGGACCGTTCTTTGTCATGTAGTCCTCGTCGTAGATGGCAATGAAGATCGTCAACGACAGGAAGAAATGCGCACCCATTTCGAAGAGCGTGACATAGTCGTGCTTGATCAGCGCTTCGCGCTCGGCATCCGTCAGGAAATTGACGGTGGAGATTTCCGCATCGTTGAGCTTCGGGCCGATCGACTGCTCCCAGCTGGCGACCAGCGAGCGCGGATCGTCCTTATATCGGCGCAGCAGGTCGGGATCGCGATCGACGGTGAAGAGGAACTTGTTCACATAATACTTGCTCATGCTGCAGCTCCCTCGGGATACCAGGTGAAATAGGCCTCCATGGTGTGGAAGAGATCGAGATTGTCGTGATAGGCGGTCGGGATCGGCCCGGCGATGCCCATCATCAGGATCAGGTCCATGAAGCCATGGGTGGCGTTGCCGCTTCTCGTCATGCTGTCATGCGTGACGTTTTCGAGGATCGCTTCGATGTTGCCGGTCGACAGCCATTCGATCGCCTTGCGGTCGAACTCCGGGTCGGGACCAGTTTCCTTGAACTGGCGCGGACCGCCAAGCTCCAGCGAAAGATGCCCGCTGCCGACGGCGGCGATACGCTGATCTGAGGGATACTCGTCTATGATCTCTCGAATGGCGCGGCCAAGATCCCAGAAGCGTTTCGGCGAGGGCAGCGGCGGCACGAAGATATTGGTGTAGATCGGTACGACCGGCAGGTCGGCATCCGGCCGGGTGGTGATGATCGGGCAGATGATCGAATGATCGAGCTTCAGCTCATGGCTGAAGGCGAAGTCGAAGCCGCGGTCCATCAGACGCTGGTGCATGAAGTTCGACAGTTCCTCATGGCCCTCAAGCACATATTTCGGAATGCCGAATTCACGCTCCTCATTGTAGAACGTGGCGTCGTAGCGCGGTGCCTTTCCGATCAGGAAGGTCGGGTAGTTGTCGAGGAAGAACTGGTGGAAATGGTCGGCGCCAACCATGACCAGGATATCGGGCTTCGCACGAGTGAGCGTCTCGCGATAGGCCTCGATCTTGCGCTTCCATTCCGGCGCCTGCGGCATCTGCTGCTCGGGCGGTGCCGTCGTCGCTTTCAGGTAAAAGGGATGGTGGGTGGTCGCAAGGACCGCTGCCAGGGTTGCCATGTCTCTCCTCCGAATATCGCTTGTCCATTAAGCCGTTTTATTGCGCCGCTGCCACCGGTTCCGTTTCGCGGTTCAGTTCCGGCCAGGCACCGGGATTGCCTTTGAGCGCCGCGCGGATTTCCTCGCTGTGCTGGTCGACGACGGGCGCGGCCCGCACGGTCGTGGCGTGCTTGCCGTCGAAGGAAAAAGCCGGCCGCACTGTCCGCTCGGCACCTTCGATGCGTCCTGCGACCGGAACGAACATGTTGAGATGCTGGGCCTGCGGATCGCCGATAACGTCGGGGATTGAGTTGATCGGCGCAAAGGGCACGTCGAAGCCGGAGAAACGCTCCACCCATTCGGCCCGCGTCCTCGTTGCGAAGATCGCATTCAGCTCGGCATTCAGCGCTTCATAATTGTCGATGCGTTTCAGGCGTTGCGAAAAGCGTTCGTCTTTGGCCAGTTCCTGCCCGCCGATCGCCTCCACCAGCGCATCCCAGAACTTGTCGAGCGAAGAGAGATGGAAGGCGAAGAGCTTTCCGTCCTTGCAACGGACGATATAGGCCTGCGCGAGCCGCGGACGGTCGACGCCGCTCGGTTCTTCGCCGAGCGCGAAATAGCCCATGTAGGGTTCGACGGCAAAATGCATCATTGCCTCGATCATCGAAATGTCGATGCGCTTGCCCTTGCCGGTTCGACCGCGCTCGACGAGGGCTGCGGAGATGCCGAGCGAGGCATAGATGCCGGTGATGGCGTCGGCGAGCGCCGGCCCTATGAAGCGCGGCTGCTCGGGATCGATGGAGACACTCAGGAACCCGCTAACGGCCTGGGCGACGGAATCATAGACCGGCCGCTGCGCGTATGGACCGTCGGGCCCGAAGCCGCTGATCGAGCAATAGATGAGTTTCGGATTGATCTTCGACAGCGTCTCGTAATCCGCGCCGATACGGGCGGCAGCGCCTGGGCGGAAGTTCTGGATATAGACATCCGCCTGGGCGATCAGCTGATAGAAGACTTCGCGATCCGCGTCGCTTTTCAGATCCAGCCCAATCGCACGCTTGTTACGGTTATAGGCCTGGAAATGCGCGCTGTAGAAGCCGGTCTTGAAGCTGCGATAGGGGTCGCCGTTACCTGCGGATTCAATTTTGATCACGTCAGCGCCGAGATCGGCGAGCATCATGCCTGCGCAGGGCCCGGTGATGAACGTGCCCTGTTCGACGACACGGATTTGGTTCAAAGCAGTCAGCATTTCCGGATCCTAATTCTCGTTCGCAACGAAACCCTCGGGCGCGGGACCGTCATAGTCGATGGCGCCGGCGGCAGCGTGGGACATGATGAAGCCAATCGGACGGGTCTGCTCTTCGAGCAGATGCCCGATAAGCCCGGCTGTTCGGGCGAGAAGCGGCACGCCCTTCAGCGCAAGAAGTGGATAACCGGCATCGAGCAGCACGCATGGGATGGCGCTCGATACGTTCATCACCAACGACTTACCGATGATATCGGGAATGAGTTTCTCGACCGTCTTGGCGATCTCGCAATGTATGCCGGCGAGGCCGAGATCCCGGGCGATCTCAAGCAGCCGCTCGGCGCGGGGATCATGCCCCTTGTGCAGCGGATGGCCGTAGCCGGGCACCGGCTTCTTGTCTTCCCTGTAGCGCCGCAGCAGCTTTTCGGCCGCAGCCTCGGTGGAACTACCGGTTGCTTCCCTTTCCTGGCGCACGTCGCGAAAGAAGGCACCGGCCGATTCAGAAGCACCCAGGATCACCGAACCGCAGCCGAGAAGACCGGCGGCGACCGCTCCCTGAACGGCTTCCGGAGAGGCGGCGAGCGTCATTCGGGCCGCCTGCACGCTCGGGACGAGACCATGTTCGGCGATTGCCACGAGCGTGGCATCCAGCATGCGGCGCTGCCTTTCGTCCGGCAGCGAACCGGCGACGAGCAGCCAGGTATAGTCGGTGAAGGAAATGGAGCCGACGAGGTCTTCCACGAGGTCGTGGCCCCGGACAATGATCGTCTCCGGGTTCGAGGTGCAGATCGCCTGATAGGGCTGTGATTGCTTTCCGATTTTCATGCTGAAGTCCTTGGGTTGGTTCCCGTGTCAGGCGGCAGCGCTCTTCGCCGAAACGAAGCGGCTGACCCAGAGATCGAACTGATCCATGTAGAGCTGCAGGAAACGGCGGGTTTCCTCGTTCGTCACCTCGCCCTCAGGCGTGATGAGATCAGGGTAGAGATGAATGAAGGCCTCGGGCTGTCCCATGACGGCAACGTCGAGACAACCTAGAATGGCGCGCAGGTGCTGCTGGGCGGCGGCGGTTCCGATGCGTCCGTAAGAAGCGCCGGCGATTGCGCCCGGCTTGCCCGTCCAGACACTGGAATCCCGGGGCCGTGAGGCCCAGTCGAGGGCATTTTTCAGCATGGCCGAAATGGAGCGATTATGCTCGGGCGTCACGAAAAGCAGCGCATCGGCGCGCTTGATCTGGCTCTTCAGCCGCTCGACCTGCGAGGGTGTGCCGGCATCCAGAACCTCCTGGTCGAAGATCGGCAAGTCGCGGATCGTTACCCAATCGAACTCGACGTCGGGCTCGGCAAGCCTTGTCATCGCAAGGGCGAGCAGTCGGTTGAGGGAGGCAGCCCGTGCACTGCCGACAATAAGGGCGACTTTCAATCGCGTCATAAGCTCCTCCCGAAGCCCTATATTCGTCTAGCGAATTTATATTCGTATAATGAATTTCGAAAAAGGCAGGTGTCAAGCCCCGGCGTCGAGCCCTGTCAAAAAATACGGCTGGAGATTTGTTTAGCGCCCGGGTGCGGCGGTCGGCGCCAGCGAGTGCAGGAGCGCCGGGAAGCGGGTAAAAAGTTGCGAGAGCCGGTTGGCGGCCAGCCGCATTTCCGGCAGCCGTTGAGCGATCAATTCATCCGGTGTGAGCCGCGGCGTATAGCCAGAACTGTTGATGGAACAGACGATACGGCCGGTACTGTCCTTCACCGGCACCGCGATTGCCGTGATGCCGTAGTCGAGTTGGTCGACGGTGATCGAATAGCCTTTGTTGCGGGTCTCGACGAGAATATCGCGCAGTTCCGCTTCGTCGGTAATCGTATAGTCGGTGAGTTTGATCGGATTGTAAGCCTGAAAATAGCGCTCGATCTCGTCGTCCGGCAATGCTGCGAGCAAGACACGGCCCATCGACGTTGCATAGGCAGGGTAGGTGACACCGAGGCTTGCATTGCGACGTACGCCACGGCTTTCAGACAGATGGGCGATATAGAGAACATTCGTACCATCGAGGACTGCCATGTTGGCCGCATCGCCGAACTGCGTTGTGATGCGATGAAGTTCGGGGGTAACCGCCTCCTCGACATTGAAGGCGTTCAAATAAGCGGAGCCGAGCGTCAGAATACGCGGGGCCAGCAGGAAATGTTTGTTGTGGCGACGAATGAAACCGAGCGCCTCCAATGTCAGCACATTGCGGCGGACGGTGGCAATCGACATGCCGACCTTGCGCGACAGTTCCGCCAGCGTCATTTCCGGATCATGCCGATCGAAAGCTTCCAGAACGGACAGGCCCCTAGCCAGCGCCTCGACAAATTCGGGCGAATTGCTGTCGATCATCGGAATCCTCCTGCAGTTCCTATTTTCGTTCGCACACGGGATTGACAAGCGCAAGAGCTGCCGCCTATCGTTATGCGAATATTTATTCGTCTAGCGAATTTTCTTGGGAGGGAAAAACGATGAAGACAAGGCGTGAGTTTCATAAGCTCGTGGCCGCAACCGCAGCCGGGCTTGCGGCACCTGCCATTCTCGGAGGCAGAGCTTTCGCACAGGACAAGCCGATCCGCATCGGCGCCAGCGTTTCGCTGACGGGCCCGCTCGCCAGCACGAAGAACGGGCTGATCGGTTACGAGCTCTGGCGTGATGACGTCAATGCCGCCGGCGGTCTTCTCGGCCGCAAGGTCGAGCTCGTCACCTATGACGACCAGAGCAGCGCGGCCAATGTTCCGGCCATTTATTCCAAGCTCGTCGACGTCGATGCCTGTGACGTGCTTTTCTCGCCCTATGGAGCCAATCTCTCGGCGCCGGTTATGCCCTTCATCAAGCAGCGCGATCTCTTCATGATCGGTATGTTCGGGCTCGCCGGCAACGATGTCGCCCGCCACGACAAGTTCTTCCACAGCGGCCCCTGGGGACCGAATTCCGGCCGAGACTGGGCGCGCGGCTTCTTCGATCTCGCCAAGGGGCAGGGTGTAACGAAGATCGCCATCATCAATGCCGACCTGGAATTCTCAAAGAATGCCGCCAAGGGCGGCGCGGAAGTCGCCAAGGAATACGGCATCGATGTCGTCTTCAACCAGAGCTACCCGCCGAACACGACCGATTTCTCCTCGATCATCCGCAACATCAATGCCGCCGATCCGGAAGCGATCTTCATCGCCTCCTACCCGGCCGACAGCACGGCAATCATTCGCGGCGTCAAGGAAATTGGCATTTCCGACAAGGTGAAACTCTTTGGCGGCGCGATGATCGGTCCGCAATATGGCGCGCTCCTGAGTTCGCTCGGGCCGGAGCTCAACGGTATCGTCAACTCCCATACGTTTGTTCCTGAACCGACGATGCAGACCTCGGCGATCAAGAGCTTCTTCGACCGTTACACACCGATCGCCGTCAAGCAGAGCGTTGATCCTCTCGGCTTCTATATCCCACCCTTCTACTATGTCGCGGGTCAGCTCGCCGAAGCGGCGATCAAGGGCTCGAACTCGGTCGATCCGGCAAAGATGGCTGAATATCTACATGCCAACGAAGTCGACACGATTGCCGGCAAGATCGGCTTCAACGAGATCGGCGACTGGAAGGAGCGGCGGGTGCTGATGGTGCAGCTACGCGGCATCAAGGGCAACGACCTGGAACAGTTCCGCAATCCCGGCCACCAGGTCATTCTCGATCCGCCTTCGCTGAAGACCGGCGATCTTGCCGGCCCCTACAATGCGGCGCGCGCCGGCTGATTTGTCAACCGATCCAGAGCCGGCTTAGGGCCGGCTCAAGGGCTCCATGATGTTTTCGATCGATATTCTGCTGAACGCCATCGTGACGGGCATTCTGCTGGGAAGCGTCTATGCAGCGCTTGCCCTCGGGCTCGGGATCACCTTCGGCATCCTTCACATCCCCAATATCGCTCATCCGACCCTGGTCGTGGCGGGCGCCTTTTTCGTCTATACCCTGTGCCAATGGGGGCTTGATCCAATCGTCGCAGCGCTGATCGGCCTGGTGCCGTTCTATCTTCTCGGCGTAGTGCTCTACATCTTCTATTCCCGTGTCTTCGAACGGCGGGGCAGCGCCAATGTGCTACAGAGCCTGACATTGTTCTTTGGTCTGTCACTGGTGATCGAGATCCTGCTTTCGCTCGGCTTCGGCTCGGAGCTGAAATCGGTCAGTGCCTCCTATATCGGCTCCAGCCTGAAGCTCGGCCTTCTCACCATTCCATACCGGCTGCTGATCCCTGCACTTCTTGGCCCACTGATGATCGCGGCTCTCTCGCTCTATCTCGCTCGCACCAGTTCCGGGACCGCGATCCGAGCGGTCGCGCACGAAGAGCGAGCATTGTCAATCGCCGGCATCAATCCGGCCGCCGTCAAGCGGCATGCGTTCGGCATTGCGACGGCGACAGCCGTGATTGCCGGGGCGGCGCTTATCATGGTCGGGCCGATCGAACCCTTTGCCGGCCGCTACCAGATCGGCCGCGTCTTTGCGATCATCGTCCTCGCCGGCATGGGCTCGATCCCAGGCAGTCTGGTGATCGCGATCATTATCGGCATCGCCGAAGCACTTGTTGCTTCCTATCTCAATCCGTCCTGGGCTCCGGGCGTGGCATTCGCCATCCTTTTGCTCGGCCTTGCCGGACGCCCCCAAGGCCTGTTCGGAGGCGCACGATGAGCAAGAACTCCGTCCTCTTCCTTGCCGGAGCCTTCATAGTGCTGGCGGTCGGCTTCCTGATGCCGTGGCTTTTGAAGAACCCGTTCTATTTCTTCGTCGGTTACGTCGTGCTGCAATATGTGACGATCGCCACCGGCTGGAATATCCTTGGCGGCTACGCTGGCTACATCAACTTCGGAGCCGCCGGCTTTGTCGGCGCCGGCGTCTATCTCTCCGCTTTCCTGTTTACCACCTTCGGCCTGCCGCTCCCGGTTCTCATCGTCGCAGCAGCTGTGGTCGGCGCCATTCTCGGTGTGCTGATGGGATATCTGACGCTTCGCATCCAGGGTGTCTATTTCGCCATCGCCACACTCGGTCTCGTTGTCGTTCTGGAGACCCTCGTACACAATATCTCAGCGCTCGGAGGCGCAAGCGGTATGGCCGTCTACGGGCCGCGCCCACCGGCCTGGAGCCCTGGGCCATCGCAGTATAATTTCACCGTCATGCTGGTGATCGCGGTGGCGAGCGTCGCTCTTGCCCGCTTCGTTGAAATCTCCTGGATTGGCCGCGGTCTGCGCGCCGTGCGGGCGAGCGAAGACGCGGCGGAATGTTCCGGAGTTCCGACGCTGCGCCTCAAGCTGCTCGCCTGCGCCCTGAGCGGCGCCGTGCTGGCTGCGGCCGGCGCACCCTATCCCTTCTACACATCCTTCGTCGAGCCGGTCACTGCATTCAGTCTGATCATCGGGCTCAATGCCATCGCCATGCCGCTGATCGGCGGCACAAAGAGCTGGGCCGGACCGGTGCTTGGCGCACTGCTGCTTGCCTCCGTTCAGCAGATCGCCACCGTCACCATTTCCTCCGAGCTCAACATCCTCTTCGTCGGACTGGTGCTGATCGCTTTCGTCGCCTTCGCACCCGGCGGACTGTCCGGTGTCCTTGGCCGCAGACGGGAGCGAGCAGGGGCATGAGCGACATGGTTCTTTCCCTCAAGGGTGTCGAGAAAGTCTTCGGCGCATTCCGTGCGCTTGGTCCTGTTGACCTCGACATCACTCCCGGCGAGCGGCTCGGCATCATCGGCCCCAACGGATCCGGCAAGACGACGCTGATCAACTGCATCACCGGCGTCTATCGTCCCGACAAGGGTTCGGTGCATTTTCAGGGCCAGGATATTTCCCATGTGGAAGCCCACAAACGTGCTCGGCTCGGCATCTCCCGCAGCTTCCAGATTCCGCGGCCCTTTACCGGCATGACGGTGCTGGAGAACCTGCTGGTGCCGCTCGACTATTGCCATGTCGAAGGCAGCAAGCCCGAGCGCGCCCGCTCGGTCCTTGCAAGCGTCGGGCTCGCAAACAGGATATCCGACGCTTCTGAAAACCTGTCGCAGCTCGAATTGCGCAAGCTGGAACTCGCCCGCGCGCTCGTCGGCAATCCGAAGGTGCTGATTGCCGACGAAGCGATGGCGGGACTGTCCGAGGAGGAGATCGACGAGGTTCTGGCAATCCTCTTTGCGCTCAACGAGACAGGCGTAGCGGTCATCATGATCGAGCACATCATGCATGCGGTGATGCGCTTTTCGCAGCGGATCGTCTGTTTCGAAACCGGCCGCCTCATCGCCTCGGGTACCTCGGCCGAAATCGCCGACAATCCGCTCGTCCAGAAGGTGTATTTCGGTGAATAGACTGATCATCGACAATCTGTCCGCCGGCTACGGCGCGGTGGCCGTGTTGCGCAACGTTTCGCTGGAACTTAACGAAAGCGAGATGGTGGCTTTGCTCGGCATGAACGGCAACGGCAAGAGCACGCTGCTCAACTGCGTTCTCGGCTTCGTGCAGGCAAGCGCCGGCCGCATCCTGCTGGAATGGGATGGCAGGACGACCGACCTCACCCGACTGCGCCCACATGAAATCGTCCGCCTCGGTCTGTCAATCGTGCCGGAAGGACGACGGCTGGTGCCCAACATTTCGGTGGAAGACAATCTCAAGCTTGCGGGCAGCAATCCCCTGGTCAGTGCCCGCATGAAAGACAATCTCGCCTATTGTTTCGAGACCTTCCCGCTGCTCCTGGAACGTCGCAAACAGATTGCATCCACGATGAGCGGCGGTCAGCAGCAGTTGCTGGCAATCGCCCGTTCGCTGATGACGTCGCCGAAGATCATCATCATCGACGAGCCTTCGGTCGGTCTCGCACCGATCGTCGTGCGTGATGTGCTGAACGCCATCATGCAACTGCGCGAAAAGAGCAACATGACGATCCTGATGGCCGAGCAAAGCTTCCTGCAAGCAATCGACATATCATCGCGGGCCTACGTGCTGGCGCATGGCAGCATCCACCAGGAGTTTAAGCGATCGCAGGGAGAATTTGCTCATTCGGAGATACGCCGTGCCATGTTGGGGACGGCACATTGAGACAGCGTTTGGGGCCGCCAGTCGTAAAGCGGCCTGAAGCCGCGAAGGATCAGCTTCGCCATTGCCCAAAGTCGATTGTCCGGTCAGTGGCTAGCGTGTAGCCTCCATTGTCTTTCGAAGGGCCGCGTTGATGCGTTCCTGCCAACCCGGTCCGTCTTCCTGAAAGAATGCCAGCACATCCCCGTCGATCTTGATCGAGACGGTCTCGGTCGCGACTGGAATTGCGCGTCGCTCGACAGGTGGTGCCGTTGTCTTCTTGGCCGGTTTGAACAGGGCTTCGGCGGCATCGAGTGGATTGACCGGTCTGCGTGGGGTCGTCGCCATTGATCGTTCCTTTAGTCGGGGAGTGAAGAGGGGAGGTTAGGTGATGGTCTAGTGTCGGTGGCTTGGCTGCGCTCGGACCCGTTCGCGAACCCGTTGCATTCCATCAATTGCGGGTTTACTCCCCGAGCGGATCGAGATGTCCGGGCGGACTCTTGCTCGCGCAGAACTGTCAGGTAACGGCGCCGCATTTCTCGTGCCTCAATGGCGCCGTCGACCCAGAGTTCGACGAGGAGCGTATATTGCGGATCAGCGTCGAGCGCAAAGCCGTGTGCCTTCCATCGTGCGACGACACGCTCCGCAATCTCTTTTCTTCGGTGCATTACACCTCGCGTGACTCCTCGAAACCGAGCGCCGTTCAAATTGCCATAGCAGTGCGGCAAGTAAGCGAACAGCCGAAAATGCCGTCCGAGCTTCTCGGCAATGGTCTCGATACCTAGGCCAGCCATTCGCCAGCGGGCGATCTTGCGTCGTTCATCCAGATCGATATGCGAATGGATACGATCCATTGCGTCTTCTTTGCGAGTGACAACCCACTGATATCATTCGCAAGTCTCTATCTTATGGAACCGAGGCGCGCCGCCGCTCTTGCCCATCATGGGACACAGGACAATTTTGCTCGCGC
Organism: Sinorhizobium sp. B11; assembly: GCA_039725955.1. Taxonomy (NCBI): domain Bacteria; kingdom Pseudomonadati; phylum Pseudomonadota; class Alphaproteobacteria; order Hyphomicrobiales; family Rhizobiaceae; genus Sinorhizobium; species Sinorhizobium sp. B11. The sequence goes on from CP091033.1 coordinate 1,644,071, forward strand.
CCATCGTCATCGACGTCCACTGCCAGCGACCGCCTGGGCATCCGAAGCTATCCGGCGTTGATCCGCGAAAGATCGAGGGCCTTGTCATGACCGGCGACTGAAGTGCTTGTTTTTCGACTGTGACCGCCGGTGGAGCCCATATCGGCCGAGAGAGACCGGCCGACGTCAGGTCGCCACAATGATGGCGGTCCAATCGGTTCGTTCGGGACAGACGCAGGGTTCCCTCCTCGCTCGTCAAACGTTAGAAGGCCGGAGTTCGGTTGACGCTCGACCCTGCCCTTCCCATCTGCTGCAGTATGCCCAGAACAAAGACGAAAACCAAAGAAAGCGACGATCCCGAGCTGATCAGAGAATGGTCACTGCCGGTGGCTGCAACGCTTGGATCCGCTGTTCGGGTCAAGGGAATCCTTCAGGAAATCCGTTCCCGACTGCCGACCGCCGTCAGAAAATCGCTCGACATGCAGACCGGGGCACTGACCCTCACCATGCCCGAGACTGCCAGGGCGGCGTTCCGCGCGACCGCGTCGGTCATCTCCGAATCGCTGGCGGACATTTCGAACCTTCCGATCATCCCTCGCGAGATCGAGGATATCCTGACGATTACAGCTTCTGAAAGGAAACGTTGGCTGGAGGACGGCCGTCTGCCGAGCGCTGGAACGCGAACCGTCAGATTGCAGGGGCGAGCAAGAAAAATCACCTTCCATGTATTTGATCCCCGGGTGGTCGAAGACCTGCTCGACCGCGCCGCCGTGGACGAATGGCGAGAGGAAGAAGCTGCCGCAAGAGCAGAAAACCGCAGGCGCGCTGCACACCAGGCGAAACTGACGCGTTCTCGGAAAAAGATGAATACGCAGCGCACCGAAACCAACATTGATAAGGCAGCGACAGAATTGAGCGGTTGGGACGACTTCGACAGCGACGGCCTGCTGCGTTAAAGGTGACCAATCAGCGAGAACTGAACTCATTTGAGCCACGCTCGCGGCCTCAGCTCATTGAGCGTCGTCGCCCAGGTGCACGACAAATGCAGCCACAACAGCTCAACGCAGCCCGAAGGAATGCCGGAACCAGCTGCCAGTGCCGAGGCGAAGGAGCGCTCCCTCGCAAAGGGGCCGATCTGCAAGCTCTTCGAAAGTGCTCTGCCTCTTGCACGCCATTGTGATCATGGCCGACCTGAAGACGATACCCTGGTACACTTGTCAAGATTGCCCCTCGATCCCAGTTTCGGTGGCAAGGGCCACATCCGGTCGCCAGAAATGAAAGAATAGGTCATGAACATCGGAATCATTGGTGCCGGCCACATCGGCGGCGCTCTCACACGACTCTTGACGGCCGCCGGCCACACTGTTTTCGTCGCGAATTCCCGAGGCCCCGAGAGCCTAACCGCTCTCGCCAAAGAAACCGGCGCCAAGGCGGTAGCGGCTCGTGAAGCCGCGCGCAGCGGTGAGATTGTTATCGTCACCATCCCGCAAATCCGGGTCCCTGACCTGCCGCAGGATCTCTTCGAAAGAGTCGATCCGGCCGTCATCGTCGTCGACACGGGCAATTATTACCCGCGCCAGCGCGACGGGAAGATTGCTGCGATCGAGGACGGTCTGACGGAGAGCCAATGGGTGGAAACACAGATCGGGCGCCCCGTTCTGAAAGCCTTCAACAACATCAACTGGAAGAACCTTCTCAACTACGGCAAGCCGGCGGGCTCGCCGGGCCGCATTGCGCTCCCCGTTGCGGGTGACGATACAAACGCCAAGTCGAAACTCATTAGGCTCATCGATGATATTGGGTTCGACGCCGTGGACGCCGGCAAACTGAGGGATTCCTGGAGGCAGCAGCCCGGCACTCCGGTTTACGGCACCAATCTCGACCTTAGGGGCGTTCGAGATGCGCTGTCCGAGGCAAGCCCGATACGCAATTCCGATTTTCTTGCAGAGTGATCCAATCTGGCGAAATCCAGCCCGCGTTCGCCGCCGGAGATCGATCTTGACCTGCGGGCGCTGTGCTGTTCCCCCATACACATGGCCCGCATTGATCGAGCCGGGACACACACTGCCTGTTACTGGTCGTTAGTGAAGGGAGCGCTTCACAACGGCCAGAAACAGATCCCCAAGCCGAACCCGATCTGCAGCTGCGGTGAACAGGATGGCCTCCAATCGGTGGGCCGAGAGCCTCGATCGGTGGTGGCTGGCGCTGGTGCCATGGCCTGGCTTGAGGCAAATTCGGCCGCCGATTCCCGATTGATATTGGGCCAGCGTAAGGCCTGCCCTGATTAACAGGGCGCGCATATCCGGGCGATGCTCGGCCGCAATGACGGTGCAAAAAGCCTTCACGAGCAGTCTCTTACGGACGGGCAGCTCGATTTCATCAATCAGTTGCCTGCCGATATCGCTCTCTTTGACTAAGTGGAGGTATTCGTCGACGAATGCATTTGCCTGCCCGAGTTCATCAGGCTCGTCGTAATCGCGACCGATGCGATGATAGTCACCTTCAATGATCAGGCCCATGACGTTCTCCTTGCCCAGAAAACGCGGGAAAATGCTCTTGGTTCACGGGGCTACGCTGCCGGAGATATCAAAGATACCGGCCGTCACAGATCGACCTGGCGTGGCGGCGCATGCCGGACAGATCAGGTGACCTCGATCGACATGTGCGGTGGGCCGCTAACACTGGTACGACATTGCGGGAACGAATGGAGCCGGCGGCTCGGCGAAGCTGCTCTAAACAGGACCAACCGTTATCGGCGGTTGGAACGGTTAGAGTGACGGTAAGGGAAATAGCAAGCGGCGATGCCTTACGCGATGACGAACGGCGGCGTCGTGGTCTCGTCGTCAGGGCACCGCGCAAGACGGCCGTTTTCGACAATTTCATGCTTGCCGGTGAACTTGCAAACACCACATGCCCGCCGCTTGCGGCCGACGCACCAACGAGCAGCAGGTAAGATCGCGCATGTGAATTTAGGAACCATCGGCGCTGGGAGTGGAAGCGGGTGGCTTTTTTTGAACCGAAGCATCCTCAGCGTGAGTGCCGTGTCCAGGCGAACCGGCGATCAGTCGCATTGCGCCGGCCAATAGCAGAATCGAGATCGGGAGGACCAACGCGTTCCACTGTAACATCTGGTCAGTCTCGGCGACGAGCGTGGCGAAATGGACGACCAGATAGAGGATAATCATCTGGATGAAGAGATTCTTGAGTTCGGCGACACTATCGATGACCATCCAATCGGGCAGCGCCGCGCGTCGTTCGGGCGACAGATCGATGAGAAAGCCAAGCGCGATGGCACAGCCGAAGATGATAAGGACGATGGCAAACAGTAGTTTGTCCGTGGCCCGCATGACGGCCGCAATAACGGCAAGGTCCGGGTCGGTTCTCACATAGGCAAAGGCATGCCATAATGTCAGCAGACCCTCCCAAAACATCAGACCCGCAGCGGCAATAACTCCTATGGATGCAAGCGCCATGACGAAGCGTAACTTCAGCAGGATGTTTATCATGGTTTCTCCGATCGAACCTTCAACTTCCAATTCAGAGTAACAAAGACGAGAGGATACTGGTTTCTTTCTGCACGAGGGTAAATGGTTTCTTGCAGTAGACGTCACTGACCGACGTCCCGGAAATAGGCGCCACTCAACCGGATAACATAGAGGCGACGATATGGACGCCAGCCAATCAATTCTCCTCAAACTGGTGATTGCCCTGCTGCTTGGAACGCTGATCGGCGCCGAAAGGCATTTAAAGCAGCGGAACTCAAATCTCGTAACGCATGCGCTTGTTTCCCTTGGTGCCGCATCCTATGCATCGCTTCCGAGCGCGATGGGCTTCGAATTCGATCTGCGCATGGGCGCTCAAGTCGTTACCGGTATAGGCTTCCTTGGGGCCGGTCTCATTATCCGCGACGGCACCAATATAAAAGGATTGAGCACGGCTGCGACTGTCTGGAGCACCGGCGCGGTAGGCGTCTTTGCTGGCTATGGGCAGCTTCTGCTGGCCGGCGAAGCGGCTCTTTTCATTGTTGCCTTCAATTACACGCTTCCCAAGCTTGGATCGTATATTGAAGCTTGGTCAGTGGTCGCACCAGAACAAGAGCTTATTTACGATATAAAGCTCAAATGCCCAACCGATCGTGAAATAGCCGTCCGTGCGACGCTATTGCAATCGCTGAACGCCAACAAACTGCAGTTCCGATCGATAAAAAGCCGCCTGTGCGATGCCGGCGACGGGATGGAAATCGAAGCAATCGTATTCACGAAAAACGAACAGGACAGCGTTGTCGAACAACTCGTGGCCCAGTTGAGTTTGAGATCGGACGTCGAACAAACGAGCTGGTCGAAAATCGATGAGACTAACTGAGAAGTGAGAAAGTGCCCCTTGCAGTGAGCATAAAAAGACGGTGCACGAAATCTCCGGCTTTTGCCGCCTCGATGGTCGACTTCGCCGATGACGCCACCAGCATCTGGCCGGCACCAAATCGGTAGGTTCACAAAGTCCGGCCGGCAAAAAATCTTTGCGGAGCTCGAAGCCAGACGCGCGCGGGTACTGCGAACTCGCGATCGCCGGATGCTGTCCCCACGCGGCGAACGCTCAGAGATGTGCCTAATGCAACGCTGCCGCGCTGGCGTGATCGCAGTGGCTCTGCATCCGGCAAGCGTCGCCAGAGCGCCGAATTGGGACAGGACGCACCATCAGTAATGCTTGCTGCTTTCCACGTCCGGTAGTAGAACTTGAGCGCTTGCTAATTTTTATAGACTGCTTCCATCCGCCTTGAGTTGTCGAATTTCTCGGTCTTGTTGGAGACATGTCGATGAAGTTGCATCGTCGGGTTCCGCCGACGTTCCTGATGTTATTGTTCGCAGCTCTGATGTCAGTGCCGCAGAACGTGGCGGCACAGGCTGGTCCGTCCGTTGGCGTCCTCACCGTGCCGGTTCAAGACGTTTCGCCGAAACATGAATTCGTCGGACGTGTGGAGGCAGTCAATGCCGTCGATATCCGTTCGCGGATCGAAGGTTTTGTCGACCAACGTCTTTTCAATGAAGGCCAACTGGTCAGGAAGGATCAGGATCTCTTCTTGATCGACAAGCGGTCCCTGGAAATAGCGCTGTCGGACGCCAGGGCAGCGCTTGCGAGCGCCCAGGCGGCATTGGCGGATGCTGAACGCCGCGTCGCGCGAAATCAATCGCTGAGCAACCAAACCGTTTCGCGCGCGACGCTGGAGGAAAGCCAGACCGCCCTTGAAACCAGTCAGGCAAACCTTCTGTCGGCACAAGCGCGCGTGAGCCAGGCCGAGCTCAATCTCAGCTTCACCCGGATAGTCTCGCCGATCGACGGCCGCATCGGAGCCGCGGAATTGTCTGTTGGAAGCTTCGTCAGCGGCAGCTCAACGACATTGGCTCGTGTCGTCGAAATGGATCCGATCCGCGTTGTGTTCTCTGTGAGCGATCGATCGATCCTCGAACTGCGTGCGGCCGGAGGCAATATTGGCAAGGAGGAGCTCGCCAGCGGCTATAAGTCCAGCCTGCGGCTGTCGAACGGCCAACCTTACACGGAGCCGGGAAGGATTGAGTTCTTCGGCAATGAAATCGACCCGGCAACGGGGACGCTGGCAATTCGAACGCTATTTCCCAATCCGGATGCACTGCTTATTCCAGGTCAGTTCGTAACGGTCATCATATCGGAAAGGGAAAAGACGCTTCGTCCTGTCGTGCCGCTGGGGGCGGTGCAGCAGGATCGGGGTGGCAAGTACGTTCTGCTCGTCAATGCGCAGAATGCCGTCGAGCTTCGTCGAATAAAAATTACCCGGCAGATCGGCGGCAACTGGGCAGTAGACGATGGTCTTAAAGGCGGGGAGAAACTGATCGTCGACGGCCTGCAGAACGTCTCGGAAGGCCTCGTCGTCGAACCGACGGAAGTTTCTCCAGCCGACAGCAGCGCGATCTCGCTCGCGCCTATGGAACCGCAATCGGGTTCAGCGCAATGAACCTTTCGGCGCACTTCATTGCCAGGCCGAGATTTGCGATGGTCATCGCAGTTGTGATGATGATTGCGGGTGGCCTGTCTCTCTTCTTGATACCCGTCGCCCAGTTTCCGCAGATCACACCGCCCGAAGTGCAGGTCACGGCAAGCTATCCCGGCGCGAATGCCAGCGTCATGACTGACAGCGTGGCGGCGCCGATCGAGGATCAGGTGAACGGGGTTGAAGACATGCTCTACATGTCATCGTCGAGCACCAATAACGGCACCTACAGTCTGACGGTTACGTTCGCGGCGGGTACGGATCCAGCGATCGCCCAGGTCAATGTGCAAAATCGCGTGTCAATGGCATCGCCTCGGCTTCCTGCTGCCGTTACACAGACAGGCGTCTCGGTCAGAACTCGTTCGTCGAGCATGCTGCTTGGCTTTGCGGTTTACTCGCCGAAGGGCACTAAAGACGATGTCTTCATCAGCAACTATGCCATGATCAACATCCGTGATGCGATCGCCCGCCTGCCGGGCGTCGGTGAGGCGAGCGTGTTTGGTCCCGCCTACAGCATGCGTATCTGGATGAATCCCGATCGCATGCAGGCCCTTGGCATAACCGCAGCCGACTTGATGGCGGCGATACAGGCCCAGAACGTCCAGGCATCCGCCGGCCAGCTCGGTTCGCCCCCGTCACCCACCGGTCAGCAGCTGCAGTTGACCATCATGGCCAGAGGACGGCTTGCCGATGCAAACGAGTTCGGCAACATCATCATCCGCACCAACGCGGACGGAGCGATCGTCCATCTCCGCGACGTCGCCCGGATCGAGCTCGGCGCACAATCCTACGATACGGCTTCGACCCTGAATGGCAGGCCGAGCGCTACGGTCGTCGTCTATCAATCGACCGATGCAAACGCGCTCGCGGTCTCGAACGCTGTTCTTGGCGAGCTGCAGACATTGTCGGAACAATTTCCTGATGACCTCGCCTACACGGTCGTTTTCGACACGACCGCTTTCGTCCGGCAGACCATCCATGAGATTTTTGTCACATTGGCGATCACCTTCGTACTCGTTGTCCTTGTCGTGTTCTTTTTCCTGCAGGACTGGCGCGCGACAATCATCCCGACGCTGACCATACCCGTTTCGCTGATCGGCGGTTTTGCCGTGCTTTATCTCATGGGTTATTCGGCCAATACGATCACGCTTTTCGCGATGATACTCGCGATCAGTCTTGTCGTGGACGACGCGATCATCGTGGTGGAAAATGTCCAGCGCATCATGAGCGAGATGGGCGTCGACGTGCGTGAAGCGACGCTACGCACGATGAGCCAGGTCACGGGTCCAATCGTTGCAACAACGTTGGTGCTGGCCGCTCTCTTCGTGCCGGTTGCGTTCCTTACCGGCATAACCGGTGAACTCTACCGTCAGTTCGCGGTCACCATCTTGATCACGATCACCTTCTCGACGATCAATGCCTTGACCCTCAGTCCGGCACTCTGCGTCCTGATCCTCCGGCCGGTACAGGAGAGCCGGTCGAAGCTGTTCGGCAGGATAAACCAGGGCCTCGATGCATCGCGACGGTTTTACGTTTCTTTGCTGGCGGTTTTTGCCCGCAGGATTGCCCTCAGTCTGCTGTTTCTCATGATTACCGTCGTGGGCGTCTACGGTCTCTATCGCATCCTGCCCGTGGGTTTTGTCCCGGCAGAAGACCAGGGCTATCTCTTCATGAACGTGCAATTGCCCGATTCCGCTTCCCTCGAGCGCACGCAGGAGACAATCGCGACGGTCACCACTGTGCTCCAGCGGACGCCCGGGATTGCAAACACCATCGCCATTGCCGGAACGAGCATGATCGGCGGGGGCGGCTCCAATTCGGCAATGATCATCTCGGCGCTGAAGCCGTGGAGCGAACGCGGGTCGGACCAGAGCGCCTTTGCGTTGATGAACGAGCTTCGAACGGAGTTCAGAAAGGTTTCGACGGCGTCGGTGGTCCCGTTCAATCCGCCAGCAATACCTGGTCTCGGGACAACCGGTGGCTTTGACTTTCGCCTTCAGGCCCGCGCCGGGCAAAGTCAGGAAGAACTTGCCGAAGTGATGCGCGGACTGATCGTCGCAGCAAACCAGACGGAGCGGTTAACAGGCGTGTTCAGCACGTTTTCGGCTGACGCGCCGCAGATCTATCTCGATATCGACCGGCGACGAGCCGAACTTTTCGGCGTTTCACCGGCGACGATCTTCAGCACGCTGCAAGCGCATCTGGGATCGGCCTATGTCGACGACTTCAACATTTTTTCGCGCGTATACCAGGTTCGGATCCAGGACGAGCCGACGTTCCGTTCGCGCATTGAGGACATCCAGCGGCTGAGAGTGCGGAGCCAGTCCGGCGATCTGGTTCCCTTGCAAGGATTGCTTTCCATCTCGACCATCTACGGACCAAACTCGGTCAATCGCTACAACCTTTTTCCATCGGCCGCTATCAACGGTCAGGCTGCGGCGGGGGCGAGCACCGGGGATGCCTTGAACGCCATGGAGGCGCTCGCAACGGAAAAGCTGCCGCCAGGCTTTGGATATGAATGGACGGGACTGGCGCTTCAGGAAAAGCAAGCGGGTGGACAGACGGTCATCATCCTGATCATGGGGATCATTATCACCTACCTCTTCCTCGTCGCCCAATATGAAAGCTGGAGCGTTCCGCTTGCAGTGATGATGTCCGTGATCGTCGCGGTGCTCGGGGCCTTGGCGGGCCTGGTGATCGGCAGGATCGATCTCAATATCTACGCCCAGATCGGCCTGCTGCTGCTGATCGGCCTGGCGGCCAAGAACGCCATCCTCATTGTAGAATTCGCCAAGGAGCGCCGGGAAGACGGTCTCAGCATCATAGAAGCGGCACGCGAAGGGACGGCACAGCGCTTCAGACCGGTATTAATGACGGCGATGGCATCGATATTGGGCGTAGTGCCGTTGGTGGTGGCGACGGGAGCCGGAGCAGGCAGCCGCCAGGCGATCGGCGTTACCGTGCTCGGTGGGTTGCTGCTCGGAACAATCGTAGGCCTTCTCGCCATTCCTTTGCTCTATATATTCGTTCAGACGGTGAGAGAGATTGCCAAGCGGCGAATATTCGGTTCCGGGCATGTCGAGAAGGATCGCGGCCTCACCGCAGCGACCGGTCGCGATTTATTGGATCGAACCAGGGATCTCTGAGACCAACTTCTTCAGAACCATCTCGAGGGATTTGCCATGATTGCTGCTGAGGACCGTGCGGAAAATGTCGTGCTGGTGCACGGGCTTGCGCGCAGCAGCGGATCCCTTCGGCTTGTCGAGAAGACTCTGGCGCGGCGCGGATACGTCGTCATCAACAACGAATATCCTTCGACGCGCGCGACCATTTCCGAACTCGCCGGCCACATAGGTGAGGCAGTGGCAATGTGCGGGTCAGGACGCGTCAATTTCGTTACCCATTCGATGGGTGGCATTCTTGTCCGCTATTGGCTGGCGCAAATGCGTCCTGCAAATCTTGGCCGGATTGTCATGCTGGCGCCCCCGAACAACGGGTCCGAGATCGTGGACGTCTTCGGAGAGATGACGCCATTTCACTGGATCAATGGCCCCGCCGGGTGCGAGCTTGGGACTGGCCCCGCCGCGTTGCCGAAGCTTCTGCCGCTACCGGACTATCCAGTGGGCATTATCGCGGGTGATATATCCATCAATCCGCTTTTCAACGCCATCATAGAAGGGCGCAACGATGGGAAAGTGTCCGTCGCATCGACGAAGCTGGAGGGCGCGACGGACCATCTGGTGCTTCATGCGACGCACACCTTCATGATGTTCAACCCCATCGTCATCGCCGAAATCGTCAATTTCATCGAAACAGGCGCGTTTCGGCGCGGCCTGACGATGCAGGAGGCAAGCAAGGCGCTTTTTGCGATGTTCCGATAGGAACCCGGCGATCTTTCTGTTTCGGATGGGCATGCCGACTTGTTTCCATCGGTCGCCAGGCGTCACCGGTCTTCTGGCCCGAATAACTGAAGGAGTATTCCATGAACGTCCTGCACATGGCGACAGTCGCCTTTTTCACAGTTGTCTTAACCTTGGCGGAAGTTGCTCCGGCAGACGCTGCTTCGGCGCAGGTGACCGGCACAGTTCAAGTGCGATCCGGACCCGGTACCTCGTTTCGCGTCGTTGGTCAGTTACGAAGGGGAGATAGAGTGACCATTGACCGCTGCTCTTCGTCGCGCAGATGGTGTAATGTCCGCTCCCGGTATTCCCGCAGCGGCTGGGTCAACTCGCGCTTCCTCGACCGCGTTTCGAGCGGTGGCGGCAGTCGGGGCGGCATATGTTTTTACGGTGCTCGCGGCTATATATGCGTCGGCCGGTGAACATTCATTTCGCTGGCGCCGTTTCAGCCTGAGTCATCACCATGATCGTCTTCGCTGTCGCGTCCGAGAAGTTCGGATACCCACCGGCTGGATGGATGATTGCGGCAGAACGTCACCAGCGCGATCGAGATGGGTACACCGATGAATGCGCCGAAGATCCCCCATAGATAACCCCAGGCAAAAACGGAAAACAGCACGACGACCGGTGAAAGGGAGAGAGCATTGCCTGATACGCGAGGCTCGATATAGCTGCCAAGCGTGAATTGGATGAGGTTGAGCCCCAGGAACAGGATAAGCGCCGATTGCCAGTTGTCGAACTGAATGAGGGCAAAGGCGGTAGGAAGCAGCGTTGCCACGAGCGGTCCGATAAAGGGTATGTAATTCAGAACGAAGGCGATGGCGCCCCATTCCTTTGCGAGGGGAAGTCCGAAAGCACTGGTGAAACCCCAGACGACGAGGCCCGTTACGATGCTCATGATCGTCCGGATCCTCATGTAGCGGCGAAGCTTTTCTGCCGTCTGCCGGCTGCCATCGAGAAGCAATTGCCGCGCCACAGGATAAGGCATTGTTTTGAGGCGATTGGCAAAACCCTCTACTTCCATCACTCCGAGAAGCAAGTAGGTCAGAGCGACCAACCAGAAGCTGAACGTGCTGTTGAGGCGGGTCGTCACGGTTTGAACCATGCGCACGACTGAAGCTGTGCCAACATTGTTGGCCCAGAGCACATCGACGTCGATACCCTGTTCCTCCAGCCACCGACGAACTTCATCATAGTGTTGTTGAAAGCGGGCGGCATTGCTGATCATCCATCCGCCGACACGGCCGAAGGACCAAGAGAAGATCCAGGCAAACGCAAGAAGGGCGATCATCACAACGGTCAAGGTCGCCAGAAGCGCGACGTATTTTGGAAGGAATGCCTGCATGCCGTGTTGGACCGGCCACAGAAGGGCTATTGCCAGGAGCGCGAATGCCAGTGGCGCAATCACCGGCGCGCTCGCCGGCAACAGGGCGATCACGACAAGCACCGCAATCACGACTTCGGCCGAAGAAACTGCTCGTTGGCGTCCAGCCCGCATCATCGTCCTCGAGTGGGTACCTCAGAGTGCATTCTTGAAAATCTGGCCGTCCTTCATGACGAGCTTCAGGTTTTTCTCGGGTTCCTCGATCATCTTGATGTCGTCGAGCGGATTGCCGTCCCAGACGAGGATATCGGCAAAGGCTCCCTTTTCGATGACACCCAAACTGCCCGAATAGGGCGTGCGCAGGTTGGAGAGCGTCAGAAGACTTGCGTTGCCCGATGTCGCCATGCGCAACGCCTCGGCGTTGGAATACCAGTTGCTCAGATGCGTGAGCATGACGTTCTGGCGAGGCGTCAATTCCGGCGAAAACAGGAGATCCGACCCCCAGGCCGTCTTGATCCCATATTTTTTCGCGTATCCGTAGATCTTTGGTGTTCCGATGAAAATCTGCGCTGCGCGCTCGGCACCCACACCGGTCTGTGAGGCAGCATCTTCGATCGACAGGAACGGTTGAGTGCTGAGCCAGATATTCTTGTCGGCAAACATCCTTGCCGTCTCTTCATCCATGAGGTGGGCATGTTCGATACATGCCACTCCCGCGTCGATCGCGCGCCGGACGGTATTGGATGCATAGGCATGAACCGTTACATAGGTGTTCCAGTCCCGCGCCACGTCAGCGGCTGCGCGGATCTCCTCCTCGCTGAACGTACTCATGTCGAGCGGGCTTCGCGGAGACGACACCCCTCCCCCTCCGACAATCTTGACCTGCGATGCGCCTTGAAGAAGCTGCTCGCGCACGCGACGTTTCAAGCCTCCGACATCATCGACGATGGCAGCGCTTCCCATCAATTCGCTGAGACTGAGCTGACCATCTCTCGGAGGAATTTCGAACGGCATGCGCAGGTCACCGTGACCGCCCGACGTCGTGATCATTGCCCCCGAGGGGAAAATGCGCGGACCCGGAATGATGCCGGCATCGATGGCCTGTTTGAATGTGAAGACCGGCCCGCCGAGATCGCGAATAGTGGTAAAACCCCGCATCAAGGTGCGTTCGGCTTCGGCGGTGGAAGCGGCAAAGATCATGCCGGGATCGCCGGTCAAAAGGACCGGCAGGGGCACCGCAGCGTAAATCGTGTGCCAATGCGCGTCGATCATGCCCGGCATCAAGACACGATCGTTGCAGGCGATTATGATTGCATCGGCGGGCGGCGGATTGTTTGCGGCATCGATCGCGATGATCCTGCCTTCTTCCACCAGGACCTGCGAGCCGTTCTGCAAGGTGTTGGATTTGCCGTCGAAAAGCCGGATCTGGTTCAGAAGTATTTTTGAGGGCCGCTTTGAAGTTTGCGCGTTGCCTGCTCGGGGTACCGCACCCGCAACGGCAATCGATCCGATGCCGGCCAGGAATGTTCGTCGCGAATATTCGCCGAGGTAGCGGGATCGCTGCTGAAGATCGCGATTTGCGCAACCGCAACCGGCATCGTGGACAAGGTGGCCATATTTCCTGCCAGCTCTAAACATGGCATGCCCCCGAAGATATCTCACTGAAACGGTCCGTCTCCGACATGACCATCCCGTGCCGTTCGAGAGGCGATGCTTCCCGAAGCGAGCGCTCCAGACCACAGGCAGGCGCCTTGACCTGGGCACAAACCCAAGGATTCCGGATAAGAAAGCCAGGTTTTTCGGCCACGATCAGTAGTCGACCGCGTCACGAGCGATAGGGCATGTCATGCAATGGCCGCCGCCGCGCCCACGCCCAAGCTCCGCGCCTGTGATCGTGATCACCTCAATGCCCTGCTTGCGCAGCAAGGTATTGGTGTAGGTATTGCGGTCGTAGGCATAGACGACGCCGGGTGACGCGCAGACCAGATTGGCGCCGCTGTCCCACTGGGTTCGTTCGCGCATATAGTCGTTTCCGCCGGTCTCGACGACCCGCATCGTCTTCAATCCGAGCGCGTCGCGCACGGTTTCGACGAAAGAGCCCTTGTCCTTGCGCAGTTCGATGCCGCCATTGCCGTCGGGACGATAGGAGAAGGCTTCGATATTGTTGACGATATCGGGATAGAGAAGCACGCAGTCGCGGTCCGCAAAGGTGAATACCGTGTCGAGATGCATGGCCGCGCGCAGCTTCGGCATTGCCGCAACGATAACGCGCTCGGCAGCACCTTTCTCGAATAGTGCTTTTGCCACCTGACCGATCGCCTGTCGGGAGGTGCGCTCACTCATGCCGATGAGGACATTGCCCTTGCCAATTGGCATGACATCCCCGCCTTCGATCGTGGCAAGACCCCAATCCTTCGTTGGATCTCCCCACCAGACGTTGACCTTGCCGGCGAAGTCGGGATGAAACTTGTAAATAGAAGTGGTAAGGATCGTCTCCTCATGACGCGCTGGCCAGTAAAGCGCGTTCAACGTTACACCGCCATAGATCCAGCAGGTCGTATCACGCGTATAGAGCGTATTCGGCAGCGGCGGCAGCAGATATTCGTTGACGCCGGCGGCATCACGGATCAGGGCGAGTTGCTCGCCGCCCAGAGCTTCCGGAAATTCGAATGTCGACAGGCCGCCGATCAGGGTTTCAGCCAGATCCCGGTCGGAAAGCCCCTCCAGATAGGAACGCACTTCGTTCAGCAGACCGAGACCGATCTGGTTGGCGACGACCTGATTGTCGAGAATCCACTTCTTTGCCTCAGGGAGCGCAACCGTCTCGGCGAGCAGATTATGCATCTCGACCACGTCGACGCCGCGGTCACGCATTTTGGTTATGAAGTCGAAGTGGTCGCGCTTGGCATTATCGACCCAGAGAACATCGTCGAACAAGAGCGCGTCGCAATTGCTCGGCGTCAGACGCTGATGGGCACGCCCCGGCGCGCATACCAGGACCTTTCGCAGTTGGCCAACTTCGGAATGCACACCGAATGTGATTTCCTGTGTCATCGATTTTCCTCCCTGTGTCCTCAAGGCGTGATGGTGCCGCTCAACAGACCATAAGCTCCGACAAGGCCCGCAATCACGGTGACGGCGAAAACGATGAGTTCGATGCTGGTGAAAAGCGTCACTCTCTGCTCTCGCCGCGCCCAGACGTAAAGGATGGTTCCCGGCACGAATAAAACGCTGACGAGCAGGACATATTTCAGCCCTGCGGCGATGAACATCACGATCGTGTAGATCACCGCGATCCAGGCAAATATCTGGTCGCGGCCGCGCTCCTCCGGCGTTTCCTCATAGCCTTCGCCCCGACGCGCAAGCAGCACGCCGTAGCCTGCGACCAGAAGATAGGGAAGAAGCGCCGTCACGCTCGTCATGTCGAGCATGAAATTGAAGGCATCGCGAGACCAGTAGGTCGAGATCACAAACAGTGAGACGACGATATTGGTCAGCCACAACGCATTGGCCGGCACCCTGTTGTCGTTCTGCGCTGCAAATAGCCTCGGCATATCGGCTGATTTGGCAGCAGCAAACAGCACTTCGGCGCAGATCAGCGACCATGCGAGATAGGCGCCAAGAACCGATACCAGCACGCCGACCGAAATGAACACCGCCCCCCAATGGCCGACCACGACTTCCAGAACGCCAGCGAGCGAGGGGTTTTGGACTCCCGCGACCGTTGCGCGCGGCATCGCAGCGTAGGGAAGCAAAGTGATCGCCACCATCAGACCGGTCACACCGACAAAGCCGAGAATAGTCGCGGTACCGACATCGGCACGGGTCTTGGCGAAGCGGGAATAGACGCTCGCTCCTTCGATCCCCAGGAAGACGAAGACCGTGATCAGCATCGTGTCACGAACCTGCGCGAAAAGCGATTTTTCGGGCATGTGTACGCCGCCGAAAAAATTCGCGGAGAACTCTGTGTAATTGAACGCGAATATCATCGCCAGGATGGCGACGACGATCGGGACGATCTTTGCAATCGTGACGATCACGTTGATGAAGGCCGCCTGCTCCACGCCGCGCAGGATCATGAAATGGAAGGCCCATATTCCCAGGAGAGAAACGACGATGGCGATCATGGTGCTCCCGTCTCCGAAGAGCCCAGGGAAGAACCGGCCTAGCGTCGAGCCGATCAACACCCAATAGAAAACGTTGCCGAGGCAGCTTCCCAGCCAGTATCCAAAGGCCGAAAGAAAGCCCATGTAATTACCGAAGCCCTCCTTGGCGTAGGCGAAAACGCCAGAATCGATCTCGGGCTTTTTCTCCGCCAGGGCCTGAAACACACGCGCAAGCATATACATGCCGGTGCCCGCGATCGCCCAAGCTATGATCGCACCGAACGGCCCGGTCGCCGTCCCGAAACGACCTGGAAGGTTGAATATACCAGCGCCTACCATCGACCCGACAACCATGGACGTCAGTGCGAAAAGGGACAATTTTTGCGTGGAAGCCGAAGTCATGATGCCCTCTCAAGAAGGTTGTTCGGACCTTTTGAACATTCGTGCTGCAGGGAACGGCCTATAGCGCACTATAAAATGCTTCCGCCGTGGCCGTGATCGCACAGAATCTCACAACTATGCTTTGCGTTTAAAAGTGACGAAATTTGCTAAATTAGCGAACAATGCGTTAAGTCGCGGCGTTTGCGACAACGACTTTGAGAAACGGATACCTGGAGCCGCACGGGCCGAAGCGAAATATTTCGAGACATTTCAGTCGGTTGGCACTCTCGCACAGTCGCGACTGCGGTCTGCATTCGGTTTGACTTGTCCTCAAACCGAAATGCGACCGGTTGCGAGGGCGTAAATGGCAATCATGGCGCCCGCGACCGCAACGATGAACACCGGCATTTCGGCCAGCTTAAACACAGGAAGTTTCTGCTCTCGACGTGCCATTAAGAACAGGATGGTACCGGGTCCGTAAATGGCGGCGGAAAGCAGCAGATGAGTGCCACCTGCAGCGGCGATAAGAAAGGAAGTATAGGTGAGTGCCAATGCGGATCGCACGAATTCGCGGTGGCGGCTCGCGGAATCCCCTTCGTAGGTTTCGCCAGTCAAGACAAGCTTAAAAGAATAGGCGGCGACGAGAAAATAGGGAATCAGAATCATCGAACTGGTAAGTTCGATAGCCAGACGAAGCGCGTATTGCGCAAATAGTGACAGGATCAGGAAGACCTGCACCACAATATTGGTCAACCACAGAGCGTTCGACGGCACGCCGGCACTGTTTTCACGCCGCAGAAATCGAGGCATCGTCCCATATTTCGAAGCGGAGAACAGAATTTCCGCGGCAAGCAGAACCCAGGAGAGATAGGCCCCACCAACCGAGATCATCAGCCCGGCGCTGACGAAGAGGGTGCCCCACGGGCCGACGATGGCCGATAGCACGCCCGCCATCGATGGATTGCGCAAATTGGCAAGATCGGCACGAAGCATGACGCCGTAAGAGAGGATGGTCACGAGAACGAGCAGACAAAGCACGCCCGCAAAGCCAAGCAATGTCGCAATTCCGACATCAGAGCGATTGCGGGCATAGCGAGAATAAACGCTCGCGCCTTCAATGCCGACGAAGACGAATACGGTAACCAGCATGGTCGCGCGGACCTGCCCCGCGACGCTGCCGAAGGTAACGGTTTCACCTCCCCAAAAGTTGAGCGCGAAGATGTCGGCTTGGAAACCGTAAATGACAAATACAATGAAGAGTATGATTGGGATGATTTTGGCGAAGGTGACGATCGTATTGATCAACGCCGCTCCGCGAATTCCACGCAAGATCAGCGCGTGAACGGTCCACAGCAACACTGACGAGGTGGCAATGGCGAAAATCGTATTCCCGTCGCCGAAGATCGGGAAAAAGAGTCCAAGAGTCGACTTGATCAATACAAAGTAGGAAACATTCCCGAGCAGGGCGGCGGACCAGTAGCCAAGCGTGGACAGGAATCCAAGATAGTCGCCGAAACCCGCTTTCGCATAGGCGTAGATGCCGGCGTCCAAATCTGGCTTACGTTGCGACAGGGTCTGAAAGACGAAGGCGAGCATCAACATGCCAAGGCCAGCGATCGCCCAAGCGATCATTGCACCAAATGGCCCCGTCGCACGTCCGAAAGCTTGTGGAAGCGAAAAAATACCAGCGCCGACCATCGACCCTACGCACATCGCCATCAGCGTCCACATCGAGAATTTGCGTTCGGAAGAAGATTTCATGGCTGACGATCCAGGTGGGCCTATTTTCGACGGCACGAACGGCCGTCCATCAGCTCACATTACCTGATCCGCAACGCCCCAGTGATGGCACGGAATCTCGTACCTATGCTCTCCGTCCACGAAGCAGGTCGACTTTCGATCTGTTGGCACGGTAGCAACAGGTGCCTCTTGTGAGCAAGATTGCGCCAATCGTCGCGACCTAAGGGCGAGAAACCGGCTCGCTGCGACACAGCCCAAAAAACCTCGAAGGCCGGCATCGAAATAGCTTCGATACAAGATCGCACCAACGATTTCTGCGCATTTGACGGAACTGAGTACGTTGTCAGGCGATAGTAAAGCTGTCCCTGCCCGGCTAGATTGTAGTTTATAGTCGATCATGCTAATAGACGATCCGAAATCCGGCGTGAGTGTCGCAAGACGGCCAGACATCCAGTTGAAATGCAGATTTTGGTTGGAGACCTTCGATGTCGAATTCCGCTTTTCAAAGCGCAGCTCGGTCTGCGCGTATCATGACAGTTTGCCAGATAGGGACGCAGCAAAAGGCCTTTCAGCCAGCGCGACTTGCAGCTGGACGGAATGCGGTGGAAAACCGCGCCCCCGGACCGGTTACCGCCCCGCAGTCATCAAATCTCTCTTCCTTTGATTTTGTAACGAACGCTGTACCGACGATCCGCCAGTTCGAGGCGTGGCGCGCCAATTTCGCCCCGATCGTTGATCTCGGTTCGACGCGTGACACGACGAGGGGGTTCTTTGGACAGCAGTCCACCTGGGACCTCGGCTGCCTTGTGTTTTCGCATGTCACAACGGATCCCCTGCAATTCAAGAGCACAATACATCACCTCCACTGGGAGCCACTTGACCATTTCGTCCTGTCGGTTTTGCTTTCCGGAGAAACTTGTACCGAAACCACCACCGGCACATTCCGTGGCACTGCCGGGGTCACGCAGATCCATACGATGGGGCGCAATTTCCACGGCAGTCTGACGGCGAGCGAGATGCTTATCTTGTTCGTCCCGCGGGACTTTTGCCCTCGTTTGACCCGGGCCTTGAGCGCAGCTGAATTCACAACACTTGAAAGCGGCATGGCGCGGTTATTCCATGACTATATGATCGCGCTGGCCAACCAGCTACCGCTCCTCCAACTAACCGATCTTCCTGCCTTGGTGGAGGCAACGCGCGCAATGATGCTCGCTTGTGTCTCTCCTTCTGCCGGCAACGTTGAGATGGCAAGTCATCCGATTTCAACAACGCTGCTGGATCGAGCGCAGAAAATCATACAATCGAAGCTGTTCGACCCCACCCTGGGACCTCAAACGCTCGAGCGAGAATTGGGGGTTTCGCGTTCGCGACTTTACCGGATGTTTGAGGCTTTTGGCGGAGTTAAGCATTACATCCAGCATAGGCGCCTGCTCGACGCCCATGCAGCTTTAGCGAACCCTAGCGACCAACGCCGGATACTAGATTTAGCGGAGCAGCGCTGCTTCAGTGACGGCACGGAGTTCAGCCGCGCTTTCAAGCGGGAATTCGGCTATAGTCCGACGGATGTGAGGTTCGGAAAGAGGAGCCACTTCCCTTACCGACACCCCAAAGGGCTTGAGGAAAGCGACCCGGCAAGCCGGCTTGGAACAATGCTGCGCAGACTGCACGGCTGATCCGACCACATGAGCCATTCGATCTATCCGCGGAAGCGACCACGAGGGCGCGGCGGGGCAACGCCATTCGGCGAGCCCCGCATATAAATCGAAGCAGCCCGCCGCCTCGGCGACATCCCAGTCGGCCTCCGAAAACGGCTTGCCATTGTCGAGAACTTCGAGGCGGGCGATCTCGGCCTGGCGGGCGCGAATGACCGAAGCAGTCAGGGATAGGCTGTCGATCCGTCCGGCTTGCGGGTTATTTTCCGCTCCCAGTGAATGTAGTCTTCCGTCTGCAACGCCTTTTCATCGATTTCCAGCCCCCAGCCCGGACGGTCGGGCCGCAATTCCATATGGCCGTCGACCGGCATATACGGATCGGCCGCCCATGGCGCGTGGACATGAGGCTTGAACTCAAGCACCTTGAAGTTCGGCTGCGCGGCGCAGAAGTGGATGTTGACCGCCGTCGCAAGCGGCCCCATCGGGTTATGCGGCGCGACGGTTACATAGTGGGCCTCAGCGATTGTTGCGATCCTGCGCATTTCCGTTACGCCGCCGACAACGCATATGTCCGGCTGGATGATATCGGCGCCGCGGGCTGAAAGCAGCGACAGGAATTCGAAGCGATTGTAGAGCGATTCCCCTGTGGCCAGCGGGACGGAAACTTTCGACTTCAGCTCTGCCCATGCCGGGATGTGTTCCGGCCGGATCGGCTCTTCGTAGAACAGCGGATCGTTCGGCGCAATCGCCGCCGCAAGCTGAACAGCTTGATAGGGCTCGAAGATCTTCGCATGGGCATCAAATGCGAATTCGAAATGCGACGGCGTAATCTCGCGTATCTTGGCAAACCAGTCACCGGTTTCCTTTACAAGCTCGCCCCAACGGCTGGCATGCAGGTCGCGGCGGAAAGGGCTGAGCTTGAAAGCCGTGTAGCCGTATTTTTCGTTCAGCTCCAGGGTCTGGTCCTGCGCCGTCTGCGGGTCCGGCGCGGTATAGACGCCGCAATAGACGCGCACCCGATCCCGAACGTTGCCGCCAAGCAGCATGTAAACCGGCAGGCCGGCGGCCTTTCCGGCAATATCCCAGAGCGCGTGATCGATCGCCGAAATGGCCGCAAGCCCGAGGGCGCCCGGCGGAAAACGGCACTGCTGATTGAGTTTCAGCACAAGGAATTCCACTCGGCGGGGGTCCTCCCCTTCAATCTGATGGAAGAGGTAGTCGAAAAGCGGTGGCAGCGCCCAGTCGGGGCCGTGATTGTAGCACTCGCCCCAACCGGAAATGCCTTCGCTCGTTTCGATTTTCAGGAGCAGTCGCGGCCGGTCGTCGACGCGCTGCATGTAGGTCTTGAAGCCGGTGATGTGCATTGACATTCTTCCTCAGGCGGCGCGGTTCTTGCCGCTTACATTGTCGACGATTGCGCGCAGTTCCGCGCGTTCCGCGTCCGTCAGACTTTCAACGCCGGGAAGGCGAACAGGGCCGACATCGGTTCCGAGCATGCCGAGCGCCTCCTTGACGACAGTGACATTGGCGCCGTTCAGATATTTGGTGCGCAGCGCTTCGAAACCGGCGATGTCGTCGATAAGAGCGCGGGCAGCGGCGTAGTCGCCGGCTTCCAACGCCTGATGGATGGCATGCGAACGCTCGGGGAAAACGTTGACGAGCCCCGAGGTAAAGCCGCGAGCACCCATGGCATAGAAGGCCGGCGCCCAGCCCTCGGCGAGGCCGCAGACCCAGATCGCCGGTGCATCCTTCGTCGAGCGGATGACTTCGGCAAGCAGCATCAGATTGCCGGAAGCGAACTTGATACCGGCGATGTTCTGATGCAGGGCAAGCTTGCGGAAATCAGCGACGGAGAATGTATCGCTGCGCACATAGGCAATGACAGGGACGGTGGACGCCTCGGCAAGTTCGAGGAAATATTTCGCCTGGTAGCTCGGCCCGGCAAAGGGATCCATCGGGTGGTGACCCATGATCGCATCAGTGCCCTCGGCAATCGCGTGACGGGCGAGCGCCTTGGCTTCCGTCAACGAACGCCCGACAGCGGCGCTGATCAGAGCCTTGCCATCGGCGGCCTTGATCGTTGCGCTGTGAACCGCCTTTACCTCATCCATCGTCAGCGTGAAGAATTCGCCCGTATTGCCGGCGGCCATCAGATTGTGGACCCGGGCGCTGGCGAGGCGCGCAATCAATGCGGAAAGCTTGGCGAGATCGATGCTGCCGTCCGCCTTGTAGGGGGTCACCGGAACGCCGGAAATGCCCGTCAGGGCCTTGCGAATCTTGTCCATTGCCACGGTCACGTCAAATGTCCTCTTTCTTCCTGAATACGATGTTGAGGTAGGTTTCCCCGGAGCGGACAACGTGATCGCGCATCACCCGCTCAGCCCTGTCGCTATCGTTCGAGACGATGGCGGCAGCGATGGCGGTGTGTTCGGCCAGCGCCTTGTCGCGCTCCTTGTTGTCGGAATGAATGACGCGGCGAATGCTCGCGTCGTAGAATTGCTGGCGCTCGATCATGCGAGACAGGTACTGGCAGCGCGAGGCAATGTGGATCTGCTCGTGAAAGGTCTCATTCAGGGCAATGAGGTCATCCGCAACGCCATTGGCTGTGGCCGCCTTCATCGACGCGACCGTATCGCTGAGCTTCCCGGCTTCTTCCTGGGTGATCCGCTTGGCGGCGAGATGGGCGATCATCGATTCCAGCGCGGCGCGTGCTAGGATCATTTCCTCCGCCCACCCGGCGTTGAACCGGATCAGCACCCCACGACGCGGCAGGGTTTCAACCAGTCCTTCGGTCTCGAGCTGCCGGAGTGCCTCCTTGATCGGAGTGGTGGAAACACCAAGCTGCTCGGCGAGCTGGCGCTCGTTCACGCGCTCATCGGCGCGAAAGCGGCCTGACAGGATCGCCGCGCGCAGCGTCTTATGAACATGATCACGAAGGGTCGTCAGGAATCGCGGATCGATCTTTTCGATGCGGTCGTCTCCCGCCCCGCCCTCCATCCTATTTTCCATAAGCCGAAAATTCCCCCGTTGACGACAAAATCGTTTTGTGAGATCTGATATACCAGATTTCAGATCGATGTCGATATCAAAATTCGTTCTGATGCGATTGCAGAGATGCTTGGGAGGAAGAAAATGAAGATCCAAAGACGCGGGCTATTGATCTCGTCGGCTCTTGTTGCCGCGAGCCTGATGATGCCACTGGCTGCGGCCGCAGCCACCCCGAAGGACCAGCTGGTCATCGCCACGAACATGTCGTCGATGCGCGGTCTCGATCCTAATGAAATCAACCAGTTGGAAGCAGCAGAAATTGTCGCGAACCTTTATGAGCGGCTGATCGTGCTGCCGGCCAACGACATCACCAAGCCGGCTCCGGGTGTCGCCGAGAGCTGGAACGTCTCGCCGGACGGCAAGACGTTCACATTCAAGATCCGCCCCGGCATCAAGTTTCATTCCGGCAATCCGCTGACGGCGAAGGACGTCGAGTGGTCGCTGCGGCGTCTCGTCAAATTGGGGCTCGCGCCATCCGTCGACCTTCGCCAATGGGGCTTTACCGACAAGAATGTCGACGATCTGATCAAGGCGAGCGACGACACCACCGTGGTCCTCCAGACGCCCAGCCTCTGGAACCCCAACCTCATCCTCTATTCGCTGGCGAGCTTCTCGACCTCGATCCTGGACAGCAAGTTCCTTGTCGAGCATGAAAAGGACGGCGATATGGGGCGCGAGTTCCTGCAGGCCAACGACGCAGGCTCTGGCCCCTATGCGCTGCGGACCTGGCGCGTCAATGACCTGCTAATCGCCGATGCCAACAAGGATTACTGGCAGGGTGCTCCGAAAATGCGCCGCGTCGTCCTGCGCCACATGCCGGAATCCTCCGGCCAGCGCCTGCAGCTCGAGGCTGGCGACGTCGATGTCGCGACGCGTCTTTCCTCCACCGACCTTGCGGCGGTCGAAGCGGGGGGCAAGGCCGATATTCAGAAGACGCCGGGCTTCGGCTTCTATTATCTCGCCTTGAACCAGAAGGACGAGATTCTGTCCAATCCCAAGGTTCGCGAAGCCTTCCGCTACCTGATCGATTATGACGGCCTCGCCAACACCGTCATGAAATATTACGGCATCAAGCAGCAGACGATCATTCCGGCCGGCCTGCCGGGTGCAAGTGAGGTCAATCCCTACAAGCTCGACATCGAGAAGGCCAAGCAGCTGCTCACTGAAGCCGGCTATCCGAACGGTTTCTCGAAAGTCTATTACGCAACGCCGGTCACCCCGGAATATGAGGTTGCACAGTCGCTGCAGGCCAACGCCGCAAAGGCCGGCGTCAAGCTCGATCTTCAGGGCGGCGACCATATCGGCAAGTTCCGCACGCGTGAATTCGAGATCTTTTCGGCACGATCGGGTGAACGCCTGCCGGATCCTCACGCGATCCTCCAGTCCTATGCGACCAATGCCAACAATTCCGACGATGCCAAGCTTACCGGCCTGAACGCCTGGCGCACCGCCTGGGATGTGCCGAAGGACATTCAGGATATGGTGACTGCAGCCGCCCATGAGACCGACCAGCAGAAGCGGGCCGATCTCTACGCGAAGATCAACAAGGCCTATCTCGAATCGTCTCCGCCGCTGATCACCTCCTTCCTGCGCACCGACGCAAAGGCTGTTCGCAAGGAGGTAAAGGGCTATCTCGGCCATTCGACATGGCTGACGCGCTGGGACACGGTTTCCAAGGGCGAGTGACCTCCTTCCAAGGGAGAATGACGTGAGCATCTCACAAATATCCGGGGCCGCATCGGGCGGCGGAGTAGCCGTGCTCGATGCGGTGAAGAAGGTGGCAACATCCTTCAGCGTCATCCTGACGACGTTGCTCGGCCTGCTGATCATCACCTTCGTCGTCGGCCGCATGGTCCCTGCCGATCCGGTCATTGCTGTCATCGGCGACCAGGCCGACCAGGCGACCTACGAGCGCGTCCACAAGGAGATGGGGCTGGACCAGCCGCTCTATGTCCAGTTCGCGACCTATCTCGGCAATGTCGCTCACCTGAATTTCGGCCAGTCCCATGTGACCAAGAACCCCGTGGCAAGTGACCTTGCCCGGGTTTTCCCGGCGACACTGGAGCTTGCGACGCTCGCAACGATCATCGGCGCCGGCCTCGGCATTCCGCTCGGCATCATCTCTGCCGTTCGCAAGGGAACATGGGTCGATCATCTCGCGCGTGTCGTCGGGCTTCTTGGGCATTCAACGCCGATTTTCTGGCTCGGCACCATCGTCATCCTGGTCTTTTACGCCAAGTTCGGGCTCATCCCCGGCAGCGGCCGACTGGACGTCTTTAATGAAGGATTGGTCGAAGGGCCAACCAACTCCATCCTCGTCGATGCGATCATTGCCGGCGAATGGGAGGTTTTCCGGGATGCCTTGCTGCATGTCACAGCCCCTGCCCTGATCCTCGGTTACGCGGCCATGGCCTATCTCAGCCGCATGAGCCGCAGCTTCATGCTGGAACAGCTTCGGCAAGAATATGTGCTGACGGCGAAGGCAAAGGGTCTCGACCAGCGCGCGATCGTCTGGCGTCATGCCTTCCGCAACATCCGGGTGCAGCTTTTGACCATCGTTGCCCTCGCCTATTGCGGCCTGCTGGATGGCACGGTCCTCATCGAGACCGTCTTTGCCTGGCCCGGCCTCGGGCAATATCTGACCTCCGCGCTGTTCTTCGCGGACATGAACGCGATCCTTGGCAGCGTGCTCCTGATCGGCATCATTTCGATCGTCATCAACCTGCTGTCCGACATCGCCTACCGCTTCCTCGATCCGCGCACCCGGTGACATCATGGCGACACGCAATTTCAACGATCTCCATAATTGGCTGATCAACGAGGAATTTTCCTCGACCCGGCAGGCGCGCTTCCACAAGGCCTACGTCCTGTGGCTGAACCTGCTTGCCAATCCGCTGGCTTTTGCCGGCTTTCTGGTCGTGCTCGCGCTGGTGCTCGTCGCTGCCTTCGCGCCGCTCCTTGCCAATCACGACCCTATTGCCCAGGATCTGACGACGGCGCTGAGACCGCCGTCGGCGACCAACTGGTTCGGAACCGACGAGTTCGGCCGCGACGTCTATTCGCGTCTCGTCTATGGCGCACGCACAACGCTCTATATCAGCATTCTGGTGACCATCATCGTTGCGCCGATCGGCTTTGTAATCGGTGCGACTGCCGGCTATCTCGGCGGCTGGATCGATGTCGTGTTGATGCGCATCACCGATATCTTCCTGTCCTTCCCGAGCCTTGTTCTGGCATTGGCCTTTTCTGCAGCCCTCGGGCCAGGCATCGAAAATGCCGTCATCGCCATTGCGCTGACGGTTTGGCCGCCGATCGCCCGATTGGCGCGCGCCGAGACGCTGACATTTCGCGCTGCCGACTTTGTCGTCGCCGCGGAACTGCAAGGCGCCGGCATGGGTCGCATCCTGCTCCATCACATCGTGCCGCTCTGTGCTCCCTCGATCATCATTCGACTGACGCTCAACATGTCGAGCGTCATCCTGACGGCGGCCGGCCTCGGCTTCCTCGGTCTCGGCGCCCAGCCGCCGATGCCGGAATGGGGTGCGATGGCAGCGTCGGGCCGGCAATATCTACTCGATGCCTGGTGGCTGACGACGGTTCCGGGCATTGCAATCCTCGTGGTCAGCCTTGCCTTCAATCTTCTGGGCGATGGCCTGCGCGACATCATGGATCCCCGAAATGCCTGATCAATCCCAGCCGATCCTTTCGATCAAAAACATGTCGGTCCAATTCCCGACCCTTTCGGGCGTCGTGACGGCCGTAAAGAATGTCTCATTTTCCGTCGGGCGCGAAAAAGTCGGCATCATCGGCGAATCCGGCTCTGGAAAGAGCACGACCGGACGCGCCATCATGCGGCTGCAGCCGGCCACTGCCAAAGTCGTCGCGGACGAAATGCGCTTCGAGGATGTCGATCTCGTACGCGCCAGCGAGGCCGATATGCGCGCGATCCGTGGGCGGCGCATATCGATGATCCTGCAGGACCCGAAATATTCGCTCAACCCGGTCATGACGGTCGGCGAGCAGATCGCCGAAACCGTCATTCTGCATGAACGCGTCGGCCGCCGCGAAGCGCGAGAACGCACACTCGCCATGCTGGAGCGGGTCAACATTCGCGATCCGGAGCGCGTCTTCAACCTTTATCCGCATGAAGTCTCCGGCGGCATGGGACAGCGCATCATGATCTCGATGATGCTGATTTCCTCCCCATCGCTGATCATCGCCGACGAGCCGACCTCGGCTCTCGACGTGACCGTGCGCCAGCAGGTTCTGTCGATCCTCGACGATCTGATCACCGAGCGCAACATCGGGCTGATCTTTATCTCGCACGACCTCAACCTGGTGAAGAGCTTCTGCGACCGGGTGATCATCATGTATGCCGGACGTATCGTCGAAGAGCTTGAAGCTGCAAAGCTCGAAGAGGCAACCCATCCCTATACGCGAGGTCTCCTGCAGGCGCTGCCGAGCGTCGACCACCCTCGAGACCGCCTTGAGATCTTGAGGCGGGACCCGAGCTGGGCGGAGGCATGAGCATGATGATATCAGTCAAGAATCTTGCCGTTTCCTTTGGCAGCGGCCACTCCGCCAAACAGGTGGTCAAGGATGTCTCCTTCGACGTCGCTCCGGGCGAGACCTTCGGCCTCGTCGGTGAGAGCGGATGCGGCAAATCCACAGTTCTCGGCGCGTTGGCCGGCAGGATCAAAGCGTGGGGTGGCTCGATTGCGCTTGATGGAGAGGCAATCGCCGCCAAGCGCTCAAAATCGCAGCTCGCCAAGCAGCAGATGGTTTTCCAGGACCCTTTCGGCTCGCTTCACCCGCGTCACACGATCGGCCGCACGCTTCTCGAACCCCTCGAGATTCATGGCATCGACCGGCGCAGGGAGCGCGTAGAGCAGGCGTTGCGTGATGTCGGCCTGCCCGCATCCTTCTATCATCGTTTTCCGCATCAGCTCTCGGGCGGTCAGCGCCAGCGTGTCGCAATCGCACGCGCCCTGATCCTGAAGCCGCGCGTTCTTCTCCTCGACGAGCCGACATCCGCACTCGACGTGTCCATCCAGGCCGAGATCCTCAATCTGTTGAAGGACCTGCGCGAAAGGGAAAAGCTGACCTACATTCTCGTCAGTCACGATATGGCGGTCATTGCTCACCTCTGCAATCGCGTCGCTGTCATGCAGGGCGGGATGTTCGTGGAAATCGCCTCGAGAGATGCTTTGCTCAGCGGAAATGTTGAGCACTCCTATACCCACACGCTTCTCGACGGCAGCAGGGGCTATCATAAAAAGCGTGTTGATCCTGTCGTGTAGCGAACCGCATCGAACCCATTGCTCAGCCAAGAGAATGCGAACGTTTACTCGGGATCGACGCGCGTTGACGTAGGTTCCTCACCGCTCCTTCATCGCCTCCGACGATACCTCGGCCATCCCGGCTGGAGACTTCAGGCTTTTCCCCGCTGAATGATTTCCAGTCCGCGCAGGTACTTCGCGGTCTCCAGACCAGCCTCCTCGGCCTGAACAAGATTGTCTTCGAGATCGGCCTTCTTTACGGCCCGGGCGATCGGGTTCGCAATGGCGCGCCGGACAAAATCATCGTCGTCTTCACCGACCCGCTTGGTCATCGCATCCACGGCGGCGATGACAGCAGAAGAAAATCCTTCCTGTCTAAGCCGATCCAATGTCCAGCCCGACGCTTTTTCCGGAGTGTCGTGTAGGTAGGCTACGATTTGCTCTTCCTCGGTCGCAACCAAGTCGGCGACACGTCGACAATGCTCGACATAAGGATGGCCAGTCTTGTCCATCTGCCCGCCATGTGCCTCCGACGCGACCTGAATGGCGTGTTGAAGATGCTGTTGCGGCTGCACCTGGATCCTCCATCATCGAACGGCCCTGCGTTCTCTTCCTAAACCTCACCGGGCTAGTTACGGTTCCACGACCCAATTTCGAAGCCGTCCATCTGCACGACTTCCGCCAATCGATCCGAAGCCGCCGGAGACGGCGGCAGGTCACTCCGACGATGAGGAAGAGCAGACAAGCCGGCAACGGAAGGAGAGAAGAAGGGCGAATAGAAAAAGCGCGGCGCGATCTTTCCGATGCGCGCCACGCTTTTCCTTCTTCTATGCATGTCGTCTGGCAAGACCGCTGCCTTCAGCTTTACGTGAGGCCTCCCGCGCCGTCGTAGCCCATCCCTGCTGCGGCACGCCTGCGCACGCTCGGGGAAAGCCGCCATTCCAGCACCACATCTGCTCCTTGCCTTCATCACCTGAGCTGTCGAGCTCGACGCGGCCAATGTTGTCTTCGAGTAATAGCCGGTGAAATCCTGTGTCTGGGCCGATATTCGTCGGATCAGGGGACCGCACCGCGCAGCGTCTCAGAGGTGTTGGAACAAGGAGGTTCCGCGCGGCCCGCAGACCTTGCAAGGTGTTCTTGCTGTGCTCTCGCCTGGTGTTCGGGGGCCTAGTACAGCGAGGTAACGTGTCGATCCTTCGCCGCTGACCGCCAGGGTCGATTTTCTCTAGCGGGATCCGATCGCACGCATCTTCTGCATCGTCTCCATCGTCTTCGCCTCGTCGCGCACGACGTGCCGACAGCCTTCGACCTGAGTGTTCTGGCGGCAGAACTGGATCGCGTTTCGGAGGTTAGCCTCGCGTTCGTCGGCTGCTTCTGCGGATGTCGCCCGGCGCTGCATCTCCATGCTCTTCTGCCGATGCGCCTCGAACTGTATCATCGCCGCCGCCCCCGTCGGATCAGCACCTGTAACGCCGCAGCCAGATAGAGTTCCAACTATGAGAAGTGCGGGGATTCGCGAAGGCAGTCGTTTCGCCAATTGAATTTCGGTTCGCATTGCAGCCTTCGTTTTCGAAAGCGCGAGTGCCGGCTGAGCTAAGATAAGGCGCACTTCCATCAGGCAGCGTCCTTCCGGACGTCGAAAAGATTAAGCGCGGCATACTGGAGCAGCATGATGGTCTTTCCATCGCGAATGCGCCCGTCCGCGATCATCTCCAGAGCTTCATCGATCGTCGGCTCGAGGCGCTCGATGTCCTCGCCTTCGTCGGCGTTTCCTCCGCCTTCAGCCACCTTGTCCGCGGCGCAGTAGGAGCCGACGAAGAAGTGAAGCCGCTCAGTTACCGAACCGGGGCTCATGAAGGCGTCGAACACCTCCCGCACGTCCGCCGCCCGGTATCCCGTCTCCTCCTCCACCTCGGCCTTGATGCGCACTTCGGCCGTGGCATCGTCCAACAAGCCGGCCGGCGCTTCGATCAGCAGGTCGTCATGTCCGTTTACGAAGGCGGGGTAGCGGAATTGCCTCGTCAACACCACCGTGCGCCGCTCGAGGTCATAAAGCAGGATGACGGCACCATTGCCGCGGTCATAGGTTTCCCGACTCTGCCTCTGCCACGTTCCGTCCGCTCTCAGAAAGCTGAACGTCGTCTTCTTCAGGACGTACCAGTCGTCCGATAGCGTCTCTACGTCTTCGACACGCACGCGGTCTGCGATCATTGTCCGATGCTC
Source organism: Sinorhizobium sp. B11 (assembly GCA_039725955.1). Taxonomy (NCBI): domain Bacteria; kingdom Pseudomonadati; phylum Pseudomonadota; class Alphaproteobacteria; order Hyphomicrobiales; family Rhizobiaceae; genus Sinorhizobium; species Sinorhizobium sp. B11. Next base: position 1,673,724 of record CP091033.1, read on the forward strand.
CATTCATTTTCTCACGATATTGCATGCTTCATCTATTCGTGCAACATCGTGCGATCAACAAGGAGGCGGTGATGCTCACGACGGAACGGAAGGCGCTCATCTTGAAGCTTCTTGCCAACGAAGGGCGGGTTGTGGCGAAGCAATTGAGCCAGAAACTGGATCTTTCCGAGGATACGATTCGACGTGATCTAAGGGAGCTTGCGGCAGAGGGTTTGCTTCAACGCGTCCATGGCGGCGCTCTTCCGGCGTCCAAAGCGCTGGCCGATCTCCCCACCAGGCGGAAGGTCCATGCAGACGACAAGACGGCCATCGCCAAGGCCGCGGCGGGCATGATCAAGAACGGACAAACCGTGTTCCTTGATGGAGGAAGCTCGGCCATCGCGGTCGCTCGAGCGCTTCCGCTCGCCTTGCGAGCCATAATCGTCACTCATAGTCCGGATATCGCCGTCGCCCTGCATGCCCATCCGGCCATCGAGGTCGAGCTTATAGGAGGGAGAATCTACAAACACTCCAATGTGGCGGTTGGCGCGGTCGCCATAGAGGGCATTTCCTCCTTGAAAGCCGACATCTACTTAATGGGCGTCACCGGCATCCATCATGAACATGGCCTGACGACAGGCGATCGGGAGGAAGCGGCCGTCAAGCGTGCTATCGTCAGGCAGGCGGCCGAAACGATCGTGCTCGCGTCTCGCGAGAAGCTTGGCGCGGTCTCAGCCTGCAACGTGGTCGGGCTTGATCAGGTGGATGGCCTTCTCGTCGCAAAGAGCTGTCCGGCGAACCTGCTGGTGCCCTTCAGGACGGCAGGAATATCGATATCCACGGCCTGAGGCGCGACGTTCGAACAGCCCGGTTTCACAAGGACAATGCTGCTTCATTTGCCGCGCAGAACCGACATGGAAGCATGACAATTGGAAATCAAGGACCCGTAGATTGGGAATAGATCAACCAACGGCTTCAGCGTTGAACGCGCACGCCGTTTGTCGGCCCGGTATAGGCAATATGAAGCAACCCGCGCTTCGGGTCGATGAACACGATGCGTCCGTTGCCAAAAGTGTAGAAGATGCCACCATCGGTTTTGGCTCGCTTCAACGCCATACAATCGCTGTCCCAGTCATCCTCTATGTTGCGTGCCGCTTCGCACGCCTTCTCGAACGCGGCAAGCACTTGCCCGTCTCCTGGGGAGGCGTGCCGGAGGCTATAGGCATCGATTGGACTGGCAGCCCAGTCGACATATCCGTCATCAGCACCTTTCAGCGACTTCAACGGTCGAAGATAGTCCAGTCCGAGGATCGTAATGATTTCGCCGACATGGTCAGCAAGCCCGGCCGTGCTGACGCCTGCGGCCCGGAAGCCCGGGATCTTAAGAGCGCGCCTCTGGGAAGGGCGCTCCGTTCGGACGCCGCCTGGAACGGATTTAGCGACCTCGGCTTCACCGGTCCCCCTCATACGCGCGGAATTGAGGTACCACTCGTAGACAAATGGGAGGAGCAGGAGGACAGCCAGTGCAATATATGCGCGTCGAGCAATACCTATCGGGGTGTCCTCCCTAATGCGATCCCAGGCTCGACCTTCTGGGCACGGTAGACGATGTCGCTGGACCGTCGGACAACGCGGTTCGGACTGTCGTACCAGTTTCGACTCCCGTCAAAATCAGTTTTGACAAGATTGGGGGCCTTCTCCTCGACATCATCTTTCGGCGAACCCCATCGATAGGGCACGGCATGCATCGACGCGAGTGTCGCGGCACCGTTTCCGAAAGGATCGAACAGCTCCCATTGCGTCGGCTTGTCAGCGGTCATCACGACGAATCCAGCGGTACGGTTCGGCCATCGTCCCTTGCAGACGCGAAGGACGTCGACCTGCTCGATATCGCGCAGCACCTCTTCGGCCAACGGGCACAATTGCATTGGAATCAAGAAGACCCTTCCATCGCGCGCTACAAATGCATGTGCGTTGTTGGATGATGGTTTGCATCCGCCATTGAAAATCCGCTCGACCCAACGTCTCGAACGCCTGTTCTGGGCCCGTATTACCGAATGGAGCGTCTCCGGTCCCACGCTGAGCGATGCGGCCACCTCGTATTGAGTGGTGTAAGTACAGAAGGGATCGAAGGAACCGGCCGGCGCCTCCCACCATATGCCGACAAAGGCCGTGAGGATCGCAGCGATTCCACCGATCTCTAAAATTCTTACAATGTGTGCCCGCATGAGACGTGAGCCTATACAACCTTTACGAAGACTTCTTTGAAATCTTGCGCTGTAGTTGCTATTGCCCTAACGCGTTCGGCTCGGCGCCGACGAGCGGCGCGGATCGAGGCTGCCGTTCTGACAGATCCATGCCGCTCTCCTGGCTTGGAGTCGACTGCGTTCCGCACGGGAGTGCTACAGGGTTCGATGAACCCGCCACCCGCAGCTGAAAATCTTTCGATGCCATCGCTCGCCCTTGTCCATGAAGCCAAGCTCCATTGGGATTCGGCGGATTTCTGTGTCCATTCCGGCAGCTGATTTTCCGAAGTCAAACCTCCGCGACACGAGGTGGTGACGGCGGCATGCTGGCCTCGTCGCATTCGACAAGTTCGCCGCTGTTACGAAGGTTCGAGATTCCTAGCTGAACGACCTTAATCAGATCGGTCATCCGCTGGCCGCGGCAACGGCGCATGCATGGCCGAGTTTCGGAGACGCAACCTCTTCTTCCGATTGATGTTAATAAGGCCGTCCTTGGAGGACCCCATTTCATATGCGGTCGAACTGCCTCGGACTGATCGCCCAGCAGACCACTACTAACGAGCGTGTTTGAAGCCGTGGTGGCGAGTTTCCGTTCGTGAGGGAGCCGGACAAGCAATGGCTACTGGAAGCGACCGAAACTCTGATCGAGGCGCTGCATCCATAGACGGAAGTCATTGATCAGCAGAGCCAGATCGTAAAACCATTCAGCGCGGAGGAGCTCGAAACGGCTCGCCATTCTATCATCGAGGAGGGCGTGAACCTTTTGCCTCAGATCTTCGAGCGTTTTATCCGCAGGATAACGCGCCGCAGGACGCATTGCCGCGGGATTCGGTCGATTTTCCATAGAAATGCGCTCCTCTGTGGTCAAGATCTCATCAATGAATTTATATCGCAATGCGATATATTTCAGGGCGAACGCCGGCAGACGATGGCGGCTTCAGAGCCTGAGTCCAACAGAGCCGCGCCTCTCGCCCGCGCGCCATCCTTGACTCGTCAACGGTTCATCGCCATCTTCATTCCATGTTGATCTGGCACCATAATAGTGTTGTGAAGCGGGTAATCCTCATCGCGGGATCCTAATCCCCGGCTGGCGACGTCGCGCCTGCCGAGGGATACTGGCGTCCGACTTCGACATGTCGGCGCGCCACAGCGACATTCTCCTCATATCCGATCGTTTCGCTGCCGCAGAACAGATTTGCGGTCAGCTGGAGATTGCAGATGGCAAACAAGCGACCCCCAAACAGGCCCGCGATCATCATCGGTCACTCCGACCACTTAAAATTGACGAAAATCGCCGAGGCGCAGCTTTCGAAAAATCCCGTCGTGTCCGACGAACTGCTCTACGAATTGGAACGTGCGCACGTTGTGGACGACCATCAGCTCCCGCGCGGCATCATCCGCATCGGTTCGACCGTGCGCTTCACCAGTGACCTCGGGGAAGACCGGACGGTGACGCTCGTATTGCCGGGGGAGGCAGACATCGCCGAAGGCAAGATTTCAGTCCTCACCCCGATTGGCACTGCATTGATAGGGCTGAGAGCCGGTCAGTCCATGGACTGGACTGCTCGCGACGGTCAGTTGCACCGGCTGACCGTAGAATGGGTGTCTGAGTCCGCGGAACTCGGTCAAATGTTATGATCCTCGACCCACGCCCAAATCATCTTCCCGGAGGGTGCATCACAGCAGGCTCCTGACCCCTGCGCCGTTCGCGGCCAGGGGAACTCCACCCATTCGAATTGAGTGCCCGGATACGGGCGATGGAGACTGCGATGAGAGACCAATGCTTGCTGACCACGAAGGACTTTACACTGCTCGAGGCGATGATCGATGACCCCCTCGTTCGCGACAGCCTGCTGCACGAGCTCCTGGGGCGGAAGATGGACGCCGCGACTGTCGTGTTCAGGGAGGATCTGCCAGAAGATGCCGCAAGCCTGAACAGTCGAGTGACCTTCAGCATCGACGGTAGGCGGGACACGCGCATCCTCACCACTGGCCGTATGACGACGCCGGTCGGCATGCTGCTCCCGGTCGACACGCTTCGTGGCCTTGCCCTTCTTGGCTTAAGGGAAGGTCAGAAGATCATTATCGAAAATGCAGATGGGTTTCAGGAACAGGTTCTACTGGAAACCGTCAACTACCAGCCGGAACGAGCGATGAGGGGATCGGACGGCTTTCAGGTGAGGATGAGGCTCGCTGGGAAGCCGACGCTGAGGCTGCTAAAGGGTGGAGCGCCCGACAGACAGAGGCCAGCGCCGGAGAAACCGGACGACCCCGGTCCATCGGCCGCCTGAAGGGCGGGGAAGAAGTCGATTGGCGAACCGCGCGTCTCGCGGTCGTCGTTGGTCTGGTCGTGCATGTCGACAGGCTCGTCGCCCTGGCCGGCATAACGTTTGGAAGGGCTAGCCAGCTTGCCGCGGTAAAATCCGGTCAATGAGGCCCATGGTTCCGCTCGCCGGGTTTGCCATGCGACGGGGCTTGGTTGTTCCGATCAGGCAGTCATGATCCTCGATCGCGCGTTCTCGGGCCTGCACCCTGGGGCGGGGAGCATTTCTAGTTTTCGGACCCGAGCGCGTGGCCAGCAATGAAGAGCGGCCAATGTAACAATGACTGTGGAGCAATAGCGAAAATAGCCGCTTTGATGAAATGTAAGCCATCAACCGGCTCATCCGTAGGATGTTTCGTCTGGAAAGCGCCAGGAGCAGACATTCCGGCGCTGCGAGCGGTTCAAAGCCGCTCGAAGCGGAAATTGCGGATGCGACCACTGTTCATCAGCATGCCAGTGACCCGACCGTCGTCATCGCGGGCAAAGGTGAACCGGTCCCCGTCACCGAGAAAATGGTCCGGAGCGACGGCTGTCAGCGCTATTTCCCGTGACTTCACGGATTTGAATACCAGCCCCGCTTCCCGAACCTTCACCTCGTAGGGCATGTCGTTTTCGACCGGACGATAGGTGCCTGCGAGATCGGCAAGCTCCTTTGGCGACGGCGTATAGGCGGGCAATCGCCGGTATTGGTACAGGCGCTTGCCGTCGCGATAGGAGGTCAGCTCAGTTGCCGGCTCGCCTTCTCCTTGCTCCAGCGCGAGCTCATGGTTCGGGAAATCGCTGAAACGGAACCGGCGGTCATCCACCGTTTCAAGGCGATATGTGCCATATTCGATGTCATAGCCTATCAGCAGTTTTCCCTCATGCGCCACGAGGCGGGCGACGCGGCCGGCCAGTCGCGGTTCGGCGTAATAGCCGGTGAGCAATTCCAATGCATCGGCGCCGGGTTGCGGAAACGTGCTCGGCAAAGATTCCGGGATCGGATGCAACACATCTGCCAGATAGATATCGGCGATCCCCCGCGCGAGGTTGCTCGGCACGATCGACCCGAAATTGGCAAGGATCGCCACGGTGAAATGCTGCTCCGGAAAGCGGATGATATCGGAGCGGAAGCCGGCATCGCCGCCGGTATGTTCGACGATCGCAAGGCCGCGATAAGTACCGACGCCGAGACCCGAGGCATAGCCGATTTCACTGCCATCGTTCAGTCGGCCGCATTCGACCATCCTTGCGATGACGTCGGGCCCCCCGACACGCTTGTGGTAGAAATTTTCATCCCAGAGCGCGAGATCTTCCACTGTCGTCAGCAGGCTGGTCGCGCCGACCGTATCGAAGTTCGTGTTGGAGATCTCAACCCCGGTCTCCGTCCCGACATAGCCGTCAGCGACATTCCTGACAACTTCGGCATAGTTGTCGCGAAAGAACGTGTTGTGCATGCCAAGCGGTTCAAAATCCGGGCCGAGGTAAAGGCACGGAGCGACTGCCCGCTGACCACCTTCACGACCTCCGCCAGCAAGGCATAACCCGTGTTGCAATAGAGGTGCTCGTCACCCGGCTGGAAGTTCAGATCCTGCTGCCGGGAGACGATCGCGAGGATGTCGGCATCGGTGATCAGGTCCTTGGAGTAGCGCCAGCCGGCGAGGCCCAGCAATTCCCAGTGATCGCGCAGGCCACCCGTATGGTGCATGAGGTGCCTGAGGGTGATCGGTGCGCCGAAATCAGGCAGGCCGGGCATGTATTTACCCACCACATCATCAAGCGACAATTTTCCTTCGGCCGACAGTAGCAGGATGGCAAATGCAGTGAACTGTTTGGAGACAGATGCCGAATGAAAGACGGTGGACGGCCCGATCGCGATACCGTGGCCCAGATTGGCGATGCCGAATCCCCGCCTATGGATAACCTCGCCGTCACGCATGACCGCAACCGCGCAGCCAGGCGAATGATCGTTAGCCCAGGCCTCGAACAGTTCATCAACGCGTTTTGCTTCCGTCATCCGTAACCTCCGAGATCACTTTCCGGTTGCAGGAAAGCCGAGAGCTGGGAAAATTGCAATGTATGGGATTGAGAACATTGAGGGCTGCGATTACTACTTCGGGCCGAGAGGCGGCAAAGCCAACGGCTTGCCGTGTGCTGACGCCGCAGTCAGACGAGGACTGGTGTGATGCCACGCAAATCTCCGGTTACCTGATCGGCTAGTGCAAGGTTTGGACGAGGCAGCCCCTGCAATATGGGGTTGCCTTTCCGTTTCACGTTCACCTTTCATGAAACACTGAGAGCCATATGGATAACCGAACGTTCGACACCAGCCTATCGAAATACCGGACTCCGCTGAAGATTACAGACTATGTCTGGAGAACTCTTCCCAGCAATTTATTTAAGCCTCTTACCGAGGGGCAGAAAGCGGACGTGGCCGCAACGCGCGATCTGCCACTGTTTGTCGTTGCCCTTACGCCGCATCGTGTTCCATGGCCGCCGACCCCGAGAGATCGAACTGCAACTCGGCAAGCCTGGAATATGCACCGCCCTTGCGGATCAGCGCGGTGTGTGTTCCCTCCTCGATTACTCGCCCTCCGTCGAGCACCAGAATTCGATCCGCCTTGAGCACGGTGGCAAGCCGATGAGCAATCACGATTGTCGTGCGATTGGACATCAATTCGTCGAGCCCCCGTTGCACCAGCATCTCGTTTTCTGAATCGAGAGATGCCGTGGCCTCATCCAGCAAGAGGATCGGCGCGTTTTTCAGGACTGCACGGGCGATCGCCAGTCTTTGCCGCTGACCGCCCGATAAAGTGAGACCGCGCTCGCCGACAACGGTACGGTAACCATCCGTTAGCTCGGAAATAAACCCATGCGCTCTTGCCACCGTCGCTGCAGCCACGATCTCGCCCAGCGACGCATCCGACCGTCCGAGACTTATATTTTCTGCGATACTGGTTGCGAAGATGGTCACGTCCTGCGGTACGACGGCAATTTCGCCTCGTACTGCAGTGGTGGAGATCGTGCGCGCATCGCAACCATCGAGCAAAATGTCGCCCGCATAATCCTTGTAGAAACCGAGCATGAGCGAGAAGATTGTGCTTTTGCCCGAGCCGGAAGCACCGACAAGCGCGACTGTCTCGCCGGACCGCACGTTCATCGACAGGCCCGTGAGGACTTGCCTGTCCGGAGCGCCCGGATAGGCGAAATGCAGGTCTCGAATTCCGATCGCTCCTTTTGCGGGTTGGCTGAGCGCAGAACGCGAGGCCTGCTCGCTCTCACCGGCATCTTCATCGAGCAATTCGAAAAGGCGTTCGGCTGAAGCCGCAGCCTGCGCCAGTTCGCCCCAGACCTCCGAGAGCGAGCCCAGCGACCCTGCCGCAATGACGGAATAGAGCAGGAACTGGCTCAGACTTCCGGCCGACAACGTTCCCGAGAGCAGATTATGGGCGCCGATCCAGAGAACCCCGACGACGCTTCCGAAAATCATTGCAATGGCAACGGCGGTCAGGAGCGCACGCGAGCTGGCGGCAAGGACGGCGCTGCGATAGGACGCCTCGACGTCATGCGCATACCTGTCGCTCGCCGCTGCCTCCCCGTTGAAGGCCTGGACCGTCCGGCTTCCGGCAATCATTTCGCTGGCGAAAGCGGATGCGGTCGCGAGAGCGTCCTGAGCCGCCCGCGATTTTCTCCGGACCGAGCGCCCGAAAAGGACGAGCGGCGCGATCACAAGCGGGATGGCACCCAATGTGATGGCGGAAAGTCCAGGGCTGGTGACGAACATCATCACCAGCGCGCCCAGGCACAGCAGCGAATTGCGCAAGGCCACCGATGCAGCGAGGTTCAATGCGGACTTGATCTGTGCGGCATCCGCGGTCAGTCGCGATGCGATGTCGCCGGATTTGTTGGCGTCAAAAAAGCTTGCCGGCAACCGCGTCACATTTCGGAAGGTCTTCACACGCAGGTCGCTGACAACGCGCTCGCCAAGCGTCGTGACAAAATAATAGCGGCAGGCGCTTGCTATGGCGAGCGCGATTGCAAGCGCAAGAAGCATCAGGAAATAGCTGTTGATGAAGCCACCGTCGAACTGTCCGAACCCATGATCGATCATCCGGCGGACCGCCATCGGCAACGCAAGCGAGATCAGCGCCGCCGCCGCGAGCGAGATCACCGCCAGGAGGACCAAGCCCCGGTGAGGCCGTAGCAGGGGCAGCAACCGGACGAGGCCGGAGACAGCAGACTTCGTTTCCCCCGGCTGCGGGCTGGAGCCCGCAATCACGTCGGCGGGAGGAGTGGCGGATCGGTCGTGCGCGGCAATCATCAAGGTGAGGGTCTCCTGGACTGGAATGTCTCCTTTTTGGCATTTGCGCGGCGTTCGTCTTTGACCGCGATCAATTATCGGCCGGTTCCGCCAAGCGTTGCCGCGTCAGAAGACCTCGGCAATATGTCACGATGAGCCTGCTGGACCCGCGACCGAGGATCGAACTGTGATAGCAGGTGAGCGAAATGAAAGACGCATGACCGCACCAATGGTCGCAGTTTGATCCCGGTCAATTAACATGACGGCTTTGGGCGCTAGAGCGGGCCATGACCTATGTCGAACGCATCAAAGACGACATCACCAGGCTTGCTCAGCCCGCCAGATTCCTGGAACTGGCCGATCGGGTCCTGCCTGGACTTTCGATCGTCACCACCCTCTGTTTCGCTGTTGGACTTTATCTGAGTTTTGTGTCCGATGGTGATTACCAGCAGGGCGAGACCGTCAGGATCATGTATGTCCATGTCCCGGCGGCATGGATGGCAATGTTCTGTTATGTGGTGATGACCGCAAACGCCATCGGCTCCCTGGTATGGCGCCATCCGCTTGCCGATGTCGCCGCGCGCGCTGCTGTGCCAATCGGCGCCGCCTTTACCTTCGTGTCGCTCGTGACAGGGGCGATCTGGGGCAAGCCGATGTGGGGAACCTGGTGGGTGTGGGACGCGCGACTGACCTCGATGTTCGTGCTTTTCCTGATGTATCTCGGCCTGCTGGCGATCAACCGCGCAGTCGACGAGCCAACGCGCGCTGCTCGTGTCACGGCGGTTCTCATTCTCGTGGGCTTCGTCAACATCCCGATCATCAAGTTCTCGGTCGATTGGTGGAACACATTGCATCAGCCGGCAAGCGTGCTCAGGCTGGATGGCCCCGCTCTGGACATCGAATTCCTTCGCCCGCTCCTGACCATGGGCCTGGCCTTCACGGCGCTCTTTTTCACGCTCCTCCTGGCCTCGATCAGGAACGAAATCTGGCGGCGGAGACTCATGTCGCATCACCGCCTGGCGGCACGGGCCGCAATGCAAAAGGAGAATTGAAATGACACATCGGGACTATGTGCTGGCGGCCTATGCCGCCGCATTCGCCGTCATGACCGCCATCAGCGCGACGACCTGGTTTCGCGGCCGCACCTATCGCCGGCAGGTCGAGATAGTGGCGAAGATCAGGCATGGCGCGCGCCACGAGGCACGCTAGGTGCGCCGCTATCTGGTTGCCGCCATGCCGCTGCTCGTCTTTGTGGCAATTGCCGGAGCCGCCGGGCGCACGCTCTATCGGGAGGCGGCGGAAGGATATTCGCCCTCCGCCCTCCCTTCCGCACTGATCGGTCAGGTACACCCGGTAATCGATCTGCCGCCGCTTGCTGGTCTGCAGTCTCCCGGACTTCAAGATAGCGGGTTTTCCGGCCAGGTCACGATCGTCAACGTATTCGCGTCCTGGTGCGTTCCCTGCCGGCAGGAACATGGCGCGCTCATGCGGCTATCGAAGGACCCACGCGTCAAGCTGATAGGCATCAATTATAAGGATGACAGCAGCAACGCTCTGGCCTTCTTGCACGAAAACGGAAATCCCTACGCTGCCGTCGGGGTCGATCCGACCGGAAGGGAAGCGATCGATTGGGGTGTTTACGGCGTGCCGGAGACCTTCGTCATCGACCGCGACGGCCGCATCCTGTTCAAGCAGGTCGGCCCGCTCGACGACAAGGCCCTGTCGGCCGGCCTTGGTCCCGCTCTCGACAGGGCACTGGCTGCCGGCAGCTGACCGGAAGCCCTTCGTCGCAGTTGGCTCGGCGACTCGGCCTCAAGCCGGTTGTGATCGCTTCTCCGAATCCGCGACAAGCTGCAACCGATCGAGGCAGCTGCCCAATCCGAGATTCTCGACGAGCGCAAGCACGGCACGGCGCTGCAAGTCGGTTTCCACATTTCCTTCGAGCGTGATCTGTCCGTTATGGACGGAGACGCGGATCCTTTGCGGCGTCAGCCCGAGATCATATTTCAGGCGTGTGCGAACAGCGAGTAGGATCGCGTCATCCTCGCGCGGCAACCTGAGTGTCGGCGCGTCGGTTATCAGTGCGAGGATATCGCGCCGGCTGACGATCCCCACGAGCCGTCCGTCGTCGACGATCGGAATACGCTTGATGCGATGGACCTCGAGGCTTTCGGCAATATCCGAAACCTCGCTGTCCGGGCTGGCGACTATAACATCGCGCGACATGATATCTCTGACGGACCAGCCGTTGCCGCGAATGTAGCGGTCGAGATCGACATCGGACGTGATTTCCGCGTTACGCGCGGTGCGCGGCGCAAGCCGGATCTCGCGCCGCAGCAACAGGTCGCCTTCGGTCAGAATTCCGCAGATCCGCCCTTCGTCGTCCACGACAGGCAGCCCGCTGATGTTGTTTTGCATCATCACTGCGGCGGCATGACGGATCCCTGCCGCAGGGCTGATCGAGACCACGTTGCTCGTCATAATGTCCTTGGCCTGCATGCGTGCACCTCCCCTTTCGGAAACATCTGGTGCCATGAGCGTAGGACGGCTTGGACGAACCGACCTTGACCTCCGTCAAAGTCGCGGTGTCGGATCAAGCAACTCGGCAAGCCTTGCCTGCTCTTCTGCCGTCAGCTTGCTGCCAGTTGGCTTTCCAGCCCGCTTGCGGGCAAAGACGATGAGCGAAACCCCGCCGGCAAGGATCAACAGCACCGGTGCCCCCCAGAGCAACAGCGTGCGCAGACTGAAGCGCGGCTTCAGGAGGACGAATTCCCCGTAGCGCGAGACGATGTAGTTCAACACCTGCTCGTCGCTGTCGCCATCGGTAATGCGCTCGCGCACCAGCAGGCGCAGATCCTTTGCGAGATCGGCATTGGAATCGTCGATCGACTGGTTCTGGCAGACCATGCAGCGCAGTTCGGCAGACAATGTTCGCGCCCGGGCTTCGAGGGCCGGATCGGAGAGCATCTCGTCCGGGTTGACGGCGAAGGCTGGTGCGGCCGCCAGGATCAACGTCAGGACGAGGAGAAAACGCCTGATCATTCCGCCGGCTCCATGGCAGGTGCCGCTGGTTTCGCCGGCTTTGCCTTCCTGCTCGGAGCCCCGACGCGCAGGCGCCGGTCGGTCAGCGAGACGAAGCCGCCGAAGGCCATGATGAGCGCTCCGCCCCAGATGCAGAGGATGAACGGTTTCCACCAGATGCGCACGACGATGCCGCCGTCCTTCGTCGCGTCACCCAGCGAGACATAGAGCTGGCTGAGGCCGAACGTGAGAATACCGGCCTCCGTCGTCGGCATCTGCCGGGCAGTGTAGAGCCGCTTGGCAGACCAGACATCGGCCACCTCGGCGCCACCACGACGGATCGAGAAATGGCCGCGATCCTCGGTGTAGTTCGGGCCGGTTGCCGGCCGCATGCCGTCAAAGAGGATGCTGTAGCCGCCGGCCTCCGTCGACTGGCCCTGCTTCATCTCGACCACATGTTCGGTCTGGAAGGTGGTCACGGCGACGATGCCGAGCACGGTGACGCCAAGACCGGCATGGGCAAGCGCGGCGCCGAAGGCCGAGCGCGGCAGGCCGGTCAGGCGGCGCCAGGCGATATCAGCCTTCACCTTGCCGATGCCGGCGCGATACCAGAGGTCGGCCGCCGCGCCAAGGATCAGGAACAGGCCGGCGGCAAGGCCGATCACTGCCATGACCGGGCCGCCATGTTCGATATAGAAGAAGACGAGGGCTGCGACGAAAGCGAGACCGGCCACGACATAGAGCCGCTGCAGGGCGCCGAGCAGATCGCCGCGTTTCCAGGCGAGCAGCGGGCCGAAGGGCACGATGATCAAAAGCGGCGCCATCAGCAGGCCGAATGTCAGGTTGAAGAAGGGCGGGCCGACGGAGATCTTGTCGCCAGTCAGCGTTTCCAGCACCAGCGGATAGAGCGTGCCCGTCAGCACCGTGCCGCAGGCAACCGTCAGGATCAGGTTGTTGACGACGAGCGCCCCCTCACGCGAGATCGGCGCAAACAGACCGCCGGCCGACAGAAGCGGCGCGCGGAAGGCAAAAAGCGATAGCGCCCCGCCGATGAAGATCAGGAGAATGCAGAGGATGAAGACGCCGCGGCTCGGGTCGCTGGCGAAAGCATGGACCGAGGTCAGGACGCCGGAGCGCACCAGGAAAGTGCCCATCAGCGACAGCGAGAAGGTCAGGATGGCAAGCAGCACCGTCCAGATCTTCAGCGCTTCGCGCTTTTCCATGACGAGGGCCGAGTGCAGAAGTGCGGTGCCGGCAAGCCAGGGCATGAAGGAGGCGTTTTCCACCGGATCCCAGAACCACCAGCCGCCCCAGCCGAGTTCGTAATAGGCCCAGTAGGAGCCCATGGCGATGCCGAGCGTCAGGAAGGTCCAGGCAGCGAGCGTCCAGGGCCGCACCCAGCGCGCCCAGGCGGCATCGATGCGGCCGTCGAGAAGGGCGGCAACGGCAAAAGAGAAGCAGACGGAGAAGCCGACATAACCGAGATAGAGGAGCGGCGGATGGATGGCGAGGCCGATATCCTGCAGCACCGGGTTCAGATCCTTGCCCTCGGCCGGCGCCGGATCGAGGCGGGTGAAGGGATTGGAGGTCAACAGGATGAAGAGGATGAAGGCGACCGAGATCCAGGCCTGGACCGAGAGCACATTGGCCTTCAGCGTATCGGGCAGATTGCGGCCGAAGATCGCGACCAGCGCGCTGAACAGCGCCAGGATCAGAAGCCAGAGCATCATCGATCCCTCGTGATTGCCCCAGACGCCGGAGTACTTGTAGATCAGCGGCACCAGCGAATGCGAATTCTCCCAGACATTCTGGACGGAGAAGTCGGAAACCACATGGGCATAGGTCAGCACGCCGAAGGAGAAGGCAACGAGGGCGAAGAGCAGGACCGAGCCGAGCGGCGCCACATCCATCATCGCCTGATCGCCGCGCCTTGCGCCGATCACAGGCACGAGCGACAGGATGATTGCCGTTGCGAGCGCCAGAACCAGCGCATAGTGGCCGATCTCGATGATCATGGCGTTGCCCTTGTCTGTTGTCCCTGGGCTTCCTGGCCCTTTGCCGCCTCGCCTTGCGGTGCGGCCCCCTTGCCCTCTTCCCAGAGGCCCTGGGCCTTCAGCCTGTCGGCGACTTCCTTGGGCATATAGGTCTCGTCATGCTTGGCAAGCACGGTATCGGCGGTGAAGACATTGCTGCCTGTCTCGAACGCGCCCTCGGTCACCACCCCCTGCCCTTCGCGGAAGAGATCGGGAAGGATGCCCTGGTAGCGGACATTGACGATCTGACCGCTCGGATCCGTCACGGCAAAACGCACGACCGAGCCCTCGCCGCGCATGACGCTGCCCTCGCCCACGAGGCCGCCGAGGCGGATGCGGGTGCCCGGTGCGATCGGGTTGCTGGCGAGATCGCCGGGCATGTAAAAATAGGCGACCGACTGGCTGAAGGCGAACATGACGAGCAGCACGGCGGCGGCAATGAAGCCCATGCCGCCGGCAATCACCGCCATGCGTTTCTGCTTGCGCGTCATTCGCTCAATCCCTCCGTCGCGATGCCGAGCTCCTTGCCGAGCGCCAGCAGCTGCCTGCCCTCATCGCCTGATGCCGGGAAGGCCGCAAGCCCGCGCTTCAGGGCGCCCGCGGCGCGATCCTTGTCGTTCAATACGGCGTAAGAGCGGACGAGACGCATCCAGCCCTCGAAATTGTTGGGATCAGCTGACAACTTCGCATCGAGGCTTTCCACCATGCCGCGGATCATCTGCTGACAGTCGCCGCTGCTCATCGTCTCAGCCGCCGCCACATCCTCGGAAGTCGGGCCGCCCGGCGCCGCGGGCTGGGCCTCGGGCGCTGCAGCCTGACCGCCATTCTTGGCGATGTGCTCGTTGACCAGCGGCAGCCAGGGGGCATCGGCAGGCGATTGCTTCGCCAATGTCTCGAAAGCGCTCCGCGCCTCTTCCGGCTGACCCGCCTGCTCCATGCTCAGGGCAATGTAGAAACGTGCACGCGGATTGTTCGGCTCGAGGGAGAGAACCTGCTTGAGTTCATCGAGCACCTCTGCCGTCACCGTGCCATTTGAGGTGGCCATGAGCGTTTCCGACAGCCCTTCAAGACGGGGAACATTGGCTCCGTCCAGGTGAAGCGCGGTTCGATACGCCTTTGCCGCGTCATCCACCCGGCCCATCTTCAGGTAAACCGGAGCGATGATGTCCCATCCCCGCCCGTCCTCGGGGCGCTCGGCGAGATGATTCTCCATCTTCTTCACGAGGATTGCGAGATCCTCGCCCGGCTCCGCGAGCCTCGTCGCCAAAGGACGCGAGGGGATATCAGGAGAACCGAGAGAGACATAAAGAGCGATACTGAGTACGGGCAGGAACACGGCTATCACGTGTTTGAGCCATCTGTCGGAGCGTTGCGGGGTCTGCGCCGGCCGGTCGTTATCGGCCGCCTTGAACAGCCGGCGCGCCGTCTCTGCTTTGGCCAGTTCGTATTGGTCCAGCGAGATACGCCCGAAGGCGATATCCTCGTCGAGTTCCAAAAGCTGGTCGCGATAGACCTTGCCGGCATCCGCTTTGCTGCTCGCTGTCTTCCTCCCCGTTGAAAGCGGATGAAGCAGGATGGCAGTCGCTGCGGTTGTGATTACCGCGAAAAGAACCCAGATCGTCATTGTTGCAGCCATAATGGCTGAACTCATAGCGTCAGCAGCGGACCGGACATTGACGAGGATCAATTATCTCGATGTTCGTCCCGGTCGACCGGTGAAGACATAACCGACGCCGCGGACAGACTGAATGAGATCCGGGCTCTTCGGATCATCCTCGATCTTCTTGCGCAAGCGGACGATCTGGGCGTCGATTGCGCGATCAAAGGCTTCGAAATTGCGGTTTCTCGTCAGATCCATGAGCGTTTCGCGCGAAAGAACCCGGCCGGGATTGCGCACGAAAACAAGAAGCATATCGAACTCGCCCGTCGTCAAGGCAACGTCGTCGCCCTGGGGTGAGGTCAGCCGCCTGCGCGACACATCGAGGGACCAGCCTTCGAAGGCGAGCGTTTCGTCTTCTCCCTTGGCAGCACGGGTCGCATCCGAGGAGGTGCGGCGTCGCAGGATTGTCCTCAGACGAGCCAGCAGTTCTCTCAGATGAAAGGGCTTGGCGATGTAATCATCGGCGCCGACTTCAAGGCCGACGACCTTGTCCGTGACATCGTCCTGACCGGTCAGCATGAGTACCGGCACATCGGATGTGCTTCGAAGCTCCCGGAGCAGTTCGAGACCATTCTCGCCGTTCGGGAGCACTAGATCGAGAAAAATTGCCGCGAAAGAGCTCTTGGCAAGTTCGGAACGCATCGCCGCACCGTTTGCGACCGCGTTCACCTTAAATCCGTTGTCTTCGAAGTAACGCATCAGCATCTGCCTGATCCGCGCGTCATCATCGACCACCAGAATCCTGTCCGGTTCCATTGTCCTCGTTGAGCTTGTTTCGACTTGCCAATCAGATAGCGCAGGAATTCGGCCAGCGCCACCGCTCTCAGCGCCGCATGCGATAGTTCCCAAAGAAACCTGGTGATGACCGCCTGGTAGGATTTGTCGCCACAACCTCCAACGCCACGACTGCGGACAACTGGCTCGATTGTCGCTAACAGACCTGACGCAGCAGAACGACGTTTTCGATGCGGACCGTTCGACCCTTCACGTCGACCCCGCATCGTGCGAGAGCGGCAAATGCCCTGGAAAGGGCCTCTGGCCCAAGCCCGAGTTTTCCAGCCAGAATCTGCTTCTTGTACGGAAGATGGAATGTCGCCTGAAGAGCCGCTTCCGGGCACTGCCGCAACAGGAAATTCGCCACACGTTGGATCGCCGTATGCAAACGGTCGCCGGCAATGCCATCGAAAGCTTCAAGAAGATGGCGAGCCGATATCTTCAGCAAGTTGCGCTGGAGCTGCGGGCATTTGTCGGCCAATGCCCGCAGCGCCGCAGCTTCGAACAGCACGAGATCGCTCAGGGCGCCGGCATATGCGCCGTGCGCATAGTTACCACCGAGCGCAATGACATATTCGGCGATGAAGTCGCCTGGTTCGCAGACGCGGATATCCGCATCACGTCCGCTCGATTCGGTTCGTGTCAGCCTGACCACGCCGCTTGCGACATAGACGACGTGGATCCCGGGCTCACCTTCCGAGAGAATCTCTTCGCCCGGCATATAGGTGCGCCGGCGAGCGAGGGCGGCAAGTCGTCTCGCGGTATCCTCGTTCAGCCCATGAAATAGGTCTGACCGTAGAAGCCGTTCGTTGTTAGAAAGCATCGGTCCTTTTCCGGCTGATGCGATCACGTGGCGGTCGGATCGGAATCATCATCGGCAATCACTCGCCAGGAAGCGCCCTCCAGATCGTCATACTGACCGCTCTTCAGGGACCAGAGGAACGCCGCCAATCCAAGACCACCCATGAAAAGTGCAATCGGAATCAGATAGATGAGCATGTTCATGCGGCTTCGACCTCCTGATCGTGGATCGGCCTCTGCAAAGCAGGCGAAGAAGCGCTTCGTGCCGTAAAAGCGTTGAGACGCAGGGCATTGGTGACGACGATGATCGAAGAGGTTGACATCGCCACGGCAGCAATCAGTGGCGTCGCGAGGCCGGCGATCGCGATCGGTACGGCCAGGACGTTATAGCCGATCGCGAGTGCGAAATTCTGCCGGATGAGCGCGGCCGAGCGTCGGGCGATCCGGATCGCATCGGGCACTGCATCGAGTCTCTCGTTGAAGAAGACGAGGTCGGCCGCCTGGCGTCCTATGTCGGAAGCGCTGGACGGCGCCATCGAAACATGGGCTGCGGCGAGCGCAGGCGCGTCATTAATGCCGTCGCCGACCATCAGGACGCGCCGTCCCGCCTCTCGCAGGGCCTCGCAGGCTTCCACCTTCTGCTTCGGGGTCAATGCGCCAAGGGCGCGATCGACGCCGAGGCTGCGCGCCGTGCTTTCGACGACGGATTGGCGGTCCCCGGAAAAAATCAGCGTCTGGAAACCGGCCGATTCCAGATCGGCGACCGCCTCGGCCGCGCCCGGACGAAGCGTGTCATCGAAGAAGAAGCGCGCCAGCACCACCCCGTTTGCCGAAAGCACGACTTCGGACAGCGGACTGTCTGATGTCGCGATCTCGGCCTCGCCGCAGGCGAAGGATGCGTTTCCGAGCCTGTAGACGATATCGCCGCGCGAGGCTTCGAGACCGCCGCCTGCGACCTCTGTCACGCGATCGAATTGCTCCGCCATGACCGCCTGGCGGGCGAGCGACTGCGAGAGCGGATGCCTGGAATGCAGAGCAAGTCCCGTGGCGATCGCAATGTTCTTAACATTGTCGGCCTCGGTCCGCATGAGCCTCGGTTGCCCGAGCGTCAGCGTGCCCGTCTTGTCGAAGGCGACGGCGTCGACCTCGGCGAGCCGCTCGAGCGCCGAACCGTCCTTGACCATGACGCCCCTGCGAAAGAGTTCGCCGGCTGCGACGACCTGCACGACCGGGACGGCCAGTCCGAGGGCGCATGGGCAGGTAATGATGAGCACGGCAACGCCGACGAGCATCGCCTGCTTCCAGTCCCCGCCGATGATGCCCCAGCCCAGAAATGACACCAGCGCAAGCAGGTGCACGGCGGGCGAATAAAGTGCTGCGGCCCTGTCGGCGATCCGCCGGTAACGCGCCCGTCCGCCTTCCGCAGCCTCCATCAGGCCGATGATCTCGGCAAGCAGCGAGTTGCGTGCCAGCTTCGTTGTGCGCACGATGAGCGAGCCTGTGAGGTTCATGGCCCCGGAATGGACATCCGTTCCCGGTTTTACGGCTACCGGGCTGCTCTCACCCGTCACGATCGACAGGTCGAGATCGCTCTCGCCGCTGGCGACGATACCGTCGACCGGGATGCGGTCGCCGGCCGCCACGGCAAACTCGTCGCCGACTGCGATCTCCTCAACCGCCACGTAGCGTCTCGACCCATCGGCCGCCAGCACCAACGCCCCGCGCGGAGCAAGCCGCGCCAGCCCGTTGATCGCTGCGCGCGCCTTCTCGCGCATGACGTGGTCGAGGGTCCGGCCGATCAGAAGGAAGAACAGCAGTGATACGGTCGCATCGAACCAGGCATGCTCGCCATGATGCATCGTCTCCCAGAGCGAAACCGCATAGGAGAGCGTCACGGCGAGTGAGATAGGCACATCCATGTTCGTGCGCCCGCGCTTCAACGCGTTCCAGGCCGATTGAAAGAAGAACCGGCCGGAATAGACGAGCGCAGGCGCTGCGATCATCGCCGAGATCCAATGGAACATGTCACGCGTCGCGGCATCCGCGCCCGACCAGACAGATACGGAGAGAAGCATGATGTTTGTCGCGGCAAAACCCGCAACCCCGACCGCAAGGAGAAGCTGGTTCCGTGTCTTGTCGCTTTCCGGCGCAAGCGGCGTGAAGAGATGGACCCTGTATCCGGTCGCGCTGATCGCGGCAGTGATGCCGGCCGGATCGACCGGTTTGTTGTCCATCTCCTCGGCATAGACGCAGCTCACACGCCTGGAGGTGAGGTTCACCCTGGCCTTGCGCACATAGGGCAGGCCCGACAGAGCCCGCTCGATGGTCGATATGCAGGCGCCGCAATGGACGTCAGGCACGCTGAGATCGAGCTGACGAAGGCCTCCGCCGAGCGCATGGCTTACAAGTCCGATCTCTTCGGCGCTGAAGGCGGTCGTGCTCATCGCCAGGACGCCGTCCGCATTCATGGTGCAGCAGGTCATTGGCCGAACTCCGCAGTGTCGATGCGCACGGCCTCGTGCATGACGATCTCGCCGCTGCGGCGCGAGGTGACCTCGACGATCCAGTCGCCTTCGGCGATTACGTGATCCGCCTCGAACCGCCCTTCCGAAAGTTTGATCAACGCAACGCGAAAATCTTCATGATCGCCGACCGGCCGCTTGAAGTTGGCCACGACGTCGTCGACAACAGCCGGCGAGCCGTCCCTGTTGCTGATGTCATAATGGATTTCGCCGCTCTTCAGCGAAAGCCTGCCCGCGATCCCGGAGGCAGCCATCGCCTTCATGGCGGCGGCCTTCTCATTGAATTCCTGGCTGGCGACATAGGTGTTTTCGACCACGAGCCCGCTCCAGCTCGATGAGGCGTACCAGGCCATCGTAAAGTTGACGGCGATGATTACGCCGAAGAAAGCACAGGTCGTCAGCAACATATGCCTGCCGGTGAATCCTTGCGTGCGGGTGCTCATCTGACATCTCCTGGGGCGTTGAATGCGGCGCGATAGGTCGCGCGGTCGGCGTGACCGGCATCTTCGATCGAAAAGAGGAATTCGTTGATCGCCTCGCCCGTCGGCTTGCGGGTGACGAATACCTTGAGTGTCGTCGCTGCATCGGGCGCGGCGTCGATCGTGAACCGACGTCCTTCCTCCTTGCCGAGTTCAGGAATCCGCATCGTCGCGCCATCGATGCCCGACAGGGTCAGCTCGATCGTTCGCGGTTTGGGGACCATGTTGAGGACGCGCAGCGTATATCCGTTGCGGATCGATCCGTCGCTTTCCAGCACGTATTGCGGATTGCGGTCATGGACGACATTGAGCTCCAGCCGTTCGCGCATCGACAGGTGCACGAGCATGGCAATGCCGATGCAGGTCCAGACGCCCGCGTAAAAGACGACGCGCGGTCGGAAGATGATACGCCAGTTGAAGTGGCGAATGCCGTCGACAAAGGAACCATCCGGATTTCTGACGCGCGCCGGCTGGACCGGCGTCCTGCCTGCGTCGGTGGCGATGTTCATGTTGCTCGCATATTCGCTGAGCGTCGCATAGGCTATCAGGCCGCGCGGTTTGCCGATCTTGTCCATGACATTGTCGCAAGCATCGATGCAGAGCGCGCAGGTGATGCACTCCATCTGCTGGCCATCGCGGATGTCTATGCCCATCGGACAGACCGCAACGCAGGCATTGCAGTCGACGCAGTCACCGACGGCCTGTCCTTCCGCCTGCGTCTTCTTGGCATGGCGCGAGCGCTGCTCACCCCGCCAGTCGTTATAGGTCACGACCAGCGAGTTCTCATCGAGCATGGCGCCCTGTATGCGCGGCCAGGGGCACATGTAGGTGCAGACCTGTTCGCGCAGGAGCCCGCCAAAGACGTAGGTGGTCGACGTCAGAATGGCGACCGTGGCGTAGGCGACGGCCGGAGCCTGCCCGGTGAAGAGCCCTTTGACGAGCGTCGGCGCGTCGGCGAAATAGAATACCCACGCGCCGCCGGTGAGAACGCCGATGACAAGCCAAGTCGCATGCTTGAGCAGGCGCTTGCGAAGCTTGTCGAACGTCCACGGCCCGGCGTCCAGTTTCATTCTGGCATTGCGGTCGCCTTCGATGGCGCGCTCGACGGCAAGAAAGAGGTCGACCCAGACCGTCTGCGGACAGGCATAACCGCACCAGGCGCGACCGACTGCCGAGGTGACCAGAAACAGGCCGAACCCAGCCATGACCAGCAACCCGGCGACATAGTAGAACTCCTGCGGCCAGATCTCGATGAAGAAGAAAAAAAAGCGGCGCGACGACAGGTCGATCAGGATAGCCTGGTCGGACGCATAAGGTCCGCGATCCCAGCGGATCCAGGGCGCAAGATAGTAGATCGCGAGCGTGATCAGCATCACGATCCACTTGAACCGGCGAAAATGTCCTTGAACCCTCTTGGGAAAGACCTTCTTACGAGCCGCATAAAGCGGCTGACGGTTGCGCCGGGCGTTGACCGGCTCCGCATTGACGCGTTCCACTAATTTGGGATCGGGTGCTGTGTAGAGGTTCATGGGCCTGTTCCGATTTGTGACTGCCCTTCTCCTCCGTTTCCAGCTGACCATCCTTGATTCATATCAAGAACGTGGTTTGCACGGCACATACGCTGCGCAGGCAGGATGCGGCCCTGAAAGAGCCCGGCAATCGACAGGCATAGGCGGTTGCGTCCGATCGCTCCTTGCGCTTGGTCAAAGAAAAAGGGCCGCGCCCGGGAGAGAGGGCACGGCCTGGAGGACAACGGGGAGAAGCCGCTGGGACGTCCTCGTTTGCAGATTTAGCGGCTGGTCGGGTTGTGATCTTTGAGGCAGATCAAACTTACGATCGAACTGCCGATCTTTGCGGGATCTTCCTGTTCGCAGGACGGTGGTGCGGACCTTGCCCGCATCGACACACGCGAGCGGATCACCGCACGCGGGGTGCCATAGAGTTCAAGGAGCGCATTATGGTCATGGTTCGTCATCGTGCAGGTTCCTTATTGGCCGCCGCCGAGCGAGTGGACGAAGACGGTGAGCTCCTTGACGGTCGTGTCTCCAAGGCGCGCGGACCAGGCCGGCATGACGCCATGTTTTGGAGCTGCTACCTGTCTGATGATGGCGTCCTCACCCCTGCCCTTCAGCCAGATGGCATCGGCAAGATCCGGTGCGCCCATCTCCGCCTTGCCCCTGGCATCCTCGCCGTGACAGGCCGCACAATTGTCCAGGAATACCTGCTTGCCGGGTTCCACAAGCCCTTCGTCGGATGGCTTGTTCGTCAGGCTCCATACATAGGCTGCGACCTGGCGGATCTGATCCTTGTCGATCATGTCTGCGAAAGCAGGCATTTCGGAGACATGCGTGTCCGTGTCGCCGTCGAAGCGGATGCCATGGGCGATCGTCGTCTGGATGGAATCAAGGTCACCACCCCAGAGCCAATCGTCGTCGTTGAGGTTCGGGAAACCGGGTCCACCGCTCGCACCGGAACCGTGGCACGGCGCGCAATTCACCTTGAAGGCGGAGGCGCCGCCGGCGATCGCGAATTCGCGAAGCGCCGGGTCGGCATCGATTTCCTGGACGGTCTTGGCGGCGATCATGTCGTGAAACTTCGTCTGCGAGGCCTTGGCCAGATCAAGTTCTTGCTGCAGTTCGGCGCGGCTCGAAAAGCCGAAATAGCCTTTGGTGGCTGATGTGATCATGGGAATGGCCGGATAGGCGATCGCATAGCCTATTGCCCACAGGATCGTCGCATAGAAGGTCCAGACCCACCACCGTGGCATTGGATTGTTCAATTCACGGATCCCGTCCCATTCATGGCCAGTGGTTTCGACGCCGCTGATTTCATCGATATGTTTTTCCGACATCTCAATCGTCCTTCAAAGGAATATTGGCGGCATCCTTGGCGGCCTGTTTGCCGCCGGGACGGAGCGTGAAAATCACCGCTCCGATAAAGAAGACCGTCATTGCCAGCAGGCCCCAGCTGTCGGCGAAGTGCCGCATTGCGGTGTAGGTTTCCATGTTTCACCTCATCGGTAGCCGGTGGCGTCGTCATAGGTCGAGAAGTCGACGAGCGTGCCGAGCATCTGCAGGTAGGCCACAAGGGCATCCATCTCGGTGAGCTTCTTGGGATCGCCGTCGAAGTCGCCGACCTTGGCCTTGGGATATCGCGCGAGAAGCGCCGTCGTATCGGCGTTCGGGTCGGCCTGCATCTTCATGTCCGCCTCCGCATTGGCGATCATGTCGTCGCTATAGGGTACG
This sequence comes from Sinorhizobium sp. B11, assembly GCA_039725955.1. Taxonomy (NCBI): domain Bacteria; kingdom Pseudomonadati; phylum Pseudomonadota; class Alphaproteobacteria; order Hyphomicrobiales; family Rhizobiaceae; genus Sinorhizobium; species Sinorhizobium sp. B11. Next base: position 1,697,086 of record CP091033.1, read on the forward strand.
CCGACATCAACATTCGCTTTCAGGTCCATGCCGACGTCCTTGACGGTGATCTCGTGCTCCTTGAGGAAGGCATAGCTCGGCATGATCGATTCCGGCACGACGGCCCTCGGGTTTGACAAGTGCTGGACATGCCACTCGTTGGAATAGCGGCCACCCACGCGCGCGAGATCCGGGCCCGTGCGTTTCGAGCCCCATTGAAAGGGGTGATCGTACATGGATTCGGCTGCCAACGAGTAATGGCCGTAGCGCTCCACCTCGTCGCGGAACGGCCTGATCATCTGGCTATGGCAAAGATAGCAGCCCTCACGGATATAGATGTTGCGGCCAGCCAGTTCGAGCGGCGTATAGGGACGCATCCCCTCCACCTTCTCGATCGTGTTCTGCAGGTAGAACAGCGGGGCGATTTCGACGATACCGCCAATGCTGACGACGAGCAGCGAGCCGACCAGAAGGAGGGTCGCGTTTTTCTCGAGGATCTGATGTTTGTCCAGAATTGATGCCATGTGTCACCTCACTCGGCAGCCTGTGCCTGCGGCACATAGGCAGTAGGATTTTCGGCTTCGTCGCGCTGATGGCCCCGAATTGTCATGAAGACGTTCCAGGCCATCACGAGACCGCCGGCGAGGTAGAGACCACCGCCAAGCGTGCGCAATACGTAGTATGGGAACATCGCCGCCACGGTCTCGGCGAAGGAGTAGACGAGGAAGCCCTGGGAATTATATTCGCGCCACATCAGGCCCTGCTGGATCCCGGCGACCCACAGGACCGCCGCATAGACGACGATGCCGAGCGTTGCGAGCCAGAAGTGCCAGTTGACCATGCGCAGGCTGTAGAGGCGTTCGCGGCCCCAGAGCTTCGGCGTCATGTAATAGATCGCGCCGAAGGTGATCATGCCGACCCAGCCGAGCGCACCCGAATGCACGTGACCGATGGTCCACTCGGTGTAGTGGCTTAGCGAGTTCACCGTTTTGATCGACATCATCGGGCCTTCGAAGGTCGACATGCCGTAAAAGGCGATGGCGACGATCATCATGCGGATAATAGGATCGGTACGGATCTTGTCCCAGGCGCCCGACAGCGTCATCAGACCATTGATCATGCCGCCCCAGGAGGGCATCCAGAGCATGACCGAGAAGACCATGCCCAGCGTCTGCGCCCAGTCCGGGAGCGCGGTGTAGTGCAGGTGATGCGGCCCGGCCCAGATATACATGAAGATCAGCGCCCAGAAGTGGATGATCGACAGCCGGTAGGAATAGACGGGGCGGTTCGCCTGCTTGGGCACGAAATAATACATCATCCCGAGGAAACCGGCCGTCAGGAAGAAACCGACGGCGTTGTGGCCGTACCACCATTGCGTCAGGGCGTCCTGAACCCCCGAAAACAGCGAGTAGCTCTTCGAGCCGAGGAAGGAAACCGGCACGGCAAGATTGTTGACGACGTGCAGCATCGCGATCGTCACGATGAAACCGAGATAAAACCAGTTCGCCACATAGATATGCGGCTCCTTGCGCTTCAGTATGGTGCCGAGGAAGACGGCGAGATAGGCGACCCAGACGATCGTCAGCCACAGGTCGACATACCATTCAGGCTCGGCATATTCGCGCGCCTGATTGATGCCGAGGACATAGCCTGTCGCCGCCATGACGATGAAGAGCTGATAGCCCCAGAAGACGAACCAGGCGAGGCTGCCGCCAAAGAGGCGCGCATGACAGGTGCGCTGGACGACGTAGAAGGACGTCATGATCAGCGCATTGCCGCCGAAGGCGAAGATCACCGCCGAGGTGTGGACGGGCCGGAGCCTGCCGAAATTCAGATAGGGAGCGAAATTGAGATCGGGGAACGCCAATTGCGCCGCAATGACGACGCCAACGAGGAAACCGACGACGCCCCAGAACACGGTGGCGATCAAGCCATAGCGGATGACCTCGTCGAAATAACCCGTTGGGTCCGCTTTCGGCAGCCGCCCTGCCGGCGAGAAATCCACGTTTCTGACGAGAAGTAGCGTTCCCGCAAAAAGGCAGAAGCTCAATATCCCCATGTGGATTGAAAATAGATGGTCGTGGGCGAAAGCAGCGCCAAGCAATGCCAGGAATGCTCCCACGGCGACCACCATGGTTTCCGTAGTATAGTTCATGATGACGTCCCCAGTGCGCAGACGACCACAGCGCGGTCGCCTTTCTCGTACTTTGAGGAACGACTGTCATGGAGACCCCGTCTGTTCCTTGATCCAGGTCAACGAAGGCGTAGCTTTGCCCGTTGTTACAGACTGTTACAGGGTCTTACCCTTTGGCACCGTCTGCTCATTCCGCTGTGACCGAACGCCTTTCTATTGGCCTCACATTCAATCAGGGCACGGGGATCATTGGGATGTTGATGCAGGGCCAGCAGGCATTCGAGAACGTCGATCTTGGCGTAAAGGCGGTTCAGGGCAATTCGTTGTCGTCGCTTTTCCAGATGTCGGCGATCGAAACGGTCGAGGCGGGAAAGGCGATCTGCTGGGAGGGTGATGCCGCACGGCATCTGTTCCAGATCACCGAAGGCGTCGTTCGGCTTCATCGCATCATCGGCGACGGGCGCCGGGTCATCACCGCCTTTCACTTCGCCGGCGATGTCGTCGGCTCTTTCCTGCAGGGCGATTTCCTGTTTACCGCCGAAGCCGTGACGGATTGCAAGATTCGCCGCCTCTCGCGCAAACAGTTCCAGGAAGAGATCGAGCGTTCCGAGCTTCTGCGGCCGGCCTATATCAGCCTGCTCTGCAGGGAGACCGCGTCGGCCCACGACCAGCTCGTGCTCCTGTCCAGGAAAAATGCCGAGGAACGCCTGTGCACCTTTCTCATGAAGCTTGCGACCCGTGATGGCGAAACGCTCCATCAGGGGCTGCTCGAGGTGCCGATGAGCCGGCAGGACATCGCCGATTATCTCGGCCTGACCATCGAAACCGTTTCGCGCTCGATCAGCAAGCTCGCCCAGAGGAAGATCGTCATTCCGGACGGCCGGCACAATCTGCGCATCGTCAATCTGGCCCGCCTCGCCCAGTTGTCGGGCAACGTGGATGATTTTTCGGACAGAACCTGCCATAGGGGTAGCGTCCACTGACTCCGGAACGAATGTCTATGCCTCACCGTCTGATCTCGCCGCGCATCGCATCGCCCCAGGAACTGGACGCGCTCGTACATGTGCTCGACGGGGCCGACATCATCGTGCACCGGCTCGAAGGCACGATCACCCATTGGTCGATCGGCAGCGAGAACATGTATGGCTGGTCTCGTGAAGAGGCCGTGGGCGAATCCGTCTATACTTTGCTCGATGCGCGCTTTCCCGAGCCTATGGACACCATACGCGCGCATCTGACGACGCGGGGCTTCTGGCAAGGCGAGGTCGTTCATCGTCACAAGAACGGTCGCGACATGTACGTGACGACACGCTGCGTTCTCGTCAATCTTCCAGACGGCGATCCCGTCGTCATCGAGGCAAACAGCGATATCAGTGCCCTGCGCAAGGCGGAAGAGGCTGTGCTGGCGCGCGAGGCACACCTGTCATCAATCCTCGAGACAGTACCCGATGCGATGGTTGTCATCGACCAGAACGGCAATGTCATGTCGTTCAGCAAAGCGGCTGAGATGCTCTTCGGCTTCAGCTCTGAAGAAATCTGCGGCCAGAACGTCAAAAAGCTGATGCCCGAACCCTATCGCGCAGCCCATGACGGATATATCGACCATTACATGCAGACGGGCGAGAAGCGGATCATCGGTTACGGTCGCGTCGTAACGGGCCAGCGCGCTGACGGCACCCAGTTCCCGATGGAACTTCACGTCGGCGAGGCAACGGCAAATGGCGAACGGATCTTCACCGGCTTCGTTCGCGATCTGACCAGCAGGTTCAAGATCGAGGAGGACCTTCGCCAGGCCCAAAAGATGGAAGCCGTGGGTCAGTTGACCGGCGGGCTGGCGCACGACTTCAACAATCTCCTCACCGTCATCAGCGGCAATCTGGAAATGATCGAGGACAAGCTCCCGTCAGGCCCGCTGCGCGACATGCTGCAGGAAGCGCAGGATGCCGCGGCCGACGGCGCAAAGCTCACCGGACAATTGCTGGCCTTCGGAAGACGTCAACCGTTGAACCCGAAGCAGGCCGATCTCGGCCGACTCGTCACCGGCTTTTCCGACCTGTTGCGAAGGACGCTCGGTGAAAACATCAAATTGTCAACGGTCCTTTCGGGATCCGATTTCAACGTGCTGGTCGACAGTTCCCAGTTGCAGAACGCGATCCTCAACATCGCTCTGAACGCGCGCGACGCCATGCCGAAAGGCGGCACTCTGACCACCGAGGTTTCGCGTGTGCAGCTCGATGCGGACTACGCGAAAATGTATCCGGAAGTTCGCAGCGGCAATTTCGTCCTCGTCTCCATGAGCGATACCGGGGACGGCATGACCGAAGAGGTCAAGAAGCGTGCGATCGAGCCCTTCTTCACCACCAAGGAAGTCGGATCGGGAACCGGACTGGGCCTCAGCATGGTCTACGGCTTCGTCAAGCAATCGGGCGGCCACCTGCAAATCTACAGCGAGGTCGGTCGCGGCTCGACGATCCGTATCTACCTGCCCGCGCTTTCGAGCGCCGGCGCAAGGGATGAAGCGACGGCTGGCGGCAAGGCCGAAGCGGCACTGCCGGGTGGCGATGAACGCATTCTCGTAGTCGAGGATGATTCACGCGTCCGCAGGGTTGCGGTCGCCAGATTGGCCGGGATGGGATATTCGGTGATCGAGGCGGATAACGGCCGCCGCGCCCTTCAATTGCTCAAGGACCAGCCCGACGTCGCGCTTTTGTTCACCGACATCGTTATGCCCGGAGGCATGACCGGCGACGAGCTGGCAAGGGCTGCCCGTGTGGAACGGCCACACCTCGCTGTACTCTTCACCTCGGGATATTCCGAGCCAGCACTGGCGGCAAACGAGGTCATCACCGGAGCGCAATGGCTTCGAAAGCCGTACACTGCGCGTGACCTTGCCCTGAAGATACGCGAGCTCATCGACGCCCGGTGAGGCGGACGCGCGTAAACTCTCTCAAAAACCCAGCAACCTGCTCGCCCACCGGGACCCCCGACGGCTCCACTCGCGTTGGCCCTGAAGTCAGCCTTCCAGCAGTTGGGAGGATGCCCAACGGTCAGGAGATTGATGCCGTCGTCAGCGATGATCTGCGGCCGCTCAAACGTTCTGTTACCTGTCGTCGAAAACACACCGGGGAGAGCCGCCGGTCGCTGAATTGGCACAGCCAATTTGACGGGCATCAAAGAGTGAGCCGCCTGCATGTCCTAAACCCTAGCCGAGGCCAAGGTCGGCCCCGAACGATAGGAGAAATGCAATGCGTCTGAATTTTGGACTGATCGCTGCCACAGCGGTTCTGATGGCATCGGCAGCGCCGCTCATGGCCGCCGACCATCAGATCCAGATGCTCAACAAGGGCGCTGACGGCGCGATGGTCTTCGAGCCGGGATTCGTCAAGATCGCTCCCGGCGACACGGTTACCTTCGTGCCCACCGACAAGAGCCACAATGCCGAGACCTACAAGGGCCTTATTCCGGATGGGGCTGCGGAGTTCAAATCCAAGGCGAGCGAGCAGTACCAGGCCAAATTCGACGTGCCCGGCGCCTATGTCATCAAGTGCACACCGCATGCAGGCATGGGCATGGTGGCGCTGATCCAGGTTGGCGACAACCCCACCAACCTCGAAGTCATCAAGACTGCCAAGCTTCCGAACATGGTGCGTAAGCGCCTTGACGCCGATCTCGCACAGATCGCGCAGGTCACCCAATAACGCAGGCGATCACAGGTGGCGCGCGATGCGCCCCACCTGCGGACCAGGAGACATGTGATGATCAGACACTTGGCCCTCACCGTGGCGGGCATGTTTTGCATTGCCGGATCGGCGCAGGCCCATATCACTCTCGAGCAGACCGAAGCGGTATCCGGCAAGGCCTACAAGGCCGTGCTGCGCGTGGGCCACGGCTGCGAAGGCAAGGCAACCGTCAGGATCCGGGTAAAAATCCCCGAAGGATTGCTGTCTGCCAAACCGATGCCGAAGGCGGGCTGGACGGTGGCAAAAATCCGCGGAACCTACGAAAAGAGCTATGATCTCTACGGCAAGCCGGTCAAGGAAGGCCTGACCGAGATCGTATGGCAGGGCGGCCAGCTTGCCGACGACGAATATGATGAATTCGCGTTCCGCGCCACCGTGGCGAAGGAACTGCCGGCAGCGACACGGATTTACGTCCCTGTCGTCCAGGAATGCACCGAAGGCGCGGTCGAGCGCTGGATTGACATTCCCGCTGCAGGCAAGACGTCGGATGATTATGAGACGCCGGCGCCGTTTTTCGACGTCGTCGTTCAGCCGCGTTCCTGAGATGGGTCGCCCATGGCGTGGAATTTTCCCCTATGGGCCACCCTTTGCATGCTCGCGCGTGTCGCGGGGCTGTTTCTTCTGCTGGCAGCCGGGGCAGACGCCCATGCTGTCCTGATCGCATCATCGCCCGCGAATAATGATATTCTTGCCGCCGCGCCGGAAAAAATCCTGTTGCGCTTCAACGAAGCCGTCAGGGTCGTTCGCTTCAGCGTGGCCGCAGGCGATGGCGTTGCCAGAGAGATTTCAGCGAGCTCTACGGGCGCCGAAGTCGAAGCGCCCCTTCCCCGCCCGCTTGCAGAAGGCACAGTGATCTTCAGCTACAGGGTGGTCTCTGAGGACGGCCATCCGGTCGGCGGATCCGTCGTCTTTCATGTCGGCAAACCCTCGGCCCCCGCCAGCAGTGTTTCCGATAGACCGTCGAAGGCGTTGCATGGCGCCCTCTGGCTCGTCACCATCGGTTCGACACTCGGTCTCGCCATCATTGTCGGCGGCTCCTTTTTTAATTGCTGGCTTTCTCCGGCAGGCAGGCGCGCGGAATCTCCCGCCCTCGCTGCGGTAGCAATCGTGTTTATCCTGGCGGGGCTTTATCTTCAGGGACTGGACGACATTGGCCTAGGCCCTGGCTGGGCCGGATTAGAGCCGTTTGCCCAGGCTTTTTCCGACAGAACGGGGATCGCCCAATGCCTCAAGCTGGTGGCAATTGTGCTTGCTCTTTTGCCGTTTGTCCGTCGTCCGCAGTCCGCACGCATAGTCTCGGCTACCGCACTTGCCGTTGCCTCACTCGCCTTCGCGCTGACCGGCCACAGTTCGATTGCGCAACCGCGCTTCATCGCACTGGCGTCAATCCTCCTGCATGCCGCTATCTTGATTTTCTGGATCGGAAGCCTGCTGCCACTGCTGCGTCTCAGCCGATCTGCTGACGATCAGCATTCGCTGCGCTTCTTCTCTCGCCTGATACCGGTCCCCTTCGTCCTTATGTTGCTGGCGGGACTTGTGCTTGCCGTGATGGAAATACCCCGCATCGACATCGCATGGTCGTCGCTGTTTGCGCGCGTGCTGGCCGTCAAGATAGCCCTCGTTGCGGTCCTCTGCGGGGTCGCCCTCTACAATCGTTTCTGGCTGACTGCTCCGGCGCTGGCGGGAGAGGCTGTCGCCCGGCGCAGACTGCGCTTGAGCATTGGCGGCGAGATCGGGCTTGCGCTTTTGATCGTCGCTGCCGCCTCGCTATGGCGTTTCGCCGGTCCTGAACAATATCAATACGCGTATGCCAAACCGCCCGTGTCACTCCATCTCCATGGGCAGAAGGCAATGGCGGAACTCGAAATGTCGCCGCAGCCTGACGGTATGGTCGATGTCCGCGTTTCGATCCTGACACCGGAATTCGATCCGATGCAGCCACGAAGCGTATCTCTGGGCCTAAGGAACAGCTTGCGAGGGATCGAGCCTCTCAAATACGGACTGACAAATGCTGCCGATGGCACATGGGCCGTGAGAAACCTGCCGCTTTCAGATACTGCGGGCTGGAGCGTGGACCTTCAGGTCCTGATCGACGACTTCAACCTCGTCCATCTCGAAGGCGACCTTCCGGCAGGAGCCGAATAGACCACAGGTATGCCTCAATCACGCCACGTCGAGCTCGACCCTGGATGCCGCGTCTATCCGTCTGATGATTTGACGCTGGGCAGCGATATGCCGACGCAAGCCAGAGAAGAACGATCTGAGCAGGTAGTTGACAGCGTCGAAAGACAGCGAGCAGCGGCGACCTTGTAACGCCTGCAGCACCTCCACAACATCCTCCCCCGACTCCAGATTGACCCGTCGACCAGCCTCGAGGTGGTTCTCCGTCTCGGATCGCTCGCTGCCGCTCATGATCGCTCCCAGCCAGTCGGAACCGATCTGTTCCTCCAGTCGATGACTGGTCAGAAGCAGAGGAAGGAGCCCGTCGGCGACCGCGCCGCAGAGCCGCTCATTGACGCGACATGGCAGGAAATCAGCGATCGCCTCAAGAAGATCGCACCAGGACAGGAGCTCGCCGTAACGCGCTTCAAGCTCGTGAAATGCCGATGTCGGGCGGTTCATCGCTTACCTCTGGAGAAAAAGGCTTGCGGCGATAGCGATCGCGGCAATGACCGCAGTCACGACACCTGTCCGTTGCAGCACGCCCATCCGGTAAAGCATGATCGCGAAGATCACGATGACAGGTGTTGCTATCGAAAGTCCGATTTGCGCGTCGCTCATAAGGTCTCCTTTGCGACCGCAACATAGCTAGCCGCAACGATCGCTTCTTTGAGATCGGTCAAAGAAAGTTCTCGCCTGGCGAGCGGCCTGTCCGCGGGGGACGCGTAGCTGTTTGCGGTTTCACAAAGACGAGCACTCAGCCTCGTCATAGGCTTGGGAACATGACCTCGATGATCTCAAGCCGCGAGACACGCGATACTGATAATGGCGATCTGCTGGTATGGATCCTTGCCTGGAGCGAGCTGGTCGCCTTCGGGGCGCTGCTCACGGCCTTCGTCGTCGCCTCCGTGCTGCATCCGGAAACATTTGCAGCCGGCAAAGCAAGGCTTGATCATGCCTTGCCGATCGCCAACACGATCGTGCTTCTCGCAAGCGGCTGGCTTGCCGCCAAGGCAGCCGAACAGGGCGCAATCTCCCGCCGGCGTTTGATGCTGCTTGCGGCGGCACTGGGCGGGGTCGTTTTCGGCGGGCTCAAAGGCCTGGAATATGCATTCGAAGGCGCGTCCCTTCTGTCCGGCGATCCCTTCTCGCAGCTCTATCTTCTCATCACCGGGTTTCACCTGACGCATGTGGCGTTCGGATCGATGATCCTCGTCCTCGTGGCAATTTTTCCGACGCGGGAAAATGTCCACCTGATCACCACGCTCTGGCATGTGATCGACATCGTCTGGCTCGTCATGTTTCCGGTGATCTATCTCCTATGAAGCACTCCGGTCGTCCGAACTGCTCGCGCGCTTTGCTGCTGCTCTTTGCTCTGACAGGCTCGACGTTCATCCTGACACACGCTCTGCCGGATAGCGTACCTCCGGTTCTGGTCGCTGTGACGATCGCTGTCATTGCCGTCACCAAGGTCCGGCTCGTTGTGCTGGATTTTCTCGGACTTCGTGGAACTCAGACGTCCTTGATCGCGGCCTTGTGGTCCTGGGCGGCATTCGTGCTGTTGATCGCGGTCACGCGCGCCGCCTTGCAACTGTCCGTCTGACATTTCGCTCTGCTCTTCAAAAAAGCTCCCCGCGTGAGTGCCGACTGTCCGCGGCGTGCAGCTTCTCCGGCATGCCGCACATTCGTCGGCTTGCTTGCGAATGAGCAAAGAGCTCCCGGTCGAATTCCGCCATTCCCTTCCAGCGAGCCCGCTGGCTCGATTTCCGACGTCACGGCGGCACCGCCACTGACATGAAAGGATGATCGATGGCTGAACGCCTGACAAAAACCGCGGCCCGAAACGTGTTCTACGGCGGGTCGGCATTTTTCTTCGCCATATTCGTGGGCCTGACGGCCCACAGTCACTACTACATCCGCACGGTTTCCACCAATGAGGCCACGCTGACGGAAGGCGTCGCCCGCGGGAAACACATCTGGGAAAAGAACGCCTGCATCAACTGCCACACCCTTGATGGCGAAGGCGCCTATTTCGCGCCGGAACTGTCGAATGTCTGGATCCGCTGGGGTGGCGACAAGGATCCGGCGAATGCCCGCGAGGCGCTCCACGCGTGGATGGCGGCGCAACCCTCCGGCATCGAGGGTCGACGGCAGATGCCGCAGTTCAACCTGACGGACCAGGAGGTCAATGACCTCGCCGATTTCCTCGAATGGGTCAGCAAGACCAACACTCAGAACTGGCCCCCGAACCAGGCCGGCTGACAGCGAGAGGCTATAGAAATGAAGTACAAGACCCAGAGCGTCGCAATGCTCTACTTTTACGGAGCTCTCGGCCTGTTCATGGCCCAGCTCCTGTTCGGCGTGCTCGCCGGCACCATCTACGTGCTGCCCAATACGCTATCCGTCGAACTGCCCTTCAACATCGTGCGCATGATCCACACCAATGCGCTGATCGTCTGGCTGCTTATGGGCTTCATGGGGACGACCTATTTCCTGCTGCCGGAGGAATGCGAAACCGAGCTCTACAGCACCAAGATCGCAATCGCGCAGTTCTGGATCTTTCTGATTGCGGCGGCAGTCGCCGTTGTCGGCTATCTCTTCCATATTCATGAGGGCCGCGAGTTCCTGGAACAGCCCTTCGCGATCAAGGTCGGGATCGTGATCGTGGCGCTGATGTTCCTCTTCAACGTCACCATGACCGCGCTCAAGGGACGAAAGACGACAATCACCAACATCCTGCTCTTCGGCTTATGGGGTGTCGCGATCTTCTTCCTCTTCGCCTTCTACAACCCCGTCAATCTGGCGCTCGACAAGATGTACTGGTGGTATGTCGTCCATCTGTGGGTCGAGGGCGTCTGGGAACTGATCATGGCGTCGGTGCTCGCCTTCCTGATGATCAAGCTGAACGGCATCGACCGGGAAGTGGTGGAGAAGTGGCTCTACGTCATCATCGGACTGGCGCTTTTTTCCGGCATCCTCGGCACCGGCCACCATTATTACTGGATCGGCGCCCCTGGCTACTGGCAGTGGATCGGATCGCTTTTCTCGACGCTCGAAGTGGCGCCCTTCTTCACCATGGTCGTATTCACCTTCGTCATGACCTGGCGCGCCGGCCGTAAGCACGAAAACAAAGCCGCCCTCCTCTGGTCGATCGGTTGCTCGGTCATGGCCTTCTTTGGGGCAGGCGTCTGGGGTTTCCTGCACACGCTGTCGTCGGTCAACTATTATACCCATGGCACGCAGGTCACCGCAGCTCATGGGCATCTGGCCTTCTTCGGCGCCTATGTGATGCTCAATCTCGCAGCGATGGCCTATGCCGTCCCACAGATCCGCGGCCGCGCGCCCTATAATCAATGGCTGTCGATCGCCAGTTTCTGGATCATGTGCACCGCAATGTCGGTCATGACCTTCGCGCTCACATTCGCTGGCATCATCCAGGTGCACCTGCAGCGGGTTCTCGGCCAGTCCTACATGGACGTCCAGGATCAGCTCGCCCTCTTCTACTGGGTGAGACTCGGCTCCGGCATCTTCGTATTCATCAGCGCCCTGATGTTCATCTGGTCGGTGCTCGTTCCCGGACGGACGCGCGTCGCAGGCCCAGTCGTTCAGCCCGCCGAATGAGGCGGGCCATTTTCCTGGAGAACAAAGATGACAATAGCCTTCAACCACCCGCTCAATCCTGATGTGGAGATACCGCACTACGCGCCTCAGGGGAACGAATGCGCACTCTTCGAACACGCCTGGACGCGACAGCTCCCGATCCTGCTGAAAGGACCGACCGGCTGCGGCAAGACACGCTTCGTGCAGCACATGGCCGCCCGTCTCGGCCTGCCTTTATCGACAGTCTCCTGCCACGACGACCTCACGGCTGCCGACCTCACCGGCCGATACCTCCTCAAGGGCGGCGAAACGGTCTGGATGGATGGCCCGTTAACCAAGGCCGTTCGGGACGGCGGTATCTGCTACCTCGATGAAATCGTCGAGGCGCGCAAGGACGTGACGGTAGTTCTCCATCCGTTGACGGACGACCGCCGCATCCTTCCGCTGGAGCGGACCGGCGAAGTCCTGGAAGCCGGTCCCGGATTCATGGTCGTCGTCTCCTATAATCCCGGCTACCAGAACCTGATGAAAGCGCTGAAGCCCAGTACGCGTCAGCGCTTCGTCTCGATCGAATTCGATTTCCTGCCGCGCGAGCGGGAAATCGCCACAGTGTCCCTGGAAAGCGGCCTTGCCGAGGGCAAGGTTGCACCGCTCGTCGAACTTGCCCGGCGCCTGCGCGCGCTCAAGGGCCAGGATCTGGAGGAAGGCGTTTCAACCCGCCTGCTGATCTACTGTGCTTCGCTTATCGACGCCGGCCTGCCGACGATCGACGCCGTGCGGGCGGCCATCATCGAGCCGCTGACAGACGAGCCGGACGTCAAGGCCGCCCTCGTCGAGGTCGCCAGGGCCGCGATCGGATAGGTGAAACATGCTGGAATTTCTGGAACTCGAAGAGACGGTGGGCCGCGCCTGGCATCGGTTGGTCGGCGATACCAGTTCATGGCCACACCATCCGGCTGCGGCCGTTCACCTTGCCGAGCTCAGACAGCAGCTCGCCGTCTGCTTCAGGGCCTTCGGCGGGGACGCCACCCTGCAGATCCAGAGGGCCCGGCAGAAAACCTCGATGCACAGGCTGCGGCTCAGACAAGTCATCGGCCTCGGCGAGGAGAGATCGGACCACCCGACCTGGGACGGCACGGCGATCCACCTGCCGGCGGCTATCGATCTTTTCGACGATCGTTCGCTCAATCGGGATCTTTACTTCTGGCTGGCCGCCTATGTGGCGACCGCGCCGTCCGCTTTGTCCCCTGCCGATCCGGCTCTCGCCGATCTCTGGCGGATCGAAACGGGCCGGGAAAATTCCGCCCTGATCATCCAGAGATTCCCAGGAATGGCGGCACGCTATGTGCGGCTCACCCGGGCGCTGCTTGGCTGCCGCAGGCGCGGAACGCTTCCTCAGGCCGAACGGTGGATCGAGGAATTCGCGCAACTGGCACTCACCGTTCCCTTGCATCATTCCCTTCCCGACGCCGTCCGCCCAAAGGTAACCGCCGCCCCTGCCGGCTATCTGCCTATGCTGCCTTTGCCGATCTGGCCGGATTTCAGGGGCCGCAGTGAGACGAACTCGTCAGAGCGCGATGACCTTCCGTCGGATCAGGCGGGTAACGACCAACAGGCGCGGCCATCGCATGAGGCAACACGCAAACGCGACGCCGACGATCGCAAGCGCGATCCCTTCATTTTGAACCGCTTCGAGAAAATCCTCGCCATGGCGGAAATGGTCAACGTCGATCGCCCAAGCGACGACAGCGAGGAGAACGATCCGGCGGCGGCCGATGAACTTGAGGAGATCGCACTCAGCGAAACGCGCGAACGGCCGAAGTCCAAATTTCACTTCGACCTGGACCTCTCCCCGGAAGCCGCCGACCCGGCGACGATAGACGGCGAATTCACCTATCCGGAATGGGATTTCCGGAAGAGCCAATACCTTGCCGACCACTGCCGCGTGGTGATCGGCTCACCCTCCGACAAGACAGATCAGGCAATCGTCAGCGACGCCGCACTCGTGCGCAAGGTCAGGCGCCAGTTCGAGACGCTGCGCCCGAAGCGGGAACTGCGAAGGGCACAACTGGACGGAGATCAGATCGATCTCGAAGCGGCCATCCGCTCCCGCATCGACTTCATCGCCACCGGCCAGTCGGATGATCGCATCTACGGATGCGCCCGCCCTGCCAGCCACGAGCTTGCGACCTCAATCCTCGTCGATGTCTCACTGTCGACGGACTCTTGGGTCGACAATCGCAGGGTTCTCGACGTGGAAATGCAGGCGCTCGACGTCCTTGCCCGCGGCCTGCAATCCTGCGGCGACCGCTTTGCCATCAAGACTTTCACGTCGCGTCGGCGCGACTGGGTTCGCGTCGAGACTATCAAGGATTTCGAAGAGACATTCTCAGCCAGGACCGCCAGTCGCATCGCAAGCCTCAGACCCGGTTACTACACGCGCATGGGAGCGGCCATCCGGCATACATCCAGGCAGCTGGAGAGCGACGGCGCAAGAAAGAAGCTGCTGCTTATTCTGACGGACGGCAAACCCAACGACGTCGATCACTACGAGGGTCGCTTTGCCCTCGAAGACAGCCGCAAGGCCGTCATGGAGGCACGGACGAAAGGACAAGCGGTCTTCGCCGTCACGGTCGACCGCAGCGCCGGCGACTATCTCCCGGCGATCTTCGGCAGATCCGGCTTTGCACTCGTCTCGAACATCTCGAAATTGCCGAGCGCACTGCCGGCGATCTACCGGAACTTGACGGCATAGCGAGGCGAAAGCCGAGCCACCCCCTTTCGCACATCGAAAACCAGGCGGAATTGTCTCCAGCCTGGTTTTTCGTTCTATTGGGGGTGAGGAGTAAACGGCAGGAATATTGCCATCGGCCCCCTACCGCTTGTCAAAACGCGTCGACGGTCAGCCGGCGATCATGCCGCCTTGCTGTGCGTCCGGCCGAACGAGCCGAAATAGGCGTCGAAGGCCGCCGCGACGGCGCGGACCATGAAGCGATGCTCCTTCGAGACGGTGATGCGGCCATTCTCGATCGTCACCACACCATCCGACGCAAGGCTGTCTAGCCGGTCGTTCCGCTCGAGGAGAAAGCCGGCATCGTAGCCGGCCTCCGCGCCAAGCTTTGCGAGATCGACCTTGAAGTCGCACATCAGCCGTTCGATCACCCTGGCGCGAAATTTGTCCTCGTCGGTCAGCCCATAGCCCTTGGCCGTCGCGAGAATTCCGGAAGCGATCCGCTCGGCATAGCGACCAAGAGCGACATGGTTCTGGACGTAGCCTTCAGGCAGCCGGCCGATCGCCGAAGCGCCGAGCCCGATCAAGGTTTCACATTCATCGGTCGTGTAGCCCTGGAAGTTCCGCCGCAGGCTTCCCGAAAGAGAGGCGACGGCGAGCTGATCGTCGGGCAACCCGAAATGGTCGAGGCCGACACGAACATATCCGGCGCTCTCCAGCTCCCTGGCAATCGCCTCGGCCTGCTCGTTGCGTTGCGTTGCATCAGGCAGTGCGGCTTCGTCGATCAGCCGCTGATGCTTCTTGAAGGCCGGCACATGGGCATATCCGAAAACGGCGAAACGCTCCGGTCGCAACTCGACCGCCGTCCTCACCGTTTCAATACAGGATTGGATGGTCTGATACGGAAGTCCGTAGATGAGATCGAAATTGATGCTCGTCACACCATAGCCTCGTAGCCCCGTCACGGCGGCTTGGGTCTGCTCGAAGCTCTGTATCCGGTTGATCGCCTTTTGGACCACCGGGTCGAAGCTCTGGACGCCAAGACTTGCGCGGTCGACGCCGTTCTCGCCGAGAGCGGCAATCATTGCACCCGATAGCGTCCGCGGATCGATCTCCACCGCAACGCTGCAGTCGCTGGTAAACTGGAATGCGCTCTTGAGCTTGTCCATTAGGCTTGTAAATTCGTCGGGCTTCATGATTGTCGGCGTGCCGCCACCGAAATGAACGTTCTTGACCGGAACCTCGTTTCGAGCTGCCTGCGATACGAGTTCGATCTCCTGGCTCAGAACGTCGAGATATTCCAGCACGGGCGCATCCTGGCGCGTGATCGTCGTGTGGCAGCCGCAATACCAGCACATGGAGCGACAGAAGGGGACGTGCAGATAGACGGAGACAGGTCCGGCAGCTGCGACCTCTGCGAGACCGTGCGCATATTGCTCCGGCCCGACGGCTGGCGAAAACGCAGGCGCGGTCGGATAGCTGGTGTAACGCGGCAGGCGGGCCTCGCCATATTTGGCGACCAGGGCATCGGACATTTCGGCTTCCTTCATGAGACAATCATGATGTTCATAGGCCGACGAAGGGGCAGGCTTCCTTGTCCTGGATCAACAACGACCCGTGTAAAGTTGACAATAGCAAGTTCGGCGGTGGCCAGCGTCGAGGACAACCAACAATCGCCCGGCTGTTTGCTCACTGTCAAAGTCGCCTGACCCGCATCCGGCTATCTTCCGCCTCGACACAGGATGCGTCGCGGTCCGGTCATCAGTTATCCCGCGGCAGAAGGAAACAGCCATAATGACAGATGCGCCAGCCACGCAGACCGCGATTGCGCATATCGACGTCCGGATCCTGCCACCCGTCGAGCGCCATCCACGGATCTTCGGCACGCTGAACTCGCTGACACCGGGCCAGAGCCTCCACATTACCAGCGACCACGAACCTCGTCCGCTGCAGTACCAGCTCGACACTGCCCTTCCCGGAAAATTCGCCTGGGAATATCTGGAACAGGGACCGGATGTCTGGCGCGTGGAGATCACCCGCCTCGATGCGGGTTGCGACTGCTGCTGCGGCAGCCACTAGCACCGGGGACGCGCCATGATGCCAGTAGGCACGACCCTGTCGCGGTGGACGATGTCGTATTTCGGCGCGGCGCTGTCTTACCTGCTGCTGGCAGAGTGCCTGCTGGCAGCCGGCGTCTGGACGCCTTCTCTTGGTATCGCCGAGCCTGGAGCGCTTGCCATCGTGCACGCCGTGACGCTCGGATGGCTTCTGCTTCTCATGATCGGCTCGTTGCTTCAGTTCGCGCCGGTCCTGACAGGCAATGACAGGTCCGCCAGCCGCTTCGATCCGATCGTTTTCGCCGGCATGGTCGTCGGTCCGGCACTTCTCATGCTGGGATTTTATTTGATCGGCCTCGGTTCCTCCGCGGCCGGTTCGGTGATGATTGTAGCGTCCGCCGCGATTTCAACCTCCATCGCTGCTGTTTCGCTATCCTTATCTGCCCTACTCTGGCGAGGAAGACGCGTGCATGCCGCCTCCCTTATCGTCCTCGTTGGTATCGGATGCCTACTCGTCACAACGGCCTTCGGCGCCCTTTTCGCGCTGACGATCTCCGGTCAGATGGAAACACCGGCAATCGTTGCCTATGGCATGGAAGCCGTGGCTTACCATGCGAGTTTCGGCCTCGGCGGATGGATGACCCTTGCGGCGATCGGCGTCAGTTATAAGCTGCTTCCGATGTTCCTGCTGTCCGACGACATGCGCAAGGTCCAGTTCGTTCGCCGAGCGAGCACACTGTCGGTTGTGTTCCTGTCGGTGGCAGCGATCGCCGCCGCCGTCGAACCCGATTTTGCACGCGTGGTTTTCCTGTCGGCCGCGGTGCTGTTTGGGCTGATCGTAGCCGCCTATCTCTTCGAAATTTACGGAACATATCGCGCCAGGCGCCGCCCCACGCTCGAGCTGAATACGCTGGGATCGCTGCCGGCCTTCGCGATGCTCGGCCTCTCCGTCTCCCTTCTTGCGTTGTCCCTTTTCCTCAATGCCGAGACGCGTATCGTATCGGCGATCGTCTATCTTTTCGTGTTCGGCTGGCTCACCGGCTTCGGTCTCGCCCAGCTCCTGAAGATCGTTCCATTCCTGACCTGGATCGAAGCCTTCGGTCCGCTTCTTGGCCGCAGACCGACGCCGAAGCTTGGCGAACTGATCAACGGGCGCCGCGCCGGCGTCTGGCTTGGCATCTTCTACGTTTCGGTATTCGGCGCCGCGGCCGCGCTCTGCGCTGGATGGGACTTGGGTTTTCGTGTGTTCGCGATCGTTCAAACCGCATCGACGCTCGCTCTTATCGTCGAGCTGGTGCTCGCCCGCGCGCTCGCGAATGTAGAACCAGAGATCAAGACCGCACCCTTTCACAAACCGGCGCTGTTCGTCGCCGCAAACCACAGAGGTAACGCCAATGGTTCAGTTCCGTGAACTCGACGTCCGACAGATCCTGCGCGATGGCGGCATGCCATTCCAGCTCATCATGGACACGTTCGCCGGCCTCGATCCAGATGAGGGTCTGAAGCTGCGCGCAATATTCGAGCCCGTCCCTTTGATCCGCCAGCTCGAAAAGCGCGGCTATTCACATGTCGCAAAGCGTCTGGCAGACGATGACTGGGAAATCGATTTCGTCCCGAACAAGCCCATTCAGCAATCGGAACCCGCTATCGCCGCGACGGAAGCGGTCTGGCCCGAGCCAGTCTGGAACCTCGATCTGACCGACCTTGCGCCACCGGAGCCGATGGAGCGCATTCTCTCCCGGCTGGAGACAATGGACGACGGCGAGGTTCTGTTTGCTCTTCTCAACCGGGAACCCGTCTTCCTCTTCAACGAATTGAAAGCACGGGGTCACGAATGGATCGGCAACTTCGATTCGTCCGGCAAGACCTACCGAATCATGATCAGGACGACCACGGGAGATCAGAACAATGCTGGTGCCTGAGGTGACGCAACAGGACGTGCGCAATGCGCTGCGCGAGATAGAAGACCCCGAAATGGGAACGAGCATCGTCGATCTCGGCCTTATCTACGAAATCGATGTCACCGAGCCTGCGGTCGTGAAGATCAAGATGACCACGACCACCCGCTTCTGTCCTGCGTCCGGCTATATCGCCGACGCGGCGCGTCAGCGCATCGAGGATATTGCCGGCGTAAGCCGAGCCGTCGTCGACCTTGTCTACGAACCGGCCTGGTCGCCTGACATGGTATCGCTCTTCGGCCTGCCGAAGGCCTGAGGCTTTGCAATCACGTTTTCCCATGGCGGACCGATCGCCCGACGAGCAGGATTGCACATCGAGTAGGTACGGCCAGTCTGCCCTCCCATTTGATTGGAAAGGCCATGAGCGAAGACTTTGCGGATAGGACGAGCCTATTTGGATTGCAGACAGACGGCAGCCCCATCGTCGACGCTGCCGTGCTCGCAGGGCGCTTCGGCCTTACGCCCGACCTCCTGCTGGATCATCTGCGCCGGGGTTTTGTCCGCTCGAGAGTGGAGATCGGCGCCGGTGACGACGCCGGCAAGCGGCGTCTTTCCGTCCGTATCGGCAATCGGGTCTGGATTGCGATCGTCAACGAGGACGGCTGTGTGCTCAGCGAAGAAATGCAGTTTTCGGGCATGGTGCCGGGAGGCGAGCGCAGCTGAACGAAAAAGGCCGCTCGTGCGGCCTTTTCGATGCCGGCAATGTCACCCTCCCCTCATCGTCAGAGGCTTGCGCCCCGACCATAGGAGCGGCGTATGTTCCACCACGAACAATCCGAAAGCCGCCGTCCAGCCGATCGCGGCGACCGCAAGGATCTCGGTGCTCAGCGCCGGGATGAGTTCGGCGAGCGGCCGAACGAGGGCAACACAGCCAAGCAGGACATAGGAAATATTGGTCATCCGGCTCGATTTCAGTTTCCGCCCGGTATGGCCGCGTGTTGCCCTTGTCATCACTGCGAGCATCATCATCGAAATCGTGCCGATCGCGAAGACATGCAGCACGGCCACTTCGGGCAGCCACCCTGCGGCTTGAAGCGAAATGGCGGCAAAACCGAACGGTACGAACAGGAAAGTGGCGTGCAGGACGAACAGGATGGGTTCCCGCCAGGTGGTCCAGCCGCGCCAGCGAACAAGCCTCATCATGTTGAGGACCGCCGCGACACCCGCCGTCCCGCACGTTGCCGTCGAATCCGGTGCGCACGCCCACAGGACAAACGCGACAGCCCCGATGATGATGGTTGCCGCATCGAAACTGTTATACGGCACCGGAAAGTCCGTACGGCCGAACTGATTGATCCAGTTGCGGGTGAAACTCGGCAAAATCCTGCCCCCGACGATGGTCACGAGCAGCACGTAGGCACCTATTCCGAAACGTATCGCCAGTTCCGGACCTGCGCCGTCGATGACCTCGATGTGGAAAAGCCCATTTGCGAGCGAAAGGACGAAAAGCCCGGCGATGACCTTCAAGTCCTTCCATTTTTTTCCAGCCACGACCTCGCGCGCGCAGATGAGGAGCATCACCGGCAGGAACAGGCTGTCGACGGCGGCAGCCGGCACGATCCCGATCGAGCCGCTGAGCAACATGGTGATACGGCCGGCGCACCAGATCGCAAACAGCACCGCCAGCGGCCTGCCCGCGATCGGCAGGCGTCCGGTCCAGTTCGGGATCGCGGTCAGCAGGAAGCCGGCCAGAACGGCTGGCGCGAAACCGAACAGCATCTCATGCGCATGCCAGTACAATGTCCCATAGTCCAATGCGACGGGAACGCCGAAGCTGAGATAGGCCATCCATAGGGCTATGCTTGCGATGGCCCAAAGCGCCGATGCCAGAAAGAAGGGCCGGAAGCCGTAGGAGAAGAGCACCGGTCCGGTTCGCGACATGCCGCGCGGAAGATCTCGCGTGGCATCCGAAGTGTTTTTCATTTCCGTGTCTCCAAATTGACGACACAGCAATGCAAAAGTTTCTCGGGGTAGTCGTTGAGATTACGCAAATAGCGGCAGCAGAACTTTGCGCTGACACAAACAGTCAGTTTGCTCCAAATCAAAGAGTCCAGCGGAGTTTCTACTACCTTCCTTCTCGACCGGGCGGCATTCGCTCGCTCTTCGACTACGGGAGATTAGAAATGACGAATACTCTGCAAATGACCCGTCGCACGATGCTTGCGGGCGCTGCTGTCGCAGGAGCGCTGACGCCCATCATCATCGCGAATAACGCTGCCCATGCCGACGAGGTGGTGGCAGCGAACACGCCCAAGAAGGCGCCGACCGTCGACTTCACCAAGCTTCAGCGCGAGAAGGTCGAATTGGTCAAGCCGCCCTTCGTCCACCCCCACAGCCAGAAAGCCGAGGGTGGGGCGAAGATCAAGGAATTCACGCTGACCATCCAGGAAAAGAAGATGGTGCTCGACAAGGACGGGACCGAGGTGAACGCGATGACGTTCGACGGTTCGGTGCCTGGTCCGATGATGGTCGTGCACCAGGACGATTATGTGGAACTGACACTGGTCAATCCTGAAACGAACACGATGCAGCACAATATCGACTTCCACGCCGCAACCGGCGGGCTTGGCGGCGGCGCATTGACGGTCGTCGGCCCCGGCGAAAGCACCGTCCTGCGCTTCAAGGCGACGAAGGCAGGCGTCTTCGTCTACCACTGCGCGCCTCCCGGCATGGTACCCTGGCATGTCACGTCGGGGATGAACGGCGCAATCATGGTTCTTCCACGTGAAGGTCTTACCGACGGTCACGGAAAACCCCTCGTCTACGACAAGATCTACTATGTCGGCGAGCAGGACTTCTACATCCCGCGCGATGAGGACGGCAAATTCAAGAAATATGACAGTCCCGGCGAGGCCTACGAGGATACGCTTGCCGTCATGAAGACGCTGACCCCCACCCATATCGTTTTCAACGGCGCCGTCGGCGCGCTGACGGGCGACAATGCCATGACCGCCAAGGTCGGTGAGACCGTGCTCATCGTCCATTCGCAGGCCAATCGCGATACGCGGCCGCATCTCATCGGCGGCCATGGCGAATATGTCTGGGCGACCGGCAAATTTGCGAACGTGCCCGACGTGGACCAGGAGACCTGGTTCATCCCGGGCGGCACGGCGGGTGCTGCGCTCTACACCTTCGCGCAGCCGGGCATCTACGCCTATGTCAACCACAACCTCATCGAGGCATTCGAACTCGGTGCGGCTGCCCACTTCAAGGTCACCGGGGACTGGAACGACGATCTGATGACTTCGGTGAAGTCGCCGTCGGCCAGCTGACCTTGATGGGACTGTGCAGGCCGTGAGGGCGGCCTGCACAGTTTGTTTTCTCTAAAAAGGGGGCGCATGTTGCGAAAAGGACATGACACCGCACGCCGAGACTGCAGGAGTTTCCGGCATTTCAATCGCACTTCCACTTGTGCTTCTTGCGGTCCTTTCCGCAACGCTTGCGGTTGAGGCGGGGCTCGTGAACATCGGGCGGCGCGACGCTGCATTTGCTGCTCCCGAGGTGGTCACAATTGTACCCCACGAATTCCAGTACCGCGACGCGACCGAGTATTTCCGCAGCGGCCTGGCTGTCGACGCGCCGAAGCATAAGGTCCGTGTCCGGATGCCTCTGACGATCATGAGATATCAGACCAGCCTTTCCGAATATGACCGTTGCGTGGCCGACGGCGCCTGCCCTGAGCCGGAGGGACGAAGCGCGACCGCCGGCAACGACACGCCGGTCACCGGTGTCAGTTACGAGGATGCCCTGCGCTATGCGAGCTGGCTGTCGCAGAAGACGGACGAACATTGGCGACTTCCGACCGACTTCGAACTCGCCTACGCTGCGGCCGACCGTTTTCCCGATGATGCACTCGGCATCGAGGCGGACAGCAAAAACCCTGCGTTGCGCTGGCTTGCAGACTATGAACGCGAGGCACGGCGCACCGCTTCGAGCGACCCGGCTCCGCAGCCAAGAGGATCGTTCGGCGTGAGCCAGACCGGCCTTGCCGATTTCGGCGGGAACATCTGGGAATGGACCTCGACCTGCAACAGGCGCATCGACCTCGACAAGCAAGCCATTGTCGACGAGCCTGATCCGGCGAATTGCGGCATCATGATCGCCGCCGGCAGGCACCGCGCTCCGATGAGCACCTTTGTGAGAAATCCCAAAGGCGGCGGATGCTCGGTCGGCAGCCCCCCGGACAATCTCGGTTTCCGGCTCGTCCGCCGACCAGGCCTCCTTGAGAGTATCGAAGACTTCACCCGCAGCGCCATGACCGATATGATCGGCGGCGCCATTTTCAGAGGAGTTCAGCGGGGCGACGATGAAAGTTGACCGTATAGTTTTGAAGTCACTGCCGCTTTTCGAGCGCACGACGGATGCCGATCTCGACGCCATGCTCGAGCACGCCACACCGCGCCGTATCGCCCAGGGCGATGCGGTATTCGAGCAGGGAGCACCCGCAAAATCGTTCTTCCTGCTGTTGCACGGCAGGCTCAAGGTCACGCAGGTCACGCATGACGGCCAGCAGATCATCGTCAGGATGGTCCATCCGGGCGACCTGTTCGGCTTCGCCATGGCGCTGCGCCGACAGGATTATCCGGGCACGGCCACAGCCGCCGCGGAAAGTCTCATCCTCGGATGGCCGACCGACATGTGGTCACGGTTCGTCGAGCAAAATCCCCGACTGGCGATGACCGCGATGCAGACGATCGGCCAGCGGCTTGAGGAGGCGCACACGCGCATCCGCGAGATGTCGACCGAAGAAGTGGAAAAGCGGGTTGCCCATGCCGTGCTGCGCCTGTCCAAACAAGCCGGCAAGCCGGTCGGAACGGCGATCAAAATCGATTTCCCGATTTCGCGGCAGGATATTGCTGAAATGACGGGCACGACGCTGCATACAGTGTCGCGAATCCTGAGTGCCTGGGAAGGCAAGGGCATCGTCGAGGGTGGCAGGCAGAAGCTGACGGTCACCGATCCGCAGCGTCTTCTAAGACTTGCTGAAGGCGAAGACGACTAACGGTCACGCGGCACACTGCCCGGAAGGATTTGAACCGAGCCCGGTCCCGTCGTGGCTTGGCTTGCCCTAGTGGAAGGTGTCGTGCGACGCCTTCCACGCCTCGATATCGTCCTTCGATACCCTTATCCGGGAAAATGACGAGTGCGGCTGCAGGCGCATCTTGGAGGCGGCGATTTCGCATATCGTTCTGACATGCTCCTGCAGTCTTGTCTCATCGGCGCGCGGCGGATTGCTGATCTCCCGCAAGGCATCGCGATCGACGATGACCACGCGCTGTGCGCCCTCGTGCTCCATCAGCACGACACCTGTTTCTCCGGAAGATTTCAGAAATGCAGTGATGAACCTCGGCAACATCCAGGCTTCCTCCTCTTTCGTCCACGATGGACCAGAGCATAGCGGCTGGTGTTTCGACGTCTTTGATGTCCATCAAAGAGAAAGAAGGCCGAACACCGTAAAACTCAGCCGATGGTTCGCGGCGAGTGGTCGCGTTTCGGACATAAGGAAAGGAATGCCGGTGCCTACATCGCAAAAGCCCTTCATCGTCGAAATCAAAAGACGCCGACGCCGTCGTCCGGCTCGCCACGTTGACCTCACCAAGAGCCCGCCTGACAAGATATCCGACACGGTCAGGCCCGCCGGTTTTGCCTCGCGCAGCTTGCACACTCCAGGTCTGGCATCGTGACCGGTGCAGCACGTCAACTCAGAAAGGCTGCAATCCAGGCGATCGAGAAAGACGTAATCGGAACGGCCATGATCAGTGTCGCCAACACTCTGTTGGCAAGACGCGTGTCGTAAAAGACACCGATCCGGAAGACCAAGGCTGCGGACCAGGCGGCCGCAGCAAGAACAATACCGCCGCGAAACTGATCCGAATAGGGTATGACGACGCCGTCGGAGCGCAACTGCGAGACGGTCAGCGAAAGCAGCCCGCTGAAGAGACAGGCCGCAGCAAGCGGAATGAGCGCCTGGACAATATGGTGAGGAAAACGCCCCCTCACCCGAAGGATTCTTGCGCATACCACAACGGGAATGCCGAACATCAGCGTGGCCGCGGCGATCGAAACCGACAGAAGGATCAGGAGCGTCAAGGCATCCACCGGTGACATGACGTCATTCGCCAGGGGATAGTCGGTCAGCATCCACCAAGGCAAACGCTGCGAAAGCGGCCAGACCAGATGCAGATCGAGGCATCGCTCCACCAGCCACAGGCGGATCACCTGGAAGAGGCCGCTATCGGACCAATGCAAGGCGGCTGGAACCAACCCGAGCAGAACCGGCACGATCAGAATTGTCTCCCACATGGTCGCAAGCCGGCCCGACCCGTGGACGATGTCGCTCGCCGGATTGCGCCAGCAAAGCCGGATCGCTCCGCGATAACCGGAGCACCGGCCGCACATGTGGCAAGCGCTAGCGCCTTGCATGGTCTTGATGGGGATGAGCGGCGCGCAATTGACGGCGTTCGACCGTCCCTGCTGCCCGATGCGCCAGCTGTCGGGGTCAACACGGAAATGCAAAGGCGCGATTTTCGAAACGGTCCCGAATACGCCGTTGACCGGGCACAGAAACCGGCACCAGACCCTTTTTGCCTTTCCATAGCGCGCGCCGATGACAATGGCTGCGAAGGTCGAGCCGCCAAGCAGCAGTGCGGCGGGCCTCGGATACTGGTAGATGCTTGTCAGCTGCCCATAGACCGTAGTCGAGACGAAGGACACGACCGGCCAGCCGGACCATCTCATCCATCCCGGAATTGCCCGCCCGGCGCCGCGCTGGCTGGCAAATTCCGAAAGCGCACCTTCCGGGCACAGGATCCCGCACCAGAAGCGGCCCACCAACGCGGTGGCAAGGATGATGAACGGCCACCAGACACCCCAGAAGACAAACTGTGCGAAGCGCACGGCATTGCTCCACACATAATCGGTGTGCGTGGGAAGCGGCAGCAGGAGCGGAACCGTCAGAAGCACCGCATAGAGTGCCACCATTACCCATTGAAGACGCCGGATAGCCGCCTGATGGCGGAGAAGGACATCACCGAACCTGGCAACAAGTGCCGGTGCGGCGCGAAGAGAAGACGTCATGCAGGCGCCTTGCCGGTCAGAGGAGGTGCATAGGCCAGAGACGCGATCAGCCAGTAGAAGCCGATGCTCAGAAGAGGAAGAAGCTCCGGCCGGGCGCGATAGCCCACCAGACCGGCGAGAAAGGCGCCGAAACCGCTGCCATCATTGAGCAACCGGCTTGAATCCCACAGTGGTTCCGTCATCGGCGAAAGAATTCCAAGCGAAATCACCTTGTCGACGACAAGCATGGTCAGCCCGCTTCCAAGGATCAGGAGCAGCACCTCGCTGACGCGCGAAAGCACCGTCCTGGAGATCAATTTCGACCCGGCTTTAAACGCCCAGAAGCTGATCGAGGCAAGCACGAAGCCAGACAGGCCCGCGGCGACGACGAAACCGGCCTGCCAGCCTTGCGACGAAGCCATCAGTCCGAACAGGAAGACAACCGTCTCCGCACCCTCCCGGGCCACCGCAAGCGCTGCCAGCGTGGCAAGCCCGAGCCAGTTACCGGTCTTTACGTGCCGGACGGCCCTGTTTGCGAGATCTCCGGTCTGGCCACGTTCCATCGCGCGCATCCAGAATACCATTCTGAGCATGAGGACAGCGGCGAATGCTGCCATGATCATCTGCAGGATATCCTCGCCATCCCCTTCCAGGATATCGCTCGCCCTGCTCACGATCAGCGCCAGCATCAGGGCGAGCGCGAGGCCGGCGCCAGCGCCGGCAAGGATCCAACTGGTTGCCCGTCCACGTGTCGCCGGCGCCGCCCTCGCGGACCACGTCAACAGTATCCCCACAACCAGCAAGGCTTCGAAGCTTTCCCGCCAGACCACCGAAGCGATCTCGAATGTCTGCAGAGTGAGATCCGCGCTCATCGGGCGACCAGCGCTGCAGGAGGCATGTCGAGATGGAAATCATCGAAGAAGGCATAGTTCCCTTCGCGCAATGAGCGGAACACGAGGAAACTCGATGCACCGGGTGCGAGAACCTTCTCTTTGCGCAGCGGAATGCTCTCGAACTCGATCGGGGTCGAACCGTCATTGTGGAGTTCGAGCTTGAAACGGGTGTTCGCAGGCACCTCGATGACCGATGGTGAGACGACGCCATTGCTGAAATGAACCTCGAAAACCGTATCTTCTTCTTCGGCGAAGGCGGTCTGACAAGGTGCCATCAGCGCGGCTGCAGCCAGCAGCCGCATCAACCAGCCGATGGCGCGCATCAATAACCGCCCTTCTTGCCAATGCCGGCGAAAACGAAGTCGAATTTCAGCGCAAAAGCGCCGGGCCAGGGAGCAACGCCTGTCTCCTTGTCGACGTGGCGTCCGAAAGACATCTCGCCGTGACCGCCCGGATGAACGTTGAGCTCCAGCTGATAGCGGCCCGGTCCCGACAGCTTGACGTTGTCGCCGTAATGCGGCCCGTCGCTCGCGACCATGGGCTCCAGCGATCCGACTTGCTCCTCACCATTGTCGAGGTTCCTGACCGTGTATTCCACATGCAGGTTGGGAAGCCAGTCGCCTTCCGCAAAGCCATTTGCATTTTCGGCAGTCGCGTGGATGTCCGCCTCCAGATGAATGTCGGACTCCGCTGCAGCACGCATCATGCCGGGCGGATCCATCTCGATCGGCTGCAGGTAGACCGCTGCGACTTCCATGCCCGCTGCGATCTGAGGTGAGCCGATCGGATATTCGGCAGCCTTCAGGGCAAGCGGCATTGCGATGAGAACGAGAGGAGCGGCGAATAGGCTGGCAGCGCGGAGCATGATGGCAATCCCTAAAGATGAGTGTTGCCGTCACGTTTAACAGCGCGATCGCCCTGCTCTTTGCGCTGGCGCAAAGATGCGCGGTTTAGCGTCGGGCAGGCCTTTGCCGGCCGCACGCGACCCAAATCTCATCAACGGGTCGCCCATTGCTTGACTCTGGTCAAAGCTGTGGCGGGCCGTGACCGATACATCACCTTCGCCAAAGGGGGAAAATCACGTGATCCAGTTCGTCAGCGCGTTTGGTGTCTTTCTCATGCTGCATTCGATCCCGGCGATCCCGAACATTCGCCTTCGTATCATCCGGTCGATCGGCAAGCCGACCTATATCCTTGGCTATTCCGTTGTCTCGCTCGCGGCGCTGGTCTGGCTCTTTTCCGCAGCACTTGCCCTCGACTATGTCCCGCTGTGGGAACTGCGTCCCTGGCATGCGGCGATGACCTTCCTGCTCGCGCCGGTCGGGTGTTTTCTCGTGCTTGCCGGTCTGATGAGCGCAAATCCCCTGTCCATATCGATCCGCTCGGCGGGGCCGGCCGGAGCGGTTTCGCAAATCACCCGACATCCCGTGCAATGGGGATTTGCTCTCTGGGCACTCGGCCATGTCGTCGCCAACGGGGACTTGCGTTCGCTTCTCTTGTTCGGAGGTCTCGGGCTTTTCGCACTCGCCGGCATTCCGATGGCCGAGCGCCGGGCGAGAAAGCGTCTCGGCGCTCACTGGGAGGTCTACGCCGCGCAGACATCCGTCTGGCCCCTGGCGGCGTTTGTTTCCGGGGTCCGGCCGAAATCGGACACGGCGCTTGTGGCAGCAGCGGTGGCCACGATCGCGCTGGTCGCCTGGCTGCTCCTTGCGGGCGGTCACGCCCTGCTCTTTGGCGCCGACCCGATTTCCATCTTCGGCTGATTGAAGTCCGCCTCGCCGGACCAGGCGCTTGCCAGCGGCGCGACCGGCAGGCCCAGGAGATCGACGGCGCGACGGGCAAGATGATCTACGATCTCCTGCACCGACTGCGGGCGATTGTAGAAGGCGGGGACCGGCGGCATCACGATCCCGCCCATTTCGGTAACTGATGTCATGTTGCGCAGATGCCCGAGATGCAGGGGCGTCTCTCGCGTCATCAGCACAAGCCGTCGCCTCTCCTTGAGTTGGACATCGGCGGCACGCGCAACAAGGCTCGTAGAAAGGCCGGTTGAAATTGCGGCCAGCGTCTTCATCGAGCAAGGCGCAACGATCATTCCCGCGACAGGAAACGAGCCGCTGGCAATGGTCGCGCCGATATCGCCATTGTCGTAGCTTCTGTAGGCCTTTGGCAGCATCCCGTCATGGGCGTCGGCCCCAGCCTCGTGCAAAAGGGTCCGCTTGCCGCTTTGCGTGACGACGAGATGGACCCGCACGCCGAGCCCGCACAAGAGATCGAGGACAGCAAGGCCAATAGCCGCGCCTGAGGCTCCAGTAACCGCCAGTACGACGTCGCGCTGCTCATGAAACGATGTCACGTTTGATCCTTTCCCATGTTGTTGCTGCGCGCGCCGCAATGTCTGACGGCATGCGCAGTTCGCGACCCCATTCGCGGTCGCTCTCCGGCCCGATCTTGCGGGTGGCGTCGAGGCCCATCTTCGTTCCGAGACCCGGTCGAGGTGACGCGAAATCGAGATAATCGATCGGCGTGTTTTCGAGGACCGTCAGGTCACGCGACGCGTCGAACCGCGTGGACACGGCCCACATGACATCCTCCCAGCTCCTCACGCCGATATCGGCATCGACCACGATGATCAGCTTGGTGTAGTTGAACTGCGACAGCATCGACCAGAGCCCCATCATCACCCTGCGCGCCTGTCCCGGATACCGCTTGTCGATGGAGACGACCGCCGTGCGGTAGGAGCAGGCCTCCGGCGGCAGCCAGAGATCGCAGATTTCAGGAAACTGTCGCCGCAGGATCGGGACGAACAGGTCTGTCATCGCCTCCCCGAGCCTGGAAGGCTCGTCCGGCGGGCGGCCGGTATAGGTCGAGAGGTAAACCGGCGAGCGACGGGTGGTGATGGCGCTCAGCCGGACGATCGGAAAGGGTTCGACGCTGTTGTAATAACCGGTGTGGTCGCCGTAGGGGCCTTCAGGCGCGGTTTCATCGATCGACACGTGCCCCTCCAGAATGATCTCGGCGCAAGCCGGCACGTCGAGCGGCACGGTCAGAGCGCTGACGACCTGCGTGCGCGCGCCACGCAGAAGACCGGCGAAGTTCAGTTCGCTCACGCCTTCGGGCAGGGGCATGACAGCGGCAAGCAGCGTCGCAGGGTCGGCGCCGATTGCGATCGCCACTGGCATGTCCTGACCGCGTCGCTGCCATTGGCGGAAGTGCTTTGCGCCGCCGCGATGGGCAAGCCAGCGCACGATCAGGGAGGAACGGTCGCGAACCTGCATCCGATAGATGCCGACGTTGACGTCGTCAGGATCGTCGGGATCGCAGGTTATCACCAACGGCCATGTCACCAGGGGGGCCGGCTCGCCTGGCCAGCACCATTGGACTGGAAGCATGCCGGTATCGATCTCGGCTCCACGGTGGACCACCTCCTGCGACAGGGCTGTGCGTCGATGCCTCGGCCGCATGCGACTTGCGGCCGTGAGCAGGGACAGCTTGCTCAAGGCGTCTGCAAGCGACTTCGGCGCAGAAGGGTTTCGAAGATCGGCGAGATCCTCTGCCAGTCTCCCGAGGCCACCCTGCCCAACCCCGAAACCAAGCTCTATGCGTTCCCTGGTGCCGAACAGATTGACGAGCACCGGGATGGGGCTGCGCCGTCCATCGGCGTCTATCGGTGCCTTTATGAGAAGGGCCGGCCCGTTTTCCTCAAGGACATGCTGATGCAGGGCTGTCAGCTCGTGGACGAGCGACACGGGTTCGTCGATCGACAGAAGCAGCCGGCGCTGCTCGAGCTCGCGAATGAAGGATTGCAGGTCGGCATGACGTTTGATCTTGGGCGCATCATTTAGCATGGGGATGCAATCGGCGAGGAAACCGCTCCTGTCTTTGTCTCAAAACAAACAGGGCGAATGCGACAGGCCCTAGGGTGCCACTCTCACGAGAAGAGGCCTCAATGCTTGTTCCATCCCGCTTGATGACCGCGGCCGGTATTGTGCCGTTGCCGATCGCGGCCCGCGCCGCATCCCTGCTGTTCGAGCAGGTGCTCAAATCCCACCCCCGGCTCTTCGACCGGCTCGGGGATTATCGATATTTGTGTTTTGGCTTTGCTCCCTCGGACCTTGCCTTCGAGTTCGTGATCCGGCCTGCCGGAGGCAGTATCCGAACCTTCCGGCGCGGGCGCGCGCCGGAAGCGGACGCCAGGATCAGTGGCCCCCTGCTCCTGATGCTCGGGCTTGCCGAGGGCCGCCTGGATGGTGATGCCGTCTTCTTTGCCCGCAAGCTTGCCGTGACAGGCAATATGGAAGCTGTGCTCGCACTTCGAAATGCGCTCGACGACAGCGGAATCGATCTGGTGAAACTGGCCGGAGACATGTCGGGGCCAATTCGCCGTCCCGTGATGGCGACACTCTCATCCATCCGGCGCCGTGCGCTCAAAGCCGAAGGTGCCAGATGGAACTGATATGCCCAGCAGGAACCCCCTCGTCCTTCAGAGAGGCCGTAGATGCGGGTGCGGACGCGGTTTATTGCGGCTTTCGCGACGAAACGAACGCCAGAAACTTCCCAGGTTTGAATTTTGATCTGCAGGAGCTCAGAGAGGCCGTTTCATATGCCCGCGCCCGAGGCGTCAAGACGTTCGTGGCACTGAACACATTCATGACGGCAGGGCGGGAAGATCTCTGGTATCGCCGGGCGCAGGAAGCAACCGATGCCAGGGCCGACGCGCTGATCGTCGCCGATTTCGGGCTGATGGCCCATGTTGCCGAACGTCATCCGCATCAACGCCTGCATATTTCCGTGCAGGCTTCGGCCTCCAATCCGGATGCTCTTGCCTATCTGGTCGAAAGTTTTGGCGCAGCGCGCGTTGTCCTTCCCCGAACCCTGACGGTCGCTGACATTTCCCGCATCGCCCGTCACGTGCCCTGCGAACTTGAAGTCTTCGTCTTCGGCGGCCTCTGCGTCATGGCGGAGGGACGCTGCTCGCTTTCCTCCTACGCCACCGGAAAATCACCCAACATGAACGGCGTCTGCTCGCCGGCAAGCCACGTTCGCTACCGGCAGGAGGGCACCGACATGGTATCGGAACTGGGCGGGTTTACGATCAACAGGTTCTCCGAGAAGGAACCGGCCGGCTATCCAACCCTCTGCAAGGGGCGCTTCGAAATCGGCAAGAGCAAGACCTACGCCTTCGAGGACCCGGTTTCTCTCGATGTCATGGACCAGCTGGACGAACTCCAGGCAGCCGGTGTCACAGCGCTGAAGGTAGAGGGGCGCCAACGCGGCAAGGCTTATATCTCGCAGGTCGTTTCGACGCTCCGCGCCACGATGGAAGCCGCACCCGCCGATCGTCCCGCACTCATGGCCCGTCTGAAGGCCCTCAGCGAGGGACTGGAGACGACGCATGGCGCCTATGAGAAGCGGTGGAGGTAAGAGATGAAGCTGACACTTGGCCCGCTCCAATATCTCTGGCCGACCGACCGATGGCGCGACTTCTATTTCGCGATCGCCGACGAAGCGCCTGTGGATGTCGTCGTTATCGGCGAGACGATCTGCTCGAAGCGCCTGCATTTCATGGAGGCCGAACTTGCTGTCGTCATCGAGCGGCTGGAGGCAGCAGGAAAAGAGGTCAGGCTCTCGACACTGGCGCTTGTTACGCTCGATCGCGAGGCGAATTATCAAAGGGCACTCGCTCAGGAGGATGTCAGGCTCGTCGAGGCCAATGATCTCTCCGCCCTCTATCTTCTGAAGGGACGGCCGCACGCCGTTGGACCGTTCATCAATGTCTATAATGCAGCGACAGCACGCGTTCTGGCATCCAATGGTGCGACGGCGATCTGCCTGCCGCCGGAACTTCCGGCCTCTTCCGTCGCCGCCATTGCCCGGACCTGTCCCGATCTGGATCTAGAAGTCTTCGCCTTCGGCCGCATGCCGCTCGCCATCTCCGCGCGCTGCGCTCACGCCCGCTCGAAAGGGCGAACCAAGGACAATTGCCAGTTCGTCTGCCAGGAGGATCCTGATGGCATCACGGTCAACACCATTTCAGGCCAGCCCTTTCTCGCCCTGAACGGCGTGCAGACGCTGTCGCATACATGCCAGGCCCTGCTCGAGCGATCCGACGAATGGACGGCACAGGGTGTCAGTTCGCTTCGGCTGTCGCCGCAGACCTGCGACATGGTCGAAGTATCCTCGACTTTTCGCGGGATGCTGAATGGAGCAATCGAGCCCGGGCAGGCGCTGACCAGGCTGCGCGATCTCTATCCGGACATTCCGCTATCGAACGGGTTTCACCACGGCAAGAGCGGCGCGGAATGGGTCGCGCGCCTGAGAAACGCAAAGGATTTGGCACAATGAAGATGAGACTGTCGGAAAGCGACGCTCCCGGCGACAGACGGATCTTCTCTGCTCTGCGTCAGATAAAGGCTTTTGCGAAGGACCCGGATTCCGACTGCAACTGCACCCTCATCATCGGTGAATTGCTCGCGCATCTGGTTCCAAGACAGAGAGCCGCCGTCGTGCAGGAGCTGTTCATGTCGGCGCTGCGCCAAAAAACGAAGGTCGGCACGCTCCTGGAACTTCTGAAGGAACTCGAGCAGTTTGGACCTGCCTCCGAAATCGGCGAGATCGAGGAAGCGGCTCTGATTTTCGACGATGTGGCAAAGCAGGCAAGAATGGGCTCTCAGCTTCTCAGAGCCTTCGTCGCCAATCGGCGAGACATTCTTGGTGCCCAGCAGACCCTTCTCGCGAAAGAGCCCGGGGAAATTCTATCATGAAGGCAGAAAACCGCCGGGATCGGCACGTCGACGTGCTCGAAGTCATAAGCTGTGGCGGCTCGCCCGGCGGGGAATCGCGCGCAGCTCTCGAAATGTTTCTCCTGCAGACACGGCCGACCCTCGCGCCGGAGCCGACTGCCGGCGACCAACTGAACGGTCTGCGTATTGGCGTCGATGAGGCGGGCGGGAAGCCACATCCGTGAAAGCCAGCCAGTGGTCGATCGGTATTGTCACCGACATCATCGCATTTGCGCCAGATCAATCACGGTCGAGGCTAATGGTTTATGCTCGTCATATTGCAAGGAGTGATCGGAATGGGAAGTTTTAGCACCTGGCATTGGCTAATCGTCCTTGCCATCGTCCTCATCCTGTTTGGACGCGGCAGGATCCCAGAACTCATGGGCGACGTGGCACATGGCATCCGGGCCTTCAGGAAGGGATTCGACGACGAGCAGGTCAGCGGAAAGGACAGGCACGGCGATGCAGATCGGCCTTGATCCTGACCGACACAACTGTGCTGGATGCCGGGAGAGCGCATGATGGACTACGCGATCATCTCGGCTCGGTTCGACGACGCAGAAAAATGCGGTCGAATCGATCTTCAAATCGCGGACCAGATCAGGCAGTTGATCGTCACCAGGCGATCGCTGCTGAGTGTTGCATCGCCACCGCGCGCGAGCGAGGCGCGGCTTTTCCAGTTCCAGCATAACTTTTGCGAAATTGCGCTCGCTTATGGCAAATGCGACCGGAGGCGGGCGGAAACGCTGGTCGTCACAGCAACCGACGTAAGGCGCTGGCGCCGCGGTCATTCACAGTCAGAACCGCTGTGGACGTGGCATGATGTCGGCACCATCACCCCCGTTCCCCGCCCGACCGAACCTACACCCCGGCTACGCGCTTCGGCAGAAAAGCGCGAACGCTTCTTGGGCGCATAGTTTCCCGAGACGGCCTCGTCCTGATCGCGCGATATCGCGAAGCTCGGTCTCGAGCAGTTCTCATTCGTTCGCGCGGTTGCGATTGAGACATGGCGCCTTTGAAAGATCGTCAGAGATGCAGAACGTGTCTTCTGGTGCTTGATAGATCTCTCTCAGGAGCATGGCTGGAGAAGCTGCTCGGCAAAACGGGGAGCGCATGTCTCTCCATGACCGACGAAATGCTATCGCCCTCTGCGAGCTCGTCCTCGATCAATCTCGATCCGCCTGGAGCGGTCCTCGAACTGATACAGATCAAAACCATCCGTCAGAATCCATGAGAAGGGTGGCAGACAATCGAGGATCGGATCTGATGAACCTGCCGACATTCGCACTCGCCGCCTTATCGCTGTTGATCCTCCCTGGCCCCACCAATGCGGTTCTCGCCTTGGCGTCGGCAGCCCTGACGCTCCGGCGGTTCCTATCGCTTATCTCTGCAGTCTTGTTCGCTTATCTCGCAATCATCGTTCCGGTGTCAGGGATCGCCGCTCCGCTCCTTCATGGCCATCCAACCATTGCCAGCATCGTCAAGCTGATTTCGGCGATCTGGGTTCTTTATCTTGCGCTCAAGCTATGGGCTCCGGCACGATCGGGCGGCCGTAACAGGCTCAGCCTCGGTCCACTCTTCATCACCACGCTGCTCAATCCAAAGGCCGTCATTATCGGCCTCTCCCTCGTGCCCGTTGTCCAAGCCGGCGTACCTGCCGCGATGGCGACATTCGCCTGCTGCGTGGCGGTGACCTCAGCGATCTGGCTAGGCCTTGGCAGTCTCATTGTTGGACACCATGCGCAGATGCCAACACTTGCGCGGCAGTTCGGTTGCGCAGCATTGGTTGCCTTCGCCGTGATCCTTGCCGTCGGCGCCTCATTGGACCTGAGAGCGATCTGAGTTTTTCAGGGCGACATCAGAAACACCGCAGTCGGTTGCGAGGTTTGACATCTTGGTCGGCGATTAGACGGACTGCCCTATCCTGTCATCAGCGGCGAAGACCAGCAGGACTTCTTGCGCAAATGGCAGAAGGGACAAGCTGACGGCAATCGGCCCATCCTATCCGACCTGCCAGTGGCGGACAGCGATCCTCGGCGCTCTTGATGTGCCCGACGGCAAACAGGTGCCGGGTCCAGAATGGATCCTGCCTCAGCCGGCGATCACGCAGGAGACGCTGGCAAGCTATATCGACGAGCGCATGCCGCCGTTAGACTCCAGCCTTTGCGGCTGCCAGGACCTGCCTAGCTATCCGGAGCTTCGGGGTGGCAAGAAATCGGTTTTGAAGACAGCAGCGCCGGCGGGAACGCCGGGGTATCCGCATTGGCCGGCGTCGCAGGCGGTAATGAGGAGTTTTCCATGCGGCAACCGACAATTGCGCCAGTCAGAGGTTCCGGGGTTGTGGCCGAAAAAAATCGGCTCCAGGTGGTCCACAGCCGATCGTCCGCTGCAGCCAAAAGCGGAACCCGGCACCAAACGGCCCGGAGCTGAAGCTGCGCGCCTGCCCGCCTCCAACGATCAATCGCTGTCCACCAGACGATGCACGGCCTGTCATTTCGCCGGTTGAGACCTCGCACTCAGCTTGTTGCCGTCAGGATCGCGAAGATATGCCACGAATGCCCCGTTCGGACGCTCCGAAGGTGGGCTCTCTATTGCCGTGCCTCCATGCGCGGTACCGGCAGCATGCCACGCTAGAACGTGGTCGCGGCTCGCGGCGGCGATACCGATCGTTCCACCATTGGCCGCGGTCGCAGGCTTCCCATCGATCGGTTTCGTGATCATCAGCCGGCCGCTATCGTGTGCATAGATCAGCCGCCCTCTCGCATCCATCTCGCCGGGCTTGCCGCCTAACGCCGCGAACGTCGCGTCGTAGAAGCTTCTGGCCCGTTCCAAGTCGTTGCTGCCGATCATGACGTGCGTGAACATGCTTCATCTCCAGTGGGTGCTTGTGTAATCTGGTTCCTGCCGGTTATCGGTCGAAGTTCCGGCTAATGCCGCTGCGATGCGTCCCAGTCGCGGTTCAGCCGTCAGTGGCAGATGGAAATGCTCCACAGGCATCCGCGATTTTTCCGATCTCTCACCTTGACGAAGACAGAACTTTGAGCCCCCGGCGATTGCAATGATGTCATCTTCCGCTTCAACTGAAAGCCTACAATGCATTACCTGCCGCCGCGCATTGTGTCCACGCGCGCGACTGCCGTAGCAAAGAGTTCGTCCTTCGACCGGCTCCCAGCGCCGCTTTTGAGACCGTCATCAACAAAGCGTTGCAAGGCGGCAATCTTATCACTGCGAACTTGGTCCCTGCGAATCAAGTCGCGCACATAATCACTGGCATTGGAATATCGCCCAGTCTCTGCTTGCGCCTCGACCCAATCTTTCATTGGGTCTGGAAGAGATACGTTTATCGTAGCCATTTGAACCTCCATAATGGGAGTAGGCTAGCTGAATTTGGCAATGTTTGTCATATCGATCTCAGAGTTCGGCGCGCAGTTCGACTAGGTTCATTGCCTGTACGCCACCATCCAATCCTGTATGAAGACAGAGGCGTGCTTCGCTTCACCAAGTCTTTGGGCAAAGAACTTGCGAAAACCGGAATCGCCATTGCGGCACCGCATTGGCCGAAGGCGCCTTCTTCCGCGGCAAATTCAGCTTCGACCTTGTAGGGTGGCAGGCTCTCCTGATTGCGGAGTTGATAAGCGTTAACCTTTCATTAACCATAGCTCCCTAGC
The DNA here is from genome assembly GCA_039725955.1 of Sinorhizobium sp. B11. NCBI lineage: Bacteria > Pseudomonadati > Pseudomonadota > Alphaproteobacteria > Hyphomicrobiales > Rhizobiaceae > Sinorhizobium > Sinorhizobium sp. B11. Next base: position 1,733,844 of record CP091033.1, read on the forward strand.
TTCCGGAAAGAGAAGCAACAGTGTCCGGCAATTTTCGAGGAGGACGCCATGTCGCTCGTGACGGTGCCAGGTAAAATTCGCCTGTATGGCGGTCATGCCATTCTGATCATGACGGAAGGAAACCTACATCAGGCCGTCTGCATTACCGACGATGCTATGCCTGCCGGCGAAGGCGACATCATGCAAGGCCTCCTTCAGTGCCTTCAAGTTTATGAGGGCATCGCCGATCGCAAGTTCTCGGACGGTGAACTGGCATATGATGGACGGGTGTGGATTACTTCATCCGATATCACCCCACATTAAGCAATCGTAACACCCGTGGCTATGCCGAACGCTTCGTCAGAGGCGCAGCGTCCACGTGGTTGGCAGCTTTGGGCCGATAGCGGCGATTGTTGACAACCTGTTACGTCGGCGGGCCGCAATCCTTGTGGAAACGGGCCTTCGACCGCTGCAGATCGGAGCTCTTCGATTTCGCTTCGTCCAAATGCTCGGCGCAAAGACGCGCAGCCATGCTTTCCAGAGCCTCGCGCACGTCAAGCGCAGGCGTTGACGAGAACCGGCAAATCAAAGCCCCCCAGGGTCCAGAAAGAATTTCTTTCCGGCCTCCCAAATTCATATGTCTGGACTTGAGCTCGCCGCCAACCGACCCTCCCCGCGATAAACGCCTGCCAGACCTTCTGGCATCAGGATGCGCAGAGGCAATATGTCGTTCGAATTTGACGGTAAGGATCCGCACCTGGCAAAAGCCGCCGAATTGCGAACGACCTTCCACCAGGATGCGGTCGATCGCGACAAGCAGGGTGGAAGACCCATCGAGCAGATCAGGCTTCTGAAAGAAAGCGGCCTGGCATCAGCACAAATCCCGAAAGCTTACGGTGGCCAGGGCGCCTCCTGGCTGACGGTCCTTCGCATCGTGCGGGAGTTCGCCAAAACCGATGGCTCACTTGCGCATCTCTTCGGTTATCATCATCTGCCGCTGAACCTTATCTTGTTTCGCGGTTCCGATGCTCAAAAGGACAGATGGCTGGGTGGGTCCGCCGCGGGCAACTGGATCTGGAGCAATTCCGGGAACGCCATGTCCAAAACGTCGACGGGTAAAAAGATCAACGGCGGCTGGGCAATCGATGGAAACAGGCCCTTTTCCTCGGGTTCACACGTTGCAGACTATATCCAGATCTCCTGGGAAAACTCAGCCGGTGAACGCCAGACCGCGGCAATTCCTGCCGATCGCCAAGGAATCGAAATCGCCGACGACTGGGATGGGATTGGGCAGCGGCAGACCGGCAGTGGGACCGTCCGTTTCCACGACCTCCGAATCGCCGACGATGAGGTGATCAGCGCGCCTTCGGTGCCTCTGACGCCTTTCGCCTCCCTCACCTCGCTTCTTCAGCAGAGCGTCCTTCTCAACGTGTTCGTCGGCAGCGCCCAGGGCATTCTGGAAGAGGGCCGGGACTACACGGTAACCTCATCTCGACCATGGATCTATTCCGGCGTGGAACGGCATATCGACGACCCCTGGATCAAACGCCAGTATGGCGAGCTCTATATTCGCACCCTCGCAGCCGCCGAGCTTGCCGACAAGGCTGCTCGCAGCCTCGATGCGGCCTATGCCCAAGGACCATCCTTGAGCCACGCCGATCGCGGCAGCGCCGCCATCGATATCGCCACGGCTAACCTCTATGCCGGCGAGGTCGGCCTCGCCGTTTCGAGCGAGGTCTTCGAGGTGATGGGTGCGCGATCCGCCACGCAGGCCAACGGCTTCGACCGTTTCTGGCGCAATGTCCGCACTCACACACTGCATAATCCCGCCGAATACAAGAAACGCACGGTCGGCAGCTTTTTGCTGACCGGCGAGTTCCCCGTGCCGGCCATCTACCGCTGAAAGGACATTCCATGGCGAGACGCAAGGACCAGATCAAGCTCGGCGCATTCCTGCTCTTCACCGGCCACCATGTCGCTGCGTGGCGCCATCCGCAGGCGTCGATCGGCACGGAATTCGAAAATTATCTTGAACTCGCTCGTCTTGCCGAGGCCGCGAAGTTCGATGCGATCTTTTTCGCCGATGGCGTGGCGGCACGGTTGAAAGACGTCGAAGCGGCAAGTCGCAAGGCTCATAGCGGCATTTATCCGTTCGAGCCGATCACGCTTCTTTCGGCTCTTTCCTCTGTCACCCGCAATATCGGCCTGATCGCCACTGCCTCGACGAGCTTTTCCGATCCGTTCAATCTCGCACGGCAGTTTGCCTCCCTTGACCGGCTGAGCGGCGGGCGGGCCGGCTGGAACCTCGTCACGTCCTCCGATCCGGACGCCGCCTATAATTTCGGGCACGATGCGCAGATCCTGCATGGCGACCGTTACGAGCGCGCCGAGGAATTCGCCGATGTGGTACTCGGCCTCTGGGACAGTTTTGAAGACGACACTTTCATCCGCGACAGGCAGTCGGGGCGCTATTTCGATCCTCAAAAGCTGCACCGGCTCGACCACATCGGCAAGCATTTCAAGGTGCGCGGCCCCCTCAACATCCCGCGCTCGCCGCAAGGTCGACCGGTTGTGGTGCAGGCGGGCGCCTCAGAGCCCGGCAAGGAGCTTGCCGCACGCTCGGCCGAGGCAATCTTTGCTGCGCAGATCACGCTTGAGGAAGCGGTTGCCTTTTATGCCGACGTCAAAGGCCGGCTCGCCAAATTCGGCCGCGTGCATGACGACCTGAAGATTCTGCCGGGCATTTTCCCCGTCGTCGGACGAACGGAATTGGAGGCGCAGGAAAAGTTCGAAGCGCTGCAGACGCTCATCCAGCCGGAAGTGGGCTTGAACCTCATCTCTCAACTCTCCGGCGTCGATCTTTCGTCCTATCCGCTCGATGGGCCGGTGCCCTATAATCCGCCGGCGACCAACGCCGGCAAGAGCCGCCAGGCTCTCGTCCTCGATCTTGCCCGGCGCGAAAATCTGTCGATCCGCCAGCTCTACCTGCGTATCGCCGGCGCCCGTGGCCACTGGCAGGTGGTCGGCACGCCGGTTCAGATCGCCGATGTGCTCGAGGAGCGCTTCGAAAACTATGGCGCCGACGGCTTCAACATCATGGCGCCGCTGATGCCGGGCGGGCTTGCCGACTTTATCGAGCAGGTCGTTCCGGAACTGCGCCGCCGCGGCCTATTCCGAACCGAATATGAGGGCGCAACGCTGCGCGACAATCTGGGTCTCAAGCGCCCGGCGAACCGCTTTGCGGAAGCCGCCAGTGCTGCGGCCGCCGAATAAGGAGAAACGAATGAGCCGCGATAAGCTATATCTCATCGAACCGGGTTTTTCCGACCCGAAGAAGCCGGGTGTCAGCTACGTCTGCCCATATTGCAATGCCGTCGAGGGACTGCTTGCGTCGTTCCCAAGTCTTGCGAGCAAGATCGAGGTGGAGAGGGTTCCCTTTGCCCGGCCGCGCACAAGTGTGATCGCCGCCATCAGCGAGGAGCACCAATCCCTGCCGGTGCTGGTTCTCGCAGAGGACGCACCGGCAGATGCTGAACACTGGAATGGCGTGCATTTCGTCAACAAGACCGATCGTATCCTCGAGCTGCTTGCCGAGCGCCATGGTTTCCCGCGTTTACATAACTGAAGGGAAAGCGCCATGACCGCAAAGCCTGGAACGTTCGAACCGAGCCAGCCGGAGCCAACCTCAAATTCGCCCGCCCTCTTCCAGGCGGATCGCGACAATCCCTATCTCGCCAAGGCGGCCGAACTCACAGAGATCTTTGCGCACGATGCTGTCGAGCGCGACCAGCTCGGCGGCCGCCCCTCCGAACAGATAAGGCTTCTGAAGGAGAGCGGCCTCGTCAATTTGCTGATCCCGAAGGAATTCGGCGGTGAGGGGCAGCCCTATTCGACCGCGCTTAAGGTTCTGCGTGAATTTTCCAAGGTCGATGGTTCGCTTGGTCATCTCTTCGGCTATCACTTCAGCCCGCTCATGAACGCGGCGACGGCAGGCGACAAGCGCTCGCATGAGATCTTGCGCCGCTCAGCGGACGGCCGCTGGTTCTGGGGCAATACGACTAACAGCTTTTCGAAGAGCCTCTTTGGAAGAAGGACCGCCGGTGGTGCCATCCTGAACGGTTTTCGCCCTTTCGCCTCGGGCTCGCATGTCGCCGACTATCTCATGGTCGCCTGGGAAGACGAGGAAACCAACCAGCGCAGCTTTGCCTATATTCCGGCCAATCGCCCAGGGATCACCATCGCGGACGACTGGGACGGAATTGGCCAGCGCCAGACGGGCAGCGGCAGGGTTTTCTACAAGGATGTCCGGATCGACGGTGACGAAATCCTGGCGGAACGCCCGCGCGATCCAATCGCGCTTCTGGCGCCACAGCAGCAGCAGAGCGTGCTCCTCAACGTCTTTATCGGCACCGCCCAGGGCGCGCTTGCGGCGGCCCGCGACTATACGGTCACGAAATCACGGCCCTGGATCTATTCTGGCGTCGAACGACACGTCGACGATCCCTGGATCAAGCGGCAATATGGTGAGCTCTGGACGAAAGTGCAGGCGGCGACCGCGCTTGCCGACCGCGCAGCGCAGGCGATTGACGCCGCCTACGCTAAAGGTGCTGCGCTGACGGCGGATGAGCGCGGCCAGACGGCAATTGCCGTTGCTTCCGCCAACGTGCTGGCCGGCAAGGTGGCGCTCGAGGTCACAAGCGAGATATTCGAGGTCATGGGTGCGCGGTCGGCAGTGCGTGCCTATGGTTTCGACCGGTTCTGGCGCAATGTGCGCATCCATACGCTGCACAATCCGGCCGAATACAAGACACGCAATGTCGGGACATGGTTCCTGACTGGCGACTATCCCGAACCGGGAATATTCCAGTGAGCGGACGCGAGCTTCATCTCAACGTCAATATCCTGCATTCGGGCTTCTCGCCTGCGGCCTGGCGGATGGAAGGCAGCGATCCGCGCGCCTCCTTCGATGTCAATCACTATGTCAATGTCGCCAGGATTGCCGAACGCGGCACGTTCGATGCCGTCTTCCTCGCCGATCAGGCAGCGATTTCGGACAGGGTGGATTTCAGGCCGCTGACGTCGCTCGAACCGACGATCGTACTTGCATTGGTCGCCGCCAACACAGGGAATATCGGCCTCATCGCCACCGCCTCGACGACCTACAACGAGCCCTACAATATCGCCCGCCGCTTTGCCACGCTTGACCATGCAAGCGGCGGCCGGGCTGGCTGGAACATCGTCACCAGTGCCGACCTGTCGCAGAGCCGCAATTTCGGCTTGGAAAAACCCGTCGCCCATTCCAGTCGCTACGAGCGCGCGGGCGAATTTACAGCCGTCGTCAAGGCGCTGTGGGACAGCTGGGAGGAAGATGCCTTCATCGGCGATGTCGCGACCGGCCGTTTCGTCGATCCGGCACGTGTCCATGCGATCGCCCATCGCGGCAAGCATTTCCAGGTGCATGGGCCGCACAATATTCCACGCCCGCCCCAAGGCCATCCGGTTCTGGTGCAGGCCGGTGGCTCGGACGATGGAAGAGAACTTGCGGCCGAACATGCCGAAGCCGTTTTCTCCGCCTCGCAATCCTTCGAGGAGGCGCTCGATTATGCCGGCGACCTGCGCCGGCGTGCTGCCCGCTTCCGCAGGCCAGCCGACAGCATTCTTGTGCTCGCCGGCCTTGCGACGATCATCGGCAGCACCGAGATCGAGGCCAAACGACGGCAGGAAGAGCTGCGCGAACTGATACCGCTCGAATATAGTCTCGCACGACTGGCTGGCGTGCTTCAGCTCGACGCCAGCAACCTCGACCTCGACGCCCCGCTGCCCGACGACATTCCGTTGCCAGCCGATGGCGGTCATACCTTCTTCCGCGCCACTTTGGCGCTCGCCAGACGGGAGCGGCTCAGCGTGCGCGGCCTTATCCGCGCCCTGAACGGCGGCACCGGCCATCGCACCATTGTCGGCACGCCACAGGACGTTGCCGACGACATCGAACGCTGGTTTGTCGCCGGTGCGGCAGATGGCTTCAACCTGATGCCGGACGTATTGCCGCACGGGCTCGAGGTCTTTGTCGATGAGGTCGTGCCGATCCTGCGCAAACGCGGACTGTTTCGGCAGGCCTATAGCGGGAAGACGCTTCGCGAGCATCTCGGTCTTGCCCGCCCGGCCAACCCCTATGCGGCCGCGGCAGAATAGAGATCGACAATGACAGCAGGCAGGGAAAATCGATATGACACCATCAACAGCAGCGGAAAGAAACGTCGGCAATGAAAGGCTGAAGGCGCTTGCCGGCGAGCGCTACCGCAATAAACAGCAGCTTTCGGGAGATTGGACCGAAACCGTCGAGACGATCCTCTCGCATCGGAGCGTGCGCCATTATCTGCCAAACGCGGTACCGGCGGAGGCAGTCGAGCTCGCCGTTGCCGCCGCCCAGTCGGCACCGAGTTCCTCGAACCTCCAGGCCTGGAGTGTGGTTGCCGTTGAAGACGTCGAACGTCGCGGTCGTTTGAATGCGGTTGCCGGCAATCAGCGGCAGATCTCCCAGGCCCCGCTTCTGCTCGTCTGGCTCGCCGATCTTGCCCGACCGCGCAAGATTGCAACGGAGCGTGGCGCGACGGCCGAAGGGCTCGACTATGTGGAAAGCTTTCTTCTTGGCGTGATCGACGCGGCACTCGCCGCCCAGAACGCCGTCGTCGCCCTGGAATCTCTTGGCCTCGGCACCTGCTATATCGGAGCGATCCGCAATGACCCTGAAACGGTCGCCCGTGAACTTGCCCTGCCGGACGGGGTCTTTCCCGTTTTTGGCCTGACGGTCGGTTATCCCGATCCGGCGGTGCCCGCCGGCGTCAAGCCCCGCCTGCCGCAAACGAACGTCCTGCACCGCGAACGCTACCAGGACAGCGCACCGGCCGACGATCTCGCCGGTTACAATCATATTCTCAGAAGCTTCCAGACAGAACAGACAATGCCTCTGATCGACTGGACCGATCAGGTTCGCAATCGCATCGGCACGGTCGAGGCGCTCAAGGGCCGCCATGTGCTTGGCGAGGTGGCACGCAAACTGGGGTTCCAGCTGAAATAGGCCGTCCCGGCTTGCCCTTCACGACACACAATCTCACTCGGCGGCGATCATATCGAAATCGGATCGAGGGCCGCGGGACGAAGTGACCTCAATCGTCTGCGCGGCGCGCGCCTCGGCAAGCAGCCAGTTGCGGAAAAGATCGACCCGCATCAGCCGCGCCTTGTGGGCCGATGTGACGAAGAAATAGGAAAAGCTAACCGCTTGCGGGCTACCGAAGGGGCAGACGAGCCGGCCACTGCGGATCTCGGCTTCCGCGAGCCGGATCTTGCCGAGACCAAGCCCCTGGCCGGCGACAGCAGCGTCGAGTACCAGTGATGACTGGTTCAGCCGGAAGCCGCCGCGCGACGGGCGAAAAGAAAGCCCCTCGGCCCGCAGCCAGGCATGCCAGTCCGGGCAGGCATGGTCATGTTCGGCGCCCTCCTCATGAAGGAGCGGCACGTCTTCGATCGCCTCCGGCCGCTCCCACAGTCCGTGGTGGTCGGCAAATTGCGGACTGCAGACTGGCACGACGGCCTCTGAGAAGAGATGGTCGACCGCGAGGCCGGGATAGGCGCCGCTGCCGAAGCGGATCACGCAGTCGGCGTCACCCGCGTCAAGGTCCGTCAGATCTGTCGAGGCTTCGACCAGAACCTGCAGGCCGGGTGCCGCGCGTCGGAGCGCATCGAGCCGCGGGATCAGCCATTTGCTGGCGAAGGACGGCGCGACGGACACCCGGATCGGCTGCTCGTGATCGCTCGTCGCAAATTGCGTCATGGCCGAAAGGACGGCATCGAAGGCATCCGTCAGACCTGGCATCAGTGCATGGCCTGCCGGTGTCAACTGCAGCTGGCCGCGCACACGGTTGAACAGCGGCTGGCCAAGGTAGTTTTCCAGGAGCCTGATCTGCTGGCCGACGGCCGCCGAGGTGACATGCAGCTCTTCGGCGGCACGGATGAAGTTGAGATGACGCGCCGTCGCCACGAAGGCGCGCAGCGACGTCAGCGGCGGCAGACGGGCAAGCGTCGGATTGATGGTCTTCCTGCGGTGGGGCGCGAGCGTGTTCATGAGCTGATTGCACCACAAACAGACCAGACAAGACGAGAACCCGCTTTGCGCCGATAACCCAGCCGGAAACATTTCCTTGCGCGTGACCACCCTGCCGGGGAAGCAAAAACTAAAATCCAAAAATTGTCTACCAAACGACTAGATTATTGCTGCCCCGGCACGCCCGCCGATTTGCGCGAAGCTTTTCTTTCGGGCGCTGCGAGAAAAACATTCTTCTCGATTTCCCCTCCCCCGACCGATCATGCGCGCTCACCAAGGCTTGGGCCTCAGTAGGCCGAAACGGACACGGAGGGTCGTTATGGTTATCAACAGACGTCAGCTCAATCTGCTCTTCGCGTTCACGGCGCTCAGCGCCGTCGTGCCCATCGGCCGCTTTGCAGAGGCAGCGGAGCCGGTCGCCGGCGGTACGCTCAATCTGCTCGTCCAGCCGGAGCCGCCCACACTCGTCACCCTTGCGCATACGGCAGGCCCGACCACACGCGTCTCCGGCAAGATCACGGAAGGATTGCTGGCCTACGGGCTGGACTTCAAGCCGATTCCACAACTTGCGACCGCCTGGCACGTCAGCGACGACGGGCTGGAATATCGTTTCGAACTCAGGCAAGGCGTCAAATGGCATGACGGCAAACCCTTTACCGCCGAGGATGTTGCCTTCTCGATCCTGGCGCTGAAGGAAGTGCATCCGCGCGGCCGGGCCACCTTCTCCAGCGTCAAGGAAGTGGCGACACCGGATGCCCATACCGCCATCATCCGCCTGTCGAAGCCGGCGCCCTATCTGATCGGCGCCTTGCAGGCGAGCGAATCCCCGATCGTCCCCAAACATGTCTATGAGGGCGCCACCGATCTTGCCGGGCATGCAAACGGTCGCGCCCCGATCGGCACCGGTCCTTTCATCTTCCGTGAATGGGCGGTCGGCAGCCATGTGATCCTGGATCGCAATCCTGACTATTGGGACCAGGGCAAGCCCTATCTCGACCGCATCGTCGTCAAGTTCATTCCCGATGCCAGCGCCAGAGTTGCAGCACTTGAGACCGGCGAAGTCGATATTGCTCCCGATACACCGGTGTCGCTGAGCGAAATCGACCGGCTGAAAGCCTCGCCCACGCTTGCCGTCGATGATCGCGGCAACGATTATTCGCCGACTGTCTATCGCATCGAATTCAACTTGCAGAACGAGTATTTCAAGCACGACAAGGTCCGCCAGGCCGTAGCGCATGCGATCGATCGGCAGACCGTCGCCGATATCGCCTTCTACGGCTATGCGGTCCCGGCGCCGAGCCCGATCAGCCCCTTCCTCAAGGCTTTCTATAATCCTGATGTCCCGGTCTATGCCCATGATCCGGCAAAGGCCGAACAGCTTCTCGACGAAGCCGGCTTCCCACGCGGGCCAGACGGTGTGCGCTTCGAGGTGCCGCACGATGTCATGCCCTATGGCGACACCTATACTCGTATCGGTGACTATCTGCGCGACTCGCTGTCCAAAATCGGCGTCAAGGTGACGTTGCGCGGACAGGATGTGCCGACCTGGCTGAAGCGCGTCTACACCGACCGCGATTTCGCTTTCGTCACCAACGGCATGGGCAATACATTCGATCCGACCATCGGCGTTCAGCGTCTCTACTGGTCGAAGAACTTCAAGAAGGGCGTGCCTTTCTCGAACGGCTCGGGCTACAACAATCCGGAAATCGACGCGATCTTCGAACAGGCCGCGGTCGAGAACGACAGGGCCAAGCGCGTCGAACTCTTCAACCGCATGCAGGTGATCATCGCCCGCGACCTGCCCGATATCACGCTCGTCTCCTTCCGGCAGCTGACGATCTTCAACAAGAAGGTCCAGGACCATACGGTGGTTGCCGACGGTCTCTCGGGCAGCCTCTCCTCCGCTTATCTCCTCAAGAACGCCTGACAGGGACGATCCTCATGAGCATTAATCGTCGCACCTTCAACCAGCTGCTGCTTTTATCCACCGCCAGCACGCTTGTGCCCTCGTTCGGCCTCAGGGCCGCTGAGGACACGCCGAAGCCGGGCGGAACGCTGAACTTCATCGTCGAGCCCGAACCGCCGACAATCCTGGCGCTCGCCCATACCGCCGGCGGCACCCAGAAGGTCAGCCCGAAGATCACCGAGGGGCTGCTGACCTATGACTTCGACCTGACCCCGAAACCGCAGCTTGCGACCGAATGGTCGATTTCCGACGATGGCTTGAGCTACACGTTCAAGCTACGCCCCAATGTGAAATGGCATGATGGCAAGCCCTTCACCGCCAATGACGTCGCCTATTCGATCGAACTCTTAAAGCAGGTCCATCCGCGCGGGCGCGGCACCTTCGCCAATGTCGTCAAGGTCGAGACACCCGATCCGTTGACGGCGATCATCCGCCTGTCAAAGCCCGCGCCTTATCTGCTCAGCGCGCTCTACGCGGCGGAATCGCCGATCGTGCCGAAGCATATCTACGACAATGTCGCGATCGCCGACGTGCCGCTCAACAAGAACGGCAGCGCACCGATCGGAACCGGCCCCTTCGTCTTCAAGGAATGGACGCGCGGCTCGCATATCATCCTGGAGCGCAATGCCGACTACTGGGATGCAGGCAAACCCTATCTCGACCAGATCGTCATCCGCTTCGTGCCCGATGGAGCAGCACGAGCAGCAGGATTCGAGACTGGCGAATTCGATATCGGCGGCGACAATCCGATCCCGCTCAGCGATCTCGAGCGCATTAAGGCGCTGCCGAATATCAGCGTCGATTCCCGCGGCTACGAAACCAAGGGCGATCAGACGCAGCTCATCTTCAATCTCGACAACGAATATCTGAAGGATGTGAAGGTTCGCCGCGCCATCGCCCACGCGATCGATCTCGACGTCATCCTGAACACTGTCTGGTACGGTTACGGCCATATCTCGCCGACACCGATCAGTACCTTCCTCTCCCGTTACCACGACGGCTTGATCAAGCCCTACGCCTACGATCTTGCGGCAGCCGAACAGCTCCTCGACGAGGCCGGCTACAAGCGTGGCGCCGACGGCACCCGCTTTGCCCTCAGGCTCACCCACAACTCCTACAATGAAGGCTTCAAGCGGGTCATCGAATATCTGAAACAGAATCTCACCCGCATCGGCATCGCCGCGACGATCGATTCCTACGATTTCTCGACCTATATCCAGAAGGTCTATACGGAACGGGTCTTCGACGTGACAGCCGAATATCTCGGCAATCAGTTCGATCCGACGCTCGGCGTCCAGCGCATCTACTGGTCGAAGAACTTCAAGCTCGGCCTGCCCTTTTCCAATGCGGCCCATTACGCCAATCCGGAGGTCGACCGGCTGCTGGAGGCGGCATCGGTGGAAATTGACGAGCAGAAGCGACGACAAGAATTCAACGATTTTCAGAGGATCATCGCCGAGGAGGTTCCGGTGGTGAATCTGATCGCGCTGGAAAATGTCACCGTCTTCAACAAGCGGGTGAAGAACCACACGATCGGCGCCGAAGGGGTCCAGGCCAATTTCGCCGAGGTCTATATCAAGGACGGCGAAGGCTGACGGTTCGGGGGTCACGACCAGCCTTCACGGATCAGGGGCGCATCTGACGATGCGCCCCTGATCGCTTTGCGGTTTGTCGGATGAATCGCTTCTCAAGAGGCGGCGCGGGCCGGCGTGAATTTCGCAAGGATGCGGTCGGCAAGCGCGATCGCCTGCGTGCGCTGTTCGGTGATCGAGCTCGATTCCCAGGCCACACCGCGCAGCGGATGGCCGATGGCGCTTAAGTTGCGGTGAACGCGCCCTTCCTCATCGATGAGGTCGCCCTCGGGGGTGGCGTCGATGCCGAAGCCGGTCGAATGCGGGCGCACCTCGCCGCTTGAAAGAAGCTGGCGAACAAACGGATCAGCGATTTCCCGCCAATCATGCAGCTGATGCCCGCGGCAATCGATTACGCCGCCGAAGATAGTCTCCTCAAGGCCTGCCGCGGTTTTCAGGGTTGCTGCAATACCGGCTCCCTCAGGCTTCAGCGCCAGGAGGCGGGCCGTCCCATCGACGAGCCGCCCCTGAGACCGCGCCGCTTCGACGCTGCGGTGGCTTTCCGGCGCGGATCGATGTGCCGTCACGTCCCAGAAGGCCCTCAGATGACGGGCAAAGCGCAGTCTTTCCCGATCGTTGGCATTCTGCCAGAGCGGCAGGATGTGGGGGCGAATGGCAAGCGGCAGCCCCTGCCAGTCCCCACCGGCGGCGGCAAGCTGGCGTCGTTCCGCCTTGACGCGCGCAAGCAGGTCGCGCGCCGTCGAAGGAAGCGGTCCGTCAGCGAGAAAGTCACGGGCCGGATCGGCATTCCTGCGACCCTCGACGAACTGGCCCCGCCGCGAAATCACCCGGTAGCGCCCACGAAACCCCCTCGCCTCCATGCTCGCGATCGCATCGACCATGGAGAGACTGGCACCGATGATGAGGATATCGGAACTGTCGCTCAACCGGTCGAGCGCTGCCAGGTTCCAGGGATTTTCGGCAAAGCGCGGATGTCCTGCCACAGCCGCCTCGGCAGGGCGCAGATCGGGCTGGAATACCCCGAGTGCCAGTACGGCTTCGTCCGCTTCCAAGACAGTGCCGCCCGTGGTCGCTACACGGACCCGGTGTGGCGATGATGACAGATGTGCTGCCGACGAGCGGACATGCTGCAGGCTCGATCCGGAGCGTGCCTGTGCAACCGCGCGCTTCAGTTCGTCGCGCACATAGGTCCCGTAAAGATGGCGCGGCGGGCTGCTTGCGGCAACGTCTGCGGGCGGCTGCCAGCCGTTGGCGGGGCCGTTTTCGGCAAGCCAACGGGCCAGATGACCCATATCCTCGGGATAGAGCGAGAAGATCTCGGCCGGTCCGTTGACGAGATGGGCCGGGTCGCTGGTGCTATAGGCAACGCCGCGACCGAGCTCGGTACGTGGCTCGATGATGGTGATCGACAGCCCCACCGTCGTCCGGTCAAGCAGTTTGAGCGCAGTCAACGCGCCGGCGAAGCCGCCGCCGATAATGATGACGGATTGGCCTGGCTTTGGATCGAAAAGCATGAGACCTCCCTCCCCGTCACACAGATCCGGGGGATGACAGCAAGAAAGGCGCACAGATCTCCTGTCGGCGCGGCGGCCGGACATCAGGATGACCTCAAGTGATAAATGAAGCGACGCGACGGGCCGGGTTCTAGAAGACCTTGCCTTCCTCCAGATGCGTCGTCGTTCCGTTGATGTAGAAATCGCCGACCACACGCGCCTTGTGTAAAAGCGGATTATGGTTGAGCACGGTGCGGATATTGCGCCAGTGGCGGTCAAGGTTGAGATGTCTCGATGTCGCCGAACCGCCGCCGAGCTCGAAGACGTTGGTTGCGGCAGAAAGCGCGATCTGAGAGGCAACGATCTGCGTACGCGCCGTCGTCAGGGCGCTTTCGACAAGAGCCGCTTCCAAGCGTTCCGGATCTCCTGCGCCAAACGCCGCGACGGAACGGTCAAGCGCGCGGGCCGCCTCGCGGATCAGCGTATCGACAGCAAAGGAGCCGCTGGCGATCTCACCCAGGATTTTCTGGACAAAGGGGTCGGCATTGGCCGTCTCGGCCGCACTATGAGCGGCCGAACGCGCCTGCCTGCGCACGTAATCGGTACCTTCCGCCACTGCACCGCGCACCGCACCGGCCATGGAGGCGGTAAGGTGGAGTTGACGCAGGGTCGATGTATGGCGCCCGACAAGCGAATTGAGGCCGCGCGTGGAAATCTCATGCGGCAGGACCTCGACATCCTCCAGCAGCACGCCGCCGCTCGCCGTCAGCCGCTGGCCCATGCCGTCCCAGTCGTCGAGAACGGTGATGCCATTGCGGTCGACCGGAAGCAGGACGCTCACGAATTGGTCCTCGTCGTTCCTGGCGCTGAAGGAAGCGAAATCGGAGAATGCGGTTCCCGTCGCATACCATTTGCGGCCATTGAGCCGGTAACTGTCGCCGGCCTTCGAGAGTTTCGTCGTCACCTCGCCAGGACGCTTGGTGCCTTGTTCCGTATGAGCGCCGCCGAACAGCTTGCCGGCAAGCACTCTTGCCAGCTGCGTGCGGTCAAGCACCGTATTGGGATTGAGAATAAGGCTCTCGGTGAAATTGAAATGGCTGCGAAGCGCATGTGCGACATTGGAATCGGCCGCACCGATCGCCATGATCGTCTCGATATAGTCGAGGACACTACCGCCTGGCCCACCAAGCGAGGTGGGGATGCGCAGCGCTCCGAGACCGGCCTCCTTGAACAGGCGGAAAGCCTCAAACGGAAGCTCGCGATCGAGATCGCGCCGTGCCGCTTCCTTGCCAATTTCGGCTGCGAGCGCCGGCACCGTCGAAAGCAGGGCGGCAAGATCGGTATCGGGCTCAGATCCACCGGTGGATAGCAGCGTGGAAGAGGTTGAGGTGGCCATGGTCAAGCTTTCAACGGTGAATTTTTGAAGAATGGGGAGGATCCGCGCGAAGGCGGATCCTCCCTGACGGCCTCAGGCGACGGCGCGCGTCAGCGACACGACATTGTCGGTCCCTACTTCGCTGAGACGCGGAACGCGCCCTTCGACCGGATGGCTTGGATCGTTGAAGCCCGGCGTCGAGGGATGACCGGCCGTCACCAGCCTATCGACCAGGGCCTCGTCCTCGGCATCGAGCTTGACGTCGAGCGCGCGGATATAGCTATCCCAATGCTCCTCGGTGCGTGGACCGGTGATGGCGGCCGAGATCAGCTTGTTGTTCAGCACCCAGGCGAGCGCGAACTCGGTCGGCGTAATGCCCTTGCGGTTGGCATGGGCAGCGATCTCCCTGGCGATCGCAATCGATTCCGGACGCCATTCGGTTTCGAGGATGCGCTTGTCGCCACGGCCTGCACGCGTATCGGCATCCGGTTCCGTGCCCGGCTCATATTTTCCAGTCAGCACGCCACGAGCGAGCGGCGAATAGGAGACGACGCCAAGGCCGTAATAGTGGGCGGCCGGCAGTTGTTCGGCTTCCGCCGTGCGGTTGACGATGTTGTAGAGCGGCTGGCTTGCCACCGGCCGGTCGATGCCAAGCTGATCGGCAAGGTGGGCGATCTCGGCGATGCGCCAGCCGCGGAAGTTCGAGACCCCGAAATAGCGAAGCTTGCCCGCACGGATCAGATCGGCAATGGCACGAACCGGCTCTTCGAGCGGCGCATCGAAGACAGCGCGGTGGAAATAGAGGATGTCTATATAGTCGGTGTTCAGGCGGCGCAGCGAATTCTCCACCGTCTCGATCACCCATTTGCGCGAGTGGCCGCCAAGGTTCGGGCCCTTGGTGTGCGAGTTTACGAACTTGGTCGCCAAGACCCAGTGATCGCGGCTTGACTTGATGCCGCGGCCGACAACCTCTTCCGACTTGCCGTCGTGATAGACATCGGCTGTGTCGATGAAGTTGATCCCCTGCTCGCGGGCCTTGTCGATGATGCGGAAGGCGACCTCATCGGGCGTCGGCCCGCCGAACATCATGGTTCCAAGGCTGAGCGGTGACACTTTGAGCGCGCTGCGCCCGAGATAGCGATAATCGACCATTTCATTCTCCATTCATTGAGCGTGGTGACAGGCGACGGCATGGCCGGCGCCGAACTGGCGGAATGCCGGATCCTCGGCCCGGCAAATATCGGTGGCAAGCGGACAGCGCGTGTTGAAGCGACAGCCGGACGGTGGATTGTGCGGACTTGGCAGGTCGCCGTTGATCGGGGCTGCCTGCTTGCGGCGCGACGGGTCGGGCACGGCGGCAAGCAGTGCCCGCGTATAGGGATGTTTGGCACCGTTCCAGAGGTCGGCAGTCGAGGCGCTTTCGACGATACGCCCGAGATACATGACGAGCACACGGTCGGCGAAATAACGAACGACGGACAGATCATGCGAAATAAAGAGATAGGAAAGCGACAGCTCCGTCTTCATCTCGACCAGCAGGTTAAGGATCTGGGCCTGGATCGACAGGTCAAGTGCCGAGACCGGTTCATCGCAGATGACGAGCTCGGGCTGCAGGATCAGCGCCCGGGCAATGCCGATGCGCTGGCGCTGGCCGCCGGAAAATTCGTGCGGATAGCGCTCCAGGGAATCGCGTGGCAGGCCGACATGCTCGACCATTCCCGCAGCGATCGCATCACGTTTCCTGCGATCGCCGATGCCATGCACGGCAAGCGGTGCCGTCAATATCGTCCGGATGGTCTGCCGTGGATTGAGCGAAGCGAAGGGGTCCTGGAAGATCATCTGGATGCTTCGGCGGATCGACTGCAGCTCCTTGTTCGACATGGCCGTAACATCGCGGCCGCGAAAGCGGACCTGCCCGGAAGACGGCGTGACGAGACGCGTCAGCGACTTGCCGAGCGTCGACTTGCCGCAACCGGATTCGCCGACGAGCGCAACTGTCTCGCCTTCCGCGATTTCCAGTGACACGCCGTCGACGGCACGCACCGTGCCGGCGCTGCCTGGATAATGGGTGGAGAGCCTATCGACCGACAGGAGCGACATGAGCGACCTCCGCGTGGACTGAAACATAGGGGCAAGCGACTTCGCGGCCCGCCGAGATGGAAAACAGCGTCGGCACCGCCTGGGCGCAGGCGGGACGGGCGACCGGACAGCGCGGGCGGAAGGAACAGCCCTTCTCGCCGGCGGCCGAGACGATGGAGCCCGGAATTTCGGCAAGCGGCCCATCGCGATAATGATAATCGGCCGTCAGCCGCGGCGAGGCCGCCAGCAGGCCGCGTGTATAGGGATGATAAGGCGTGTCGAAGACCGGGCCGGGAAGCCCCTCCTCGATCTTGCGGCCGGCATACATGACGACGACACGATCGGCCCATTGCGCCACGATGCCAAGATCGTGGGTGATGAGGATGACCGCCATATTCAGCTTGGCGCGCAGATTATCGAGAAGCTGCAGGACCTGCGCCTGGATGGTCACGTCGAGCGCGGTCGTCGCCTCGTCGGCGATCAGAAGTTTCGGGTTGCAGGCAACGGCAATCGCGATCATCACGCGCTGGCGCATGCCGCCCGACAACTGATGGGGATAGTCGTCAATGCGGCGGGCCGGCTCCGGAATACTGACGAGGTCCAGAAGCTCGATCGCCCGGGCACGCGCCTGGCGGCGGCTGAGATCCTCATGGATCCGCAGTACCTCGATGATCTGGTCACCGATCGACAGAACCGGATTGAGCGAAGTCATCGGCTCCTGGAAGATCATTGCGATGTCGCGCCCGCGAACCTTCCGCAATTGCCGTTCCGACAGCGTCAGCAGGCTGCGACCGTCAAACCGGATCTCGCCGCCCGCCCGGGCGTGCCGTGGCAGGAGGCCCATCAGGGCAAGGGCCGTCAGCGATTTTCCGGAGCCGGATTCGCCGACGATCGCCAGCATCTCTCCGGGATTGGCGTTAAAGCTGACGCCCTTGACCGGCTCTGCGGTCGCAAAGCGGACGGAGAGATCGCGGACTTCGAGAAGATGGCTCATCAGCGTTCCTCCGAAAAGCGCGGATTGAGCGCATCGTTGAGACCGTCGCCCAAAAGATTGAGTGCCAGTACAGTAAAGACGATCGCGAGGCCCGGCAGCGCCGTCAGGTACCAGGCTGTGCGGATCACGTCGCGACCGGCACCGATCATCGATCCCCAGGAGACGCGATTGGGATCACCGAGCCCCATGAAGGATAGCGCCGATTCCATCAGGATGGCGCTGGCGACCATCACCGAGGAGGTGACGATCAGGGGCGGCAGGGCGTTCGGCAGGATTTCGCGGAAGATGATGCGCGCATGGCCGAAGCCGAGGCTTCGCGCCGCAAGCACATAGTCCTTCTCGCGGATGGAACGGAACTCGGCCCGTGTCAGGCGCGCCACCGTCGGCCAGCTGACGATGGCGATCGCGATTGTGACGGTCGAGGTTGTGGGCTGAGCGATGGCGACCAGCACGACGAGCAGGACGAAGCTCGGGATCGTCTGGAAGATCTCGATGACTTTCACCAGGAGATCGTCGACGATCCCGCCGAAATATCCCGCCATCGCGCCGATCGTGATGCCGGCAGAAAGCCCGAGGGCGGTCGCCGCGATTCCGACCGTAAGCGAAATGCGCGCGCCGTGCAGGATGCCTGCGAGCACATCGCGCCCCATCGAATCCGTACCGAGCGGATAAGACGGATTTTGGCCCGGCCAGAGGAACGGTCGCGCCACCATCTCCATCGGATCGCCTGGATAAAAGACGGGGGCAAGAAGGGCTGCGAGTGCGGTGGCGATCAGGAACAGGACGCCGAACAATGCGGTGGGATTGGACAGAAAGACCTTGAGCTCACGTCGCAGACCGCGCCAGGCGACACCGGGTGCAGCCGAGGCGCGCACGTCGGGCGCATGAATATGCGTCCAGCGCGGCTCGGCTGGTTTCTCGGGTGCCGGGCGTGACGCGTCACTATCGCGCTCCGCTAAATCAATTGCCTCGCCGGCGTAGGTATGAAGCTTCTGGCTGGTCATCGGCTGGCTCCGATTCTGGGATCAATCCATGCCTGCAGCAGGTCGACGGCCGCGTTGGCGACGATGACCAGGAAGGAGGACAAGAGCAGGATGCCGAGCAGCACGGAGAAATCGCGTGCCATCACGGCTTCGAAGGCAAGCCGGCCGAGTCCTGGCCAGCTGTAGACGGTCTCGACCACCACTGCTCCGCCGAGCATGCCCCCGAAATGCATGCCCGCCATTGTCGTGATCGGGATCAGGGCGTTGCGCAGCACGTGACGCGTGGTCAGGAAGAAGGGCGACACACCCTTGGCGCGGGCGGTGCGGACAAAATCCTGGGATTTTACCTCCAGCATGGCCGCGCGGGTCAGGCGCGCGTAGATCGCCAGATAGAAGAGCGAAAGCGAGGTTGCGGGCAGCACCATATAGCGGATGCGGTCGAGAAGCGCCGGCAGCCCCGTGAGCCGCGATCCGATCGTGCTGTCGCCGCCGCTCGGCAGCCAGCCGAGCTTGACGGAAAAGAACAGGATCAGCATCAGGCCGATCCAGAAGCCGGGGATGGAATAAAACAGAAGCGAAACGACCGAGATCACGCGGTCGGCAATCCTTCCGGAGAAGGTTGCCATCAACGAGCCGAGCAGCAGACCGACGGCAATGGCGATCAGCAGCGCGGCCAGCATCAGCGTCAGTGTTCCGGGCAGCCGCTGACCAATGAGATCTGCAACCGGCATCCCGTAGCGCGGTGAAAAGCCGAGGCTGAAATGCGCCAGGTTGTCCAGGTAGTTGGCGAGCTGCACGAGAAGAGGGTTGTCGAGCCCGAAACGCTGGCGCAGAGCCGCCATGGTTTCTTCCGTGGCCGAACCGGATTCAGCCGCCATCACGTCGGCTGCATCGCCCGGCGCGAGCTTGAGCAGGAAGAAACTCAATATGACGATGCCGAGCATGGTCGGCACGGCCTGAATGACGGTCTTTCTGATCGTGCGGGCGACCCGCTTTAGTGCCGACATGGATTTCCACCTCGCGTCGCCGGAAGAATTCATCGTGTTGCGTTGCGATAGTAGTTGACTAAATCTGTGGGTTTTGTCAAATCGATATTAGTAAATAATTCCAAGAAGAAGCCTTGCATCGATGTCTTTTGGAATCATTTAACGCCAATAGCGCATCAATTCGAATTTCTTACCGAGGCTACTCCGCAATTGGGTAAAAAACTCTACGGCCGCGCCGAAGTATGGAAAGGCGAACTTAGACCGCCCGGCAACGGGAACGCACAATCATCGAGGGACCGACCATGCCAGCATTTCCTGCCCCGACACGCCGCAATTTCCTTCTTGCTTCCGTTGCGCTCACCGTGGCGTCGGCAACACGCCTGCCGGCCTTTGCCGCTCCGGTGCGCGGCGGCACAGCGACGCTGCTCCTGTCGGCCGAGCCGCCGGTGCTGACGACCATTGCGAACACTGCCTTCAATTCCGTCTATGTCTCGCCGAAGGTCATTGAAGGCCTTCTGACCTATGATTTCGAGCTGAACCCGCAGCCTCTTCTGGCCAAGGAATGGTCGGTGAGCCCGGATGGGCTCGTCTACACGTTCCACCTGCGCGACGGCGTAAAATGGCATGACGGCCAGGCCTTTACCTCGGCTGACGTTGCCTTCTCGATCAAGACGCTGAAGGAGGTTCATCCGCGTGGCCGCAACACGTTCCTCAACCTCGTCGACGTCGAAACGCCGGATCCGCTGACGGCGATCCTGAAACTCTCCAAGCCGGCGCCCTATCTCATCACCGCCCTTGCCTCCTCGGAGACGCCGATCGTAGCGCGTCACATCTATGAGGGGACGAAGGTTGCCGAAAATCCTGCAAATCTCGCGCCGATCGGCACAGGTCCCTTCAAGTTCAAGGAATGGGTCCGCGGCAGCCACCTCGTCTATGAGCGCAACCCCGATTACTGGGACCAGCCGCGCCCCTATCTCGACCAGCTCATTGTCCGTTTCATTCCCGATGCCGCAGCACGCTCGATCGCCATCGAGACCGGAGAGATCGACCTTGCCCCCTCGACACCCGTTCCGCTCAGCGATCTCGAACGTCTGAAGACGGTCGACGGCATCGCTTTCGACGAGCGCGGCTACCAATATTCGAATGGGGTTAGCCGCATCGAGTTCAACCTCGAACGGCCCTTCTTCAAGGACATCCGCGTTCGCCAGGCCTTCGCCCATGTGATCGACCGCAAGGTGATCCTCAACACCATCAACTACGGCTACGGCGCGGCCATTCCCGGCCCGATCAATCCCAATCTTGCCAAATGGTATGATGGCGACCTGAAGACCTATCCGATCGATCTTGCCGCCGCCGAGAAACTGCTCGACGAGGCAGGCTATCCACGCGGCAGCGACGGCGTGCGCATCCGCATCAATCTCGACTATGTGCCGAGCGGCGAAACCTATCCGCGTGGTTCCGAATATATCCGCCAGGCGCTTGCCAAGGTCGGCGTCGATGCCACGGTGCGCAGCCAGGACTTCGCCACCTATACCAAGCGCATCTATACCGATCGCGATTTCGATTTCGCCTTCGAGGGAATGAGCAACCTCTTCGATCCGACCGTCGGCGTTCAGCGCCTCTACTGGAGCAAGAACTTCAAGCCGGGCGTGCCCTTCTCCAACGGCTCGGCCTACAGCAATCCGAAGGTCGATGCATTGCTCGAGGCCGCGGCAATCGAGGTCGATGCCAAGAAGCGTGTCGATCAATGGCGCGAGATCCAGCAGATCCTTGTCGAGGACCTGCCGGCGATCGACATCGCCAGCCAGCCGGAGCTGACCATCTACAACAAGCGCATCGCCGACCACACAGTGGGTGGAGAAGGCGTCTCGGGCAGCCTTGCCTACGCTTATCTCGCCACAGCCTGAGCCAAGAGGAAAAGGAACACGGATCCGTCATGTCCATTCAACACCCTCCCGGCTCTATCGTGGGTCTCGCGAAATTCTCCGCCCCCACCGACTTTGCCGAAAGCCCACTGTCGCAGGCGCTCAAGCAGCCGGTGCTGCTCGGCCTGTTCCTGCCGATCCAGGCCGGCGGCTGGACGCAATCCACGCTCGAGCGATCGACAGACTGGAGCTTCGATTACAACAAGGCGCTGACGCTGAAGGCCGAAGAACTCGGCTTCGATCTGGTTTTCGCCCTGTCGCAGTGGCTGCCGAAAGGCGGCTATGGCGGCGTCTTCAACGGCCAGGCGCTCGACAGCTTCACGACAACGGCAGCGCTTGCCGGCCTGACCAAGAAGATCATGCTGATCTCCACCATGCATGTCCTTTACGGGCCGTGGCATCCGCTGCATCTCGCCAAATTCGGTGCGACGCTCGACCACATCACCGGTGGCCGCTGGGGCATCAATGTCGTGACGGGTCACCGTGCCGTCGAGCATGAAATGTTCGGCTGGCCACGCATCGAGCACGACAGGCGCTACGAACTGGCGGCCGAATTCCTCGAAGTCGTCCAGCGTCTTTGGAGTGATACCGAGAATTTCTCCTTCGAGGGCGAGAGCAGCTGGAAGCTCGGTGGCGGCTTCGTGACGCCCAAGCCGAATTTCGGCCGACCGATCCTCGTCAACGCCACGGGTTCGGATGCCGGCATCGCCTTCGCCGGCCGCTATTCGGACATTGTCTTCATCACCAGCCCGACGGGCGCCGATATCAACAGCGCGCTTCAATCGCTGCCGGCCCACACGAAAAGAGTGAAGGATGCGGCCAGGGACGTCGGACGCACGGTGCGCACCCTGCTCAATCCGATGGTCATCTGCCGGCCGACTGACAAGGAGGCCTGGGAGCTTGCCGACCGGATCGTCGCCCATGGCGACCAGCGCTCGCCGCAGGGCTTTTCGTCACTGAACTCGGATGCGCATGCCTGGAAAGGCCGCGATCCGCAGGATCCCTACCGTTTCGTCGGCGGCAATATCCGCGTCATCGGCTCGCCCGAAAGCGTGGTCGACCAGTTCCAGAAACTGAAAGCCGCCGGTATCGACGGATTGCAGCTCAGCTTCTTCGATTTCCGGGATGAACTCGAATTCTTCGGCACCGACGTGCTGCCACTGATGAAGCAGGCCGGCCTGCGCCACTGAAAGGGATGATCATGACCAGCAATACCATTTCGGAAATCTGGTATACGCGCTGCCCGGTGCCGACCCCGGTCGGGCTCGCCGCCCAGCTCGGCTATCTCGAGGAAGGCTTCCGCAAGGAAGGCGTGACGCTGAAGTCGATCATCGACTCTCCCGACCGCGCCATCCGCCAGAGCCATTTCAACCATACGCTCGACTGGTCCTTCCGCCACGGCGGCAATGTGCCGCCGATCCGCGCCCGCTCGGAGGGCCGCAAGACAAGGCTCGTCGGCATTACCTGGACGGATGAATTTCAGGCGATCATCACCTTGCCGGGAACCGGGATCGCCACCAGCAGGGATCTAAAGGGACGCCGCTTCGGCATCGCCCGGCGTCCAGAAGGCATAGTCGATTTCATGCGCGCGACGGCCTTGAAAGGTCTCCTGTCGGCTCTGTCGCTGGAGGGCCTGGCGCTCGACGACGTCGAGATCATTGACATCGCGCTTGCCGATTCCGTGCTCGCCACCCAGGAGGGACCATCGCTCTTCGGTCTGAAGCGTCGCCAGGCCTATGGCGAAGAGATCGCAGCTCTGCTGCGCGGTGATGTGGATGCGATCTATGTAAAGGGTACGGCCGGCATCAGCGTCGCCAATCTGATCGGCGCCGTTCAGGTGGCGGAATTCGGTTTTCACCCCGACCCGAAGATCCGCATCAATTCTGGCTCGCCGCGTGTTTTGACGGTCGACGAACTGCTTGCCGAGGAACGCCCCGATCTGGTCCACCGGCTTCTGGAAGCGATCTACCAGGCAGGTGATTGGGCACAGGCCCATCCGGATGAAACGCGTCGCTTCGTTGCGCGCGAGGCTGGCGCCACTGAGGAGCAGGTGCTGGCGGCAAATGGGCCGGAGGTCCACCGCCATCTCGGCCTTGGGCTGGAGCCCGAACTGGTCGAGGCAGTCGGCCACTATAAGAATTTCCTTCGGGACTTCGGGTTCCTGGCCGCCGATTTCGATATTGCCGACTGGGTCGACCGTCGTCACGTCGACAGCTTTCACACCCGCGCTGTCGCCTGACAGGAGAAGCACTATGCTGCAGGAAACGATCGATCCACTTGACAGGGCACGAAGGCTTGCCAAGGATTTCTCCGAACGCGCGCACCATTTCGATGCGAGCGGAGAATTTCCCTTCGAGAACTTCACCCGGCTTTACGAGGCGCGGTTACTCGGCTTGGTGACAGCTCCCGAGCACGGCGGCCATGGCGGCGGCCTTACAGATGCCCAGGCGGTGATCAGCGAGATCGCCCGCGGCGAGCCATCGACGGCGCTGGTGCTCGCCATGCATTTCAACAGCCACTATACGCTGCGGCGGTTCGGAAAATGGCCAGCTCATCTTGCGGAGCGGGTTCTTCTCGCCAATCGGCAAGGTCCAGCCCTGATCAATGCCGCCCAGGCAGAACCCCGGATCGGCTCTCCCGCCCATGGCGCATTGCCAGAGACGATCGCTAGGCGCAAGGGCGACAGCTGGCGTATTACCGGTCGCAAGACCTACGTCACCGGCATACCGATCCTCAAATGGGTATCGCTGCTGGCGCTGACGGACGAGGCCGAGCCACGGCTTGCCTCCTTCCTGGTGCCGACCGACAGACCCGGCTTTACGGTCGAAAAAACCTGGAATGCCGCCGGAATGCACGCGACCGCCAGCGACGACATCATCCTTGAAGACGTCGTCATTCCCTTCGAAGACCTGATCGAGGCACAGCCCGCTTCAGAACCGATCCGGCGGGAGGAACATGCCACGGCCTTCTTCTTCTCGCTGATCGGCGCCGTCTATCATGGGGTGGCGCTGTCGGCCCGTGACAAGGTGCTTACCTTTTCGGCCCGCCATGCGCCGGCAAGCCTCGGCGCACCGATTGCGACCGTGCCGCGCATTCAGGACGGTCTCGGCGAGATAGAAGTCCGCCTGTCGACGAATGCCAGGCTGCTGCGCTCGCTCGGCGAAGATGTCGATGCCGGCAAGCCGGTCGGCATCGACGCCATGGCCGTGCGCCATGCGGTGATCGACAATGCGGTCGCCGTTACGAACCTGGCACTCGATCTTGCCGGCAATCCCGGCCTCAACAGGGATTTCGGACTGGAACGCCATCACCGCGACGCGATCACCGGCCGCTCGCACGCGCCGCAGAACCACATGGTCCGGGCAATCGCTGCGAAAAATGCCCTCGCCCGCCTGGAAGCGGGGCGCATCTGAAACCCGACCTCGGATTAGAACGCCCGGCCGGCTCGTGCAGCCGACCGGGCAACCATTAAGATCAGGCGTTCGGGCTCAGCCATATCTGGCCGAAACTGTTGTTGATGCCCTGCGCTCCGGGAGCGAAATTCCTGACCTTCTTGTTTGCAACGATCTGGGCGCCTGCCGCGACGAGATCGACCGACACGACATCCTCATGAATGATCCGCTGGAACTGATACCAGAGATCACGCCGCTTGGCCTCGTCAGGCTCAACGGCAGCGGCTTCGAGCAACCTGTCGACCTCGGGATTGGCGTAGTGGCTGGCGTTTGAAAAGACGAGCCCGATCTTGAAGTTCTTCGACCAGTAGGCGCGCTGGACTCCGAGTGTGGGATCGAACGTGTTGGACAGGGATTCGATGACAAGATCGAAGGCGCGGTCCGTATAGACGGTCTTCAGGAACGTCGCGAGGTCGAACTTGAGAATTTCCGCGTCAATACCGACGGCAGCCAGAGATTGCCGGATGAAATCGGCATAGGAAGGCGGGAGGAAGGAATTATAGGCAAGACGAAGTTTGAAGCGCACGCCATTTGCCCCGCGCGGGTAGCCAGCCGTGTCGAGCAGCTTTTCTGCAAGCTTGGGATCCGGTTCACGGGCCTTGATGCTCGGATCATACCATTTTGGCAAGGCAGTACTGATCGGGCTCGGCGAGACCTGCGCATAGCCGAACAGGGCGATATCGACGAGCTTCTGCAAGTCGATGGCATGGGCGATTGCCAGGCGCACGTCACGCTTTGTCAGGATTTCATTCTCATAGTTGAAGAAGAGCTGCTGCTGCGGTCCCGAATAGGCATAGGTCGTCGTGTCCACGACCAGATTGGGATTTGTCTTGAGGCGCTCGATGTCGGACAGGGGAACGGGGTTGGCACCGATGTCGATCTCACCCGTCTCGAGCGCGGCAGCACGGGCGGCCGGATCGAGAATGACGCGCAGGATGACACGATCGAGATAGGGTTTTCCGGCATCCCAATAATTCGGATTGCGCTCGAAGATCAGGTGACTGCCCGGCACCCATTCCTTCAGCAGGAACGGGCCTGTTCCGATCGTCTGGGCAAGCTTGGGCTGCTCCTGCGGCTTGAAGGTTTCGTAGACATGCTTCGGCACGATCGGCGATTCCGAGCTTGAGAGCGCGGTGATGAGGTATGGTGCAGGCTTGGTGAGCACAACGATTGCCGTATGAGGATCGGGCGTCTCCACGGCCGTCACGTTCTGATAGGTGATGCGACCGCGCGGATGGGCTTCCTTCAGCCGGAAAATGGTGAAGGCTACGTCGGCCGATGTGAAGTCGGTCCCGTCATGCCATTTGACCCCTTCGCGCAGCTTGAACGTATAACGCAACTGATCCTCGCTGACCGACCACTCCGTCGCAAGAAGCGGGATGGGGTTAAGATCGTAATCAAAGTCGAAGAGGCCTTCGTTGATCTTCGGCCCGATGGCCTGCCCCGTGCCCGAGGACGTATTAATGGCAATGAGCGCACTTGGATCGGGATAATAGGCCCAATTGAGCGTACCACCCCTGACGGGCGTCTCGGTTGCCGCAGCGGCGGCAAACGTTGGAACGCCCCCAAGCGCAAGCCCGGCCGAGCCTGCAAGGAGAAGCTGATTGAACTGGCGGCGATTGATCGACATGGAAGGCTCCGAAGGCTGCGACGCTCGAAAAAGCGCGCACGGAGCCCCATGCCCCGATGAGGGAATGATCCCTTCCCGACCCGCCGAAGCAAAGGCAGATTTTCTATCGTGGCGGCGAAGCAAAGCTTGTCGCGCAGGCATAGAAAACAACAAAGTCGAGCATGCGCGCTGCCGGCAGCGCACATGCCCGACGAGGGTGATGAACAGGAAAGAGAGCTACTGACCAAGCCCGCCCAAAAGCCGACGCGCATTGCCGCCAGCCACAAGTAACCGTGACTGGGCGTCCAGACCCGCCGCCGTCAGGCTCTGCGCCAACCTCTCCGCGGAAAGGGCGGGAAGGATCGGCCAGTCCGTTCCGGCAAGAACGCGTTCCGCGCTGAAGAACTCCACCAATATGGCGATGATCGAAGGATCGTCGCCCATCGTGTCGAAGTAGATGTTGGGCTTATTCCCGGCCGCACGGTTCTGCCGGGAATAGGCACCGCCCCGCGCCGCCTGCACAACTGCCCCGAGGCCAAGAGTTGCGAAAACGAAATTCAGATCCGGAAATTCGTCCAGCAGACCGTTTTCCAGAACCGACAGGAACGCGACGCCGTTCATGAGGCCCCGGCCCAGCGAATTGCCGAGCTTACCGGCGCCGGCAATGAGGATATCTGCCTGCGGTGCATTGACGGGATGGACAAAGACCGGTTTTCCGAGACGGGCAGCCACTTCCAGCGCAGGCCGGGCGACCGGATCGCCGATGAACTTGCCGTCACGAAAGGAATCGACGACCAGACCCGCCAATCCGAGTTTTCCAAGTGCACGCTCCGCTTCTTGCGCAGCCGCCTCGCCGGAAAAGGGATCGATCGTTGCCAGTGCCGCAAGACGATCGGGATGGGCCTTGACCAGTCCGGCAAGCCAGTCGTTCACCTCGGCAATCACGGCAGGATCGGTCGCCTTCTCCATCCCGAACAGGCTTTCGATGGTCGTGCTCAAGACGGCGAGCGAGACGCCGGCTGCAGCAAACTCGTCAATCAGACGGGCCGGATCGACAATCTTCTTCAACACGCCGTCTGGGAGCCCGGCGGATATGCGTTTGCTGCCGTTTTGCCCCCAATCGACGGGCCAGAGATGTGTGTGAATGTCGACAATATCCAGGTCATTGCTCATGTGTTGCCGCTCTCCTCGGGATGGCGATTGTAGCTGGGGTCGGAGTGTTTCGGTCTCGGGCTCCGCAGCTCACCGATGGCGGGCCTGACGTCGGGGGGCCAAAGCCTTCTGGACCGTGCCTCATGACGCCCCAAGCCCGTGAATACGTCTGATCTCCTCGGCGACCAGGGCCTGCAGCCGCCAAAGGTTGCGATCGCGGATGCCCTTTTCTTCGAGGTGCTTGACGGTGAGGTAGAGTATTCGGCGCACGACCCCATTTGCCCACATGCCCTGGCGAGCACCGCCGCCACGCTTTCGAGCGGCAACCCACGCAGGACGCGCTTGCCTTTGGGGCCTGCCCAGAACGTCAGCGCGCGCAAGGGCCCCTGTCGCGTTTGGACCGGAACCCAGCGGATAAAAGACGAATCGGAAAGCGAATCGATTTCCCTGCGGATCATGCGGCGGATCTGCCCCATGCGGTTTTCTTCCGAAAGCCTGTAGGCGACGCCGTTACACTGACCGCCTCGGTCAAGCGCCATCATCAGACCTGGTACCGCATCGGTCGCCCGCCATCGCGTCATCTGCAGGCAGAACGACCTGTGCCAGCCGCGGGCCTGGGCCTGGCACCAGTCCACCGCATCAAAGTCCGGTTTCCAGATCAGCGAGCCATAGGCAAACACCCATAGCGGATCGCCCGCCGCTTCATAAAACAATCGCTCCGAAAGCGTCTGAAGCTCACCTTCGCTCAGCGGAATGCGATCAGGATCCGGTCCGGGGTCGGTTTCGAGCCTTAGGCTCAGAGAGACGAGATCGCCCGTCAGAGCCATAGCTCGCCAGTTTGCTCGATCGCCATTGTCTCGCGCGAACTCTCCAGCGATCGATAGCGTTTTCGGCAGGAGCGCTCGCATCCTAGTGAACCGTAAACCTGCTGAAATAGGCCTGCCGCTCGCGCACTGCACGGATCAACAAGGCCGCCTCGGACATGATCGCGCTGAAGGTCGTATCGTCGGCCGATGCGATGCTATCCGACATGGTCCGCAGAACTCCGATCAGTCGCGCTACAGATTGCTGGTGGACCTCGTCCTGGCCATCCAATCCTTCGGCAAGACAGGTGAGCGTTTGAACGAGCTCGTGGACAATCTCACGGCGGCGTTCCCGGTTCGACGGCGGTTCACCAGCCTCGGGCAGCGCAGCTTCGTCCAACACCCAGCTCCATATGGCAACCCGCTTCATCCTGCTGATCAAACCAGTCCGAGGACAAGCGCCAGGATGAAGGCGAAAGAGCCGGCTGCGGCCGCCTGATGCATGCGCAAGCAAACCGGAGAGAGCCAGCCTGCGTGATGCCAGGCAGAGATGCGCTGAGAATTGTCGACAATTGCCATCTTCTCCTCCTTCAATACCAGACCGGAGCTGCGGCCCGCCAGAATGACAGCTCGTATTCAAGACCCCTCTGACGATCGGTCTCTTCGAAAGCGACCGGTTCGATCATCCGTCCCTGCGGGCGCCGATCGAAGAGCCGTGCCACTCGTTCAACAAAGTCCAGAACCGTGTTACGCTTCATGACGCCCCCCTCGAACGGTCATTGCTCAGAAAGCAGGTCACGCCTGGCGCTCAAAAGCAGATCGTGTGGCGATGCCATCATCCCGAAGAGCGCCAACAGGCGGTTTTCTTCTGATTTCGCCAGCCGGTAGCGCCGTGCGAAGTCGCAGACGCTCCACAGTTCCACATGTGCTGTCGGGACGTCGATTTTTTCTGACCGACTCTGGTGCATGGCCGCTTCTACTCCGCAGCATCAAACACTGGACGAGCGCCCGGAAAGAATGCATCGATCTCGCTGATGACCTCATCGATGCGCCCGCAAAGCTGTTCGGACGCGACGGCGTAGTCGGTGAAATCCCGATCGGATGCATAGATTGCCGTTGGCAGCGTATGGGACATGAAGAACCCGAACAAAGGTCGCAGTTGATGTTCGACCATCAGAGCATGCCTGTCGCCGCCGCCCGTGGCGGTGATGATGATTGGCTTCGCCCGCAGCTCATGCGGATCGATCAGATCGATCAGATGTTTGAAAAGCCCGGGATAGGAACCCTTGTATGTGGGTGAGCCAACGATGAGCAGATCCGCATTGACGATGTCGGAGATCACGGCTTCGGCCTGACCATCGAGGTCCTTCCGCCAGATGGCGTCGCCAAGAGACGGCCCGACATCAAGCATGTCATAAACCCTGCTGTCGAAGCCATGTTTGTCCCTCGCGATACGAGCGACATGGTTTACGAGCGCCAGGGTCTTAGACGGGCGGTTGAAGCTGCCCGCGATTCCAACGAGTTTAAGAGCGGCCATCGTCTTTCCTTTCATTGAAATCACTATTGTCTATAAAGATACTAGATTAAAGAAATGACCGTTTGCCGTTGAGGCACTGTGCGAAAAAAATGCCTTCGGAAAGTCCCTCCCTCATCCACGCTGTTCAGGGCAACCCTACGAACAGAAAGCGTGGCGACGCCGGCGATCAGACTGGGCTGCTAGGATCTGTTTTTTGTAGATAGCCGCTCAGGGGTGGTCGACGACAAGCTATCGAACGGATAGGGCAAGCCGTAACGATCACGAACTGTCCTGCCTTCATACTCCCTGCGATAGACGCCACGATCCTGGAGGATGGGAACGACCTTCTCGACGAATTCCTCGATATCGTCGGGCGCGCGGGGTGGCTGGAGGGTGTATCCGTCCACCGTACCATCCGCCCAGAGGTCGATGATTTCGTCGGCGACCTGCTCCGGCGTCCCGAGCAGCAGGCGGTGATGCCCCTCCGACCTGCGGACTGCCTGTCTTGCGGTCAGCTTCTCATGCGTCAGGAGATCAGACAGGCCAAGTCCCATGCCGACGGCCTGCAGTCGGTTGGCATCGGGGATGAAGCGTTCGGCATCCAGGATGGCGTCCGGATCGAAACCGTCGGAATCAATACCATGCTCCTTGGCGAACCGCGCAAGCAAGCCGTCCTCCGAACCGGTGCCGCTATAGAGCTCATGCCTGCGCAATGCCTCCTCTTGGCTTTCGCCGAGGATGACGACGAGGCCGGGCACGATGCGGATACCCGAGGGATCGCGGCCGATCGATGCTGCACGGCCCCTCACCTTTGCGCCGAAAGCCTGGCCTGCACCGCGCGAAAGAATGTTGCAATAAATGATCTCGCCATGGCGCGCGGCAAGCTCTATGCCGCCCTCGGATGCGCCGGCCTGCGCAATGACGGGATGGCCCTGCGGTCCTTTCGGCACATTGAGCGGTCCTTTGACGGAAAAGTAGGTACCCTGGTGGTCGACCGCATTGGCGCTTGCTGCATCCCAAAAGCGGTTTTCCGGGACCTCGCCCTCGCGTGCCGGATCCCAACTCGCCCAGAGTTCCTTGGCGACGTCGAGAAATTCGGAGGCCTTGGCGTAGCGCTCGCTGCGCGGTGGCAACGGCTCGGAACCGAAATTGGCGGCGACGTTCGGATTGAAGGACGACACGACGTTGACGATGAGGCGACCACCCGAAACGATATCGGTCGATTGAACGCGCCGGGCAAAGTTGAACGGCGAATTGTAGGTCGAAGACATCGTCACGACGAACCCGATATCGGGCACCTGGGCCGAAAGCGCGGTGCAGAGGATCAAGGGATCGATCGTGTGGAAGGGCCGGCTTGCCGGATCGGTCATCAATGCGGGGTGGTCGGAAAAGAACACCGCATCGAAGCGTCCCTTATGTGCCAGCTCTGTCAACCGGCGATAATAAGCGGGATCGTTGATGTCATGGCGGCTGCCGGTTCTGTATTTCCAGGCATTGGCAAGATAGCCGGTAGTGTTGATGCCAACGTTGAGATTCAGTGTCCGGGACGTGTTCGTCATGGCTCAGGCAACCTCGCTGCTGGTGCCGAAGGGCGTAATGATTTTCCGATAACCGACAGCTGCGGGCTTCTTTCCGGAAACCGCATATTCGCCGACCACGCGGTCGTGATAGATACGGGGATTATGCGACGTGATCGTGCGGGCATTGCGCCAATGGCGATCGAGTGCAGTTGCCCGCTTGGCGGCTGAGGCACCAAGAGCATCGAAGAGTATCGTCGTCGCCTCGAGGATCAGCGTGGAGATGACGGTGACGGCCTGGCTCGTTTCGACGTCGGCAATGAGGTGCGTATCGGTTTGCTCGGGATCGACACCGGAAATATTGGCTTCGAAGGACCGCTGCAGGGCGTCGGCAACATTCAGCACGATCGCCCCGGCCGAATAGGCGCGCCCCCTGACGCGTCCCACCACTTCCAGCACCTGCGGATCGTCCGCGCTCGAAGTGCCGTTGCCGCGCGGATAAATGCGCGCCCGGGCGCCGACATGCTGTGCGAGTTCGCCCGCAGCCGCCCGGCCGATCCCGGCAAGGCTCGCCAGATGGACGAGTTGGAAAAAAGCCGGCGTATAGGGAAAACGGGCCGCATCGGGCTTGATATGTTCAGGTTCCAGCCTGACATCCTTGAACCGCGCGGTACCGCTGCCGCTCATGGCCTGTCCAAAACCGTCCCAGTCGTCGAGGATGTCGACGCCTTGCGCCCTGGTCGGCACCAGGGCAGCGATCGGCGAACCCGATCCGTCCACGGCGGCAAGGTTGATCCAGTCCGCATAGATCGAACCCGTCGTGTAGAATTTCTCGCCATTCAGGCGATAACCGTCTCCTTCCTGCTGGATCTTGGTCGAATGCTCGCTGATCTTGACGTTGGAAAGCTCGGAAAAGCCGCTGCCGATCATCTCGCCGCGGCCAAGACGGGAAAGCCATTCGTCGCGCCAGACTCCCTTCGGTGCGTTGAGAAGGTCCTCGGTAAAGCCGAGCTGGCTGCGGAAAATATTGGTGATGTTCGGATCGGCTGCGGAAAGCTCGATCAACAGCCCGAAAAGCTCCGGCAATGTGACATCACGGCCGCCATAATCCTGAGGAACCCGCAAGGCACCGAAGCCGGCATCGCGCAACCATTGGACTTCCTTGAAAGGCAGGCGTCGCTGCTGGTCCCTTTCGATCGCCGCCTGCGCGATGTCATGAAAAATCAGCCGGAAGGGGGCGGCAATATTCTCATAGCGCGCCGAGGGTCCACGGCCCCATCCTTGATCGATCCTGGTCATCAGCTTACTTCCTCAAATGTCAATGATTGCTCTGTTCAGCCAGTTTTGCTGTCGGCGTGCTGACCCCGAGCCAGTCGAGAAGTTGCACCCGCAGCCGATTGAAGCCGGCGCTGCCCGTCGAGCGTGGTCGCGGCAGGTCGATCCTCGCCTCGTGAGCGACCACGCCGTCGCGCATCACGAGCACCCTGTCGGCAAGCAGTAGCGCTTCTTCGACGTCATGGGTGACTAGCAGCACGGCCTGGCGGTGTTTCTGCCAGAGTTCGGCGACGAGCGCCTGCGCCCTGAGGCGCGTCAAGGCGTCGAGCGCCCCGAACGGCTCGTCGAGCAGCAGAAGGTCCGGGTTGCGCACCAGTGCACGCGCCAGTGAGGCTCGCTGCGCCTCTCCGCCTGAAAGATCCTTCGGCCAGGCATCGCCGCGGTGGGTGAGCCCAACCTCGTCGAGAGCCGTGTTCGCCCTTGCGCGGTTAGCCCCGCGTGGAAGGCCGGCGACGACGTTGCTCCAGACCCGCTTCCAGGGAAAGAGCCGGGGCGACTGGAAGGCGACGCCGCGACGCGGCGAAACGAATACGTCGCCCTCGATGTCGTGATCGAGATCGGCGAGGATCCGCAAAAGCGTGCTCTTGCCACAACCGCTCGCCCCTAAAAGGGCGACGAACTCGCCCTGCCTGATATCGAGATCGAGACGATCGATGACGTTGCGTTTTCCAAAGCGGCGCACCAGCCCGCGCACACTGACCGAAAGACCCGTCTGGGCCGAAACGGGAAGCGACATGTTCATACTCCGTCGAAACTCTGGCGCCAGCCGAGCAGGACGCGTTCCAGGACCCGCACGACCAGATCCGCCCCAAGGCCGAGAAGCGCATATATGGCAAGGCAAAGGATGATGATGTCGACGCGATAGACCTCGCGCGCATGGGTGATCAGGTATCCGAGCCCGCCCTGTGCATTGACGGTCTCGGCAAAGACGAGCGCCAGCCACGCCGATCCAAGCGAATAGCGCAGCCCGACGAGCAGGTTCGGCAAGGTGCCGGGGAGGATGACTTGAAGGATCAGCGCCGCTCGGCCAAAGGACAACGTGCGCGCAGCCTCGACGAGGGTCCTGTCGACATTGCGGATGCCGGCGAACGTGTTGATGTAAAGGGGGAACGTGACGGCAAAGGCGACGAGGATGACCTTGGGCGTCTCGTCTATTCCGAGCCAGATAATCAGGAGCGGCACGAGGCCGGCCCAGGGAAGTGTGCGCGCCATCTGCATCGGCGCGTCAATCAGATCCTCACCGAGGCGCAAGAGACCGGCGATGAGCGCAAGACCGACACCTGTGACGAAGCCGATGCCGAAACCGATCACGACGCGCTGGAGCGACAGGAGAAGCGCTTCCGCGAGGTCGCCGCTCGATATCATCTCGAGCAATGTCGCAAGGAGTGTCGCAGGACCTGGAAGCAGGTCCTCGGAAATCAGGCCATAGCGCGTGCCGACCCACCATAGACATATCAGCGCCGCCGGACCGAGGCTCTTGCCAAGGCTGCGCGGTAGGCGGCGGCTCTTTCGTCTGCCGTCAGGAACGATGCGCTCGAGATCGCCGATGGCTGGATGCGGATCGTATGCGCCCATGGTGGGCGCATACGATTTGACCGCCGACAGGCTCATCACCGTCGCCATCAGTTCGTCTTCGCCAGCTTCTTGTTTTCGTCGCTGATCAGATCGCCGAAGTCCTTGACGACGTAATCCTCAACCTTGAAATCGCGCTTGAACTGGCCGCTTTCATGAAAATAAGCGACCTCCTTCTGCCAGCCGGACAGCACGTCACTGTCGGTTGCAGCCACATATTCCACCCGTGAACGGCTGGCTTGCAGGTTGGCCGCGTCGGGCGAGATCTGCGATAGCTTGGCGACCTGCTCGGCCCATTCGCCGGGATGAGCGTTGACCCAGGCCTGCGCCCGAATGATGCGGCGCATCAGATCCTCGAGCGCGGCCTTGCGCACCGGATCGTCGACGGAAGATGTCGGGGCGTAAAGGACGCCTGCCGTATCGATCACCTTGCTCAAGGATTTCAGGATACGTGCGCCGTGTTGCTGCTGGGCGATCGCCGTATTCGGATCCCAGACGACAAAGGCGTCGACCTGGCCGTTGACCAGCGCCGACAGGCCGTCGGTCGTGTTCAGGTTCAAGATGAGCTTATTGTCAAACGGCACTCCGGCCTCTTCAAGCGCCTTGGCGAACTGATAATGCTGCTTGGTGAAATAGGGCAACGCAACCTTGTGTCCCTTGAGGTCGGCAACGTCCTTGAGCGGCGAGTCACCGCGCACAAGAATGGCGCTGCCACTCTCCTTGCGCTCCCAGGTGCCGGCAAGGATCGTCACCTTGACGCCGTTGGCGATCGCTGCGAGCACACCGGTATCGCCTCCAGCCGCAATATCGACATGACCGGCGCGAAGCGCCTCCACGAGCGGTGGCGTGGAATCGAAATCGGCCCATTTAATCTTGTAGGGCAGGTTTTCGATCTCGTTTGCGGCGATCAGCTGGCGGTGCAGGCCTGTCTTGTTGGGTGTGCCGACCGTCACGGTCAGATTGCTGAGATCCGTGGCGTCCTGGCCCAGCGATGCGGTTGCGAACGAAGCTGAACAGGCGATCGCTAGACCTGCGCCGCGGATCAGCCTGGTGATGTTGCTAAGTCTCATTATTCGTCCCTCCTGGCCGATCGGCCCTGACCCGCGTCCATTCGCATGACGCCTTTCATGATGGCGGCGAGCCTACGCAAGGGCGAAAACACTGATAAGAAAATAAACTCTATAGATTTTATGTATTATGAAATTGCTTTTCGGATTTTGGTTCCTGCCCGCATCGTCCGACTTCGAAACGGTGTTGGGTGCCGGTTAGTCTTGCGGTAGCATTTGAACAAGGAGACTGACGATGAGCCAGAAGACGATTTCCCTCGACACGTTCAAACAGTGGCTTGCTGACGGACACGAGCTTGCTGTTCTCGACATCCGCGCGCCCGATGTTGTCGGCTACGCGTCCCCGCTTTTCGCCACAAATTTGCCGGCCGAAAGGGTCGCGCGCGAGCTTTCTCACTTTGTGCCACGCAAGGTCGTGCGCACCGTGCTAGCCGACGGCGGCGATCGGACGGCCGAGCGTCTTGTCGAGGAGCTCACCGCAGCAGGCTGGGTGAACACCGTTGCGCTCGATGGCGGCATTCCGGCCTGGACGGCGAGTGGCACAGACGCAACCCTGCCGACATTCGATACGCCCGGCGTCGCATTTACACTTGCCGTCAAGGATGAGAAGGGTACGCCGCTCACTTCGGCCGAAGAGCTGAAAAGGCTGCGCGATGCTGGTGAGGATCTCATCGTCATCGACACGCGCACCGTATCTGAGTTTGCGCGCGAGCACGTCCCGGGCGCGGTCAGCGTGCCGGGTGCAGAACTGATCCTGCGTTTCAAGGACGTCGTGCCCTCCGAAACGACACAGGTCATCGTCTCCTGCGCCGGCCTGCCGCGCGCCATCCTCGGGGCCCAGACACTGATCGATGCCAAGGTTCCAAACAAGGTCTCCTATCTCCACGACGGCACCAAGGCCTGGACTGCGGCAGGCTTCAGCCTGGAGACCGGTAGGACACGGATCTATGACGAGGCGAGCAGCACGGCGGTTGAGTTTGCCCGCCGGCAGATCGCGGTCTTGAGCAGCGCCGACCGGTTCCCCGAAATCGATATCGCGACGGCCAGACGCTGGGCTGCCGATCCCGATCGCACGACCTATCTGCTGGACGTCAGGACGCCGGAGGAATTCGCAGGCGGTCATCTCGAAGGCACCCAGTCTTCCGAGGGCGGCCAGTTGCTCGGTGTTGCCTATCGGACGATAGCGGTAAGAGGCGCGCGCGTCGTGCTCATCGATGACCTTGTCGGTGCCCGCGCACGCACTGTTGCTCACTGGCTGCAGCGACGCGGCTACGACATCGCTCTCCTGCTGGTCGATTTCAATTCGCAGGACTTGAGCAAGGTCGCCTGAAGGAACAGGCGCCTGTGCCGGTCTTGGCTAGGCTCCAGACCGGCTCAAGCCATGAACCGGCCGCCGCTTGGGCTGATCGGCCGCCCATGCTGTCGCCAAGCGGCGACGACAGGACCGCATTGGTCGCTTTCGCGCGCGCAACTTTCGAGAAGAAGCGCACGGAGCCGATATTCTCCACCGGCCGGACGAAACCGAGATTGATACGGCCTGCCTCGATATGGCGGATTAGCCCCTAGATGCGATCGGCAAAAAATCGATGGTCCTTGTCGATAACGAATTTTGTCGCACGTCTATGGATGTGAGGCGAACAGGCAGATCAAGGGAGAAATCACATGGACATGGGCGAATTGAGACCGGCAAAGGAGCTAGCCGCGAAACGCGCAAGCAGATTCGCAAACGAAACAGCCGACTACGCCAAGGCAAGAATGGCGCTTTTGGCAGAAGAGATTGAAGTTCGGCGGCATCTAACGAGGCTTGCGGAGCAACGCAGGCGGCTGCCTCCCGGCCCAGTCATCGAAAAGAACTATCGCTTCAAGGACGAGAACGGCAGCGAGACCGGTCTGGCCGAAATGTTCGGACATCACGATACGCTCGTGACTTATTTCTGGATGTTCGGTCCGCAGCGCGAACGACCCTGCCCGATGTGCACAAATTTTCTGGGCGGAGCGAACGGCAACGGCGCCGATGTCAAGCAGCGGGCCGCGTTCAAAATCATCGGTCGCAGCCCCGTTGAGAGGCAGCGCGCGTTCGCAATGGAGCGCGGCTGGCGCGACCTCGATTTCGCTCAGACCGTCGGCGACGACTATGCGAGAGATCTAGGTCTGCTCGACGCCAAGGGCAACGAGTATCCGGGGCTTACCGTCTATCAGAGGCAAGGAAACGAAGTCCGCGTGTTCTATAATGCCGAAATGCCTGCCGAGGCGGCAGATCCCGGACAGGATCCGAGAGGAGCCGTCGACATCGCGCCGCTCTGGAACATTCTGGACATGACACCAGCCGGTCGCGGTACGAACTGGTATCCGAAGCTCACCTATTAAGTACTCGCAGTTTGCGCAGTGCGAGCTTCGGCTACGACCCGGCGCGCCTGTCGGCCCGAACCGGATCAGCGTGCGAGGTTCTTTGCACCACATAGAGGCAAACCCGTAGCCGTCTCGCCACTGTCGCTTACCGACGCAACGGCCCGACGTTTTTCCATTCAAACGGCCCACTGGCGTTGCGCTGGCTGGCCTGGTGTGTTGGATGTTTCTTATCGTTCCTGCCGTTTATTTCGCACTCCCGGTTGGGCTTGATCCCGCATGCCAGCATCACTGCGACAGCAGCGCACGCGCCCTCGCGACGACAGGCGCGTCGATCATCTTTCCGTCGAGCGAAATGGCGCCCTTGCCGGCCGACCCGGCGATCTCGGCCGCCGCGATGACGCGGCGCGCCCAGTCGAGCTTTTCCGGACTTGGCGAAAAAGCGGCGTTGAGAATGGCGACCGCGGAAGGATGGACGCAGCTCGCCCCATCGAAACCATGGCGCCTCGCCTCCTGCGCCGCGGCGTCGAGCGCTTCGAGATCACCGTAGTCGGCGACCGTCGTCAGCGTGCCGAAAGAGAGCTTACCCTCGGCCTTGGCAGCCATGTGCACCATCAGCTTCGGCAGGCGCAACACATCCGGCAGCGGTTCGCCGCCCATGCTGGCGGCCAGATCCTCGCCGCCGGCAGCAAGGGCGAGCACCCGCTGGCAGCCGGCGAAGGAGCGCGCATCGAGCACGGCGGCGGCATCCTCGATGAGCGGCACGAACCACATCTGCTCGCGGCCGAGTTCGCGTTCCAGCGTCTGCAGATGATAGGCGAGAAGATGCAGCCGGCTGAGCGAGCGTGTCTTGGCGATGTAGAGGCCGAAGGCGCCCGCCCGGCAGGCAGCCTCCGCATCCGCTTTCTGCAGGTCGGGTTCGGAATTGATGCGGACGAACACCTTGGCACCATTGCGCCCGACGGAGGCAACGGCCTCCGCCAGCCTCGCGCGGGCGGCCTGCTTTTCGGCGGGTGCGACCGAATCCTCGAGATCGAGAATGATTGCGGCCGCCCCCCGCTCATGCGCCTTGGCAATAAACCGGTCGGAGGAGGCGGGCACATAGAGAAGCGAACGAAATCTCATGCACCGCTTCCCTTCACGATGGCGTCGATCGCAGCGGCATCAAGGCCGGCTTCGGCAAGCACTTCCGCCGTATGCTGACCAAGTGACGGTGCCGGCCGGCGCCAGACGCCTGGTGTCGCGGAAAGACGGGGAACGATATTGTGCATCGGCAGGCTGCCAAATTCGGCATCTTCGGCATCGACGATGATCTCGCGTCCGGAAAAATGCTCGTCTTCGGCCGCATCGGCGATGCTGTAGATCGGGCCGACGGTGGCGCCGGCATCGCGCATGATCTGCAATGCCTCGTCATGATCATGCCCGGCAAACCAGCCGCCCACGGCCTCATCCACCAGCGCGCGATTGTTCACGCGCGCCGAATTGGTGGCAAAGCGCGGATCCTCGTTCATGTCGCTGCGGCCGATAATGTCAAAGATGCGGCGGGCGACCTGCGGTGTCGATCCCGACAGCGCCACATATTTGCCGTCGCGGCAGCGGTAGACATTGCGGGGCGCCGCCGTGTTCGAGGCGCTGCCGACGCGTTCCTTGACCTTGCCGGTGACCTTGTAGATCGCCGCTTCCGGCCCGAGAACCGAAAACATCGGCTCCAGCAGCGAGAGGTCGATCACCTGGCCGCGCGACAGGCCGCGGTCGCGGGCAAGCAGCGCCGTGACGGTGGCCGAACTGCCGTAGACGCCGGCGATCATGTCGGCGAGCGCGAGCGGCGGCAGCACCGGTTCGCGATCGGGAAAGCCGGTGCGATAGGCAAAGCCGCTCATGCCCTCGACGATCGTTCCGAAACCCGGAAATTGCGCATAGGGGCCGGTCTGGCCGAAGCCGGAAATGCGCACGATGACGAGATCGGGATTGCGGGCATGGAGAACGTCAGGAGCAAGCCCCATCTCTTCCAGCGTGCCCGGACGATAATTCTCGATGAAGACATCGGCCGTCTCGATCAGCGCCCAGAGCGCGTCCATGGCCGGTTTCTCGCGCAGGTTCAGCATGACCGAGCGCTTGTTGCGGCTATAGGTCTTCCAGTAGAGCGAGTGGCCGTCATCCTTCCAGTCGCGCAGCGGATCGCCTGACGGCGGCTCGATCTTCACAACATCCGCACCGAAATCGGCAAGCTGCAGCGACAGCATGTTGCCGGCGACGAGGCGGGAGAGGTCGAGCACGCGAATGCCGGCAAGCGGGCCTTTCGCTGCAGGGTCGAACTGTCTTTCGGAATGTCCGGTCATCGGATGCGCTCGCCGGTCGCCCTGTCGAAGAGCAGCACCTTGTCGATATCGATCGACAGCTTCACATCCTGCCCGGCCGAGAGCAGCCGACCGCCATGAACGACGACGGAAATGTCTTCGCCCCCCATGTCGACCACGAGTTCCTGGTCCTCGCCGGTCGGCTCGACGAGGCTGATCCGGCCGGGCACCCCATCCGTGGCAAGCGTGATATGTTGCGGACGGATGCCGTAGACGATTTCCGTGCCCGGCCGCAGCGGGTTTGTTAGCGGCAGGGCGACGCCGCTATCCGTCATGGCCGCCCCATTGCCGACGGTCGCCGGGATCAGGTTGATCTCCGGCGAGCCGATGAAGCCGGCGACGAAGAGATTGGCGGGATCGTTGTAGAGCGTCAGCGGCGCGCCGACCTGTTCCACCTTGCCGCCGTTCAGCACAACGATCTTGTCGGCCATGGTCATTGCCTCGGTCTGGTCGTGGGTGACGTAGACCGTGGTCTTGCCGAGGCGCTGGTGCAGCTTCTTGATTTCGCTGCGCATCTTGACGCGCAGCTTGGCATCGAGATTGGAGAGCGGTTCGTCGAACAGGAAGGCGCGCGGATCGCGCACGATGGCGCGACCCATGGCGACACGCTGGCGCTGACCGCCCGAAAGCTCGCGCGGCAGGCGGTCCAGCAGTTTTTCAAGGCCGAGGATGCCGGCAGCCTCCTCGACCCGTTTGCGGATTTCCGCCTTCGGGG
Source organism: Sinorhizobium sp. B11 (assembly GCA_039725955.1). NCBI lineage: Bacteria > Pseudomonadati > Pseudomonadota > Alphaproteobacteria > Hyphomicrobiales > Rhizobiaceae > Sinorhizobium > Sinorhizobium sp. B11. The sequence goes on from CP091033.1 coordinate 1,774,758, forward strand.
CGCCGGCAAGCTTCAGAGCGAAGCTCATGTTTTCGGCGACCTTCATGTGCGGATAGAGCGCATAGGACTGGAAGACCATGGCGATATCGCGCTCCTTGGCCGGCATGTCGTTGACGACCTTGCCGCCGATGGTGATCTCGCCGGCGGAAATATCCTCCAGCCCGGCAATCATGCGCAGCAGCGTGGACTTGCCGCAGCCCGAGGGGCCGACGAGGACGACGAATTCGCCGTCGCCCATATCGAGCGAGATATCGTTGAGCACGGCGACGCTGCCATAGCTCTTGCCGACATTCCTGAGTTCGATCTCCGACATGTGCTTCCTCCCCTTGCGATTAGAGCTCGACGATCTCGAGCCGGCCGATCGACATGCGGCCGGCCGAGGCCATGCGCAGCCCCACCATGCCGTAGCCGAAAGTCTGATCCTCGGCTTCGAGAACCAGGCTGCCGTCGATCGACAGGGCGAGCCTGTTGCCGTTGACCGTCAGATTGACCTGATAGTCGCGACCGTATTCCGCCTTGAACGGTGCGCGCGCCAGGATGGTCGTGCCGTGGTTTTCGGCCAGGATCACCGCTTCGCCGTTCTGGAAGCCGCCGGCATAAAAACGGCTGGTCCCTTGCGCGCGGGCGACGACCAGATGCGAGACGCCGGAGAGCGGTCTCAGATCCGCATTGACGCTCACATCCCGCAGATAGGCATTTCCGGTCCAGGCATCGGCATCACTTGCCGTATGGGCATGGATGCGGCCCTGCTGCAGGCTCCAGTGGCCGCGGTTCCAGGTGAAGCGGGTGATGCCGCCCCATTCCAGCGCTTCCTTGGCCGGGTCGATCACGGTGCGGCCCTTGCCGGAGACGGAGAATTCCGAGAGGAACAGACGGCCGAGGAATTTCAGGCGGCCGAAATATTCGACGAGGATGCCGATCTCGTCGATCGCCTCGCCCTTGCCGTCGGGAATGGTGAATTCATAGTCCTGCCAGCCCTCGGAGGAGGGAACGTGCCAGGCGCCGGTCTCCTCGATCGCGCCGGTCATGGCGCGGCGGATATAGGGGGCGACGCGCAGATGGCCGTCGCCGTTCCACGGGTCGAGCCAAAGCTTGAACCTGACTGTCTGGCCGTCATCGGCAAGCGGCGTGAACATCGGCCGGTAGCGCTCGTCGTCGAAATCGGCGCGGCGATAGAAGGGCTTCCAGAAGATGCGGCCGCCCTGCCCGCGCTCCAGCCGGTCGAGCAGGATTTCCAGCGAGCCTCTCGCATAGTCCGTATGGCGCTCGTTCGAAGCCTTGACGGCGATCTGGTTGAAGGGCTCGGTGCGGAAAGCGTGTGTGGCACCCGGCGCATCGAAATCGAAGCGCACGCCGCGGCGCTCGAAATCCTCGACCCAGAGCGCCGGCGGCTCCTTGCCCTGCAGGCGCAGCGCAAGCACCGTCAGTTCGCGGGCGAAGGAAGGGATATCGACGACGTTGATCGTGCCGGTCACGCCGGAGGCGACGACGAAATCGTTGATCGGCTTGCGGTACTTGTCCCAGCCCGGCTGCACCCCTTGGAACGTGCCGACGATCGCGCCGGCATTGCCGGCATTGCAGTCGGTATCCCAGCCGGCCATGGTGGCGATCTCGGCGGTGCGCGGCAGGTCGCCCTGGCCGTAGATCAGCGCCATGAAGACGACGCCGGCATTCGGAATGATGTGGCAGACGCCGGGATAGCGATCATAACCCCATTCGGCCGTCAGCATGTCGCGGCAAGCGCGCCAGTCACCGGGGTTGTCCTTGTGGAAGGCGAGGACGGCACGGGCAACCCGGGCATAGAGCGAGCTTGCCGGGATCGTCGAAAGACCTGTTTCGATGATTTCCTCGATGCTTTTGGCGACGAAGGCCTGGGCGATGGCGGCAGCGCAGAAACGTGCGCCGTTCAGGCCCTCGCCGTCATGGGCGACACTTGCCGCCCGTGCGGAGGCATCGGCCGCCTTTTCAGGTTCACCCGGATGGATCCAGCCCCAGCTGTCGATGAAGATCTGGCCGCCGATCTGTTCGGCAACGGTCGTGCCGTTCTGGGCAATGGAACCCGATTGCGGGGCGGGAATGCCGGCGCGCAGGTTCTGGTAGGCGGTGTGTTCGGTGGAATTGCCGAAGCCGCCCCACCAGTACATGCCGTGCTCTTCGGCCGCATAGTTCAGCCAGGTCTTGCCGACATCCTCGGCGGTGGCGCCGAGCCCGTAATCGCGCAGCGCGCGGATGAAATAGACCGGACCGTTGGTATCGTCATCGGCGGCGAAATTCTTGAAATCGCGCAGATATTCGGTGACCTCGCCATAGGTGCCGCGAATGCGGTCATAGCTCCAGATGGTGGGCTCGACGGGGGCGCCGAGGCGCACGCCGATCGCCTTGCCGATGAAGCCGGAATAAATGCGTTCGAAAATCTCTGTTGTGTTCAACATCGTCCTGTCCAAAATTTATAGGCGTTCAAGCTGAGTTTGATCGGCAAGGCCGAGGAGCCCATCGCGCGCCCTGATCTTGGCGGCGTCGCGCTCATGCTCGGCCGTCTGGATCGCGATGACCGTTTCGGTGAAGGCATCGGCGGACGTAAAGAGAGCGAGCCTGTTGACCCGGTCGAGCTGCGCGGCAGCGGCCGCGTCGATCACGCTTTCGCCGTGCAGGGCGCCGAGGATCGCGCCGGCCATGACGCCGATCGAATCCGTGTCGCGGCCGGAATTGATGCCGTCCTGAATGGTCTTGTAGAAATCGCCGTCGTTGAGGATGGCAAAACCGAGCGCCAGCGGCAGTTCCTCGATCGCGTTCAGCCGCGACGGCTGATAGGCGTCCGAGGCGATGCCGGCCTTCTGGGCGGTGTGATTGACGTTGTCGCCCATCGGCGAATAGCGCGCGATGATCTTGTGGAATTCATCGACCACGGTCTTGTAGTCGGCATGTTTGAGGATGCGGGCGGCATCGACGATATCGGCAATGGCAGCGCGCGTGCCGTCCTTGGCCACGGCGAGCGCTTCATCGATGACGGCATCCAGCGTCGTGCCCGGCACGAAAGCGGCTGCGATTGCGGCGGCCAGCACGCCGGCGGCTTCGAGGCCGAAGCTCTGCTGGTGGCCGGAGGCAAAGGCGATCGCCTCGTCATAGGCAGCCTTTGGATTGCAGGCGTTCACGACGCCGACGGGCGCGATATACATGGCGGCACCGCAATTGACCATATTGCCGATCCCGCCCTGACGCGGATCGCAATTGGACAGCTGGTGGCGCTGGAAGATCCATTTTTCCGGATAGAAAAGGCGCTCGATCAGCATCGCCTCGCGCTGCAGTTCCGGCACCCAGCGCGGCGTCCAGGCGATCTCGCGCACCATGCCGGAGGCCATATCCCAGGCATCGACATGGCGCTTGACGTCGCCATAGATCGACATCAGGCAGAGCGTCATCAGCGTATCGTCGGTGACGATGCCGCTGCCGCGCACCCGGCCGTTGCGGGCGCTCTCGCTCTGGCTCATGCGGTGCCATTCGGTATCGAGCGAGGTGACCCTGCCGTAACGCTCGCGGATTTCGGCAGCGGAGAGTTTTTCGACCGGCGCCCCGAGGGCGTCGCCATAGGCGACGCCAAAGAGAAGCGCACGGACCCGTCCCTTGAGGGAGAGCCCCTTTGCATCATTTGCCATTCAGTACCGTCCTTGCATATTCGGTCATGTGTTCGCCGCCGGCACTGTTCCATTCGGTCACGAACTGGTCCCACTGATCCATCTTGGCTTCGCCGGAGATGAACTTGTAGACCCAGGCCCGGTAGACATTCTCCGTGGCGTCGATGTCGGTGGCGTAGTCTGCGGGCCAGACGAAGGCATTGTCCGGCTTGAAGTTGGCGGCGATCGTCTTCAGCGAGCCCTGCGCGGCGTCGCTCATCCACTGCACCGGTGGCTGCCAATTGGCGGCGACGAGGAAGCGGGCATACCAGGTGGCGATCTTGTCGGTCGTCTTGATGGTGTTGCCGTCCTTCGTGTACTGCTCACCCTCGAAGCCGAGGCGTTCGATCGCCTGGCCCTCGGGGCTGGCGATGAAGTCGAGCAGCTTGACGACCTCTTCCTTGTGCTCGGAGGTCGTGGCGATCGCGAGACCGCGCGCTTCCTTGGAAACGTCGAGCGCGATCAGCCCCTGGCCGGCCGGACCCTTGGGCGGCGCAAGCAGCGTCAGCGTCGGGTTCTGGTCGGGATGGGCCTGGCGCATCTTGCCGCCATAGATATCGATGACCTCGGCCGACGAGCCGAAGACCACGCCGGCGCGGCCGGAATAGAACTTGTCTTCCTTCACGTCCCACTTGGTGGTGATGTATTCCGGATCGTAGAGGCCCTTCTCCTTCAGCGAGGCGTAGAAGGCGATCTTGTCCTTCTCCTGCTTGGAGGTGCGCGCCGCGATCCATTCGCCGGCGTCGTTCTTCATCCAGGTGCCGGTCACGCCGAAGGCCTGGTTGAAGATGGAATCGAGTTCCTGCGTATTGTCGGCGGTCGTCACACCATAGGTGTCGGCCTTGCCGTTTCCGTCGAAATCGCCGTCCTTGATGGCCGTGAAGAGCTTGACGTAATCATCGACCGTCTGCGGGGCAGCGACACCGCTCTTTGCGAGCCAGTCGGTGCGGATGACCGGCTGGGGAATGCGCGGCGGATAGACGTAGAGCAGGTAGGGATAGTTCTTCAGGCGCTCGACATTGTGCGGGAAGAGCGCGTCCTTCAGATAGGTCGTCTTCGGCAGCCAGTTGTTCCAGTCCTCGAGAACACCCTGCTCGGCCATCTTGGCGTCGCCGCCCTGGAAATAGATGAGATCGGGAATATCGCCCGAGAGCAGCATGGCGCTCAGCTTGTCGGCATAACCCGAAGAGGGAAGATCGACGATCTGGATGTGGATGTCGGTGCCCTTGGCCTTCAGCGCCTCCTCGTATTTCTTCACGAGCTTGACGTCATCAGGATTGGTGGTCTGCAGATCCTTGGAAACGACGCGGATCGTCACCGGATCGGCAAGAGCGGGAATGGCGGTTCCCGCCGTCAGCGCCATCACTGTCATGGCCCCCAGAAGCATTCTCCCAAGCATGATTTCCTCCTTATATGCTTTGGTTTCGTGTCTCAGCCCTTCAGCGCACCGCTCATGGTGCCCTTCGTGAAGAACTTCAGAATGAGTGGATAGATCGCCAGGATCGGCACGATGGTGAGCAGGATCATGCCCGCCTTCAGCGCGCGGATATTGATCTGGCTGGCGCCGGTGTAATTGTTGGAATTGTCGACGCCGACCATGGCAAGCTTGTCGCCCTCGACGACGAACTGGCGCAGCACCACCTGCAGCGGCCATTTCGACTGATCATTCAGGTAGATCATCGCCCGGAAGAACTCGTTCCAGTGGAAGACGAAGTAGAAGAGCGCGATGGTGGCGAGCGCCGACTTGGCGAGCGGCAGCGCCACATACCAGAAGATCTGGAAGGGATTGGCGCCGTCGAGCTCGGAGGCCTCAAGCAGTTCCTTCGGCACTTCCTCGAAGAAGCGGATCAAGATGATCAGGTACCATGCATTGACCAGCTTGAAGAGGATGACCGACCAGTAGCTGTCGAGCAGGCCGAGACGCTTGTTGACGAGGTAATCCGGAATGATGCCGGGATCGAAGACGATCGTGACCAGCATGAGAACGAAGATGACCCGCCGCCCGGGCAGGCCGGGACGCGACAGCGCCCAGGCCATCAGCGCCGTCAGGATGACGCCGAGGAAGCTGCTGACGAGCGTGATGAAGATCGAATTGACGACGCCGCGCAGCACCGCCGGGTTGTTCAGAAGCAGGCTCCAAACATCGGTCGAGAAGCCGTTCGGCAGTACGGTGAGACCGCTCATGCCGGCGACCTCGCTCGGATCGGAGAGCGAGATGGCGAGCAGGTTGAGGAGCGGCTGCACGGTCAGCACGACGAGGAACAGCAGCGTCGAGACGATGATCGCATATTCGGCGCGTTCGAGCGGCGTGCGGCGGATATTGAGGGCGGCCATTACCACACTCCCTTGCCGGTCAGGCGTTTGGACAGGAGGTGCGCGCCGACGATCATCAGCATGCCGAGCACGGCCTTGAACAGCCCTGCTGCCGTCGCCAGCGAATATTCGCCGGTCTGCAGGCCGATGCGGTAGACATAGGTGTCGATGATATCGATCTTGCTGCGCACGACGTCATTGGAGAAATTGATGACCTGATTGAGGTCGGCATTGAGGAACATGCCGGCATTCAGGATGAAGAGCGTCGCGATCGTCGGCACGATGCCGGGAATGGTGACGTAGCGGATCTTCTGCCAGCGATTGGCGCCGTCGATCTCGGCGGCGGCATAAAGCTCCTGGTCGATGGCGATGATGGCGGCGAGATAGAGCAGGCTGTCCCAGCCGGCCGAGCGCCAGATTTCCGAGAATACCAGCACCCAGCGGATCGAGCCCGTATCGGTCATGAAGGAGACCGGCTGCATGCCGAAGACGCCGAGCACGTCGTTGACCGCGCCATCGCTTGGCGACAGCACGGCGATGAAGACGCCTGCTATGACCACCCAGGACAGGAAATGCGGCAGGTAGATCGCCGACTGGATGAACTTGCGCAGGGAGCCGCCACGGATTTCATTCAGCAGCAGGGCGACGACGATCGGCACCGGAAAGACGAAGATGATCTTCAGCGTCGAGATGATCAGCGTATTGGCAAGCACCTGCCAGAAGATCGCCGAGGCAAACAGCGTCTGGAAATGCTTGAGGCCGACCCAGAGGTTCGGGCCGATGATGCGCAGCTGCTCGAAGGCGATCTTGGCTTCCCAGATCGGCAGGTAATGGAAGATGAGGAAGAAGACGAGGCCGGGCGCCATCATCACATAATAGGGCCACCATTGGCGGATGCCCTTGCCGAGTCGGCTTCGACGAACTGCGGGAACGTTCCCACTTTTGGACGGCGCAAGTGACATCGGCATATTGTTGCTTACGGTCATGGCATTACCTCCCTGCCGCCACCCTTATGGGTGCCGGAACCGACAGATCGGCGAGTGATCCTCGCTCTATGAGCCGGCATGGCATATAGACCCGGCCGTGTTCGGGGCGGCCGGCAATTTCATCGAGCAGACATTCGACGGCGCGGACGCCGATCAGCCGCCCTGGCTTTTCGATCGTGGTCAGGCCCGGCCAGGAAAAGGCGCCGGCCGGAATGCCGTCGAAACCGAGGATCGACACATCTTCCGGGCAGCGCAGGCCGGCTTCGCGCACCGCCATCATGGCGCCGAGCGCCATCAGGTCGTTGGCGGCAAAGACGGCCAGATGGCCAGGGCCTCTTCTCTCCAGCAGCCGCGCCATGCCCTGCCGCCCGCCCTCGACCGTATATTCGGCCTCCTCGATCGGCAGCAGAGCCGGATCGAAATCGCGTTCGACGCAATGTTCGTGCACGGTGCGCAGAAAGCGCGCCCGCGCCAGACGCGAACGCGGCCCGAGCAGCAGTGCCGGCGCCGCATGACCGCGCGCCGTCAGCACACCCATGCCGAGGCGCACCGCCTGGGGAATATCGGAGCCGACGCTCGACGTATCGGGAAAGCGCTCGGCGCTGGAGCCGATCAGCACGAAAGGCAGGCCGAAACGCCCGAGATCGTCGAAACTGTCGGCCACCGGATTGATGATGGCGCCATCGACGCGGGCGCGACGCAGCGCCCGCAGATGCCGCGCTTCCTTTTCCGCATCCCAGTCGGAGGAAAAGACGAGAAGCGAGATATCGTCCTTCGCGGCCCGGTCCTGCGCGCCGCGCGCAACTTCGGCCCAGAACGGGTTGGTAATGTCGGGAATGACGATGCCGAGCAGGCCGCTGCGCCCGGAGCGCATGCCGACGGCGAGATGATTGGGCTCGTAACCGGTGGCGGCGACAGCCTTCATGACGCTATCGCGCGCCTCGTCGGAGATCCGCCCCGAACCGGCCAGCACGCGCGCAACGGTGCTCTTGGAAACACCCGCCCGCTCCGCCACATCGATAATGGTTGCCCTCCGCAGAGGCTTCTTCTCCATCGGCCTCCTCCATTCGCGCGACAGCAACACGGCCAGAGCCGATATGTGGGAACGTTACCACAAAAATTGAGATTTGCAATGCCGAGGACGGCCAATGGGACAAAGACGGCAATTGCATTCACCAGGATTGCCGCAGCGTCTGCCCACCCGCGAAGCGCCACGTAGCCATTCAAATCACTTGGAGGCCGTGAGATACTCATCTCCCGGCCTTTCCTCATCAATGCCGGCTATACAGCGACACCGGCCTTTAGACTTGTGAGAAGCGTAACGAGGGCCTCGGCTCCGGCGGTCGACGATGCCGGATTTTGTCCCGTGATCAGCCTGCCATCAGTGATCGCGAAGCTCTCCCAGTTTGCCTTCTTCTCGTAAAGACCGCCGAGCCGCTTGAGTTCGTCCTCAACCAGGAACGGTACGACCTTCGTGAGTTGCACTTCTTCTTCCTCACCGTTGGTGAAGCCGGTCACCCGCTTGCCCTTGACAATCGGAGCGCCCTTATAGGTTACGCGGTGCAAGACGGCGGGCGCGTGGCAGACCGCCGCAACGGGCTTACCGTTGTTGTAGAAGGACTCGATCAACTTGATGGACACGGGGTTGTCAACCAGATCCCACATGGGACCGTGACCGCCAGGATAGAAGATAGCGTCGAAATCGTCAGCGCGCACGTCACTTAACCTGGTGGTGGTCGCGAACACCCTCTGCGCGGCCTCGTCGTGCTTGAACCGCGTCATGGCAGGCGTCTGGTTCTCTGGCAGATCGCTCTTCGGGTCGATCGGCGGTTGACCGCCCTTGGGTGACGCCAGCGTCAAATCGACTCCGGCGTCGCGAAAGACATAGTAAGGGGCGGCGCCCTCTTCGAGCCAGAAGCCTGTCTTGCGCCCTGTGCTTCCGAGTATGTCATGAGAGGTGAATACCATGAGGATCTTCATTGTTCAGCTCCATCCAGTTCTGTCCAACAGCAGAATAGCTGCACACAAGGACTACTGAGGATCGAGGCATTTCACACTTGGACCATGGTATCGCCGACACGTTGGTATTGGTATGACCGGCGAGGACGCCGTGGACGGTTATCAGCCGAGGCGAATGACGGGGAACCGTGGCGACCCTTCTATTCACTATCCCAGTGCGTGACGAGAACGCGTCTCTTTCTCAACTGGGCCTTCGCATGAATGGAAGCAATCAGCGTCCGTCATTGCTAGGTGCGCGCGTATGTTCGCGACAACACTGTTGGCCGCCAGCGGGCAACAACAATCGATACCTTAGTTCACTTACCGCGAGCGATTGAACCGTCTACCTCTGACGCGTCGCCCTCATTCTGGCTGGGCAAAAATTCGGAACAGGCAAAGGCTCTCGAGCTCCTAATCGACTGAAGCGCCTGCTGCTCTCGCAGGACTGCGGGGCCGCTGCGCGCCCGGTGCTCGTTGTGTTCCGTTGGATCATCGTATCATTAAATTCTGGAGGAACTGGCATGAGATCTCGTCCAACAGCAATGTTCGTAGCCGCTGCTCTGTTTGCTATGCCGGGAAGCGCCATGCTGGCAGAAGACGGCGCCACACCAACAGGGACAATAGATAAACTGTACCACATTGACTGTGGTCACTCCCTGGCGAACGATGAGTCTGTCTGGACACCCGGTCAGAACGTAGGCAAGTCCATCGAATTCTCATCAACGTGCTATCTGATAAAGCACGGCTCAGATATACTCATCTGGGACACCGGGGTGCCTGAAGCCACGATTGACGATCCAAACGGCTGGTCCACACTTCCCAGTCTCATCGTCTACCATCTTGACAAGACGATATCCTCGCAGCTCGCGCAGATCGGGCTGACCCCGGCAGACGTAAAATACGTCCTTGTTTCACACACGCACGGCGATCATATCGGAAATATCGGCCTGTTCCCGGATGCCACCGTTGTTATGCAGAAGGCGGAGTACGACTGGATAAACTCGCCTCCCCCGGCTGATCCTAACATCAACACGCTTGTAATCCTTGCAAGGAAGCTGCTTGGCCAACCTCGGCGATTAGAACTCATCACTGGTGACATCGACTTTTTTCGCGATGGAAGCGTTAGGCTCATTTCAACGCCTGGCCATACTCCTGGCAGCCAGTCACTCATGGTTCACCTGGCCAAGACAGGGTACGTGGTTCTCTCGGGCGACGTCGTGCATTTCGAGAGCAATTTCGAACATGACATCGTTCCCGCACTCAACGTCGACAAAGCAAAGTCGATCGCCTCGATGGATCGCGTCCGGGAATTGATGAAGCAGTACAATGCGAAAATGTTCATAAACCACGATAAACGGCAGACGGATACATTGAAGGTTCTTCCGGACTTTTACGACTGAAGAATAGCGATCCCGCTTATCCCGCCCAGATCCATCAGCAATTGCCGCGGGCGACCGGAGGCACGTCCGGCGTCCATCCTCTGGACGCGGATATGATCCCGCCCCCTGCACGATGGTGATCTCCCTACATTTCGCATGACCGGGATATCACTCATCGCCCGGTGTCACACATCGAACTTCGCGGCACATTGTCGAGCACCTGACTTGAAGGCGAAGCGTCATTTGCACTCGCGCATTTCCAGGCACGGAGGTGGTCTTCGACGTGACAAACGGTACCGTGCCTGTGAGCTTTGCTGACCCGATGCCGTCCCAGGTCAGCAAACGCGCGGCATGAGAGGTCTCAATATCTTGCTCTGAGGACTTCCTGAAGCCGCTCCCGGCTCGGAACTCCGGTCTGGAGCCAGCGAATAATATCCCGTGCCACAGCCTCCGCTTCCTCGCTTTTTCTGTTGCAACGTCGAGCCTCGCAGTACTCCTTCAGGACGTCTGCGGCCAACGACACCTCCTCCGGCATGAGCGGGCGAAGACACGGCCTATCGATTGGGCTTGGCATGATTGTTTTTCCCTTGGCAGCTCAAACTGGGTCCGACACAGCGGCGGTCGCTCCGGAACCAACGGAAGCGGAAGGTACCCAGATACGGGTCGGTGCTGGCCGATCGCCGATGGCAATCAGAACTCCGACGATCGCCACCATGGCAATTACGATCGCAACAAGCGGAAAGCTTGAACTCGCAGCGCGGTAGATCATCATCTGCTCCCGATTTTTGGCCGCGGTTGATCGCAACCCCCGGCTTCGACCGAGACTATGTCGGCGAACCGTCAGGAAGGCATTTGCACCTTGGTATAGGGGATACGTTTTTATAGGCGATACCATCGTGCAATAGCGCTCCGCATGGGCCAGCCTCAATGTTTCCGGGTACGGATCGACAGCAGATCTCGGTACGAAAGGCCAGCGCAAACACTCACGGAATCCTGATCGAGAGCGCAGCCTTAACCCAGGATAAGCAATGACCATCGGAGACTGGCGCAATGTTCAATTTCGTACCCGCAAATCTCACACGTCGATCGTTCGGCAGCGTTGCACTCGCTATTGCCGCGGCGGGTGTCCTCGGCGAAAAGACGACCCAAGCATCTCAGGCGACCACGGGTGTGGATATACCGACAGCTGCTGACGGAGCCACTCTCGAAGCAAACAAGGGCGTCGAGGCAGGAGACTTGTTCGCCTCTTATGCCGACATAGGACCGGCGACTGGATCACCAGTCTTGCTGCTGCACGGCTGGCCCTACGACATCAACAGCTTCGCGCAGGTCGCACCTCTCCTTGCCGACCGAGGACACCGCGTCATCGTGCCCTTCCTGCGGGGTTACGGGGGCACGCGCTTCCTATCGGCGGAGACGAAACGCAACGGCCAGCAGGCCGCAATTGCAGTCGACATCATCAAGCTGATGGACGCCCTAGGGATCAAGCAGGCTACGATCGCAGGCTTCGACTGGGGAGCGCGGACAGCCGACATAGTCGCGGCTCTTTGGCCGGAACGCTGCAAAGCCCTCGTATCGGTCAGCGGCTATCTGATCGGGAACCAGTCTGCCGGAAAGGCGCCACTGCCGCCGACCGCCGAACTTCAGTGGTGGTATCAATTCTATTTCGCCACTGATCGCGGTCGCGAAGGCTACGAGAAATACACGAACGACTTCGCCAAGCTTATCTGGCAGCTCGCCTCCCCACATTGGAAATTCGACGACGAAACGTTCTCGCGAAGCGCCGCTGCATTCGCCAATCCCGACCATGTGGCGATCGTCGTCCATAACTATCGATGGCGTCTCGGACTGGCACCCGGCGAGGACCGGTTCGACGAATACGAGGCCGTGCTCGCCAAGGCCCCAGACCTATCGGTCCCGACAATAACGCTCGAAGGCGACGCGAACGGGGCACCTCATCCGGATCCCAAGACCTACGCCGCGAAATTCAAGGGAAGATATGAACACCGTCTGATCACAGGTGGGATTGGCCACAACCTTCCGCAGGAAGCACCAGGCGCCTTCGCGCAGGCAGTGATGGACGTCGATGCCTGGGCATGACGGGAACTCAGCGCCCCGTCACGTGGGAAGCACCCATCGAATTTATCGATCATCATCATCCTAATAAGGAGGGTGGCGCGGCGCTGGCGGAAGTAGGATGAAAGGCGCGTATCTGTCGCTGCGCATCGCCCAACTTGCGCCCAGCGGACACGTCATCTTGAAAGGATCCGACATTGGAAATCGGTATCGATAGTTTTGCAATGCTCCTGACCGACCCCGCCACGGGGCGATTGCAGTCAGCCATCGATCGCATGGAGAGCGTGCTTGCGGAGATCGAGCTCGCAGATCAAGTCGGCCTCGATGTCTTCGGAATGGGCGAACACCATCGAGAGAACGCGCTCGATTCAGCCCCGGCCGTCATCCTTGCGGCCGCCGCGGCACGCACGAAGTCGATCCGACTGACAAGCGCTGTTGCTGTCCTCAGCGCCGCCGATCCCGTGCGGCTCTTCCAGGAATTTGCCACACTGGATCTGATATCCGGCGGAAGAGCTGAAATCGTGGTCGGTCGTGGCTCTTCGGTCGAGGCGTATCCGCTGTTTGGATTCGACCTGCGGGACTACGATACGCTGTTCGCGGAAAAGCTGGACCTGTTGCTGAAGATCATGGAGCAACCCAACATCAAATGGCAGGGTCGCTTTCGTCCTGCGATCAATGGCGAGGGCGTGTTTCCCCGTCCACACCAGCCGAATTTGCCAATCTGGCTGGGCGTCGGCGGCACACCCGAATCCTTCGTCCGAGCTGGAACACTCGGTTTGCCGTTGATGGTCGCCATTATCGGCGGAAGCTTCGAGCGGTTCCTGCCTCTGGTCGATCTCTATCGCCGCGCATGGGACGCCGCGGGTCACCCCCGGCAGGGCCAGAAGGTCGGCGTCCATGCCCTCGGCTTTGTGGGAGAGACGGACGCGGCTGCGAGGGAAGCGTTCTTTCCGGGTTGGTTCCAAATGTTCTCCGACGCGGGACGGGAACGGGGCTGGCCGCCGCCGACGAAGGCCCAGTTCGATCAGATGTGCGGTCCGAACGGCGCATTCCTGGTTGGCAGCCCGCGGACGGTTGCGGCCAAGATCCTGCATCTTAACGAGACCTTGCGCGGAGTGTCTCGCATCACCTTCCAGATGAGCACCGCTGCCCTGGAGACCAAGGCGATGCGCCGCTCTATCGAGTTTCTCGGCACTGATGTCGCGCCTCTCGTTCGCGGACAACGTCCTTAGCTGTGCCGTCAAACGACGCGAGCTTCAAGGGAAGCCACGAGCGCCGCCAGATCACCGGTAGGATGGGTCGAAACCTTCTGATGGAAGCGCCAACGCGTTCCCACAGGCGATCCAGACGCCGGCGTGATGAACCGATGTTGTTTCGGCCTTTGGTCAAGACAATCATACGCGATCACAGAGCCGCATCCGTGCTGGCGCTGTGATCATTTGCTGCTGCCGAAAATCAGCTTCTGATAGTCTGCTAGCATCTGCGGATCCTCGACGGAGCCGTGATGATGGAGTTGCCTCCAGGCGCCGTCCATCCGAACGAACCAGCGGGTTGTGCGGAAGGCGACATCCAGACTGTCGCTGGCAGTGCGGCACTTGCCCCGCTCGCGACCGACGAAGAGATGCCACTCTCGTCCGCCTTGGCTCGTGAAGTCGTGGAACGTGACGTTCACTGTGGCGGCGCCACCGAACAGCTTGGCATAGCCCCCCGCGATCTCATTCCAACCGCGACGGATCCCACCGATGGGGTTGTCCATGCTCGGAGCCTGCCCGGGGAACCAGACCCCTTCCAGGCCCGCCATATCGGCCGAATTAAATGCCCTGTAGAATTCGATCAGCGCATCCAGGGGGCCACCATCCCCTGTCTTCTGTTCCGCGCCCGTGATCTCCTCGAAACGTTCGTTCATGTCGAAACCTCTTTCCGGATTCGTTTGGCGAGCTACGCCGACCTGCCGGCAGTCGGTCGCCTTGCGGAAGGAGATAACGCCCCTCACACTCAGTGACCGTGCCGACGAAGGCAGCATGCACGGCGATAGTGGCGTAATCCATTGTACGATGGTGTCGGCGCAAACCTATCGCCCTCCATCGCATCTGAGCGACCGCGTCGTGGCGGGTCTATTGCACCTCATATCTGACACCCGATCCAAAGGTATCGGGGACACCTTCGTACAATAGTGAGACGCAGCAATCCGCGAGATGGTGTCGTCACGGCGGCTGGCGACGATCGTTCCTGTCCGCAACAGCAGAGACATGACCTTGAAAATCCTGGCGAGCCCACCGTGCCTCGGCGGGCGAGGAATCCCGTGTGTCCAAAAACGGAGGTGCGAAATGAGCACGCGTAAGACAATCCTGATCACCGGCGCGTCGCAGGGGATCGGGGCCGGACTGGTCAGATCGTTCATCGCGAGAGGCTACAATGTCGTCGGCACATCGCGACGCGCCACTCGGGCATTGTTGGCCGACACGATGGAATACCTGGAACTGGTCGATGGCGACGTGGGCGATCCGGCGACCGCCGAACGCGTGGCCCAACGTGCGATCGAACGCTTCGGATCGATCGACGCGCTGGTGAACAATGCCGGTATCTTTTTCACCAAGCCATTCCTCGAATACACGATCGACGACCTTCGGCAGCTTACCGCGACGAATGTCGAAGGGTTCGTTCATTTCACCAAGCACGCGATCCGGCAAATGCTCCGCCAGGGATCGGGCGGAAGCATCGTCACGATAACGACTTCGCTGACGGACCACCCGATCGCCGGCGTGACCGCGTCGTTCGCCATGATCACCAAGGGCGGCCTGAATGCCGTCACGAAGAGTCTCGCGATGGAGTTCGCCAAGCACAATATCCGGGTGAACGCCGTTGCTCCCGGCATCGTCGACACGCCGATGCATGAAATGGATCCGAAGGACTTTCTGAAGTCTCTCTCGCCAATGGGCACGATCACCGCCGTCCAGGAGATCGTCAACGGCGTCGTCTATCTGACGGAATCGACCAATATCACCGGGGAGGTGCTGCACGTCGACAACGGCGCACATCTTGGAAAATGGTAGTCCCTGGCGCTGACGCACGATTGCTGGAACTTGATATCGAGCTCCCTCCCCCACCAACACCTTTCGGCGCCTATGTCGAGGCGGTCCAGGTCGGCCCGCTTCTCTTCCTCAGCGGAATGCTCCCCGTGATCGGACACGAGGCCATCTACCACGGGCGCATTGGCGAGGGTCTTTCGGTTCTTGAAGGATACGACGCCGCCCGTGCTGCTTGCCTCAGCGGGCTCGCCGCGGCGAAAGCCCACCTGGGGTCGCTGAACAAGATCACCCGTATCGCCAAGCTCGGCGTCTACATCGCATCGCCCGGCGATTTCCAGGAACACCCAAAGGTGGCTGACGGAGCATCCGAGCTTCTGCGGGATGTCTTTGGCGCGTCGTCGGTTCCGCCCCGCATCGTCCTCGGCGTCTCCAGCATTCCGTTGGGAATGCCGGTCGAAATCGAACTCGTGCTCGAGATCGAATCCTAGCGACATCGTTTTAAACAACCTGAATGGAGGTATTCATGAAAGTCAGATCACCCATCTCGACGAGCGCAATGATCGCATCGTCGAAGTTCCTGACGGCTGCGGCAGTGCTCATGCTTCCCGCGCTCGCGCTTTCCGGGCAGACCATGGTCGCGGAGAAGACCGATCGTCCGGCCGACGCCAAGTCACAGCCTGCGAGCGAGAAGCCGCAGATCCGGATCGAGAAGCGCACGCCCGCATATTGGCGTGTCACCTTCGACAATCCGCCTTTCAACATATTCGGGCCGGAGACCATTCCGCAAATGGAGAAGGTCGTCGAGGAGATTGAAGCGGACCCGAATCTCAGGGTCGTCGTCTTCGACAGCGCGGTCCCGGGCTTCTTCCTCACCCACTATAACTTTACGCCGCCGCTCTCCGAATCCACGAGCCTTCCCTATGGGAAGACCGGCCTCCATCCTCTGCCGGACATGCTCGTTCGCATCAGCAAGGCGCCCGTTGTCTCCATCGCCCTCATCCGCGGGCGAGCCACAGGCGTCGGCAGCGAATTGGCGCTCGCCAGCGACATGCGGTTTGCCAGCAAGGAGAATGCAATCCTTTCCCAGTGGGAGGTCGGAGCCGGCTTCGTTCCGGGTGGTGGTCCGATGGCGCGCCTCCCGCGTCTGATGGGCCGCGGCCGTGCGCTCGAAGTGCTTCTCGGGTCTGATGACATCAACGGCGAACTCGCCGAGGAATACGGCTACGTCAATCGTTCGTTCGACGACGATAAGCTCGACCCGTTCGTAGATGCACTCGCCGCCAGGATTTCCGGTTTCGACCGCCAGGCGATCGCCGATACGAAGCGGCTCGTCGATTTCGCGAGCCTCCCGAGCGATCCGGAAATCGGAGCTGGTTGGGACGCCTTCATCCAGTCCGTCCAGCGCCCGGTGGCGCAAAAGAACATCGGCCGCCTGATGGAAATGGGGCTTCAGACGAACCCCGACGTCGAAGCGCGCCTCGGGCACTACACGCAGACTTTGGCCGACAAGTAGGCCGGAGCCGCGCCCGCGCGTCGGAACGGCAGGTCGCGCGGGCGCACATCTCATCCTGCCGTTCGTCCAATCAGAGAAATCGCGCGGCCCCCAGCCGCGGTGATGAAGGCGCGGTCTTCCGCACGAACCACCCAACCAGCCATGGAGACGTCACATGCACAGCATCGAAAACCAGATCGTCGATTCCAGCTTTTCGGCAATCATCAATGCCCCGATCGAACAGGTGGATATTCCGAAGTGGTGCTTCACCCTGCCCGAGAAGGAATACCAGGGATGCTCTCCGGCGCACATTGCCGCGGGCTTCACGACGGCGCCCGACGGCACGCGAATGTCGATCAATGTCGAGACGATCGGCGGAAGCCTGATGGTCCAGCATTACCTCGAAACCCTCGGGGAGAAGGATCATCTCATTCTCGACTCGGATTCCGACGTGTTCACGCCGAATGGCCGCGTGACGATCCACGTCACTTGGGAGCTCAGCGTCAAGAAACTCGACGCAGGTCGATGCGAATTCACAAACCGGGTCAGGTCCTATGCGACGGACGAGATGATGGCTTCGCTCGAACGCCAAGGCATCCCCTTCGATATCTTCCGGACTCAGCGGCAACCGATGTCGATCGCACACAACAAGGGCGAGACACCCCTGTTCGCCGCAAGCATCGAACGGGCGGCGCTGAAAAACGCCGCCTCCACGAAAGCGGCCTGAGCATCCGGAGGAATACCCCATGACCCAACTGACTTTCGACCGGAACAACACCGGTCTGCTGGTGGTTGATCCGTACAACGACTTCATTTCTGAAGGCGGGAAGATCTGGCCAAGGATCAAGGAGGTGGCGGAGGCGAACAACTGCGTACCGCATATGCTCCAGGTGCTGAACGCGGCACGCCAGGCGAAACTTCGCGTCTTCTATGCGATGCATCACCGGTATCGCCCCGGCGACTACGAGAATTGGAAGTTCATCGCTCCTATCCAGCGCGCGGCATGGCATCGCAAGAGCTTCGAGTTCGGCACCTGGGGCGGAGAATTCCGCGCCGAGTTCGTACCGCAGGCAGGTGAAGTCGTCGCCTCCGAACACTGGTGCTCAAGCGGCTTCGCCAACACCGATCTCGATCTCGAACTGAAGCGGCATGGAATCCAGAGGCTCATCGTGATCGGGCTCGTTGCCCATACCTGCATCGAGGCGACGGTCCGCTACGCCGCCGAACTCGGCTACGACGTGACCGTCGTCAAGGACGCAGTCGCCGACTACTCGCATGAGATGATGCACGCCGCTCTGGAGATCAACATGCCGAGCTACGCAAGCGCCATCGTCGATACGAACGAGATCCTTTCGGCACTGTCGGTAGCTCAGGCTGCCTGATCCTGAGGGGCAACAAAAAACCCGGCGGACCATAAGGGTCGGCCGGGGTTTTCCTTGTCATTTACGTGACCTCTGGAGCAATGGAGAGTTGTGGAGCCCGTCCCTGAACTCCGCTCATAACCCTTCGAGCTTCAGTCGCTTTGGCGCCCATAGTGGCCTTTGCCCACCAGACCAGCTCATCGAGCGCAATCTTGGCCGATGACAGGAGATTTGCTTCGATCTCCTGGATTGGTTCGTTGCCGCCCATAGGGAACATCGCAAAGAAATCGCCGATGTGAACGGCTGTGCGCGTGGAAACCATCTGCAGTTCCACGCCGATACCCCTGAGATGTTCGAGCGCGCGCGACCCGCCAGTGCTGCCATATGCGTGGCGGTGAACGGCTTGCGGTTCCACTCCGTTCCTGGAACCCGTTGAACAAAGGTATCGTCGATACCTTGGAAGGAGCTTTCCGGCCTATCCCAGATTGGAACCAACACCATGGGACAATGGACGCGACCGGTGCGCCAGAGCATCGTCACGCCCGCTGCGGACGGTCCGCAGAGATCACATAGAGGGAAAGCAAATGACCATTCAGGAGCACAACACGCAGCCTGCCACCGCCGCCAATGACATTGACATGAAACTCGAGGTAGTCGTGATACCGGTCTCCGACGTCGATCGCGCAAAGTCCTTCTACACGGGCCTTGGGTGGAGGCTAGACGCCGACGTCTCCGGCGCGGACGGCTTCAGGGTCGTCCAGGTAACGCCTCGCGGATCGCCTTGCTCGGTCATCTTCGGTAGTAACGTTACTGCGGCCGTCCCGGGATCGGCGCAAGGCCTGCACCTCATCGTCTCGGATATCGAGATGGCCCATGCGGCCCTTGCCGCTCACGGCGTTGAAATGAGCGATGTCTTCCATGATGCAGGTGGAGTGTTTCACCACAAGGGCACAGACCGGCGGCTCCACGGCCCCCACCCGTCTCGTGCCAGCTATGGCTCATTCGCCTCGTTCACGGATCCGGACGGTAACGGATGGCTCTTTCAGGAAGTTACCACAAGACTACCGGGCCGGGTCGAAGCTGCAACATTCAGCTCCGCCGCCGATCTTGCGAACGCCCTTCGTCGCGCCGCCGAAGCGCATGGCGAACATGAAAAAAGCACGGGCGGGAAACATGACGAGGCATGGCCGGACTGGTATGCCGAATACATGGTGAGCGAACAGTCGGGGAGCACTCTCCCGACCTGACCGTCGATGCGCGGTCGAGCAGACTGAGTCCAGTTGAGACGACCCTGTCGCGCTGAGTTTTTCATTCGGCGCGAAGTATAGCCCGTAGAAGGGGTTCTGAGAACCTTGCCCGGTCATGCGAGCGGCGAGCTACATACGAAGATATCGGCGATACCATGGTGCAATAGGTCAAACGCGCTTTCAGTGTCAACTTCCTCCACATCAACCCACACATAGGAGGATACCATGTCCCGCATACAGACTGAGCTCACACGTCGAAAGCTTCTTGCCGCAGCCGCTACTGCGGCGGCGGTCGGGATGCTTCCGGGCACGCCGGCCGCTTCGGCACCGAGCGCCGACATAAGGCAATTCAAGTTTTCCGCGACCGACGAGCAGCTTAAGGATCTGCACCGGCGCGTTGCCGCAACCCGCTGGCCGGACCGTGAGACAGTCTCCGACGATACGCAGGGCGTGCGGCTCGACACGATCCAGAAAGTCGCCAAATACTGGCGGGCGCATGACTGGCGCAAGGTCGAGGCACGGCTGAACTCCTTCCCGCAGTTCATGACCGAGATCGACGGGCTGGACATTCACTTCATCCATGTGAAGTCCAAGCATGAAAAGGCGTTGCCCATCATCATCACGCATGGCTGGCCGGGTTCGATCATCGAGCAGATGAAGATCATCAAGCCGCTGACCGACCCTACCGCCTTTGGCGGCACCGAGGCCGATGCCTTTGATGTCGTCATTCCCTCGCTGCCGGGCTACGGCTTCTCGGGCAAGCCGAAGGAAGCGGGCTGGAACCCGCCGCGCATCGCCAAGGCCTGGGCCGTGCTGATGCAGCGCCTCGGTTATACCAAATACGTCGCCCAGGGCGGCGACTGGGGCAATGCGGTGACCGAGCTCATGGCGGTGCAGGAGCCTGCCGGCCTTATCGGCATCCATACCAACATGGCAGCCACCGTGCCTGCCGACATCGCCAAGCTGCTGTCAGCAGGGGCGCCGGCGCCGGCAGATCTCACGGCCGATGAAAAACGCGCCTATGAGCAGCTCGACGATTTCTACAAGAACGGCCTCGGTTATGCGATCGAGATGAACAATCGGCCGCAGACGCTTTACGGCATCGTGGATTCGCCTGTTGGCCTCGCCTCGTGGATGCTCGACCACGACATCCGGAGCTACCGAATGATCGCCCGATCCTTCAACGGAGAAAAGGAAGGTCTGACGCCTGACGATGTCCTCGACAATGTCACGCTTTACTGGCTGACCAACACGGCGATCTCGTCTGCGCGGCTCTATTGGGACAATGCGCATTTCCCCTCCGGCGGCTTCTTCGATCCGCGCGGCATCAAGATACCGGTGGCCGTCAGCGCCTTCCCGGACGAGATCTACCAGGCGCCGCAGAGCTGGGCCGAAAAGGCCTATCCGAAGCTCATCCACTACAACAGGCCGGCCAAGGGCGGGCATTTCGCCGCCTGGGAACAGCCGGAGCTGTTTACCGAGGAGCTGCGCGCCTCCTTCAAGTCGCTGCGCGACCAGATTTGAAAACGATCAAAACGACACCTGTCCGCTTTATTGGCAGTGTCCAAACCGGGTTGCCGCTTTTGGCGGCTGCCCGCTCTCTCGCGGAAATTCGAATCGCGTCGTGTACGTGATGCTACCGGAGGGCACCAGGCTTCACCGGCGCCCGTCCTGCAATCAGTAGAAGCCTAAAAGCCCACCGACCCTGGGGTTGATCGTCACGAAAGAATGCCACGGCGTTTGCGTTTTTTTGCCTTCCTAGCATCCACGATCACTTGCAGATCCTAAGCTTCTTGAGAGCTTTGCCCGGACAACTCCGCGCGGATATCCTCCAGCCGACGCAATTGCCTTCCTTCTGCTCCAAAATTGTCAGGAGAGAGCCAATCCTCGAATGCAGCCTTGAGCGTAGGCCACTCATTGTCGAGCATCGAAAACCAGGCAGTATCGCGATTGCGCTGCTTCGAGATCATATGCTGGCGGAAAACGCCTTCGAAACTGAAGCCATAGCGCGCGGCCGTCGTTTTGCTCGGCTCGTTTTTGTTGTCACACTTCCACTCGTAACGGCGGTATCCAAGGACTTCAAATACGTGCTTTGCCAGAAGATAGTGCACTTCGGTGGAAAGCGGGGAGCGCTTCATTCCAGCTCCATGGGCGACGCCCCCTATTTCGACCACGCCGTTTGACGGGTCAGCGCGCATGAAACTCGCCATCCCCACGATTTCACCTGTAATGTTGCTGCGGAAGATATGTGTCAGCCAGCCATTATTCTTGACCTCCTTCAGCCACCTGCCGAAATCGTCGATTCCGCCAAAATCGTCCTGGACAAAATACAGGAGCAGAGGGTTTATCCCCATCCCTCCCAGTCCATCCCACAATTTCTGAAGATGCAGGTCGTGAACATAAGGTTCAACCGTGCCGTGGCGACCCTTCAGTGTCACATAGTCAGGCGGGGCAACTTTATAATCGTGGAGATTCCGCATCGAGATTACTCCTGAAAGCTATATTGGCGAGCCGCCTTTGCGCGGCAAGCTGGCCTCGCATCGGTCCGTCGCCGAATTGATTGTGAGCAGCGCGTGCTGCAAACTCGCCGTCATCTTGCGGGAAATTGTCGCCTCGTAAATAGAAGACTCGGCGTCAAAATTTCGACCGAGCACTAGACGTCACCGGCTATCAATGCCTTCGCGCGCAACAGTCGCGGTGCGGTAAGGCCTTCCGTGAAACGTTCGTAAATGGGCAGGAGGATCTTCCGGGCCGAGCGACGTTCGCCGAGACCGGCAAGGTGTTCGACTAGGCTGATACCGGCCGTCAGCTCCCAATATAAACCGCCCTGGGCGGAAGCTTTCTGGCTGGCCTCTTCAAATAAATCCATCTGCAGACCTGCACCGGTTCGTTGTGTCACGACAATCTCGGCTTTTCTGCGCAGCAATTCGGGGACCATCCAGTGATAACCCTTCTCGGATGAAAACTTCAATGCCTCATGAATCTGATTGAAGCCCTCATCCGAACGCCCTGATCCGTGTAACGCGGCTGCGAGTTCAGACATGAAAAAGGGGTAGAAGAGCAAGTATGTCGTCTCACGCATTTCGCGAAGTCCCGCACACAAGTCGGCGATACCGTCCGCGGGCGAACCCGAACGTGACGCCAGAGTGCCACGCACGCACACACCAACAGCGTGAAATGGTCTGAGATTGTGCTGCACCGCATGCTCGATCAGTTCTTCGCCCCATTCTTTGGCTTGAACAAAATTTTCGAGGTTCAGGGATAGGAAAGCGGAAGCCCAGGCCAAAGCGACACAAGAGACAAAGGGTTGTCTCGTCGAGCGCGCTTCAAGGATTGAATCCTGCGCTGTTCTCAAGGCAGTGTCGAGTTGGCCCCGCGATATCATGTTGACCGTGTTATGGGCCATGGAAGACGTTCGAATGTCTGCACCGAGCCTCAGCATGTCTCGGCGACGATTGTTGGAAGACGAATGTCGGGCAGCCCAATCGAGCCTGGCCTGCGCCTCCAAGTGCTCGGCTTGATAGGTTTGAGGGATGCCTATCAACCAGGCTGCTGTTGCCCTTTCGTCCTGGCCACTGGCTCCCCGCTCATATTCGCGCGCATAGAAAAGGGCATCGTCTAACTCCATCGAACGGGCGCAAAAAAGCCAGAGGGCACAAGTTACGCGTTGCAGGTAGTCGCGATCATCCAGCGCTCTCGCAATCGACAACGCCCGGATCAGCACATCCTTTCCTCGTTCGCTCATCCCTTCTGTATAAATCAGCGCAAATCCAAGGGCGCATTGAAGGACCATTTCTGATCGGCTGCCTTCTGTGCGTTCAAGGTAAGGGAGAGCCTTCTGTGCCCATTCACCGGATTCGGACACAAGACCGAGGGCGATCCAGAAATCCGATGCAACGGCTGCTAGTTTGGCTCCCGACGTCCCGTCACCACCGGGTGAAAATGCCCAGTTCAAAGTTGCCCGCAGGTTGTCGATCTCCCGTCTAAAGGGGCCAAGATGTTCGATCGCTGCGTGTAGCGAACTCTCGTTTGAAAATGGCTGGAAGAACGATGCGAAAAACGCCACGCATCGCCGCATCGTCACGTGATAGTCGGCGCCCGTTCCCAGCTTCTCGAGGGAGTAGACCCTTACGGTCTCCAGCAAACGCCATCGAGGCGCAGCGCCCGTTCCTTCGAAGGTGACCAGTGATTTCGAGACGAGATTTGAAAGCCCGGAAGCAGCTTCACCTTCTTGCTGTCCGCTCGCCGCTGTGGCAGCTTCCAACGTGAAACCTGAGGGAAAGACGGCGAGCTGGCGAAGGAGGAAGCGTTCACCTTCCGGCAACAGCTCATAACTCCAGTCGAGTGCGGCTCGCAGGGTACGATGTCGGGGCAGCGCCGTTCGTCGTCCGCCGGTCAGGAGGACGAAACGATCATCCAGACGACCGGCAATCTGTTGAAGGCCCAAAGTGGCCGCACGTGCAGCTGCAAACTCTATGGCCAAGGGAATTCCATCGAGATGCCGGCAAATACCCGCAATCACCGAGATCTTTTCCCTGGTCACGTTAAAATCAGATTGCAGCGCCCGGGTTCGAGCGATGAATAACTGGATTGCGCTGTGTTGAAGCAGATCGGCTTCTTGTTCCTTGGCCGGCACTTCCAGCGGCGGCACTCTGTATGCGAATTCGCCTTCGATGCGCAGAATTTCTCGGCTGGTCGCGAGCACGGATACGTTCTGACAAGCACGCAGGATCGCCTCCACCATCTCGGCGGCGGCGTCGACGACGTGTTCGCAATTGTCGATCACGAGCAACATCCTCCGGCTGCCTATGGCTCTTGCCACGATCTCGGTCGAGATGTCGTCGCCCTGGAGGCGCAGGTCGAGGGCCTGGGCGAGAGTTGTCGGAACCAGATGGGGATCGGACAGAGACACGAGCTCGACAAAATACGCATCACCGCCGATCGACGGCTGGAGATGGCGGGCAACCTCGGACGCCAGCACGGTCTTACCAATTCCACCCGGTCCCGTCAGAGTTACAACACGATAGGCCGACATGAGTGTGTGAATCTGCGAAACCGAGGCCTGACGACCTATGAGTTCAGACGCTGCTGAAGGGATGTTTGAGACAAAGTCGCCTCGTTCGCCCACCTGCTTTCGAGGCGCAGGCACCGGTTCGGCATATTGCGACTCGGGCTCGACCCATTCCCCGAGCAACCGATAACCCCGACCGGAGACGGTGCGCAGCAATTCGCGATCCTTTCCCAGCGCCCGCCGGATCGCTGAGATATGGACCTGCAAGGTATTGTCCTCAACCGCAAGTCCTGGCCAGACGCGCTTCATCAGGTCGACTTTAGTGACCATCCCACCCGAGGACAGCGCAAGGGTTTCCAAGATATCGAAAGCTCTACTGCCGAGCGGGACCGGAGCGCCCATGGCGCGCAACTCCCGTTTCTCGAGATCAAGCTCCCATCCGGAGTACTCGAAGCGGCCAATCTCAATCTGTCCCAATGCCAGCCAATTCTATCCGTTTCAAATCGTAGTGATAAAACCATAGAGGGGGAGATTGAGCCAACCATTGTTCCGCAACCCGCGGGAGAATATTTCAGTTTTTTTCAGGTTCTATCACGCCACTTAAGTCGCAGCAGGCGGGCTGTTCGTCTAAAACGACTACAGAAGCCCTTTATCAAAACGTCTACCTCAAGTCTTGCATCGCAACAGCGCGAACATAATCGGCGTGGGAGAATGACATGTACTATACTCGACACCTTACCTCCTCCGTAAAGCATCAGAACAGACCGACCAGCGACCCGCTGGTGGCGATCCTGAGCAATGCCTCCGACGTCTGTACGGCCCTGCTCGGAGATTTTTCTCAGTCTGGGTGGCAGCCAGAATTCTATCACTCGGCGGATAGCTTTCTCAGATTGGTGCAGGTCGGCACGCATGCCTGCATCGTCGTTGATACGACAACCGCAGAACTGACAGTTTCAGATCTCACGGATCTTATCTGTTCGCGTGCTTCGTATTGCCCCGTCATCGTGCTGACTGCAGGGGCCAGTGGGGCGATGACTGTTGCAACCAACAAATTCCGTGTGACATTCATGGCCAAGTCTGTTGATCGCCTCAATCTTCTGGAGGAGATCGAGGCAGCCGTAAGTGCGGTGAAAGACGCCAGCCGTCTGGAAGCGTATTTTCTGTCGCTTACGCCTCGGGAACGTCAGGTAATGAAATTTGTGGCTGAGGGCCTGTTGAACAAGCAGGTGGCGTTCAAGCTGAATATCAGCGAGATAACTGTAAAGGCGCATCGAGGACAAGTCATGAGGAAAATGAGAGCAAGGTCTCTCCCCGACCTGGTCAACATGGCAGCGAAGCTGGGACCGAACACCGAACCTCTTCCCAACTGTGCTGCAGCACTCTGAAAAGCGGAATGGGCTGGCGGACGACGACAGACGGTTGCGTTGACAGGTCTACACAACCTTTTACGAAGACTTCTTTGAAAAATTGCACTGTAGTTGCTATTGGCCTAGCGCGTTCGGCTCGGCGCCGACGGGCGGCGCGGCTCGAGGCTGCTCGGCGACGCCCTAGCGCTTTCAGACAAGTATAGAAGCTGCCAGCTGTCTCTCGATCCGGGTTCTCGCTTGCTGAGAGCGACGGATTACCACCTTCTCGTCGTCGCCGTTGATCAGTGGCGTCTTGGGGCGATCAAGGCCGGTGTCCGTCTCCCGGCTTCGGCGTTCAAAAGATTTGAAGGACCGCGTCGGAGTTCGTCTGGCTGTTTTAGCGTTGCCGGCATTCATTTTCGCGCCGGTTTATGAGCTTTCTGCCCATGCGCCCAGGCCGTCCGTAGCGCGTTGTTGAGGTCGTCTTCGCTAAGGCCCGACAGAATACCTACAGTCCATCCCTTCTTGCCCCAGGCATTAGGAATGGGAGAAAAAACCTCCGGCAGTATCATGCATTTCAACGCCTGCTCATCCGGCGTGAAGTGGAAGTTGGCCGTCAAGCGATCGGCCGCAATTGTCGCGTAGATTCGCGCCACTTTGAAAGCGGCTCGATCAAAATGTGGCACCTCGGTCGTGCCTTCCAGCAACAAAGCCAAGCGCCGTAAATCCTTCTCGCTCGCCATTGCGTCCTCTTGTGGCTGATCGGACCGAGAGCACTTTATAACAGCTCCTCGGTGCCGAGACACATCGAGCCGGCTGGCTTGGTCAACATCATGCAGATAAAATTGAAGCATGGAGGATCAGGTTGGCGAGGTACGTTGCCCGATGGTAGAGCAGTGGTTGTTAGACATTATAGTGGTGAAAACCTTAAATGGATCTGACCTGCCCGAGAAGGTCGCCTATCTCCGACCTAGCCAACGTTTCGCCCAATAGTCCTCTGTATCAACGAGGACGGCTCAGCGGTGCCGCAGCCGTCAATGCGCATGAAAAATCGCGCTTATGGCTATGAGCGTGGGGCCGAGGAGGTTCAAGTCTCTCCGTTGCTGCCTTGTTTTCTTGCAGCAACGTGGTCGATCTGTTTTGGCGGCGCCCTTTCATCATTCTCGACACGATCACGGTAAAGAGCAGCGCGCGCAAGCATCATCAGAGTAACCGGCGTCGTCGCCGTTACAAAAATCCCGATGAGGATCTCGTGAATCTCAAGTCGTCCTGAACCGACTGAGAAGAAGATCATCGAGGCGAGCATGATCCCGCCGATCCCCCAACTGGTTGCGAGCGTTGGCGCGTGAATACGTTCATAAAATGTTGGGAGGCGCAGGAAGCCTATCGCTCCGATCAATGCCAGGGAAGCGCCACCGAGAAGAAAGAAGGCGACAAGGATGGCCGCCCACAACGGGATATCTGCAGCCGCAGTCATTCTATCACCTCACCCCGCATCAAAAACTTGGCCAGCGCGACGGAGGAGACAAATCCCAAAATCCCGATCACCAATGCCGCTTCGAAATAGAGGACGCGACCCGTGCCGACGCCAAAAGTCACAAGCAACAGCATGGCGTTGATGTAAAAGGTGTCGAGACCGATAATCCGATCTTGCGCGCGGGGCCCGATGACCATGCGCACCGAAACAATCGCCATCGACGCGACCAGCATCAACTGAGCGATCGAAACAGCGCTGAACAAGATAATTGCGCTCACGCGAAGATCTCCATCAGCAGTTTCTCATATCGATTTTTGATCGTGTCTCGCCACACGGTCTCGTTCTGCAGATCGAGGATGTGAAGAAGAACGGAATTCTCGTTGGAATCGTATTCGAGCCAGGCAGATCCGGGTGTGCTTGTCAGGATCACGGCAAGAACGGCCAACGCGAACGGGCTTCTCATTTCGAGATGAATGGTCAGAAATCCCGGATCGTGCCGGCGCGAACCGCTCCGGATAATAATGCCCGCGACCGCAATGTTGGATTTGAGGATGTCGTAGAGTACGACGAAAAAAAGTTTGGGCAGCAGGTACCACTTCACCAATCGCGGCTTTTGCGGACGCAACGACGCCATCGCCCAACTGGCGAACACGGCGACGAAGATACCCAGAATAAGATGACCGACCGTGAAGCCGTTGAGCAACAGCCACATCACGAGCAGCGACAGCGAAAGAACGGGATAAGGCAGCATCAGTTGCTCTCCGTTCCCGGCGCGGCCGGGCCCTGATAGCCCGGGACCTGTACCGCGTTGTGGACCGCATCGATATAGTTTGCAGGCTTGCTCAGCGTGCGAATGGTTAAGTCCATATATTGCAGGACCGGTCCCGCTTGCACGGTCAAGGCAAGAGTGAGCGCCAGCAAAAACAGCACGGGGACGATCTCGATCACGAGGACACGCGGAACTGTGCCTTCGATCGAGCTCCAGAAGGTGCGAATGCCGGCGCGCGTCATGGAAATCAGCGCCGCGATACCGGAGAGGATGACGAGCACGATCAGTGTCCAGATTGCCGCCGTCGGCGGCACCCCGATCGCACCCGTGCCCATCATTGCCGACAGCATTGCAAATTTGGCTATGAAACCGGAAAGCGGCGGCAGACCGGACAGCAGGATCCCGCAGGCAGCAAAGCAAATGCCCAGTATCGCCATCGTCCCGGGCATGGTGACGCCCTCTTCTTCATCGGCGGTTTGCTCGTCGGCGTCTCCGTAGGCTTCCATCGTTACCGCAAGGACGTTGGCGCCGGCGTCCTGTCCGCGCTCGACAAGTTCGATCAGCATGAAAAAGGCACTGATCGTCAATGTCGAACTGACGAGATAAAGGAGCGCACCGGATGATACGGCACCGTCATTGATGCCGAGGACCATCAACAGGGTGCCCGACGAGACGAGTACGGAAAACCCCGCAAGCCGGCCGAGCGCCTGGGATGCCAGTACACCGATCGTCCCGAAGACAAGCGTCGCCACACCACCGTATAAGAGCACGTTGGCGCCAAATCCGGCCAGCGGCCCCTCTCCGAACAGAAGCATCGTCAGGCGCAGGATTATGTAAATCCCGAGCTTGCTCATGATGGCAAACATTCCAGCCACTGGAGCTGATGCCGCACTATATGCTGTCGGCAGCCAGAAGCAGAGCGGCCACATCCCCGCCTTGATGAGGAAGACTACGCCCAAGATCGCCGCTCCTGCCTCCATGAGCATACGGCGATCGCGCTCCATTTCGGGAATGCGCGCTGCAAGGTCCGCCATATTGAGGGTCCCGGCCGTGCCGTAAATCAGACTCACACCGATGAGGAACAACAGGGCTGCGACCAGATTGACGGCGATGTAGTGCAGGCCCGCCTTGACCCGAAGCGGACCGGAACCATGCAGGAGCAGACCATAGGACGCCGCCAGCATGATCTCAAAAAACACGAATAAATTGAACAGATCACCGGTGAGGAAGGCACCGTTGACGCCGACCAACAGGATCTGGAACATGCTGTGGAAATGCGCGCCGACCGCATGCCAGCGAGCGAGCGAGAAGATCAGCGCAGGAACGGCCAGCAACGCCGTCAACAGCAGCATCAGCGCCGACAGTCCGTCAAGTACCAGGACGATACCGAAAGGGGCCGCCCAGTTACCGAGCAGATAGATGCCGTCGAAGGCGTTTGGGCCGCTTTCAATGCGAAACAGGCAGATGGCGATGGCCGTCAGAACCAAAGTCGATGCAAGACTGATCATCGCCTTGGCCAATCGTTGACGCTCGTCCACGAGCAGCAACAATGCGCTGGCGACCAGTGGTACGAGTACCGGAGCAATGATCAGATGGTGGGCCCAGGCATTCATCGCGGCTCATTTCTCCCGTCGACATGGTCGCTGCCCGTCAGACCGCGCGACGCCAGGAGTACGACCAGAAACAAGGCGGTTGTCGCAAAGCCGATGACGATGGCGGTCAGAACCAGAGCCTGTGGAACCGGATCGGCCAGAGGGCCCGCCGCATCGTCAGTAAGAATAGGCGGGACGTTTGCCTTGACGCCGCCGACCCCGAAGATGAACAGGTTGACCGCGTACGAGAGCAGTGAAAGGCCGATGATCACCTGGTAGGTTCGCGGGCGCAGGATAAGCCAGACACCACAACTGGTCATCACCCCTATGGCAATCGACAGGATCAGTTCCATCACGCCTCCTCCGATTTCGCCGCATCGATCATCCGCAGCCGGTTGATGCGCAAGGATTGGTGTGCGAGTGCGACAAGGATGAGCACCGTCGATCCGACGACAAGACAGAAGACACCCAGATCAAAGAGCAGCGCAGTGGCCGCGGGCACTTTTCCGATCAGCGGCAGATCGACGTAGCGGGAGTGCGAAGTCAGGAACGGATAACCAAGGAACCAAGCCCCGACCCCGGTTGCAACGGCGGTCAGCAGTCCCGCGCCCATCCAGCGGAGCGGCAGGATGCGGATGCGATCCTCTGCCCAGCGTGTTCCTCCCGCCAGATACTGCAGCAGGAAGGCGATCGACATCGTCAGTCCCGCCGAAAAGCCGCCGCCCGGCAAATCGTGTCCGCGGATGAAGAGGTAGACTGAGAAGGTGATGATGACTGGAAAAAGCCACTGCATGATGACCGATGGCACCAGCAGATAGTCGCGGACGGTATCGCCGGCAGACCGCTCGGGACGCTCCTCGTCAAAGCGGTTTTGCGCTTGCTGCTGCTCTGGTGCCCTCATGCTGTCTTCGGCAGGCCGGAAACGGCGCAACAGCCCGTAGACGGTGAGCGCAACGACACCGAGAACGGCGATCTCTCCCAACGTATCGAAACCGCGGAAATCCACCAGAATGACATTGACGACGTTGCGGCCACCGCCCTCGGAATAAGCATTTTCCAAAAAGTAGTTGGCAATCGCGTCCGGCACCGGCGTCGTCATCACGGCATAGGCGACGAAGGACATGGCGACGCCGCAGAGAACGGCCAGTGCAAGGTCGCGAAACCGGCGAAACCGTGCTCTCAACGTCATCGCCTCGCCAAAACCCTCAGACCGTTTGGGCAGCCAGCGCAGGCCGAGAAGGATCAGGACGGTCGTGACGATTTCGACGAGCAACTGGGTGATTGCGAGATCGGGCGCCGAAAGCCATATGAACGTGATGCAGACGACGAGACCGACACCGCCGAGCATCACCAGTGCGGCCAGGCGGTGGTATTTCGCCGTATAGGCTGTGCCAAGCGCAAGGCACACGCCGATGATCCAGATCGCCGTGAAGGCGGGATCGACGCTCGCGTAGGTAACCGGCCGGCTTTCGAAGCCACTCAGATAAAGCGGCAACGTGCCTGCGGCAAAACCAGTCACGATCAGCCAGCGCAGCTGGGGTTGCAGCTTGCGTGTGCCCAGGCGCCCCTCGGCGAGACGCGCCCATCGCCAGGATAGTTCGACAATTACGCGCTCGAAGACCCGTTGCCCCTTGAGCCTGCGAAACAGCGGCGGACCGTCATCGCAACGACTGAGGTAATCCTTCAGCAAAAAATAGATGAGCGCGCCACCGACAAGAGCGATCGCGCTCATTGCGAGCGGAAGGTTGACGCCATGCCAGATCGCCAGGCTGTATTCCGGAGTAGCAGTCCCGAGCACGCTGACTACGGCGCTGTGAAGAAACGGACCAATCGATATAGCCGGAATGATGCCCACGATCAGGCAGACGATGACGAGGAACTCGACCGGAAACCGCATCCATCTGGGTGGCTCGTGTGGACGGTTGACCGGCAGATCGGTCGGCGGCGGACCAAAGAAAACCGTGTGAATGAACCGCAGCGAATAGGCCACGCTGAAGGCGCCGGCGAGGGTCGCGACATAGGGAAGAATACGGTCGAGGATCGAATCGGCATGGGTCTCCACCGCCTCGGCAAAGAACATTTCCTTGGACAGGAACCCGTTGAGGAGTGGCACGCCAGCCATTGCGGCACTTGCCACGATCGCCAAGGTCGCTGTGAACGGCATGAAGCGGAAGAGACCGCTGAGCTTGCGCATGTCGCGTGTGCCGGTCTCGTGATCTATGATGCCCGCTGCCATGAAGAGCGACGCCTTGAAGGTCGCGTGATTGAGCATATGGAAGATGGCCGCCACGGTCGCCAATGGGCTGCCGAGGCTCAGCAGTGTCACGATCAATCCAAGATGGCTGATGGTCGAATAGGCCAGGAGGCCTTTCAAGTCGCGCTGGAACAGCGCAAAATATGCGCCCAGCAGCAGGGTTAAGATCCCGGCGACGCCGACGATCCAGAACCATTCGTACGTCCCCGAAAGCACCGGCCAGAAACGCACCAACAGGAACACACCGGCTTTGACCATGGTCGCCGAGTGAAGGAAGGCCGAAACCGGCGTCGGGGCGGCCATGGCGTTGGGAAGCCAAAAATGGAAAGGAAACTGCGCGCTCTTCGTCAAAGCGCCTAGCAATATGAAAATCAGCGTTGGCAGATAGAGAGGATGACTGCGAACGATGTCGCCGGAATCGAGGATCTTGTCGACGTCATAGCTGCCGACCACGTTGCCGAGCAGAATGAAGCCGATCAACAAGCAAAAGCCGCCAATCCCGGTAATCGTGAGTGCCATTCTGGCGCCATCGCGCGCATTGGCATTGTTATGCCAATAGCTGATGAGCAAGAACGAGAAGATGCTGGTCAGTTCCCAGAACACGGACAGCAGGATCACATTGCCTGAGACGACAATGCCGAGCATGGCCCCCATGAAAGCAAGAAGGAACGAGAAGAACCGTGGAACCGGATCCTCCTCGGACATGTAGTAGCGCGCATAAAGCACGACGAGAAGGCCGATTGCGGTGACAAGCATGGTGAAAATCCATGCAAAACCATCCATGCGCAACGCGAAGTCCAGGCCAAACTGCGGCAGCCATTCCGCCCGAAACCGCACCACCCCGCCGTCCGCCACCGCCGGATAAAAGCTTCCCGTGAGCAGCAACAAAGCGGTGACGATGATAGCTGCCAGACCTGCAGGCAGCCGTGGCGAAGTCGTCTTGAGTAAGAAAATGGAGAGGAGGCTTCCGACGAAAGGCAGAAGCAGCAGAACGAGAAGCAAAAATGGTTCGGCTGTTATCCCAACGCCTCAATCCTCCAAAAAATCGGTACCCATCGCTTGGGGCAACAGTTCAACTGCCGTCTAGCAATCGGGGCTTTGTTGCTCTATATGGCTTATATCAACCAATATGGGCGACTCTAAGCGATGGGTCAAGCAAGCGGGACAACGATTTTGACACCGGAGCTGTGCCGCGCTGCACGCGGTCTCCTGGACTGGACACAAACGGACCTTGCCGAACGCGCAGGCGTATCGCGCAGCACCATCAGAGACTTTGAAGGTGGCCGGCATGATGTCCATCGCGCTACCGCAGCGCAGTTGCGCCTTGCGCTCGAAGTCGGAGGGGCGGTTTTCATTCCCGTCGAGGGCGGCAAGATAGGGTTGTGCACCGGCTGACATCGCTGGGGAAGTGCAGACCGGACATTTCCTTTGTCTATTGGGCAGGAGTTGCAACGGAAGGCCCAACAGCTTGGCAAGCCTGCTAGCCTTGATGTTTTTGAGGGCGGCGCACACGACTTTTTCCTGAGATCAGGGACGCGGAACGCTGACAAAGCTCACCAGAGTGCCGCCGAATTTCTGTCGTCGACTTTGTTGCGGCGATGACCGCTTCGGGCCGAAAGCGGACAAAAGCTGCGGCTCTTGAAAGAACGCGAACCTGCGATCTAGGTCATCCATGAATATCAATGAGAATTCACGGCTCAGCGCTCAGTGTATCATCGGATCGCCAAAGGCGTTCGGAGGAAGTATCCTCATAACCGAGTCTAGTGAAACTCGCGACCTCCAGAATGAGGCCCCATGGCGCACGGAAGTAGATCCAGTTGAACCCGGCCAACGGCCCTGCATCTACCAGGTTGGGACCATCGAGCAGCTCCACGCCTTGATCACGCAGCCTGTCAGCGGCCGCGTCGACATCGTCGACTTCGAAGCAGAGATGCATGCCGCCCACTTCAGATGATCGTTTGGGCGGCGACACGCTCTCCCCTTCGTATTCGAAAAGCTCAACGCTGGTCCCATTGCCGCAGCGGAGGAACACGAGGTCACGGATTTTGGAATGCCTCGCAGCTCCGAGCTTGTTTTCCATGAAGTCCTGATCGACATCGAAGGGTCCAGTGCGAAACACCTCGACGGCGCCAAACACCGCTTTGAAAAACGAAATGCCTTCCTTGATGTCCGGCACGGTGATCCCGATGTGGTGCATGCCGCGAACTTTGTTTGCCATTTCATTTCTCCCGAGACAACCGATTGGTTCCAACCCGTGCCCGTCCGGCGAACACGAAGACGATCGCATTGGTGCTTCCTGCGTTATGCGGACCGGCGGCGG
This sequence comes from Sinorhizobium sp. B11, assembly GCA_039725955.1. Lineage (NCBI taxonomy): Bacteria > Pseudomonadati > Pseudomonadota > Alphaproteobacteria > Hyphomicrobiales > Rhizobiaceae > Sinorhizobium > Sinorhizobium sp. B11. The sequence goes on from CP091033.1 coordinate 1,809,079, forward strand.
GCGGCAGAGTAGATGAGAGCCGCGATCACGATGAGCGCCCCTTGAAAGAGGTACTGGTAGGTCTGCGTGAGGCTAAGAAACGTCACCGCACTGAGAACCTCAGTCAGCAATACCGCGCCCATGATGGTGCCTACGAACGTCCCTCGCCCGCCTGCCAGGCTGGTTCCTCCGAGAACGACGGCGGTGATGCTGGACAACGTGTAGGCCACGCCTTGTCGCGGATCCCCGACGCCAATCTGCGTCATCAGCATGACCGCACCCAGGCACGTGAGCATGGAGCACAGGATGTAGCCTCCGACATAGGTCAGGTCGACCCGGATGCCTACCCTGCGTGCGGAGTCCTCGTTGGAACCCACAGCGCGGAGGCGCCTGCCGGCTCTGGACCGACGCAATGCGTATTCCCCGAGCAACGTGATGCCCACCAACACGAGGAAAGCCACCGGGAACGGGCCAATCTGCCAATTCACCCAATCAGTGACGGTGGCGTTGATGTAACCGTCAGGGTTCTCGCGGAGTAGGAAGCTCAGGCCTTGGATCGCTATATACATCGCAAGGGTTGCCGCGATCGGCGTGAAGTTGGCAAACCGGATGAGAATGCCATTGATCGCTCCCGTTATGAATGCACCGACGGCCATCAACAGGAACCCTGAGGCCATCACCCCCGCAGACATGTCTTCATTCACGAAGAATGAGGCGATCACAACAAGGAAGCCGGCAAGCGGCCCGACGGACAGATCTATCCCACCCATCAGAAGCGCTATCGTCTGGCCCATGGCTATGAAACCCAGAGCGGTCGCGAGCAGAAGAATGTTCGAAATGTTGTAGGCCGACAAGAAGTTGTCGTTCTGGCTGTTGACGAAGAGGCCGAGCAAAATCGTCACGAGGGCCAGTGGAACCACAGGCGCGATGTCCGATTCCATGAAATGCCTCAGGCGCGACATGCTCTGCGGGCTCCCAGAGCTTCCATGCCCGATGTCATGCGCCTCGGACCGGACGGCTGCGGCAACGATCCGCTCCTCGGTGATCTCCTGCCCTACAAGAGTTTCGACCACCTGCCCTCGCGACATCACGATGACCTTGTCGCAAATGCCTTCTAACTCGACCGCGTCGGAAGAATTGACGATAACGGGCGTTCCTGCCTTGGAGACGCTCCTGAGAATACGATAAATCTCGAAACGTGCCCCGACATCCACGCCCTGCGTGGGCTCATCGGCGATCACGATGCCGGGCTCGGACAAAAGGGCGCGCGCCATCACGACCTTCTGCTGATTGCCGCCAGACAATGCTTGGATCGACGCCTCAAGGCCCGGCGTCTTGACCGCGAGATCACCGAAGATCGACCTGACCTTCTGATGTTCAGCAGTCTTGCTCAAAATCCCGCCGGTCGCGAATTTTTCGAGGGCCGAGAACGTTGCGTTCTCACGAACTGTCAGTCCGTTTGCCACACCTTCAAGATGGCGATCGGAGGGCATGAAGGCTGCTTCGTCCAGAAGCTCCTTCTGACCGAGTTGACGCCCATGCAAGATTGCGGCGCCCCGCGTCTGATGCAGGCCTGCCAGAGCGCGCATCAGCTCAGATTGACCGTTCCCCGAAACACCAGCAACACCGAGGATTTGTCCGCGCGCTACGCTGAAGCTGACATTGCTGAACCCATCGCCGCTCAGTTCCTCGACCTTGAAAACAGGCGAAAGATCGCCAGCTTCAGACTTCGGTGGGAAAGCCGCTTCGAGGGTGCGGCCGACGATCATATTGACCAGCTCGCCGTCGGTGATCTCGCTGACTCTGGCTGCACCGCGGATGCGTCCGTCGCGCATAACCGTGACGCGGTCAGCGATCTGCCGGATCTCTGCCAGTCGATGAGTGATGTAGATGACAGCAGTGCCGTTCTTGGCCGCGGTCCGAATGAGACCGAACAGCATCTCAGTTGCCTCCTGATCCAACGAGGCAGTAGGCTCGTCGAGGATCAAGAGCTTGGGGTTCACGGCAATTGCTTTACCGATCTCAAGCAGATGCTTCTGGGCCACCGTCATATGACCAGATCGCATGTTCAAAGGCAGGTCGAGACAAACCGATCTCAAGGTCTGCTGAGCCAAATCTCGCGTCGAACGATTTCGCAGCACCGAAGCGGGCAGAGCTACACTAAGGTTCTCCAAGATCGAGAGATCGTTCAGGATGGCCGGATGCTGGAAGCATATGGCAATTCCAAGAGAAGCCGCCATGTCGGGCGACATCTGCGGGACCTGCTGTCCCTCGAAGATGATCTCGCCTTCGGTGGGTTGCAGCGTACCAGCGATGATGTTCATCAGCGTGGACTTACCTGCACCGTTTTCACCCAGGATGGCGTGGACCTCGCCCGGCTTGAAGTCGACATTGATGTCGCGCAGCGCCGGGATCGCAGCGAAGTACTTCGATATTCCGGCCAGCCGGATCGTCTCTTCGGTAGTCGCCGGTGAAAGTGTCTCGTATGCGTTCATTTCAACTGCTGCCATGGTCCACGATCCAATTCCAAAGGATGACCTGCTCAAAGTACTCGCTCCGAGCAGGCCTCAAGACGATTGGCTATTTTCCAACAGCCTTGGCTTGCTCTTCCGCAGGAAGCTCAGACGATAGGTAAATCGCGCCGGGCAACTCCTTCCGGCACTGGACTGGGTTCGGCTTCCCCGAAACGGAGTCCTCGAAACCCGGCGCCTTGAACACCTCGTCCTTCGGTGGCGTTCCGCCCGTCGCCAAAGCCACGGCCCATTGGACCGCCAACCTGACATTGTCGTTGCCAGTGGCAACGGTGAACAACTTGAAGTCGGGGTTCTTGTCCTTGTTCTCCTGCCAGAAGCAGCCCAAGGAGTTGCCGTCAGACGTAGCAAGGGCCGGTACCGACTTGCCCTGCTTTTCGAACAGCGGAAGCGCACCAACCAGCGAAGGTCCGAAGTCGGAAATGATAACGTCGATCTTCGGGTTCTTCGCGATTTCTGCCGTGAGCACCTTTTGCGTCAGCGCCGGATCCCAGTTCGTGACTGCGAAAGGCGCCTGGTTCACGAAAACATATTCGGGACCGAGCACCTTCTTCAGACCCTTCAGCTCGTCGAGGCCTTGGCTGTTTCCGGCTGGACCGCTCAAGAACAGCAGATTGCCTCCCTTGGGCAAAATCGTCTTGATCCAGTTGCCCCAGCTCTCGCCATCGTTCTCGAACGATGCGCCAACGAACTTCGAGTAGTTCTTTCCATCGGCGCCACCAACGGCCACGCGATAGGGAACGACGACCTTTCCGGATTTGAAGACGCTCGTGAGGGCTGGCAGAACGGCAGGTCCTGCATCACCGAAAACGACCAGGGCATCCAAACCCTTTGCGGCCATGCTCTTGATATCCGAAATGGACTTCATGGTATCGCCTTGGCCGTCGGCGTATTCGTACTTGGTTATGCTGGGGCACAGCTCAACCGTCTGCTTGCCGGAAGCGGTCGTGACCTGGCGCCAACTGTTGCCGCCATAGCCGTCGAGCAAAGCAAGTGTCGCCTTCTTTGGCCCGCACCAGGACGGCGTTTCGGCCTGAGCCGCTCCCGCAATCGCAATCCCGCTGAGCGCGGTCGTCACTGCCAGTCCGAGATAAGTTGCAAGTTCCCTATATTTCATTTTGCGTCCTCCACTTTTGTTGCTGAAGTTTTCCCACCTTGGTTCATCGACCAACGGATCGAATAAACCGCGATACCGAAGCCCAGAGCGAGTGCCTGGATGATTGTCTGAGCTGAAAAGGGCACGCCGATCGTCAGCGCGAACAGGCTCAGGTGATTTAGGAAAAATGCTGCGATAACCGTCGAGACTGGGAAGCCCCGTCCCCCGAGCAGCGATGTTCCGCCTAACACCACGACGGCAACCGACGGCAGCAGCAGGCTATCGCCCTGAAAAGCGGTCGGCTCACGTGTTATTCCCGCGATGAGCGTCCCGGCCAGGCAGTAAAGAAGCTGAGCATAGATGTAGGCCATCATCTGATGGAGGCGCACGTTCAAGCCAGCGGCCTTGCCAGCCAGGGGATTGGCACCGATCGCCTCGAACCTGCGACCGGCCACGGTCTTCTTGAGCGCGAACGAGACGACAGCCATAGCGCCAAGTGCGAAGAGCACCGAGTTCGGCAATCCCAACGTCTCGCCGCCTGCGATCTCGGCCAGAAGATTGGTGGTGATGGATGGCACGCCGCCCGACACCGCGAAAACTGCACTGTAAAAAAGGGCGTTGGTGCCGATCGTCGCAATGATTGCATTCAGCCTGAAGAAGCTCACCAAGGCGCCGTTGAGAATGCCCGCCGCGACACACAGTCCGGCAGAAAGAAGCACGGCCTGGAAAAGCAACCCGTCGTCCTGCTGGGGATAGTGCGTGGCGATGACCACGGATAACGACACGGCGCCGGGGAGAGACAGATCGAAACCACCCTGCTGCACGACGAGGAGTTGGCCTAGGCCGACGATGGCTATGATTGCAGCAAACGGAAGGCTTCCCGAGAGAGCGCCGCTCGAAAGACTGCTCGGAGCAAACAAAGCACACAGGACTACGAGCACGAGCGTCGAGAAAACGACCGTGACGAAATTTCGCGTGAAGGGAATCCTCAAAGTTGTCTCCTTGGGAAGTCCGATGTCGGCGATGGGCGAAGCGTTTGGCATCAAGCTTTCTTTCGCTCAAAAGGGCACTGTCTTCCCGGCGGGCTCGCGGCATAAATCCGGGCCTGGTCGGTTGGGTTTGGAAAAAGAAGGAGTGGTCAGATCAGAGCGCGGTCAGTTCGCGCGAGACTGCAAAAACCTGTCCCGATCATGGAGTCGATTTCGTAGACGGTAGGCATCAGCTTCCCCGTCACGCAGCTCGCGATACTCTACGAGGATGCCGCTACAGATGCTTCCCGCCTCTGCAATCCAATCGAGAATGTCATTCAAGGTAATAGCTGTCACCGCTTTCATTTTCTCTCCTCCTTAGAAAATCAGCAGATCAATCCCGTTCGCGAGCGAGCCTAGCCACGACCTCCAATCGTGGGGCGCCACTCGTAGATCGCAACATCGCGGTAGATGCCGTGGACAACAAAGGGGTCCGCCGAGCTGAAACGACGCATTTCTTCGAGAGATCCGACGTCGGCAACGACTACCCCGCCCTCGCCTGATCCGCCCTCGTTTAATATCGGCCCGGATTGGATGATCGAAACTTCTTTCGATCGCAGGTGCCGCTTGTGTTCTTCGAGGTAGATTTCGCGCAGGGAGTCCTTGTTCGGATCCGATATCGCGAAACGGACTGCGAGCATTTCTCCACCTCCCAAATTATCGGCGATTCCTCACAATACCGACGATATTTGATTTCGTATTATCGATGGTAGCCTGATGGTGCAGGAAGAAAACAAGGGAATTATCCATTTCGGATGTTCCAGTATTATCCCGCCTCCGCGTTGCCTTCTGACATCATCCGAGCTTCGGCTCATCTCCGCGGAAGGCGCGTTCCAGTAGTTGAACAAGGGCTTTGCGATCGAGTGCTCTTGGATTCCAATAGGCGTTACTAAGAGCCTGATCTGCCGCCGCTTCGATACTGCCGTCGGGCATGCCTAGATCTCGTAACGACATCTCGGCGCCCAGACCTTTTGCAAGTTTATGAAGTGCCATCGCAGGATCAGGCGCGGCCAGTGCGCGGCTTAGCCTCTCCATCGCAGCCGACGTAGCAGACGCATTGTAGGCCACAGCATGAGGCAAGACTGCTGTATGCAACTGCGCATGCGGTAGATTGAACATGCCACCGAGCGTATGGCAGAGCTTGTGATGCAGAGCCATTCCTACGGATCCGAGGCACACGCCGCAGAGCCAAGCGCCGTACAAAGCTGAAGAGCGTCCTTCGACGTCCCCTTTGTCGGCATGTATGCGAGGAAGCGCGCGCACGATGGCACCGATCCCTTCCTCTGCCATCAGAGAGACGACGGGATTTGCCTCCTTGGCGTAGAGCGCCTCGACCGCATGGGCGACGGCATTGATCCCGCTCGTCACCGACAACGGCACGGGCAAGGTCAGGGTAAGATCGACATCATAGACGATGACCTCTGGGAGTATCCGCGGATCTGACCTGGTGACCTTGCGCCCACCATCGGTCTCGCCGAGGATGGGCGTCGCCTCAGAGCCAGCATACGTAGTCGGGACGACGATCTGTGGGAGGTCGGTTCGCAAGGCAATGGCCTTGCCCAGTCCAGTCGTGGACCCGCCACCAACTGAAAGGAGCGCGTCGATATCGTGGCGTTCCACAGTCTTCATCCCGTCGGCCGTTACCTCGACAGGCGTATGCATCTGCGCTTTGGAAAAGGTCGCAACGACGCGCGCTCCCAGGCTCTTGGCAATGTCTGCCGCCTGCGACGCCTGCTCTGGCGTCGAGAGCACTAGGATGCGGCGGGCCTTCAGCCTGTCTGCTTCCTCAGGAAGGCTAGCGATCGTGCCTTGGCCAAAAACCACCCTGGCGGGATTTCCTTTATAAAGGAACCGTTCCACCCTCATCTCCTATCGGTCTGCTGCACGAGCACGAAGTCGAAGTCGGACCGCCAGAGCGTCTCGCCATCCTCCACCTTCGTGAAGGGCGCGACGAGCGTCTGCTTCACGCCGAAAACCGTGTCGGATTCCAAATACGGATCGCCGCCAACGAACGTGTGGGTGACCAGCTTCTGAAAGCCATCCGCTCGCACCATGTAATGCATGTGCGCGGGACGAAACGGGTGGCGGCCGAGGCTTGAGAGCATCTGTCCGACAGGACCATCGTCCGGGATAGGATATGAAACCGGCTTGATCCCAACGAAGCTGTACTGGCCGTCGGCAGCGGTGATGAATACACCCCGGTTATTCCACTTCGGCTGGATGTCGGGCTGCTGGACGTCGTAATATCCGTCCGCGTTGTCCGACCATACGTCGATCCGGGCACCCGAAACCGGATTGCCTTCCAGATCGACCACCCGTCCAATGAAGAGGCAGCTTTCGCCCTTGCCGTCGAGGCAAATCTGTTCACCCATCTTGCGGATCGGGCACCCGTCCACATGGAAAGGTCCGAAGACCGTGTTTTCCGTCGCACCAACTGGGCGTCTATTGTTGATCGCATCGACCAGCATGGACATTCCAAGCGTATCGGAAAGAAGGATGAACTCCTGTCGTTCCCGCGTGCACATCTGCCCGGTGCGGGTCAGGAAATCGATCCCGAACTCCCATTCCGCTTGCGTCAGCTCGATTTCACGGGCGAAGCTGTGAAGGTGCTTCACAAGGCAGGACATGACCTCCTTAAGCCGGGGACTTATATCTTTGCCCATTCGGGCGTTCACTGCCTCGACGGAATTATCTTCGGTAAAGAAACCAGCCGTCGAGGTGATCGCGGTTATGCTTTTGGCCATGTCCAGTCCTCGAGACATCTAGGGAATGATGCGGTCCAACCGCAAACGATCGAAGGCATCCGTGAAAGACCGGGTTGTGTCTTGATATTCAAGGAATCCCAGGTCCCGGCTGCGGCCCATATCGTTGAACGTCTCGATCTGGCGCCCGAGATCTGCGTCCGAATGCCAGAACGATGCCACGCGGGTAAGAGCATTTGGTTCCAGCGCGTATTTCGCCACCATCTCGTCCCATATCGGACCGACCTCACGCATCTGCTCTTCGAGCGGGGTCGGGCTCCCTGGATAGGCGCCGGCTTCAAGACCGAAATAGGCAGCAAGACGTGGCCACAGCCACTTCCATCGAAACACCTCGCCATTGACGACGTTGAAGGCGAGATTAGCCGCCGCGCTGGTGGTTGCCGCCCATTTGAGGTGTTTTGCCAGGAGCCGGGCATCAGTGACGTCTGTCGCCGCTTCCCATTGCTCCGGTGATCCTGGGAAGATGAAAGGTCTACCGGTTTCACGGCAGATGGAAGCGTAGACGGCCAGTGTCGCCGCCATGTTCATGGCATTGCCGACCGCATAGCCGATAAGGGTGTGAGGACGATGCACGGACCAGGTGAAACCGTCCCTCGCGGACGCAGTGAAAATCTCGTCTTCCTGGACATAGTAGAAATTCTCTCCAGGAAGGCGCTCCTGCTCCTCTCTGAACGGGGTTTCCGGCTTGGTCTTCGCGTAGGATTCGAACGGTCCGAGATAATGTTTGGTGCCCGTGGTAAGCGCAACGTGTTCAACGCCTCGGCCGGAAACGGCATCGAGCACGTTGCGAACGATAGCGCCGTTCACTCTGCAGTTCTCCACTTCGGTATCCTGGCGTGACCAGGCCGTGATGAATACGTGGCTGGGGCGTTCTTCCGCGAGAGCAGCTTTTACCGATTGACCGTCAACGAGATCGCAACTCAGCGTCCGCACGCCGGGAAGCTTGCTTTGCGAACGTGACAGGCCTGCCACGGTCCAGTCACCGCTCGCCAGGAGGTTTTCCGCAAGATTGCTTCCGGTGATGCCGGTCGCGCCTACGATGAGTGCCTTCTTGGTCATCTCTTATCCGTTCACCAGTGTGATCTTGATGCTCTTCGTCGGATCCTGTCCGAATGAAAACGCCTCCACGGCGTCGGTGAGAGCGTAGTCGTGGGTTTGGATGGGCGACAAGTCGATCCCCGTGCGCTCAAGGAAGCGAATTGCAGCAGGCCACACACCGGGAGAACCGATGCAGCCGCGCACCGTCAGGTTCTTCATCTGGATCTGACCGATCGTCACCGGCACCTTGCGTCCGATGTTGATGCCAACCATGGACATCCTTCCTTCCTCGCGGGCGTAATCGAAGGCCGCAGCGAGAGATGCATCATGGCCTGACGCCTCGATCACGAGGTCTGCGCCGTGCCCCCCGGTCAGCTCACGAATCCTGTCTGCGGCGCCGCCGTCAGAAGGATCGATAGCTTCGTCGGCGCCGAGGCGCTTGGCGACCTCGCGGCGTGTTGCCAGAGGATCGACCACGATGACCCTCGCCCCCATGCCGATCGCTGCTGCGGCCGAAACCAAGCCAATGGTGCCACCGCCCGACACGACGACCGTCTCGCTTGCGTTCGTGCCACCAGACCTCATCACCGCATAGTAGCCACATGTGAAGGGCTCGATCAGCGCCGCCTTCTTGTTGTCGACGGCATCAGGAAGCTTGTGGAGCCATTCAGGATTGACGGCGAAATACTCACGGTCGGCTCCGCTCATGGAGAAACCGAAATGATGGAGACGATCGGGCGTGCGGACGACGCATTCGCCCACGACGCGCTCGCCTTTCTTGAATCCCTTCACGTTTCGGCCGACTTCCACGATCTCCCCGCTCCATTCATGTCCGGGCGTCACCGGGTAGGAGATCGGGATGATGTAGCGGCCAGCGAGGAGCTCGTAATCCGAATGGCAGATCCCAACCGCCTTGGTGTGGACGAGTACCTCGTTGGGCGACAGATCCGGCATCCCGACATCGGCGATAACCGGCCGTTCCGGAGCTTCGAAAATCAGAGCTTTCATCATCCTCCTCCTTAAATCTGTTCCAACAAGCCAGTGTTGGCGGCACGTACGATTGCTTCCAGCAGGGCAATGTTGTTCATCAGGTCTTCCCCGGTGATCGGATATGAGCCCTCACCTCTCACAGCGGAGGCGAAGGCCCGTAGATTGTCACGAACTGGTTCAGCGGGCGGCAGTTCCTGAACCGTGATCGGCTTGTTCTTCCACCCCTCGGTGACGACCCACCCATCCGGCGCCTCGACGTGAGCCTTGTCGCGGACTTCGATCCATCCCTCGGTGCCGAATACCGCGAAGCGGGAAATGAACGGCGTCGCAAGCGTTGCCGATATGTAGGCCGTACCACCGCCGGAGAAGCGAATATGGGCGCTCATCGTGTCGCCTTGCGGAATAGACGAGGCAAGGTTCTCGCACACGACGCGCACGTCCTTGGCAGGCCCCATCAGCTTCACAGCGAGGTCGGTAAGGTGAATACCAGTCGCCGTCATGCCTCCGGCGGGAGCCTGGTCTGCCTTCAAGCGCCAGTTCGAAGGGTCGAGACCGAGAAACTTGTCATGGCTGAAGTTGGCTTCGATCTGCAGAAGGCGCCCCAGCTTGCCGGAGCTTGCTGCTTCAAGGATCCTTGCAATCGGCGTTTCAAACCGGCGCTCGTGCCCCATCCCAAGCACCAGGCCAGCCTCTTTGCAAAGCGCCACCGACGCTTCCGCACCCGCCTTGGTAAGGTCGAGGGGCTTCTCGCAGAAGACGTGCTTGCCTGCAGCAACGACGCGCGCGATCTGCTCACGATGCAGCGAGTGCGGCGTTGCCAGCACGACAGCCTCGACGGACGGATCTGCAAGCGCGTCCGCCATGTCCTGAGAATACTGCAACCCCATCTCAGCAGCGAAAGCGGATGCATCGGGATTCGGATCGACGCCATGGGTGAAGTGCATTCCGGCCCCGCCGGCGCTGACGAGGGCGGCCATCTTCCGCCCCCACCAGCCAAGACCAACAAGCGCTGCGATGACGGGTTTTTCCTCGCGAATGGTCATCGATTATCCACCCGCTTGTTGAAGGGATGGATATTGACTGTTTTCCATACGCCGGCCTTGGTGAACGGGTCGGCTCTGTTGAAATCGACGATCTCTTCCTTGGTGTCCGCCTCGAAAACGAACAGGGAGCCGATCATGGTTTCGTTGTCGTCGGCCAGCAGCGGCCCGGAGATCACGGTCTTGGTTTTGCCCGTCGAAAGATACGCCTTGTGGGCATCATAGTTCGCCAGTCGTTTTTCGACGGCGCCCTCATGGTCTAGGCAATGAACAACGAAATGCATTCGATAATTCCTTTCAATTCAGCGGTAGCGTCGCGGCAGCGACAGCTCGCAAGCGATCAGGCCTTCATGTCGACAAGGATTTTGAGATGGGTCCCCGCGGGGTCGAGAAGTGCTTCGAAGCCCTTTTCGACGACTTGCTCGGGAGCAATCTGAGCGGTGACGATCTTTTCGACCGGGAAAATGCCAGCCCCGATCATCTGAGCGATCCTCGGCCAGATCTGAACAGGGTAGCACCAAGTGGCTTCGACGGTTATGTCCTTCAGCGCCCACAACATGGCGTCAATGGATGCTGGCCGGACATGAAGTCCAACCTGGACTACGGTCCCTTGGCGGCGGACCGCCTTGGCGCAAAGATTGAGCGAAGCTTCGGCGCCGACACACTCCAAGGCAACGTCTAGGCCCACCCCCTCCTCCGTATGATCACGAAATAGCTGGTCGGTATCGATCTCGCGCGGATCGAAGACGATCGCCTCGGGAACAAGTGCCTTGGCAAGTTCCCGTCGATTGGGGTTCAGCTCGGAAACGAAGATCTTGGTCGCGCCTGCAGCCCTGGTCGCGAGCAACACGAGCGCGCCGATCGGTCCTACTCCGGAGACGAGGACCGAGCTTCCCGATGTAACGCCTCCACGATCGACGCCGTAGACGGCCACGGCTGCGGGTTCGATCATCGCCGCCTGAACGTCCGAGACGGTGTCAGGAACCGGAAAAACGTTGTAACCGTTCACGACTGCGCGCTCACCCATTCCACCCCAGTCCCAAGAGAGACCGACACAGGCCATCTTTTCACTGAGATGGAACAGCCCACGACGTCCATAGTAGTCGTCGCGAGGCGAAATCAGGGGCTGGATGGAGACACGTGATCCGGGAACGACGTGTATCACGCTCTTGCCGACCTCGATCACACGAGCAGAAAACTCATGCCCCAGGATCTGCGGCAACGTCGCCCTCGAATAGACGTGGGGTGTCGCCGGCGTGACGATCGGGCCCGCGATATATTCATGGATATCGGTGCCACAAATACCGCACACAAGGGGCTCGACGAGCACCATGTCGTCGCCAAGCGGTCCCTCGGGGGCTTTCACGTCCTCGACCCGAATATCCTTCTTGGAGTAGTATCTAACAGCCTTCATTGCTCTGTCCTTTGCATGTTCTGCTCCGCCATCTCCTGACGGTCGAATAATTCTCGCCCCTAAGCGCGTCGTCAGATCAGGACCATCCCGCCATCGACCATGATCGTCTGCCCGGTGATGTAGTCGGACGCCGCTGAGGCGAGGAACGTGGTCACGCCGCTGATGTCTGCGGGGAGGGACACCCTTCCCAAGAGGATCGACTGCGAAAACTCATTGATCGCTTGTTCAGGCTTTGCGGTGAGGCCGTGATCCATGAACTCACGGTCAAGCTGCTCCCAGAGCTCGGTCTTCACGACACCGGGGCCAAAGCAATTGACGGTGATCTTGTGTTCTGCAAGCGAACGGGCGGCAGCCTGCGTGAGGGCCACGACGGCAAACTTCGAAGCGCAATAATGCGCGAACAAGGGATAGCCCTGCTTTCCGGCGATGGATGCCGTATTTACGATCTTCCCGCCGGTGCCTTGTGCGATCATCTGCTTGGCAGCTTCCTGGGTACCTATCAGCACGCCTCGGCCATTAATCCGCATGATCCGGTCGAAGTCGTCATCAGTGACCTCGAGGAACGGGCAGGTCTGGCTGATTCCGGCATTGTTGAACATCACGTCGAGGCGGCCGAAATGCTCGACGGTCCTTGCGATCAGCTCCTGCACGCTCTGTCGATCGGAAACGTCGACCCCAATCGCCATGGCATCTCCGTCGCCGGTTGAAATCTTCGCCGCAGTCTGTCTCGCCGTATCCTCATTCAGGTCTGCGATGACAACTTTAGCGCCGTTCTCGACCAAGTTGGCTGCGATGCCCGCACCGATGCCTCGCGCGGCACCAGTCACGATGACGACCTTGTTTTCAACTGATCGCGCCACGACACACCTCCCTGATTTCCATATTCCACCACCCGTTAGCCGGCGCATCGAGGATGCAGATCGTGGGCTTCGCCAGTGCGAGAAAGCCATCAGCTACAGAACTCCTTCGCGCAAACCGGTGGCTTGCACGTGCTCTCATTCGACTGACGGCTTAGTTCCTCCCACAGGAAACGCCGTGCGATCCTAGACGAACGCTAGAGGATGGACCGGCGGCTCGACAAATCTTTAATTATCCGAAACGGATATTTTGAATGCAGCAATCCTTCTCGGGCTGAAGCTACTATTTCTTTGGGAGGAGATGGCACTTGCGCCGAACAGACGCATGCAGCCGATTGTCAGGCTCTCCTTCGACATAGCAGCAAGAAGTATCTGGACGGCAGACGCCACCAGGGAAGGAAGGTTTTGCAATGAGCGAGACATTGAGAGTGGGCTGGGCTGGCATTGGCAAGATGGGCGCCCCGATGAGCAGACGTGTGCTCGAGAACGGATACCCCGTTTCCGTTTATGAACCGCTTCCCGAAAATCGCGCCTCAGTGGTGGCTCTTGGTGCAAACGTAGCTCATAGCCTTGAAGATCTGGTGGAAACATCGGACGTGGTGATGCTCACCATTCCAAACGACGTCATTCTGCGCACTCTCATATTGGCACCAGCCACCCTCGCCGAGCTATTGAGGCCCGGTCAGATAGTAGTCGAGATGAGCACCGTATCTCCCGAGCTCTCAGCCGAGGTTGCGGACGCACTATCCCGAGCCGGTGTCGCATATCTTAGAGCTCCAGTATCAGGCAGCACGGTTACCGCGTCTTCCGGCATGCTTTCTGTCATGGTCTCCGGCCCAGAGGATGCCTACCGCAAGGTCGAGCCGATCCTCGCCAGTTTCTCCACAAAGCAGTTCTACCTCGGAGATGGCGAGGAGGCCCGATACCTGAAGCTCGTCCTGAACGCGCTCGTTGGTGCGACTGCCGCTCTCCTTGGCGAAGCTCTCACACTCGGACTGAAGGGCAATCTGTCGGTTGAAACAATGCTGAACGTCATTTGCGAGAGCGCTGTTGCCTCACCGCTGATCGCATACAAGCGCGACCTACTGGTAAATCGGAACTTTGACCCCGCCTTCTCGGTCTCTCAAATGATGAAGGATTTTGACCTGATCCTTGGCGCAGCGAAGTCTGATCATGTGCCCATGTACCTCGCCTCCGTGATCCGCCAGCAGTACGAGGCCGCATTCGCCGATGGCTTGGCGGAAAAGGACTTTTTCGTTCTCTTCGAGCAATCCGAGCGCCTAGCCGGTCTCAGCCGAGAGAAGAAAGCCTCCTGAGCAAGAGCGTCCGCGTCATGGCTGGTGCAAGCATGGGCGGCAGGCTAGTCTGACTGCCAATAGCGACGGTTGGGAGGCCGACGTGAACGAATACGAAATGCTGCGCATCATCGACTTCATTGAAAAGACGCGCCGACCGTTCAGGGAGGTAATCGATGCCGCCAACGAAGATGCGGTCTGGCTGATCGTCATGTTCCTGATCAAGTCGCATATCTTGAGCCAGCCTGTATCGATCTCCACTCTTGGCCAGGAGTCGGGTCTCCCCTATGCAACATCGATGAGATTGATCAATCGTCTCATTGACGCCGGCCACATAGTCAAGATCTCCAAGGGCCCCTCTGGCCAGCGCTTCGCTTTGCAGCCAAGCGACCAGCTCATTCGCTCGTTCGAGTCTTACGCTCGCAAGACGAAATCGCTGCTTGCACAAACCTTGGGACTGCGAACCGGAGAAGAGGAAGACGAGTACTACTTCGGAGGGACACCGCTCGGCTCGCAGATCATCCCACCAATGCGCCTTGTCCAGCGTCGGGCCGAGTCCCAGATCGAGCTCCGTTTTCTCCTGAACAACGACAACTACTTCTCCGCCATGCGGAACATGTGGGCCGACTTCCGCAGCAATCTTGCCTCACGAAAGAACTTCGACCTGTTACCGCTTCCCGAGCTTTATAAACGCGCAAGGGAAAACGCGGCCAAGAAGCTCTCCGACTACGACGTAATTGCAATCAATATGCCGTGGCTCGGAGAGTTCGCCGAAAGCGGGATCGTTCGTCCGATTGACCAGTATATTCAAAAAACAGGCATTAACCCTCTCGACTTCCATCCAACCATTTGGTCATCGGCGACATGGGATGGCAGAGACTATGGCGTTCCCGGATACTGCACGGTAGAATTCCTGGCCGCCCGCAAGGACCTTCTCTCCGAAGCCGGCGTACCCTTCCCGAAAACCTTCGACGAAGTAATCAAGGCCGGCCGCAAATTCCACCAACCCGATGACGGCATGTACGGTGCGGTTTGGGATGGCGCTCGCGGCATGCCGATAGCATCAAGTTTCCTCTTCTTCATGGGCGCGTGCGGACAACCAGCAATATCGCTCCGCAGGACGCGATCCGGTTTTACGCTCGATGGTCTCGATCCGGATGAGCTCACATGCACTATCCTCTCAGACGCAGGATTTGCCGCCCTGGACTATATGCGCCGACTCATGGAGATCTCACCGCCTAAGATCTTGGAGATGGCCTGGGACAAGACGCTCGACGTCTTCCTTCGCGGTAGAGCGAGTCTTGGCTATTTCTGGACGATGCGCGCCGCGCGGTTCGAGTACGATGTTCAATCGGTGGTGAAGCGCAGGGTCGAGTATCTCCCACAGCCGTCGGGACCCGGCGGCACACGCGCTTCGCCGATCGGCGGCTTTCTCTTCTGCATCCCCACAAACCTTCCTGAAGAACGTGTCGAAATGGCCGCTGATGCGATCGCGTGGATGGCCTCGAGGGAAGCTATGAAAGCACATGTGAAGAACGGCTTTCCCGTAGCACCGCGTTTCTCCGTGAGCGCGGATCCGGAAGCTGCAGCGAGCTCCCCGATCGTCAGGTTCGTTGATCAACTTGCGAAGAAGAGCCTGCTACACACGTGGCAGCGTCCAAAAATTCCGCAGTACACAACGATCGAGAAAGTCCTGGGTGAGGAAATTCACGACGCATTGCTAGGCAACAAGACACCTCGCGCGGCACTCGAGACGGCTGCTTGTCAAATAGAGGCAAGCCTAAGAGTGGGAAGTCATCACCGTCGAGAAGTTCGGAGCGTTTGAGCACCTCCGCCTGTCCCCGCTCAGAAGAACAGCCGCCTCAAGGCGGCTGCGATCGTCGGGGTCCAAACACTAGGCCGGAACGGCCTGGTCCGTTCTGATCAACAGACCGGAGTTATCCGGTTGGGCCAAGAGCACCCCCTTCTCGATATCCAAAGCGACCTGGACAACGCGTTCGTTCACGGGCGCCTTCCTTCCGTGGCGCGCGAGTATGTCCACAACCAGACCATTTACCTCCTGCACCTCTGCCCGACGGCCCTTTCGCCAATCCTGGAGAGACGTGGTGAGCGTGTCGGCTTGGGAAAACGTCTTTAGGACTTCTTCGAAAATTTGGTCCACGTACCGTTCCGGATGGTTGGTTGTGACGGCAGACATGCCGATGATCGGGATGATCTGAGCTCCGTCGGCCAGCGCTGCCTGCATCGCTTCGTATCCCGCCTCCCGCATTACTTCCAGCATCCCCGGATGCCGCGCGGCGTCAGCCAGTGGAAGGTCGACGATCGCGGAGGGGATAAGCTCCGCTGCGTTCACGACCAGCTTCATCCACTTCGCCGAATGAATGTCGTCCAGCACTTCGACGCGCCCAGAGTTCCTTAGAAGCTCCGCAACATGTTCCACCCGATCCTGGTTTGCCGGATCCAAGGCGCCAAGAGCAAACCACGAGGTGTCATGATCGTTCTGGCGATTTGTAATGCCGGGGACGAACATGTTGGACGCTATCTCGATGACGGCACCAACGGCCCGATGTCGACCTACGACATCGGCGATGTCCTCGTGCGTCATGCCATTCTGGAGACCGATGACCAGACCATCGGGAGCGAGGCACGGCTTGATCAACTGACATGCCCATTTCGTGTCATAAGCTTTGACGACCAGGAAAACCAAATCGAACGGCTCCTTGATCTCTGCTACCTGGCACAGGTGCAACGCCGGGACTCGAACATTTATCGTACGAGACGGCAGATTGACCGTGATGCCGTCGCGACGAATTGCTTCGACGTGTTCCGGCCACTGCTCAATGAACGTGACGTCAAGTCCCGCAAGAGCGAAATCTGCACCAATGGAGGCCCCTTGCGCGCCCGTTCCCAAGAACGCGATCCTTGGTCTCTTATCAGCTCCGGTCATCCTATGTTCTCCCAACATTTTCGCGCCGCTCAACAGCTTCGCGCGATCAGATAGGACGATCGTAATGCCGATCGTAGAAACTTAAACGACGGTTTTATCCAATCTGGATGTAGCTGACCTTGGGCTGTCTACAGGAACAGCGGAGCGTTCTAGATCGGGATTCCAAATCCCCTCATACAACGACAGTCTATCACTGCGAAACGAGACACAATTTGAAAGGCTGTCCGGACTGACCCTCTTGACGAGATTCGGACCGCAGTGTCGTGAAATGAATCAAGATCTGTTCGAACACCGAGATATTCGTTCAGGTGCGTGCCAGATCGCCTCGATTTGCGTTCACTATCGCGGTGGGTCAATCCCGACGGATTGATCGTAGGTCATCTGGTGATCGACGGTCGGCTGGAGTTCCCCCCTTCCCATATCAAATAGCCGCGGAGCCGTATGCGCTCGTTACGTCGAGCCTAGGCAGGCGGTTGGAACGGGTTCGTTGTCGGCTTTCCGCGACGTATTCCCTTGCGTGCCCGTGTGTCGTGGCCATTGCGATGCACTACCTTCCGCTTTCTCTCGAGGAGATGACCATATGCCCGCGACTACCAGCCCGATTTCAGAAAAAGCCGATTCCGATCGGTGCCCCCAAGTTGTTGAACGAGGACACGCAAGACGACGAGCTTCCCGAAACCAGAGTGGACGACCGGCGGACCCCGCCCGTTAATGAGCAACAGCCGGAAACCGGCGACAGCGTCGCGGACGCCGATCCGAA
Organism: Sinorhizobium sp. B11; assembly: GCA_039725955.1. Taxonomy (NCBI): domain Bacteria; kingdom Pseudomonadati; phylum Pseudomonadota; class Alphaproteobacteria; order Hyphomicrobiales; family Rhizobiaceae; genus Sinorhizobium; species Sinorhizobium sp. B11. Next base: position 1,826,816 of record CP091033.1, read on the forward strand.
CCGGCAGGGCCGACGCGGAGGATCACATCCCGGCACCGCAACCTTGCGACACGTGACAGCAAGGCCGGCAGCACGTCGATCACGGCGGGATCGACCTCCCCGTTAAACGCGGCTCATTTCGAGATTGGTAGTCGCTCGCCCGCTCTCACCGCGCCCTTCAGCCGATTGCCCGACGGTGCTAGTGGACAGACATAACGGGGCGAGTAGGCGCAAGAGGGAAAATAGGAAAAGTTGAAATCGAGTACCAGCACGCCGCCTGCTCGGACAACTCCGAGGTCTGCTCCTTTGATGGTGTCGAGGAGATATCGGCCACCACCATACGTCTCTGTCCCCGAGGTCCCGTCTACAAACGGCAGGAAGACGCCACCACCGTATCCTTCAATCCAGTAAAGGGTCAATTCGCCGCCTAATCTGTCTTCCAGCCCTGCGGTGCGGGCGAACGCATGCATTGACAGATCACCGTCCACGCCTGTTGCGATGGTTATCCGTTCCGATGTTTCCGGTACAAGCTGAACCGTCAGGCGCAACAAAGGATCATAAGGAAATAGGGTCGGCCCTCCGAACCCCTTGCGATCCGCCTGTTCGATAGGTGACTGAGGATGGTCGCGAAACAGGGTCGAACGGGTGTCGCACCAAAGCCTCCAGGCAGCAACTGCGTCCGCACTGGAACGTATCTCGTAATAGAGATTTGAGATCCTTTCCCGCCATTCCCACAGTTGTAGATCCTCGTTCACACCATACCCTTCCATGTCAGAAATTAAGCCGGCTTTCATCATCGTGATGCTCGCGCATTCATTGCGACGCACCACTGCGTGACAATATGCAGTCCACGTTTGGGTGCATGTCAACAATAACCAGAAGCATATCGGAGCTTTCAGCATAGCGGCCGCGCCAACAGCGCGGGAAAGCGGGAATTCGCGTCACAGGCGGCGTGAAGAAGGGCAGCCGCAGGAGCGCCAGCGTCGGCGATCCGAAGAAGAAGCGGGACCGACTGCCACGACCGCGTGTTCCGGAAAATCGATTTCCGAGCCGACACCCCAGGCACAGCCTAGCGGGTTCGGAGGCTGCAACCAAAAATGTCAGCGTGCCAAGCCATCCCTCGGAAACCCGGCAGCCAGGCTGTCGATGAACTTGCGCACCGCCGGCGGAAGACCCCGGCGTGTCGTGAACACGAGGTGGACGAGCCCTTTCATGCCACGCCAGGTCGGCAGCACATGAACGAGCTTTCCCTCATCGATGGCCTGGCGGCAGGTATGGTCGGGCAGGAGTGCGACCCCAAGCCCGGCAATCGCTGCGGCCCTGACGGCAGTGAAGTCCGCGCAGCCCATGCGCGGTTCGTGGCGTAGCGTATGGGTATGCCCGTCATCGGTTTCGAGAAACCAGTTGACCTCTCCCTGGTCATCAGTCGTTGAGAGCGTCGATTGATCGGCGAGCCCGGCGATGTCGCCAATGCGGCTTGCTATCTGTGGGCTTGCGACAAGGATGCGAACCGAATTTCCCAGCGAGCGCATCGTCAGTGATGCGTCGCCATCGAGCGACGTTCGCACACGCAGCGCAACATCTATGCGTTCTTCGATCAGATCCACGGGACGGTCGATCGCGACAAGCTGAAGGCGTACCGTCGGATGTTGCGCCAGAAACTGCGTGACCAGACCAGAGATCGGTTCGACGAGGCCGGTCGGACAACTCATCCGGATCAGGCCATGCGGCTCCGACTGTGCTTCCGCAACCAGGGCTTCGGCGCGCTCTGCCTCAGCCAGCATCGCCTTGCAGCGCTCGTAAAAGGACTGCCCGACATCGGTTACGCGAAAGCGCCGGCTCGAGCGCTCGATCAATCGGACACCAAGGCGTGCCTCAAGGCCCGCGACCCGCCGGCTGAGCTTCGATTTCGGCTCGCTCAGCGCCCGGCCCGCCGCGGCGAAACCGCCATGCGCCACGACTTCGGCAAAATAAACCAGATCGTTCAGGTCGGTCCGCATCATCGTTCTCCATTCAGAACGCTGGGTAGCAGATTTGCTGGCTACTGGCACCAGCGTTCTGCTGGCATGTTCTTTCTCAACGGCAACCGGCCGCAAACAAGGAGCATGGAAATGACCAAGAAGTTCGAGAACAAAGTCGCAATCGTCACCGGCGGCACAAGCGGCATCGGGCTGGCGACAGCAAAGGCCTTCTCTCAGGAAGGTGCATCGGTCTTCATCACGGGCCGCCGGAAGGAAGCGCTTGACGCTGCCGTCAAAGACATCGGCGGCAGGGTGACCGGCTTGCAGGCCGACATGAGCAAGCTCGTCGATATCGACCGTCTTTATGACGCAGTCCAGCAGAAACACGCTCAGATCGATATCCTCTTCGCCAATGCCGGCGGTGGCGAGATGGCGCTGCTCGGGGCGATCACTGAAGAACACTACGAGAAAACATTTGCGACGAACGTGAAGGGTACGCTTTTCACCGTCCAGAAGGCGCTGCCGCTGCTACGCGATGGTGCGTCGATCATTCTCACTTCCTCGACAACGAGCATTTCCGGCACGCCTGCCTTCAGCGTCTATTCGGCAACGAAGGCGGCCATCCGCAACTTTGCGCGCAACTGGATCCTCGACCTCAAGGACCGTCATATCCGCGTCAACGCGGTCAGCCCTGGCGTTACTGATACGGCAGGCCTCAATGAGCTGTTCCGCAATGGCGACCAAGCGGAGAACACGAAGAACCACCTTGCGAGCCTCATCCCTGCCGGTCGCATCGGCAAGCCGGAAGAGATCGCCAAGGCTGTCCTCTTCCTCGCATCCGACGATGCCTCCTTCGTCAACGGCGTCGAACTGTTCGTCGATGGCGGCCAGGCTCAGATCTGACACGGTGACATGAAGGAGAGCCGTCATGGCAGATATCGCAACGTTGCTTGAACGCAATCTGCAGGGCATCTTCGGGGAGGGCGACGAGGCCCTCCGCCGGACGGTGGCCGAGGAGATTTTTCATGAAGATGCCGTATTCGTCGAGCCGCACGGAACCTACCGCGGCCGCGACGAGATCGTCCGCATTGCCGGCGTCATCCGCGCCATGCATCCGGAGTTCAAATATACGCCGATCGCTCCGGCCGAAGTGCTTCACGAGGAGGCAGGACGGATGAGGTGGGTGTCCGGCAGCCCAGGCAAGGCGCCGTCCTACGCGGGAACGGATTTCATCGTGGCAAGGGATGGAAGAATTGCTGCCATCTATCTGTTCTTCGACGGTCAACCTGATCCCACCAGTCCGCCGATACCGGCATGATCCTGAAGAGAGGCACGAGGCGCAACGCCCTGCCCTATTCGCGACCTGCCCAGGAAAGCAGGTCGCGCCACCGCTTCACATATCCCACGACGATGAGGTGATGCATGCCGGACATGACAAGTCGCTCCGACAGTATTTCAGGATCGAAAGTGGCTATGGGCGTATCTTTGGCATAATGGCGAAGCGTATAGGTAAACATCTCTTCCCAGCTGCGGCGTACACCCACGGTCTCGTCAGCCAGACATGGCCGGTATCGATCGATCAGCGCTCCCAGCGTCACGTGGCCTCCTTCCTTCCATCCACGGCATCAAAGCACCTGGCCGATGGCAAACCTTTCGCACAGCGCTGTTTCGCCGGCAATTTTACTCCTCTCTCCTTTTCCCAGCCTGAACAGATCACTCGGCGGAAGATTGCGTGACGGGCTCGGCGCCTTTCACGGAAGGCCGGAACGCTCATCCTCAGTTATACCTTCCCCCAAAAAAGGTATAATAAGGCTAGCGCATAGGTGAAACCGATCGATCTCATGTAGCAGACGATGCTCGCCGAACTCGGCCAGCGCTCGCTTGATGCCGCATGGACGGCCGACTTTCCCCCCGAAGGGCGGTTCACGCCCGTCACCGTCAAAGGTCGCAAATACTGGTATTTCGATATCGCGGACAGCAAGGGCGGTCGGACACGCCGCTATGTCGGTTCTGCCGACGACCCCGACATTGCAGAGCGTGTTGCAGCCCATAAGAGCGACAAGGACGATCTCAGAGCCCGCCGGCGCATCGTGTCGTCGCTGATACGCGAAGGCGGAATGATCGCAGCAGACGCTATGACCGGAGACGTTGTCGAAGCCCTGGCCGCAGGCGGCCTCTTCCGGTTGCGCGGCGTGTTGATCGGCGCGGTGGCGTTCCAGACTTACAGCCGCCTGCTTGGCATTCGCCTGCCTATGGCCGCCAACCTGACGGGCGATGCAGATATCGCCCAGGATCATGCCGTCTCTTGCGAGGTCGGCGACAGCCTTCCACCAATCCTTGATCTTCTGCAGGGCATTGACCCCTCATTCAGGGCGGTCCCACACCGTTCAGGCGCCGCCGGCACGTCTGCATTTCAGACCAGGAGCGGCTACAGGGTAGAATTCCTGACACCGAACCGCGGAACTGACGACTATCTTGATCAGCCCGCAGAGATGCCGACGCTCGGAGGCGCCAGCGCCGCTCCGCTTCGCTTCCTCGATTTCCTGATCCGTGATCCTGTCCGGACGATGCTCCTGCACAAGAGCGGTGTCCCGGTGACCGTCCCCGACCCATCGCGCTTTGCTGTCCACAAGCTGATTGTTGCAAGCCGCAGGCACGCCGACGGCCAATCGGCAGTCAAACGGGCTAAGGATATCCGCCAAGCGGCACTCCTGTTCGAAGCCCTCCTGCAAACAAGGCGAGCCTCTGACCTTGCTCTTGTTTACAACGAGGCCTGGGAACGTGGCTCGTCATGGCAAAGCGCCATTCGAGCAGGCGCTGCCATGCTGGATGCGCGCGGTAGAGGCAATTTCGCGACCTTTCTCCCGACGGGTTCGAAGGAGATTGCAGAGAACGTCGTCCTGCCCTTCGAAGCGAGCCCTTGAGACAAGATCCCTTTGTCGAAGAAAGGCGGGGCCGGTCGGCGTCGAACGATTGCTTCGATCCCTGGTTGCCGTGGCAAATGTCGGTCGCTAGATTGCACGCGCGATCAACTGCAAACATACGAGGGTTTCATGCCGACCGGTAAAGTAAAGTTTTTCAACGCGGACAAGGGTTTTGGCTTCATCACGCCGGAAACGGGCGGTGCCGACGTGTTCGTCCACGTATCTGCCCTGGAATACGGCAATGTCTTGAAGGAAGGCCAAGACGTATCCTTCGACATCGGTCAGGATCGAAAGACCGGCAAGTCGAAGGCCGAAAACGTCAGGCCGCTCTGAGCCAAACTCTTTCGAGAGCCTGTTCCAGCGGGGCGCGGTCGATCGCGCCCCGTTTCTTCCGATACCCAAACCGCTCGCCAGTGTTTTCCGCAGTGTTTGGTGACACCGGTGGTGATCTTCGCAGCCGTCGGCGATGGCGTCGTCGTCGGAGCGATCTGAGCGCCACCTCTAGCTTTCCTGGCAGGCTTGAACTTCGACAGGCAGTTTCGGCTCTCCGGGCCAGGCTTCTTTGCCCGGCTGTTCTTGACCGCGCCGCCATCCGCCTCGGCGCTTGCGGCAATTTCCTGGACGCCTGCGGCCAGTATTGCATGTCTTCCCCGAGCGGCCGGCGCTCCTGCTCCCAGATCTCGTAGACGCGCTTTCCAATACGGTCTTCGTTTGCTGTCATCGGGGGCTGGCCTTGACGCTTTCAGTTTATGTCGTTCGGAAGCTCAGCCCGATTTTCCAGGTAAAGCCTGTTTGCGGTGACGGAATGAGATCGAGAGATCATGGATATTCCAAACAATACATTCCGCGATAGCAGGTACGTTCCCGTGAACAACGGGTTTGCCATCTGCCAAGAACAATCTTGCCGCGGCCAGCAGTACGGCCATATAAGGCGCAATGACTGATTCAAAGATTTTCGTCGGCCTGAGACCGATCCGAAACAAGCCGGCTGAACGTCGCGATCCAGGCGGTCCGACATGCCAATGGGATGGATGTGACAAACAAGGCATGCACCGCGCCCCCGTCGGAGCGGATGCCGAGGGCCTGTATCTTCTCTTCTGTCGTGGCCACGCAAAAGAATACAGCGAAGGCTACAATTACGTGACGAAGCTCTCGAACCCTGTCACTGCCCGTTATCAGAGGGAAGCGGCAAGCGGCAGCCGGCCGACCTGGGGCGTCAGGGTCAATCACGCTTCTGCCGCACCCCTCCCTTCCTCAGTTCGCTCCGGGACCGCAAAAGCGATCAATGCAAGGAAAAACGCTGCGCGCAGCCACGCGGCTTTACAGTCCCGAAAGCTTAAAGTTCTTGAAGCGAAAGCATTCGAAACGCTCGACCTTTCCGCGGATGCCACGCCGGATGAAATCAGAAGTCGCTACAAGCAGAGGCTCAAGATGCACCATCCCGACGCAAACGATGGAGACCGCGCGTCAGAGGAGGCACTTCGGGCGACGATCGAGGCCTATAAAATCCTGAAGCTCAACGATTTCTGCTAGGTCGGTGGGCATTGGGCGTATCGACCGGATTCGAGCCGACTTCCAGCGATTATGAAGGCTTTTAGTCTGAACGCGCCAACAGGCTCGTCGTAGACCTGCCCGCTCAGGATCTTGGCGTCGCACGTACACGCATGTGATTCTGATTTCTCTGAAGGCGACGCCTTCACCACGAGCATGTGGGTGGCCTCTTCCGTTCCGAGAACTCGGCAACTGCTTTCCGCGCGCGTGACGACGACGTCCGCACGAGACAAGTCGAGACCGACATCTCGATTTTCAGCTTCGATAAGGCTGCTGGCGCAGGGCGCCCTTGTAAGATTGTTGGTTGCGGTCGGTCGAGTTTGCGCTGGCGAGATGTCCGCAGATTGCTAGGATCGTGACGCATCCGCCGCTGACTCGGTTTCAGTTCAGGTTTTGATTTCAAAGCGAGGACGAAATGAGGCTTGTTTTATTCAATTCGGCGGGTGCATTCGGAACGTGCTGGAGGAGCGCTTGATGAATTCGATTGACTTGAAAGACAGAGTGACCGTCATCACCGGCGGCGCACAGGGGATCGGTTATGCCATCGCCGAACGGGTGATCCAGTCCGGCGGGAAAGTTGCTCTCTGGGATTCAAATGGCAATCGTTCGGCCGATAGTGCGAGCACACTCGGACCGAATGCCCACGCATTCCAGGTCGACGTGACGGATTTCGATCTCGTCGGCAGGGCGGCTTCGGCGACAGAGGAGGTTTTCGGAAGGATCGATTGCCTGGTGAATTCGGCAGGGATTACGGGGAAGGTCAAACCGACGATCGAATACGATGTCTTGGAGTGGCGAAGTGTCGTAGACGTCTGCCTGACGGGCACATTCAACTGCTGCCGCCATGTCGTGCCGGTCATGTTGAAACGAAATTACGGTCGGATCGTCAACATCTCATCGGTGGCCGGAAAAGAAGGCAACCCGAATATCGCGGCCTATAGTGCTGCCAAAGCAGGCGTGCTTGGCTTCACCAAGTCTTTGGGCAAAGAACTTGCGAAAACCGGAATCGCCGTCAACGCCATTACGCCCGCCACAGCGAAGACGCCGATCCTCGATGGCCTCACGCCCGAATTCATTGAATACATGCTGGTCAGGATTCCGCGAGATCGCTTCGCCGAGCTTACGGAGATCGCGGCGATGACGGTATGGCTCCTGTCGGAGGAAAACTCGTTCACGACGGCGTCCACATTCGATCTTAGTGGCGGAAGAACGACTTACTAAGTGCATCTATTGCCCCTTGCGGCACCGCATTGGCTGAAGGCGCCTTCTCCCCCTCACGTGCCCGGACGGCGTGAAGCCCTTGGCCAAGCCGGTGGCCGATAACAACAACAGCGTTGAGAGAACTATCCGGCCAATCGCTCTCAATCGTAAGAATGCTCTCTTTGCCGGACACGATGCCGGAGCAAAGAGTTGGGCGACGATCGCTTCCCGAAGCGGCCCTGCGAGATGACTTTGCCTTCAAGATGTGGACAGCCTTGCAGGATCCTGGACGGCCCCACTGACCGCGCGTGATTGATGCCCTTTATTACCTGAAAGACACTTCGACGTTTTGACGGTCCTGCGCGATAACGCGGCAACGGGTTTCGAAGCCTTCGCCGCGGATTACCAGATCAAACTCCGGCGGTATGCCTGAGGTGTTTGAAAGGACCAGCCCGGCGCCGTCGCTTCCAAGCGACTTAACCGTGCAGTCGATTACTGAACGCCGCTCGTTGAACAGGATGGAGGCGCTTTTCAGTACCCTGCGGCGCTCTCCTCCGTTTGCACCCTTCAGATCATGCCATGAGACGCAGCGATTTCGTCCTCCGCTTTTGGCGGCATACATCGCCGCGTCCGCCTGGGCTATGAGCGTATCGGTGTCACGGCTAACGATTGAAAGGTTGGTCGATCCGATACTGGCTGTCACACTCACGCTGCCGAAGTCGCCGTTCACAAGGGACCCCGCGATAGCGTTCCGCAACTTCTCCGCAACAGCTGCGGCTGCGGCCTTGTCGACATGGGGAAGTAAAAAGGCGAATTCCTCGCCCCCCAGACGTCCAATTAGATCTCCTGCCCGCAGGCTGCCCCTACATGCACCACTAACAGCTTTGAGAACCTCATCGCCGGCAGAATGGCCGTAAGTGTCATTTACCTTCTTAAAGTGATCCACATCCAATACAAGGCATGCGAGATCATGCTGATGCCTCAGTGCCTGCGCGATTAATTTCTCGCTCTCGGACTTGAAGGCTTTTCGTGTGAGAACACCCGTCAGACCATCTATCGCAGCAGATTGAAGCAGCTCAATGCGTTCCATTGCAAGTCCAGCGAGCTCCTGAAGGATAGCAAGGTCCCTCGCCCCAAATGACTTGGGCCGACGGTCAATGGCGCACACCGTTCCCAAGACAAACCCCTCGCGCGTTTGGAGTGGCACGCCAGCATAGAAACGGACATGAGCTTCGCCAGTCACCGAAGGATTGTTTGCGAACCTGGCGTCCTTTGACGCGTCCTGAATGATCATCGGCACTCCCGAGTCGACGATCAACGTGCAGAAGCTTTCTTCTCGTGGGACCTCTGAATTCGGCAAGCCGACACAGGCTTGATAACTTTGACGATGTGCGTCGATGACAGACACAATCCCGATATCGACTGAATATATCTCTTTGATAAGCCGAACGATTCGTTCGAAGCTCGAATCCCTTGGCGCGTCCAACAAGTCAAACTGGTCCAGTGCTTCGAGCCGCGCGCGTTCGCGCTGAGCTCGTTCCGCCGTCAATTTTCCGAATGTCCGTAAAGTGTTCTGTAGCCCACCATATCAAGCAGGTGGATCATGGGAGCGATAAATTAAATTTCGATTAGACGGCTAGCTGCGCATACTCTGGATAGCGCTTGCTCGAAACTTCGCCACTGGGTCGCAAGCTGGAATACCAGCGCATCGCCCAGGAGCGTGAACAGAACGGAGATAGTCCTATGCGCATCAAAGCAATGCACACGGCTTAGAACCACTTCACCAGAAAATGTTCGCTGGTGGGACGCATATCGCCTCGCCGTCGATATCGAACCGCAGGAGTTCACCCAATCCTCTAATTCGGCCTGGAGTAGCATGACGCGAGACACCTTCAGGGCGCGGCAGTCAGTTCGTCCAAGACCCCCATTTTCTTCAACGAACTCACGACGCCGGTGAGCGCAACGACTGCTACGAAGAGCGCGACAAGTACCATCGCGTAAGAAAGCTCCTCAGGCGATATTGAATCTGCCGCCAGTCGATAGAATTCAGTTGCCAACAGGGCGATCAATGTGGACGACATCGTCGAGTAATCCTTGGCAATGACGCGCTTCGCATTGAAAGCCATACCTTCCGTTGACGACGAAAACGCGCTCAGCTTAAGCCCCCATCTGGATACGTCCCGGCAATAAGCGCCATATGCCTCGCCGAACTTGTTCGCGAGGAATTCCTCTTCGGCATAAATGATGCACTGGTAGATAAGGCCGAACAGTAGGCATCCGGCAACGACGACCACCGGATTGCCGTGGAACAGAAAGAGCCCGGAGTAAATCAACATGTTCCCGACGTATAGGGGGTTGCGGCAAACGCCAAACATGCCTTCCGTCACCAAATCGCTGGCATAAACCCGCTTATTGAGGCCACCGCGCTTGATATAGGCATATCCGATCACGGTTGCGCGCAGTACCAAACCAGCCATGACGACAAGCAACGCGATGATGTTTTTCCATCCTTCGAGCGCAGCACTACCGAAAAACGTTGTGGCAGGCGGGCTAGAAACGAACAGTGCGACGATTATGAGCGGGAAAGCCTGGTTTCGGTATTTGAAAAAGAAGCGGCCGATCGCGAGGGAAACTCTGTTCATGGCTTTTCGACTCACTTGACCGCGACGATGCCGCAGAAATTGTACCAGCGGAAGAAGACCTCGGTGCTCTTGAAGCCTACCTCCTTGAGCAACTGGATGTTCTCCTCGAGGCGGTAGGGAATGAGGACATTTTCCAGTGCCTCTCGCTTCTTCGAGATTTCGATCGAGGAATATCCGTTGCGCCGCTTGAAGTCATAATAGTGGTCGATGAACAGTCTGTTGAACGTCGTGTCCTCGCTGGTCAACTTCTCGATCAGCAGCAGGCATCCGTGCGCTTTGAGCCCGTTGAAGATCGTCTTCATCACTCTTTCGCGAAACAGTGGACGCACGAACTGAAGCGTCAGAAGCATCGTCACGACACTAGCATTTTCGATCGTAAAGCCGCGGTGGAGGTCGCTTGTGACCAGATCGATTGATCGGTTTGTTCCCGATTCCTCAATCTTTTCCGCTGCCTTCTTGAGCATGTCCGGCGCGTTGTCGATTCCGACGAAATCAAGTTGATTGTCGACGACGTGATCCAATGCCAACAGGGTGGTGGCCGTCGAGCAGCCAATATCATAGAGGGTCGAATGAGGTTGGGCGAAGTCACGGGCCAATTCGCAAACCATCCGCTGCATCTCCCCATAGAATGGGACTGAACGGCTGACCATGTCATCGAAAACGCTTGCGACGGTGGAATTGAAAGAAAAGTCCGCAACCGAATTGCGTTCGTCGGCAAAGACCTCGTCGCGCGAATTCATATGCAAGACAAGACGGCTAGACTGGTCGGTCATACCCGCTCCTAATTTACAGCAATTTCAGGTGGGAGTACTTTCCCCGAGCACACCCGGCGCGGTGCGATGTGAGCACAGGAGTCTGACAATAACCTGAAAGACGATCTGCACTCACAACAATGGCGGGAGAAACGGCTAGAAGTGATCCTGCCTACGTGAGGCCGGCTCGCCACCAGTCGTTCTCATTACAATCAACGCCGCCCCTTCCCTCACCTCACCTGCCCGGCCGCGCCAGCGACCGTGCGATATCGATGATGTCGTCACGCGAGGCGGTCGGACGCACCACCTCAGGCAGAAGCAGCCGCACCATTCGGGGCATGGCCATAACGCTTGCGGAATGCGTTGGAGAAATACTGGCTGGAGTTGAAGCCGCAGGAGAAGGCAATCTCCGTGATGCTGCTACGCCCCGGCGTCTTCAAAAGGCGCGAGGCCTCTTCCAGCCGCAGATGCTGCAGATACTGCCGCGGCGTCATGTTGGTCAGCCGCTTGCAATATTCCGAAAAGCGGGTGCGCGACAGACCGCATTCTTCGGCCATGGAATCGAGTGTCCAGTCTTCGGCAAGCGCGAAGGCCAGCCGGCGCAGGAAGATCGCCACCGTATGTTGCGACGTCGAAAGATCGGGATCGAGCTTCGGCGCCTGCTCCATCATCCGGTCGATCAGGCTCAGCATGATCGTATTGATCGCCACCTTAAGCCGCGTTTCGCCATCTTCGGGCGTTCGTCCGAGCAGGATCGAAGGCACGGCCTCGAAGGCGCGGCACAGATCAGCGCCGCCATCCCAGACCGGCTGGTTGTTCTGCGTCAGCAATTCGCCGAGCCTGCGGGCTTCCTCGCTTGAAAACACCATCCAGCTCGGCCATTCCCAGGCTTCGCTCGGACGCCTCAGCCCCGCATCGAGAATGATCCACAGCAGGCGGCTCGCATCGACGCCGGGATTGCCGATCGAATGCAGCTGCCAGGGACGGATGACGATGAACTGGCCCTGCTCGAATTTGTAGGTCCGGTCATCCACGACGAGATTGAGGTTCCCGCGCGCCAGATAGGCGATTTTGAACCCTTCATTGCAGTGGCGGCCGAGTCCCCAGCTTTGCGCATAACGCGCATCCCAGAAGCCGACCGTACGGATCCCCGGCAGGCGGTCTCCGAGCGACTGGCCGGGATAGCTGCCGCGGGTCCACGCATGCAACTCGACTTCGCCACGCGCGGCGGCGGCCTGCAACTCGCGGCAATTGTCGGCATACATCATCGAATCCGGCTGACGAAAGACCGAAGGACGACGAATGTCGGCTGGCTTGATGATTGTGTGCTTATTCATTTCGCGCGCCTCCCAACGCAGAAAATGACTTAAGAAATTTACCACTGTTGTGGGGCGCAAGTTTTACCGAGTCAAGTCTGCCAAGTATCCACCCCGAGGATGGGCAACCATGCCGCGGGACGACGACGTGACTGCCGCACGGGAAGGAGAACACGTGAAGATCGCATTCAACTTACTTGTGCTCGGAGCGGAGATCACCACGGCGCATGGCCGTCAGCTCGAGCGACTGAAGGCGCTGGGATATGACGCGGTCGAGATCCCTGTCTTTTTTGGAAAGCCGGATCACTATGCCGCCCTCGGCAAGATGCTGCGCGATATCGGTCTCTCCGCCGGCGCCGCTGCAGTCGCGACCCAGGAGGCCAATCCCGTGAGTGCAGATCCTGCGATCCGTCGACGCGCCCGCGACCATCACCGGTGGATCGTCGACTGCACGCAGGCAATGGGCGGCGAAGTGATCGCCGGTCCGCTCCATTCCCCCGTCGGTGTCTTCACCGGCTTCGGTCCAACGTCGAATGAGCGCGGCCGCTGCGTCGAGGCGATGCGGGCGCTGGCCGAATATGCCGCATCGGCAGGCATTCGCATCTCCGCCGAAGCCGTCAACCGTTTCGAATGCTACCTGATGTCGACGATCGCTGCGGCCTCGGAGATCTACGGCGAGGTTGGTCACCCGAACTATGGCTACATGTTCGATACCTTCCACGCCAATATCGAAGAAAAGGATCCGCCGGCAACTTACGAACGTTACCACAAGGAAATCAATCACTACCATGTTTCGGAGAACGATCGCGGCATTCCGGGGACGGGTCACGTGCCCTTCGCAGCCCATTTTCAGGCGCTGCGCCGTTGCGGATATGACGGCTGGCTCACGGTCGAATCCTTCAGCCGTGCCCTACCCGAGCTTGCGGGAGCCACGCGCGTCTGGCGGGATCTTTTCGACGACCTGGACACGCTCTTTGCCGAGAGCATCGCCTTCATCCGCAGGGAATGGGACATGGCCGGAGAACGCGCCCCATCGGGCTCGAAGGGGCCGGCGCAATGACGCTACCCGCACTTGAAATGGCTGGCATCACCAAGACTTTCCCCGGCGTGCTCGCACTTGACGAGGTGGATTTCGACTGCCGTCCCGGAGAGGTGCACGCAATCTGTGGCGAGAACGGCGCCGGAAAGTCGACGCTCATGAAGATCCTCGGTGGCAGCTATCGACCGGATGGTGGAGAGATTCGCATTCGCGGCCAATCCGCAGATTTCGCCCACCCGCAACAGGCCAAGGCGGCCGGCATATCCATCGTCCATCAGGAACTTAGCCTATTGCCCTATCGCAGCGTCGCGGAAAATATCTTCGTGGGCCGCGAGCCCTCGCGGCGCGGCGTTCTCGACCGGCGCGAGATGCGTCGCCGCAGCATGGAGTTATTGCAGCGTCTCGGCGCCGGTATCGATCCGGACCGGCAGGTTTCGACGCTTTCGATTGCGGGCCAGCAATTGGTGGAAATTGCCAAGGCGTTGCTGCTCGATGCGCAGATTCTCGTCATGGACGAGCCGACGGCGGCCCTTGACGAACGTGACGCCCAGGCCCTGCTGCAACTCGTGCGCGGCCTGCGGAGTGAGGGCGTCTCGATCATCTACATCTCGCACAGAATGCCGGAAATCATGGCTCTTGCCGATCGCATCACGGTACTGAAGGACGGCCGCAGGATCTGGACGAAATCGCGGGAAGACGCCGATATTGGCGCGATCATCAGGGCGATGGTCGGTCGTGATCTCAAGGACTTCTATCCATCGCCGCCGGCCGGCAAGCCCGGTCATTCGTTGCTCTCGGTGGAACAGGGCGGAAATACCTACCTGCGCGGCATCGATCTCGATCTCCGGGCCGGCGAAATCATCGGCGTCGCCGGGCTGGAAGATTCCGGAAAGGCATCGCTCGCACAGGCAATTATCGGCGATGAGCCGCTGACATCAGGTACGATACGACTTGGCGGCGGTCCGCAGGCAATCACCTCGCCGCGCCGCGCAACGAGCCGCGGCATCGGCTATCTGCCGGGCGATCGCAAGCGCGAGGGACTGTTGCTGCGGCAGTCCGTTCGCGACAACGCACTGTTGACGCTCCGATCCATGTCGAATTTCTTCACCCGCCCCGAAAGCGGGGCCTTCTCAGGAGACCGCATCGACGAGGTGCTGCGGGTGACGGACGTGCGGGCTGCCGATTTCGGCCAGGCGGTCGATTCGCTTTCCGGCGGCAATCAGCAGAAGGTCATCATTGCCCGCTGGCTTGCGCGGCAATCGAATATCCTCGTTTTCGTCGAGCCGACCCGGGGCATCGACATCGCCGCCAAGGCGGCGATCTACGAGGCGATGCGAAGCTTCGCCAATACCGGCCGCGGCATCATCGTCGTTTCTTCTGACATGCCAGAACTCATCGGCATTTCCGACCGGATTCTCGTGATGCATCAGGGCCGGATCGCCGGCGAGTTGCCGCGCGGGGCAAGCGAGGAAGCAGTGATGGCGCTGTCGCTCGGCATCGATATACGCCAGAAGCAGGAGGCCCTCACATGAGTGGCGAGACCCTTCCGGCGACAAGTCGCACCCGTCACCCGATGCGCCTTTCCGTGGCCGCCGTGCTCGTGCTGGTTTCGGCCTGCATCTTTGTCATTACGGCGACAGCGACGGGGGAGACAAGCCAGCTGAATCTTGAAGGGCTGGCCGGCCTGTTTCAACGGATGGTCGCTCTCGGCCTTGTCGGGCTCGGCCAGACCTTCGTCATTCTCGTCGGCTCGATCGATCTTTCGGTGGCGGCGCTAATCAGCGCGGTCGCGGTCCTTGCCTCGTTCATCATGCAGGCAAATCCGGCAATGATCCTGCCGGCGATCCTTGCGTGCCTCGTCCTCTGCCTGATCGTCGGCGCCATCAACGGACTGCTCGTCGCCTATTGCGGCATAAACCCGCTGATCGCAACGCTTGGCACAGGCCTGACAATCCAGGGATTATTGTCGGCATCCTTCACTTACCTCCAAGGTTCGGTCGCGCCGTCCTTCCAGGCCTTCGCCTATACCAGTCTTCTCGGCATTCCCTACCCGGTCCTGCTGTTCGTCGCACTTGCCGCCGCGGCAAGCCTGTTACTGACGCGCACCGTATTCGGCGCGCGCATCTACGCCGTCGGCGGAAATCCGCAAGGCGCCCGTCTGGCCGGCATCCGCACGGAGCGCGTGGTGCTCGCTGCCCATGTCATCGCAAGCTTCTTTGCCGGCGTTGCGGGGCTCTATCTGGCGGCCCGGCTGCAGTCAGGTACGCCCTGGATCGGCCGCGACGGCATCTATGACCTGGAATCGATCGCGGTAACCGTCATCGGCGGGACCATACTGGCCGGCGGCAAGGGGGGAGTGGCGGGCACGGTCGCTGGCGTCCTGCTCTTTGCCACGCTTGACGCCAGCTTCAATATGCTTGGTGTCGATGCATTTCTCAAGCAGGTGATGCGCGGTGCGATCGTGATCGCCGCTGTTGCCATCCACGCCATACGTCACAAGGGGCATGTCGCATGACCCCGCTTTCAGAAACGACACCGATGCGTCGCCCGGTCATTTCGCTTGCAAAGATCAACTTCGGCCTGATCGTCTTTATTATCCTCTATGCCGCTATCGCGAGCCTTCAGCCGAACTACCTCGAAGCCGGCCTCTTCATGAACTTCCTGCGCCGCGCAGCGCCGCTGATCATCCTCGCCGTCGGGCAGCTCTATGTCGTTCTGACCGGTGGTTTCGATCTCTCCGTGGGGGCCATCGTCACCCTCGTCGTTCTGGCAGCTTCCATCCTGATCAATGGCGACCCCGAGATGACCTGGCCGATGATCGGCGTCCTCTACCTCATGGGTCTCGCTGTTGGCCTGGTGAATGGTCTCATCGTCACTTTTCTGAAGGTGCCTTCGATTATTGCCACGCTTGGCACCATGCTGCTCGTCAACGGCATAGCGCTGGCCTGGTCGGGTGGTGCGGCGCGCGGCGATCTGCCGGACAATTTCCGCGATCTCGGCCGTTTCCTGATGCGCGATGTCTGGCTGATCGGCAGCCTGCCGCTCGCAGTCATCATCCTCTTGCTTTTTCTCATGTTTGCCTGGTGGGGACTGCACGGCACTGTCTACGGCAAACGCGCGTTGGCGATCGGCGACAATCCGAGGGCTGCGGAACTTGCAGGCTTGCCGGTCGCCGCCACCCGCATCGCCGCTTTCGTTGTGTCGGCACTGGCGGCGGTAACCGCCGGCATCCTCGTCGGTGGCTTTTCCGGCGTGTCCGTCAACGCCGGCCGCGGCATGGAACTGCAGGCGATCGCCGCCTGCGTCATCGGCGGTGCCCAGCTGCTCGGCGGCCGCGGCTCGCTATGGAGTGCGTTATTTGGCGCTCTTAGCCTTTTCGCGCTCTTCACCCTACTCAATCTCGCCGGCCTGCCCCAAGCGCTGCGCGACAGCATCCAGGGGGTGATTCTGATTGCCGCCGTCGGCGCCAGCGCCTGGCGAGATCGGAGAAAGACCTGATTGCTTGCAGGGAGAGACAAGCGATGGACCGCCGGTACGCCGGCATAATGGAGGAGGAAGAACATGCAATACAAAGCAGTTGTTGCGGCACTGGTAGCGATGGCATTTGCCGGCGTTAGCTATGCGCAGGAATTCAACGATCCCGCTGAATTCAAGAAGCAGCGCGAGCAGCTTTCGATGACGCCGCAAGGCCCTCAGGGCAAGCCGTGGGCGCAGCATCTCGGGGACAGAATGGTCGATGCCGCCAAATACAAGAAGGACGGCCCGGTCACGATCTGCTTTTCCAATGCCGGGATATTCAACCCCTGGCGCGTCGTTGGCATGCACAATCTGCAGGCCGAGGCCGAACTGCACAAGGATCGCATCAAGGAACTGGTGGTTGTCGATGCCGAAGGCAAGGACGATAAGCAAATCTCCGATATCGAAGCCCTGGTCAGCGGCGGCAAATGCGATGCGCTGATCGTATCGCCGAACACGACGGCGGCGCTAACGCCGGCTGTGGAGGCAGCCTGCGCGAAATTGCCGGTCATCGTCTTTGACCGCGGCGTCGCTACCAAGTGCCCGGTCACCTACATCCACCCGGTCGGTGGGTACGGCTTCGGCATCACCTCGGGCGAGTTCATCGCCAGCAAGCTGCCGAAGGGCGCCAATGTTCTGGCACTGCGCATCATGCCGGGTGTCGACGTACTTGAGACCCGCTATTCGGCGGCGAAGAACATCTTCGACGAAGCCGGCCTGAAGGTCATCGGCTCCGAATTCACCGGAAGCGATCGAGCCAAGACCAAGGCGGTCGTCGAGGACTACATCAATCGCGGCGAAAAGATCGATGCCGTCTGGATGGATGCCGGCGATACGTCCACCGCAGCACTCGAAGCGTTCGAAGATGCCGGACTGCCCTATCCTGTCATCAGCGGCGAAGACCAGCAGGACTTCCTGCGCAAATGGCAGAAGGACAAGCTGACGGCAATCGGCCCATCCTATCCGACCTACCAGTGGCGGACAGCGATCCTCGGCGCTCTTGATGTGCTCGACGGCAAACAGGTGCCGGGTCCGGAATGGATCCTGCCGCAGCCGGCGATCACGCAGGATACGCTGGCAAGCTATATCGACGAGCGCATGCCGCCGCTACACTACAGCCTTTGCGGCTGCCAGGACCTGCCTGGCTATCCAGAGCTTTGGGGTGGCAAGAAATAGGTTTTGAACGACAGGCGCCCCGGCAGAAACGCCGGGGTATCCATTGTGATCAGAAATAGATCGACATCACCAGATCCTGGTCGAAATCGCCAAAACCCTTGCCGAAAAGGTTCATGCCTCCAGGGTTGTCGGCCTTTTCGTCGATTCCGATACGGAAGCGGATCGAGTGACGATCGGCTATGCCGAGGGAGGCGATAGTCTGCGTCGAGACCATCGCGCCGTCGATCCAGGTGCCTGTCTCATCGATCGTCCAGGTCTTGAGCTTGCCGTATTGGGAGCCCGAGAGCTTCCACCAGGACGGTGAATACATGCCGCGGCGATCGCCGAAATCGCCAGGCGAAGTCCAGTGCCCGGCCTTGATGCCGTTGACCCAGATGGAAATGTCGGATGGCCAGTTCGCATTCGTGGCCGGGGTCTCGGAGCTCAGCTCGGCCGAGAATTCCACCTTGCGGATCTTCTTGCCCGAGACCTTGGCATTGTTCGGGAATTTATACTCGACATAACCGCGGGTGAACCACAGCAGCGCCGCCTGCATGCGTTGCGGATCGAGGAAGACTTCCTGCACATCAAGCATGCCGATGACGTTGTTGACCGAACAGAGGCCGCAGGGGGCGCCGACGTCGAATTCCGTGAAGAGGCCAATCGGCATGCTGACGGTCACCACATCCTGGCTTGCCTTCGTGCCGTTGGTATCGAAGCGGATCAGGATTTCGTCATAGATGCTGGAGCAGATCTTCTGATTTCCCTTCGTCGCCTTCATCGTCTGGGTCTGGATGAGACCCGCCTGCTCCAACGACTTCAGATTGGTTGCCGTCGTCGATTGCGGCAGGCGCATCTGTGCCGCGATGTCGTTGACATTCAGCGGCCCTTTCTGGCGCAACAGGTTGAGGATTTCGATGCGCGTCGGAGAACCGAGTGCCTGCACGACGTCAACGTCCCGCATCGGATCGACGGTTAGAAGTTTCGTCTCCATGCCCTGATACTGGTTCTCCAGTCTTTCTGGTTGGTTTGAGCTAATATCACGGCGTCATATCCGATGTCGCCGCTCTTTTTTGATCGCCGGCCCGCGCCTCGGGAGAGCTCTCGCGGACCGGCTGGGGCCTTCTCACCTCGGCCCGGAAACAACCCCTGATGCGTTATCCCTTGATGCCGGATGACAGCATCAGGGCCTGTGTCACGCGTTTCTGGAACAGCAGATAGGCAAGAGCGACCGGCATCGCGGCAAGGATGGCGACAGCCATATCGCGCGCATATTTGACGCCGAACGCATCCCGCGTCTGGGTGATGCCGACGGTGATCGTCATCATGTCGTCGGAA
Source organism: Sinorhizobium sp. B11 (assembly GCA_039725955.1). Lineage (NCBI taxonomy): Bacteria > Pseudomonadati > Pseudomonadota > Alphaproteobacteria > Hyphomicrobiales > Rhizobiaceae > Sinorhizobium > Sinorhizobium sp. B11. The sequence goes on from CP091033.1 coordinate 1,846,189, forward strand.
CTGGTGACGAGGAACGGCCACAGGAAGGCGTTCCAGGCCATGATGTAGGTGATGATCGCGAGCGCGGTTGTGATACCCCAGTTCAGCGGCAAATAGAGCTTGAACAGGATCTGGAACTCGCCGCAGCCATCAAGCTTTGCGGCCTCGCGCAGCTCCTTCGGCACGGAATCGAAGAACTGCTTGTAGACGATGACGACAACGGGAACGATCAGCTGCGGCAGGATGATGCCGCCCCAGGTATTGATCAGGTTCAGCTTGTGCATCAGCACGAATTGGGAGATCACGAGCGCCTGCGAGGGCACCATGAAGCTCGCCAGGATGATGCCGTAGAGAAGCCGGCGGCCGGGAAAGACGATCTGCGACAGCGCGTAGGCGCACATCACGCTGATCAGGATGACGACGACGGTTACCGTCACCGAGGTGACGATGGAATTCAGGTACCAGGTCGACAGCTTCGTCTCGAAGAGCGCGTAATAATAGCCTGAGAAATTCAGGACGTCGGGAATGAGGGTGGTCTTGTTGACCACGTCCTGTTCCGGCTTGATGGATGTGACGATCGCCCAATAGATCGGGAAGGCCCAGGTGCAGGCGATCACCACCGTGAGGAGCAGCAGCAGCGCGTTGCCAATTGTCTTGCCGGGCATCTCAGCGCTCCCTCACTCGCAACAGCTGGTATTGCAGCACCGAGACGACGACGATGATCAGAAACAGGATCACTGCGACTGCGGAGCCGAGACCACCATGGTTCGATCGGAAGGCTTCGCGATAAACGAGCTGCAGAAGCACATAGGTGGAATTGAACGGCCCGCCCTCGGTCAGAAGGTAGACCTGGTCGAAGATCTTGAGCTGCAGGATCAGCTGCAACGTCAGCACCAGCGCGGTCACCGGCCAGATCAGCGGCCAGGTAATACGCTTGAAGCATTGCCAGCGCGTCGCGCCATCAAGCATGGCCGCCTCGTAATAGTCATTGGGAATGTTGCGCAGGCCTGCGATGAAAAGCAGCAGGTTGAAACCGTTGGTCCACCAGACGGTCACAAGCGCCACCATCGGCATGGCCCAGACCGGATCGCGGAAGACGCTGACGCGCGAGCCTGTGACGGCCTCGATGACGAATTGGGCGATGCCGAACTGCTGATCGAGCACCCATTTCCAGATCTGGGTCACGACGGAAACCGGAAGAATATAGGGAATGAAGAAAAGCACGAGCACCAGACTCTGCATCCAGCCCTTCAAGCGCACGACCATCAGCGCCAGTCCGAGGCCGATCAGCGTATTCGGGATGACGGTCAGAACGACGAAATAGCCGGTGTTCCACACCGAGGTATAGAAGAGCTTCTGATGGAAGAGCTTCACGTAGTTGTCGAAGCCCACCCATTGGCCTTCGCCGACGAGCGGCGCGTCGGTAAAGCTCAAGGCGAACATCTTGTAGACCGGATAGGCAAAGACGGTCGCATAGGCGATCAGGAACGGCGCGATCATGACGATCGCCGTCAGCGTCTTGCGTCGCTTTTCAGTGTTGACCACAGATCATCTCCCTGGACGAAGGACTGGCCGGAGGCTGGCTCCGGCCAGTGTCTTCCTACTTCTGGCTTTCCAGCTCTTCGCGCATCTGGTCGATCGCATCTTCCGGATCGAGCTGACCGTTGAGTGCGGGAACCACGAAGTTCTGGGTTGCCTCGTAAATCGGACCGGCAACACCTGCGAGCTTGGAAACCGGGTCGAAGACGGCGGTATCGGCCAGCTTCGCATAAGTGGCGTTCGGCTGCATTTCCTTGAATTCCTTGCTGTCCGTGACCGGCTTGAAAGCAGGAATGTGGCCGGCACTTGCCCAGGAGATCGAGTGCTCATTCATCCAGGCAATGATCTGCAGCACGGCCTTCAGTTTTTCAGGGGTGATCGGCTTGCTCTCGCTGTTCGGGACAGCGAAGGAATGCGAGTCCGCCCAGGTGGCCTGCGTGCCCATCAGGTTCGGAATTTCGATGGCGCCCCATTCGAAACCGAGTTCGCCCTTCTTGGCAAGATCGGCCATCGTCGGCACTTCCCAGACGCCGTTGACGTGGAGAGCTGCCTTGCCGGAGGTGAAGAGCGCGATCGAGGCTTCATAGGAGATCAGCTTCGGCGAATAGCCACCGGAAACCCAGTTCGCCATGGTCTTCAGGGCTTTCACGCCGGCATCGCCCGGCAGGATCTGGTCCCCGTCGATGAACTTTGCCCCCTGCTGGGAGAGCAGCGTATAGAAGACGCGCCACATGGAGCCGCCTTCATCCGTGTGCAGCGACAGCGGATATTCGACCTTGCCCGTCGCCTTGATCTTGTCGAGGGCGGCGTTGAAATTGTCGAGTCCGTCGAAACCTTTCGGCAGGCCGTCGTCGCCGAGCAGGCCGGCTTCCTTCAGGATGTTCTTGTTGTAGTAGAGAACGATCGAATGCACGTCGAAGGGAATGCCGTAGACCTTGTTGTCGAAGGTCGCCTGCTTCCAGGCCGCGTCCACGTAATTTTCCTTCTTGATGCCGGCCGATGCCAGCTCTTCGTCGGTAAAGGGACGCAGGATGCCGGTCGGCACCGCCAGCGGATAGCGCGACATGTGATAGGTCATGATATCCGGCTGCTGGCCGACGGCGGCCGACGTCTGCACCTTGGTATAGAAGGGCACGCCCCATTCGAGCGTCGTGGCATTGATCTTGATGTCAGGATGGGTGTCGTTGAATTCCTTGATCAGCGCCTTCATGCGAACACCGTCGCCGCCGCTCAAGAAATCCCACCAGGTAATGTCCGTCTGCGCAAATGCGGCCGCCGAGGGCAGCAATGCGATGGCTGCCGAGACGGCGAGTTTTATAATCTTTCTCACGTTTGTTCCTCCTCTAAAGCATGGGTTAAGGTCACCCCGCGGCACGGGGCGTCTCTCGCCGCGAACCTCCTCCAAAGGCGCGCGATCAGATGTCCTGCATTTCTTTCGGTCGCCGGATCCGATCCGGATTCCGTTTCAATCAACTGAGCCTTCTGCCTTCGGCGTCGAAAGCCAGCATTTCAGGCACTCTCAGGGAGAGGCTGATCTTCTCCTTCGGCTGAGGCCTGCTTTCGCGGCACTCGACCGTCATTTCCGCATTTGTTGCGGTCAACACGTGAAGATATCCGGTGCCACCGAGCTCCTCGGTGAACTCGGCTGTTGCAGGCAGCGTCAGGCCGCCATTTGAGGCGCCAAGGCCGATATGCTCGGGCCGCACGCCGACATTGATGGCTGCGCCCTCGGCGACCGGACTGCGTGTCGGCAGGTCGAAGGCCTGGCCCGGCGCGTCGTCGAGCTCGACACGGGCAGAGCTTTGGCCAGCGGACACGACCCTGCCCTTCAGAAAATTCATGCCCGGCGAACCGATAAAGCCGGCGACAAACATGTTCTGCGGATTGCGGTAAAGTTCCAGGGGTGCACCGATCTGCTGGACGACACCCTCCTTCAGCACGACGATCTTGTCGGCGAGCGTCATCGCCTCGACCTGATCATGGGTCACATAGACCATCGTCGCGCCAATCTGGCGGTGCAGGCGGGCGATTTCCATGCGCATCTTCACGCGCAATTCGGCATCGAGGTTGGAGAGCGGTTCGTCGAACAGGAAAACCCTCGGTTCGCGCACGATGGCGCGGCCGATCGCCACGCGCTGGCGCTGACCACCAGAGAGCTGGCTGGGTTTGTGCTGGAGATAGTCGGTCAGGCGAAGAATATCGGCGGCCGCCTTCACCTTCGCTTGAATCTCTGCCTTCGGCCGTTTGGCGATCGACAGGCTGAAGGCCATGTTTTCGAACACCGAAAGATGCGGATAAAGCGCATAGGACTGGAAGACCATGGCAACGCCGCGCTTCGACGCTTCCCTGTGGGTGACGTCCTCATCCTCAATCCTGATCTGGCCGCCGCTCGTTTCCTCAAGCCCTGCAATCATTCGCAGCAGCGTCGACTTTCCGCAGCCGGAGGGGCCGACGAAAACCGCGAACTCGCCCTGCTCGATCTCGATATCGACGCCGTGAATGACGGCGTAGGAGCCGAACGACTTCCTGACATCAGTCAGTTTTATCCCAGACATACATCCTCCCGATTGGCAGTCCGAACGGGGCAGCCTCCTCCGCTGCCCCGATAGCGATCAGCTCATGCCGAAGCGACTGACAGCAGGATGAAATGATAGGATTTCGCCGGCAGCGACCCGGTGAGCCTGCCTTCATCGGTGACCTGCAGGCCGGATCCTGCCTTCGGCACGATGCGGTTTTGATCCTCGACGGAGTTGCGGGCCTTCAGGTCATCGCCGACCATCGCGTGATGCTGGACCACCTTGACGCCCTTGAAGCCCTGCAGGTCGACATCGAGGTCGATAGCCTCATCGAGGCTGCGGTTGATCGCAAAGAGCGCGATGCTCTTGCCATCCTCATGCAGCACGGCCGAGAGATCGAGATAGGGAACGTCCTGTGCGACTTCGCAATCGTAAGTCGGGCCGGATGAAGACACCGCCAGTGCAGTGCCGCGGCCGTACTTCGAAGCAAACTGCAGCGGATAGTAGATCGACTGGCGCCAGGCCGGGCCGCCCGCCTTGGTCAGGATCGGCGCGATGACGTTGACGAGCTGTGCCATGCAGGCGATCTTGACGCGGTCGGAACGACGGATGAAGACGTTGATCAGCGAGGCGACGAAGATCGCATCCTCGAGATTGTAGAGCTCTTCCAGGAGCGGCGGCGCCTCCGGCCAGTCCCAGTTCTTGTAGCGCTGATCGTCTTCCTTGCGGTCGTGATACCAGACGTTCCATTCGTCGAAGCAGATCTTCACGTCGCGCTTGGAACGCTTCTTCGCCTTGATGTAGTCGATGACGCCGCCGATCGTGACGATATAGCGGTCGAGTTCGATCGCCTTGGCGTAGTAATTCAGCGTGTCGTTTTCCTCGTTGCCGAAATACTTGTGCAGCGAGATGTAGTCGACGCTGTCATAGCTTGCGTCCAGAACCTGCGCCTCCCACTCGGGATAGGTCTTCATCTTGTCATTCGACGAGCCGCAGACGACGGTTTCGAGCGTCTTGTCGAAATATTTGAACGCCTTGCTGACGTCGTTGGCGAGCAGGCCATATTCGGTCGCGGTCTTATGGCCGACCTGCCAGGGACCGTCCATCTCGTTGCCGAGGCACCAGATCCGCACATTGTGCGGGTCCTTGTAGCCGTGTTTGGCGCGCAGGTCGCTCCAATATGTACCGCCAGGATGGTTGCAATATTCGAGGAAATTGCGGGCATCGTTCAGGCCGCGCGAACCGAGGTTCATGGCCAGCATCATCTCGGTCTTCGCGAGCTTCGACCAGTCAGCGAATTCATTGATGCCCATCTGGTTGGTCTCGCGAGTCCGCCAGGCAAGGTCGAGACGCGTCGGGCGCTGGTCGCGCGGGCCGATGCCGTCTTCCCAATGATAGGCCGAGACGAAGTTGCCGCCCGGATAGCGTACGATCGGCATATCCAGGTCGCGCACCATATCAAGAACATCGGTACGGAATCCGTCCTTATCAGCTTTTTCGTGACCCGGCTCATAAATCCCGGTGTAAACGGCGCGGCCCATGTGCTCCAGGAAGGAGCCGTAGACACGTTTATCGACGTTCGAAATGGTGAATTCCCTGTTCAGGGTCGCCTTAGCTCGCATGAATGTTCCTCGTTTATTGAATTTGATTTTTGAAGAAGCTATTCTGACAAGTTTTTTTTATCAAGTATTTTGTTTTGTATCCATAAATCGGTTTTATATCTCACACGAGATGCGAAGCCCATGAAAAATCTGGGAAAACCATTCATGTGCTGGCGGTGGGAGCAAAGGCGCCCCTTAAAAAAGATGGGAAACGGAATTCTGGTGGCCACCACGCCGCAGCGGCATATCCAAGCGCGAAATTGGGGCGTTCGCGACGCAAAATGAGAGCTCTCTCACAATACCGATCTCACGCGCCGCTCGCGGGCTGCGGTTTTGACATGAACCTAAGCTGAAGAGCGTCTTCAGAAGGAGTTCATGGCGAAGGGGCCAGCCTTGGTCACAACTACCAAGGAGAGAAACTATGAAAATCACTCATTTTGCCGTGGCAGCCGTTCTCTCGCTCGGCTCGGCCTTGGTCGCGGCAGAGCCTGCAGCGGCGATGCCTCGATCGGCGGCGCCGTCCGCATCGGTGGAAAAGAGCGCGGTCGTTCAGGTCCGGCACCGCCACTACCGCCATCATCGTGATTACGACCGGTATGGCTGGCATCACCGCCGCTACTATCGAGATCGCGACTATCGGGATTGGCGCGCAGAGCGGCGCTGGCGGGACGATCGCGGCTGGCGATACCGTGACCGTTACTACGGTGATCGCTACTATCGCCCACATCGCAACGGCGTCTATTTCCGCCTGGATCTCTAGAGCAGGACCGCCCCAGGATTGCCAACGGATCGCGGCCGGTCGCCGCGTCCCTGCAGTAAGTCGCTAATAGAGATATCCTCGTTCAGGTCAGTCCAGGGCCCATTGGGCTGACCTGAACTTTGCGCAGCTGATCCGATGTCGCGTTCAAGAACTGTGGAATGCAAGCCAAAGGCACACTGAGAGTGCGCCCATTATCTATTGAAATCCACATTGAACCGCTCCTTCCAAGATGACGCGAAAGGGACGCCGGCCCGCAGGACGCGCGGACCCTCCATTGGGCGTCAGCGGAACCGTTTGCCGAGAGCATCCGTTTTCCGTCGCCTGCTTCCCGTTGAAGCCCAAAACCTCGCCTCTCTCGGAGCCTTCGATGCCCGCATCGCTCGCCAAGGATCGCTCACTTCTGGCGCTTGCCGTCCTGAACTTCTTCCTGGCTGACGCCCGCGACGGTCTCGGACCTTTTCTCGACGGCTTCCTCGCCACCCGAGGGTGGTCACCTATGGCGCTTGGCCTCGTCGCCACGATCGGTGGCGTGCTTGGCATGGTCGCCACGCCATTCTTCGGTGCCTGGGTCGACGCGACGCATCGCAAGCGCACGCTGATCATCCTGCCGGTTCTGTTGGTGACGGCTGCCGCTCTCTGGACGCTTGCGAGCCCCGGCAACGCCGCCGTCTTCGGCGGCCAATCGGCAACCGCAATCGTCGGGGCGGTCGTCGGCCCCGCTCTCATGGGGCTGACGCTCGGGCTTGTCGGCGAACGCCGCTTTTCCGGGCAGGTCTCGCGCAACGAATTCTGGAACCACGCCGGCAACGTCGCATCGCTTGCTGGGGTCTATCTCGCGTCGCTCGCTTTCGGGCTGAAGGGCGTCATTGCCATGATGGTAATGACGGCCACAGCGACCATTCTGGCTGTTCTTGCGGTCGATCCGCGCGGCATCGACCATGAGGCCGCCCGCGGTCTTGCGCACGACGACGGAGCGCCTGGTCCCTCCGGCTTCTCCGTTCTGTTTGCCAAGAAGGGTCTCGTCCTGCTCGCCGTCGTGCTGATGGTCTTCCATTTCGGCAACGCCCCGATCAGCCGCCTGATCGCCCAGGATTTCTCAATCCAGCTCGGCACACCCTTCCGAACCACCGCGGTCACGACAGGGGTGTCACAACTGTCCATGATCGCGATGGCCCTAGCCGCCCCCTTGATGATCCGTCGCTTCGGCCTTGGCACCGTCTTTATCATCGCGCTTTCCGCCTTGCCTGTTCGAGGCCTGATCGCCGGCACCTTCACGAGCTTTGCCGCCATCTTTCCAGTCCAGATCCTCGACGGCGTCGGTGCAGGCCTCATCGGCATCGCGACACCGATCGCCGCAGAGCGTATCCTGTCAGGCACCGGGCGATTCAATGTCGGTCTGGCCGCCGTCATGACGGTTCAGGGCATCGGCGCGTCTCTCAGCAATATTGTCGCCGGCTGGCTGACGGATCTTGGCGGCTACAGCCTTGCCTATTTCGTTCATGGGGGAATGGCACTCTTCGCCGTTGCGATCTTCTGCACCGCTTTGGGCTCCATCGCGCCATCGCCGACAGATGAGGATGACAGGTCGGTCAACGGTTCAAACCGGGTTGATCTCGCGGAAGGCGAGGGCTAGGTTGCCGCCCCGCAACACGTACAAACACATGAGGACGTCATGCCGACTGGCAAGGTTAAGTTTTTCAACATGGATAAGGGCTTTGGCTTCATCACGCCGGAGACGGGCGGACCCGATATCTTCGTCCACGTCACCGCGCTTCAATATGGCGATGGGTTGAAGGAAGGGCAGAGCGTTTCCTACGATGTAGGCCAGGACCGCAAGACCGGCAAGGCAAAGGCGGAAAACGTCAGGCCGCTCTGAGCTGCGACACTCGCTTAAAAATCACAAGCACTAGCTGGGCGCCCATGAGGCGCCCTTCTCATTTAGAAGTTTATCTCTGTCGGCTGCCTGCAAGCGCCACAAGGATGGGACCGAGCACAAACTCTCCGTGTTCGGCTGGTCTCGTCAGGTCGCGCAGAGAACCGCCGACCGAATTGACCTGGCCTCTCCGCTCCAGGATGCAGGCGATCACGGTCGCCCGCATTTTCCGCGGGCGATGAGATCTTGCTGCCCGCCGCACAGGAAAGGATTTCGGGTCGCTGCCCGTCCCCCTTTCTGCCGTCATACCCTTGCTGCAGCGGGTGCTGCCATGCTTCGGCAACACCCGCCGCACCAGCAATTAACGAGAATAGAACGTCATGCCGCCGTCCGCAGCCTGTTCTGCGTCGACGATATTGGAGACCTTCACGCCATCTCTTTCGAGCCTTGCGACAAGCGGGCCATTTGCTTCAATGGCAGCCTGAATTCCCTGAATGGCGTTCTCCGAGCGATCCGAAACGGACGACCCACGTGTGGTATGCTCGGGCGACTGGTCCCAGTTACCAAGTACGTGGACGTCGAAATCGGACGAGAAGGTGCGAAGGGTGTTTTCGAGAGGGCCCGGGGCATTCATGTCAAGGCTCTCTGCGTGGCTGACAGTTGCGAAGCCGAACGAGGAAACGAGGACGACGGCGGCGAGGTTAAGAACGCGGTTCATCGGAAAATCTCCGTAGGGGGTTACGATAGGTCTTCTCGTCGGTCGCTTCGAAAGTGCTTGGCGCTCCGGTGTGAAGACATATTTGAGGTAGGGCCTCGCAGCAGGGATCGACACTAGACGGCAATTCACTTGTCACTAGACTTTGGTCTAGGTTGTCGCAACGGGTTGATTGTCGATGGCCCTATACTTTGCTGCCGCAAGAATTCTGCGGCGTACTTCATTACAGACGAAACATATTTCCAGAGAACTGAAACGATGCTGCGGTTTTGCAGCAGCACTTCTCCCTGCGACTTGGCCCCTGCTTCTCGTCTGAAGATGGACAAGTCTTTCATCCGTTTGCCAGCAAGCGCATTGAAGAGAAACCGATGACCGGGCGATTTCGTTCTTCTGTGACCACAATTTCCACCGACGCCGCATGGCGCGTACCGCCAAGAACCTTGCGCGGGCGGCTGCTGTTCATCCTGTCCGTCGGTCTCGTTTTTGCTCATGGCGGTCTGGCGGTCGGCCTCTACAACGAGGTGCGGCACCCAGCCCAGCCGAACGGGGTCGAACAACAAGTGTTAGCCGTACCGACCGAACTTGCAGCGCTCGACGATCGGCAGACGCCGCTGCAGGTCACGCGGGAAGAGGCAAGCGCTGATGGGACGGGGATGCTGGAGAGCAGCGGCTCAGATGCTGTTTCGCCTCCCCCGCCCGAGATTTTGCCCCCTCGGAAGATTCTCGTAGCCGGTAACACAGAACGCCAGACCATGGGACCGGCGATGACTATGATTGCAAGTCATGTTGTCTTCCTGCTGGTGTCTGCAGGCATGTTTGCCTACGCCGTCAGAAAGTCGATTTTGCCGCTGACCCAAATCACTGCGGCAGTGGAGGCGCTCGATCCAAATCGCCCGGGCGAACCGTTGAAAGAGGGTGGCCCTCTTGAGGTTGCCGCGGTGGCGAAAGCCTTCAACGCCATGCGACACCGAATCTCGCAACAGTTGGACGAGCGCATACAGGTTCTGTCGGCATTCTCCCACGACATGCAGACCCCGATTACCCGCATGCGACTGCGCGCTGAATTGGCAAGCGATTTTCCGGAAAAGGAAAAGCTCCTCAGAGATCTGGATGAGACTGAGCGGCTGGTCCGCGAAGGCATTGCCTATGCCAGGAATGCGCATGCGAATGAAGAGGGCTTCGCACTTGTCGATTTCCGCTCATTCATCGAATGCCTCGTGCTTGATTATCAAGACACTGGCCGGACTGTTTCCATCGCCAATTCCGTTACCGGTCCGATCGTGACCAAGCCGCGGGCCTTGAGACGAAGCCTTTCGAACTTCATCGATAACGCGCTAAAATTCGCGGGAGCCGCCGAGGTCAGCGCCATCCGCTCACATCGCGATGAGATCATAATTACCGTATTGGACCGGGGGCCGGGGATCGCCGACGAACTGCTGGAGGCTGTCAAGAAGCCTTTCGTGCGGGGCGGCCAGATCGCCAGCGAGGGAATTCCCGGCAGCGGTCTCGGTCTGGCGATCGCCCAACAGTTAGCCGCGACGTTCGGAGCAAGCCTCAATTTGCGAAACAGGCCGGACGGCGGCCTGATCGCAGAACTGGTGATAGCGCCAGCTGTCGACTGTTAGGAGCCCCAAACGGCTGGCAATGCGAAGGGCTGTCTTGAGAGCGCGACGCGTGTTTTCGTCGGTTTGATTGTTCGGGTCGAGCCGTGAAATCTCATTTCATCATGCATTGCCGGCGATGGGCGCAAGCAATGTTCTTCCGCGCGTGAGAGAGCATCTGCCAGAGAGGCGACGCTACCCAGCGCTGCACAGCCGACAACAAACAGCGCCCTCAATGCTCTCTCAGAACCGCTGGGCGATCGATCTAAAGGCTCTGTGCCAGGCGCCGGTAGGACCGCGCGTAGAGCGCGTTTCCGAAGTTGCGAAGCACCAGATTTCGGACAATATCTGCCGCGCCTCTCAACTTGTCGCGCGCATGACATTGCTGCTGGACCCATTCGACACGCCCCTTTCGCCGCTTGTAGAATTCCTCCAGGGCTTGCGCGACTTGACCATTCTGAGCCAGGCAGGCGGCAAGCACGATCGCATCCTCCAGCGCCATCGCCGCGCCTTGAGCCATGCTCGGCGAAGAGGCATGCGCAGCGTCGCCGACCAGCACAAGCCCCTGATCAATGAAACGACCGGCTGGAATCTCTTCAAGTCTTGCAGTGTGGGCAGTGACCTTATCGTCGAGAGCAGCGATGATCGAGCCCAGCGGATCGCCAAAGTCGGCAAAGCGTGCCCGGAGAACGCCAATCGATCCATCGCCGAACTGTTCCACCGGACAGTCGGCATAGATATAGAGCTCGGAGCGGCTCAGAGGTATGGCAAGGAGCGTCCGTCCTTTTCCCAGCATAGCCGTCCAGGCGTCCACCTGATTGTGGTTTTCGACCACCAAACGCCAGCAAGACATGCTGAGGGGGCGCGGTGTCCTCCCGCCAAAACCGAATTCTCGCACGGCCGAGCGAATTCCGTCAGCGCCAATGACGAGGTCGTATTCGTCGATGCTGCCATCGCTGAAGTGCACTTCTCTGATGCCATCCCGCAACCGGGCCGCGGTGACGGAGGTACCGTAGGACACTTTCGTCGTGCTGATCGACGCCTGGAGCGCATCGATCAGCTTGTGCCGCGGCAGTGCGAGGCAGGGACCGCAGTCGCCCCACACCGTCTGGGTGGCGACATCATTGATGACGACACCGCGTGACGTCAAAATTCTCTGTGCCTCGATTGGAAAGGCGACATCAAAGACGTCCCCCAGTACCCCAAGCATTGCCAGGGCGCGTGATGCATTGCCCAAGAGGAAGATGCCCTGACCGGTCGTGGGGGAGATACTGCGCCGCTCGACGATGTCGACCTCAAATCCTTTCAGCTCGAGCGCTCTTGCCGCAGCAAGTCCGGCAATGCCGGCCCCGACGATCAGAATCTTCATGACTGGGTTCCCATTGTCGCGCGGCCAGAATGACCACTTTGCAATACGCCTAGGTTAGGAAGAAATGTTGCGCCGTCGCTTCAAAAACCTGCCTTGGTATTTCATCTGTAGCCAACTGCCACGTTCGGCACAGATTCGAGGGGAATTGGCCCTCGGATAGTGCGGTTCTTTCATCTGTAACCGAATTTCACTTTTCCCGCAGGTACCATCGACGTTAGGAGCCTATACGCTCCATCAAGGCCCAATTGGCGTCGCATCGAAATTGACCCGCTCAGAACAAACCGAAGCCGACATGCAATGGAATCGGCATTCGACCCGTCCTTCAAGACGCCGAGACGTGTTTCGGATGCTTTGTCTTGCGTCCGCTGGCGGGGCTCTAGAATTCTATGACTTTGTAATTTTCGTCTTCCTTGCCGAGGCGATCAGCGTGCTGTTCTTCCCGCCTGATATGCCGACATGGCTGGCGATGATACAAACTTACGGCATATTCGCCTCCGGCTACATTTTCCGGCCTCTCGGAGGAATAGTGCTTGCCCATTTCGGCGACATGTTTGGCCGCAAGCGCGTCTTTGCATTCTCAATTCTGTTGATGGCCGGCGCAACGCTCGCGGTCGGGCTTTTACCGACCTATCAGAGCGCCGGGATTGCCGCGCCCTTATTGCTCGTCGTCCTCCGCATATTTCAGGGTATTGCGATCGGCGGGGAAGTGCCCGGCGCCTGGACATTTGCGGCCGAACACGTTTCCTCGCGTCGTGTGGGCTTTGCATGCGGCCTGGTGTGCGCCGGGCTCGGGGTTGGAATTTTCCTGGGCGCATCCCTTACGGCACTGACGACGATGATTCTACCGCCTGCCGACATGTTGAGTTACGGGTGGCGGTTGCCTTTCATTCTCGGTGGTGTCTTCGGCCTCATCGGGATGCGGCTTCGCCGCATGTTGCATGAAACGCCGGTGTTTGTGGCTCTAACAGCAAAAAATCAACTCGTTCCCGAACTGCCTCTGGCCGTGGTCGTGAAGACCTATCGGCGGAGCATCGTTATTTCTGTCCTTTGCACCTGGATCCTGTCGGCTAGTGTCGTGATGCTGACGCTGATGGTCCCAACAATCCTGGAGGGATCTCACCATGTCGACCATCAAGTTGCGCTGATCGCGACAACGATCAGCGCGATGTCTCTCGTGGTCGGGGTGGTTTCAGGCGGACTGCTTTTCGATCGGATCGGCGCGGCGCGGTTCTTCATGGTCGGAGGCCTTTTTTTGGCCATCGGCGGCTTTGCTTTTTACAATATTTCTACGCCAGCCCCGGCCCAGGTCTTTCTTTCGAGCGCCATAATCGGCTTTTCCGGCCTTAGTGCCGTTGGAGCAGCCGTTGTCATGGTCTCATGCTTTCCGCCCCCAGTCCGTTTTTCGGGCGTATCTTTCTCCTACAATGTTTCCTACGCATTTTTTGGTGGCCTGACACCGGTAACGCTCGCCACGTTCTTGACGATCTCGTCGCTTTCGCATGTGTTTTACCTGCTCTTCGTCAGCGCGCTCACGATGGGCCTCGGTGCTTACTTCTTGGTTCGGCCCGAGGCCTTGACCGACCAGGAGCAAGTCTCGACCGCTCAAAGGTAAAATACTTTACCGGAAACCTGGCCGGCTATCGGGGGACCTCGGGGCGCGGTTGCTTGTTCCCAATCAATTCGAACAGCGTAGCAGCGAGGCGGTTGGAGCTGATGGGTTTTCGCAACATTGATATGTCGGCAAAGACGCGATGATCGGCACCGGCATGCTCCGGCTCAACGATAAACACCGTGGTGGTCTGCCCGAATTCGCCGGCGATATGTCGCAGGTCCGGCATGACTTGCCATAAATCGAGATCGAGAAGGATCAGGTCGGGCGCGCGCGCGCTTTCCGACACCCAGTCCTTGAGCGCTGAGAGGCTCTCAAAGCCGACAGGTTCATATCCGAGCGCGGCAATCTTTTCCTCGTACATCAGACGCAGATTGTGATCGCGCTGGCCAAGCAGAACCATTTCGCCATTGCCAAGCGGAACCGTCCTCTCATTGAAAAATTGTTCCAAAGGAACGGGTGCTGCAGCGCTCACCGGGAAATAAAGATTGAAGGTCGTGCCTTCGCCCTGCCGACTTTCCACGTCGATCCTGCCGTCCATCGCAGTGACAAGGCCGTGAACAGCGGCCAGACCGAGGCCGGTTCCGCCTCGATTCACACGGGTCGTGAAGAAAGGCTCGAAGATGTACGGGAAAAGGCCGGGTGCGATACCGGTTCCATTGTCTGTCAAGCCGACAAGGACATAGCGCCCGGCCGTAATATTGCCATGCGAAAGGGCAATGTCGGTAGAAAACTCTGCCATCTGCGCCGAAATTTGAATTCTTCCATTTTCGCCCGTCGCCTGCGCGGCGTTCGTGCAGAGGTTCATGATGACCTGCTGAAGCTCGATCGGATTGCCGGCGACCGCCGGCATGTTCGGCGCGATAGTGCTCGATAGCTGGATAGTGTCCGGAATCGACATTTTCACGAGCGGCACGATGTCGTCGATGGCCTCCTTGACGTCGAAGGGCCTGCTTACCCGCTCGCGCTTCCGGCTGAAAGTGAGAATTTGATCGACGACGTGCTTCGCGCGCAGGCCGCTCGAGACAATCTCCTGAATATATTGGCGCGTGCGTGATGGTGCCTGGTTGAGCTCGAGCGCCATTTCCCCATAACCCATTATTGCGCTAAGCGCGTTGTTGAATTCGTGAGCAATGCCGCCGGCGAGCGTGCCGACTGCTTCCAACCTTTGCGCATGCTCAAGGCGTCCCTCCAGCTCCTGCCTTTCCTTGCGCTCGCGCTTTCCCCTCAAGCTATGTGAGAGTGCGACGATTGCTTGCCCGAGCAATCTTATTTCGTCGCTACCCGGTTTCTTGCGAATTTCGGCATGTTCGAGGAAGAGCAATCCGACTTTTCCGGCGTCTATGCTCGTCGCAACGACTGAACCGGCACTCAGCGAACCTTCGGGAAGTGCCTGCATCTCCGAGCGCTGCAGATTTTGGTAAAAGAAGCGATCCCAGTGAAGCTTCTCCGCCATGGTCGAAGCCGATATCTGGTCCGAAAATCGGGCGGTAAGGCCGGCCAAGGTCGGCGCCTCCACATTTCCGAAACTCTCAACAACCGATCGAGAACTCGTGTCGACGACGACGAAAGCATATCGGCTTGCATCAAAAAACTCCGCCACGATGACAAGCGAGTCCATGACAGCATTCGCGACCGAGTCGAAATCATCGCTGAAACGCTGCTTGATATCCGCTATCAGATTTTCGAGATCGAGTTGCTGGGTCAAACGATTGGTCTGACTGCGCAATCGGTACACGAGGATCGCGACGTAAATGCACAGCAGAACGGAGATCGAGCCCAGCAAGATCCTGCTCCAGGCCGAGCGAACGCTGATGACGCCGAAGGCATCGAGATAATGCTTCTGCAGGAGTTGCGCCTCGACGGGCGTTTGTGATGCCTGGATCGAGGCGATCGTGCCATCGACCGCCGGCAGCGTCGCGAGGATCATGCGGGCATGGGCGACATAGGTTCTGACTTCGGCGACGTTTGCGGCATCGGAGCGAAGTATGGCGCCAAGTTGGTCCTGGATCGAACGAGCCAGCCGCTCGCCGGGATCGGCTTCAAAGCGCATCATCATATTGCCGAGATCGTTCGACCGCCCCAGCGCCTGTTGGATTGCCGGATCAGTGCTGGCATGCAGTTCGCTGAGCAACTGGTTTGCTATCGTAAGAGAGTTCTGCAGGATCGCGTTGTCCGTTTTGAAACGCTCGACCAATGCCTCGTCCCGGTCGATCGACTGGGCGAGCGCAGTCAGTTCCCGATCGAGGTCGGAGACGTTCTCGACACCGCTTTCCGGGAACGTCGCCCTCAGCCTGCTGAGCGCAGCATGAAGGTTGACGATCGATTCGACCAACGGATCATAATTCCTGAGCAGCCCTGCTCTTGCCCGCAGCACGTCGCGCTGCAACGAAGCATGATTGACATCGATAGCCCTCAATGCCGTCAGTATCGCCTCGTGCGTGTCTCGTGACGGCACGCGTCCGATTGCCAGCAGAGCGAAGCAGAATGCACCGATGACGAGTACGGCGATACGCCATAATTCAATCGTTGCTCGACGCTGGGGCCGGCTGGAGCTTGTGTCCATTGTACTCGCCCGTAAGAGTGTTCAGGAACGCCACCAGGGACTCCACATCGCGCTGACTGAGCGTGCGCCCAAGCTGGCTGCGAGCCATGATTTCGACTGCATCCGACAGTGAAGAGACGCTGCCATTATGGAAATAGGGTGCCGTAACGGCAACGTTGCGCAGGCTGGGGACACGGAACACGCCTTTATCTGCATCAACGCCAGTCAGTGTGTAGCGCCCGAGATCTCCATCGTTGTCGGGATCAATTGAAGGCGGAGGAGCAAAGATCCCAAACTTCTGAAACATGTTTCCACCGACGTTCGACCCCTGGTGGCAGGATGCGCAACCAAGGTCCTTGAAGAGACGGTATCCTTCCAGCTCCTTCTCCGACAGAGCGTCGAGATCACCGGCAAGGTATCTGTCAAACGGCGCGTTGGGCGTTGTCAAGGACCGCTGAAAGGTCGCGATGGCATCAAGCAGGTCCTCGCGCTGCACCGGACGGCCATAAAGGCTCTGAAAGCTGGCCGAATATGCCGGATTCTGGCGTAGCCGCGCGAGCAGATCCGGCCACGTCGCGGCCATGAGGTTGTCGTCGAGCAATATTCGTTCGTTCTGATCCTCGAGCGACGTGAAATCTCCTCTCCAGCCGAGCCGATAGTTATTGCCGACGTTGAAAATCGTCGGCGCGTTAAACCGGTGAACGCGACCCTTGTAGCCGACCGTTCGCCTGACGTTGACGGTTCCGCCGGCGGTCAGGTCGTGGCAACTCACGCAGGCAAGCTTGTTCATGCCCGACAAGATAGGGTCAGAAAACAGCAATCCGCCAAGTGCAACCTTCTCGGCATCAAGCCCTTCAGGCACAGTCAGTGGGGCAAGCGGCTCACGGGGATTGGGATTGCGATCGATCGCGTGAACCGCTTCAACGCCAAAGGAAAGACCCATGGCAATCACCGCAAGAACAGCCTGACGGTTTCGCCAGGTCGCCCACATGCGGAACCTGGCGCCCCGTCGAGAACCGATCACTTGGCTCGCCTGCGCGCTTCAACAACAACGTCGGCATCGAATATGTAGCCGGCGCCGCGCTCGGTACGTATCAACTTCGGCGCCGAGGCGTCGGCTTCCAGCTTGCGTCTGAGCCGCAGGATGAGCACGTCGATACTGCGATCGAAAATCTCCTCGTCATGCACCCTGCTTGCCGACAGAAGCTGCTCGCGCGACAGCACCTGGCGGGGCATATCGAGGAACGCCGTGAGCAGATTGAATTCACCGGCGGTCAGCTTGACCTCGCTTTCTTCGTTCGAGATCAATTGCCGTCTTTTGACGTTCAGGATCCACTTGTCGAAGTAATAGATCTTGCGATCCTTGCGATCACTCGCGACCGGGTGAACGCGCAATGCTGCTCTTACACGGGCCAGAAATTCCCGAAGGCCGAAAGGTTTGGTGATGTAATCGCAGGCGCCGAGCTCCAGCCCGACCACCTTGTCGGTTTCGTCGAGCCGGTCTCCGCTGATAATGATGATCGGCGCGTCCGACTTGCCCGATAATGTCCGAACGATTTCCAGCCCATCCTCGTGGCCGAGGTTGAGATCGACAATAACGAGATCCACCGGTTCGGCTTGCAGCACCTGGCCGAGCTGATGACTGTCCTTCACGCCGGTGACACGAAAGGCGTGTTGCGAGAAATAGTCTATCAGAAGGCCACGAAGCTTACTGTCATCATCGACGACCAGAATGTGTTTCACGTTGTAACCCCCAGACACCACTCGAATGAATTCGGCCTAGCTTCGCGTATTGCTGCACGAGATTTCAAATGCATTACAGCCGGCGCGGCTTTGTTACAATTGAAACGCTGGCTGTCGACAAGCGCCAGTGAGACTCAATTTGCACCGCCTTGACGCCAAAACCTGGAGCATCCGACGGAATCGCGGTCAACAGTGGCTCTCCATTTCCTCACAGGCGCAAGCAAAATCAGGCCGGAATTGGCGCCAAAGCGAACTCTTCCTGGCGTGGCCGGCTGAACGTCCAAGAATTGTGGCCCGAGCTATCGGCCCCCGGCAATTCCGATCGGCAGCGCCGCCGACGGAATTGCCGGTCCCATGACCCTTCAGAGCCGGGTTTCGAAGGCGGTCGGGGTCGCGACGCTGCCTGATATTTCCTTCAGCAATATCTGCGCAGCCCGCTCACCGACGACGACACAGGGTGCCATTGTGTTTCCCGTCGGAATCCGAGGGAATATCGATCCGTCGGCGATCATAAGATTGTCGATGCCGTAGACTTTGAGCTTTGCATCCACGACGGACCATTCGTCCCGCCCCATCTTGGCCGTGCAGGTCTGGTGCCAAAAGGGAACGGCGCTCTGCCTTATGAATAGGTCGAGGTCGTTCTTGTAGGCGCTCCCGGGAAAGGCCTCACATTTTGTCAGCTCCTTCAAGTGCGCCTGGGCACCGATTTCCCGGCTGAGTTCGACCGCTGCCCGTGCAGTCGCCAGGTCTCGCGGATCCGACAAAGCGTTGAGTTGCAGCACGACGTCATCGCGTGGATCGGCGCTGCGTAGTCTGACCCTGCCTCGGCTGCGAGGCTGCGCCAATCCTGCGACCAGTGACCAGGCATTTTGGGGAACGGAATGCTGTTTTACAAGTTCGGGGCTGCAGACCGGGAATTCGCCCTGGCACATCAGCACATCCGGCGAAGCGCTGTCGGAATGAACCGATGTGTAGATTGTCGCTTCGCTGCCATTGCCCCGTGCCGGCTGCGGCTCGTGATACTCAAATATGCTCGGGAAACAAAGGTGATCCTGCAGGTTCTCGCCGACTCCGGGAAGATGCTGAACGATCGGAATTCCGAGCCGCTTCAGTTCGATCTCGTTGCCGATGCCGGATTGCATCAAAATGCGCGGTGTGTTGATCGATCCGGTGGACAGCACGATCTGCTGCGAGGCAGCGAAGCGTTGCGGTACGCCGTCGAGCAGAACATCGACGCCGACTGCCCGTCCGGATTCTGTGACGACGCGCTGCACGACTGCGCCGGTGACCAAGGTCAGATTGTCGCGACCGAACACCGGACGCAGATAGGAATCGAAGATGGTTACCCGCTCCAGCCCATCGGCTCGCACGTCCGAGATGGCACAACCGCTCTTCGCCTCCATCATGTAGCCGTTGGGATTTCGGAATTCGGGGATCCCGACAGACTTTGCGGCAGCTACCAAGGCTGGCGCAATCGGATGAGGTCGCGCCGGCTGAAAAACCGCGACGGGACCGCCTTTCCCACGCGCCATGTCCGGGCTGCCGCGGTAATCCTCGATCGTGCCGTAAAGCTTCAAAATCGCTTCGTAACCCCATCCGGCATCCCCCGTTTCGCTAGCGAAGAAATCCCAGTCGTGGCGATGACCTCGCGCCCAGATCATCGCATTGATGCTGGAGCTGCCACCCACGACCTTGCCCATCGACATCAGCAGCGATCTACCGCCCAGACCCGCCTGCGGTTCGGAATGGAACGCCCAATCGTGAGGGCCGCCGATATTTTCGGGCCATCGCGTGGCGGTTTCGATCGTGTCTGAATAAGTTATCCATCCGCATTCAAGCAGTAGGACGTTGAGATCTGGATTGTCGGACAGACGACGAGCAACGATCGAACCAGATGTCCCGGAACCACAAACGATGACATCGAAGGAATTGGCCAGCGTTTTCGGGATAGATGCGTCAGGCATTGTGTGTTGTCTCCGTGGAAATGGCATTTGCACCCGGCACCATGGAGGCTCCCCGCGTGAATTTTGCGCTGGTTACCTCTCGGCGCCGGTGACGGATATTGCGAAACCAGGTGTCTGCCCGGTTATCGATCAGGGGATTGCGGTTACATCTGCAAGGGTATGATTGCCGGCTAAAGCCTGCGCAGCTTGCCCAACGTCACGTAGTCATCGACGAGCCGCCGTTCGGCGGCGAATGGGTGATATTCCCATCCTTCATGTCCAAATCCGACAATGGTAACCGTTGCATTGGGATATCTGTCCAGCACGCTGGCGATCACGATGATGCCGCTGCTTGGGACGACATAGGGCGCCGGGTGGTAGGACTGCAGCACGTCATCGACCCAATCGTGCGTTCGTTCGTCGATGACGAAGCAGCGCTTGCCGCTTTCCAGGCAGAACGCATTGAATGCCTGCGTGCCATCGTCGCAGAAATCGTCTAGTTCCGGGTGAAGCACCGCAATGAGGGGTTTCATCGCGGCAAATTTCCTGGGATCACGTACACACCAGATCTCCTCCGCTTGAGCGACAGCTGGATGTGATCGCCAGACGTCTGAGCCCAGCATCGATTTGGCTGGTCGACCGGTGTTGCAAACCGCAACGACGTCGGTGCGTAGGCCACTGGCGCCACTGGAACGGCAATCATTGAACCGGACAACCAGGTCCGCGGACTCGATAATCGGCGCGTAGCGGCAATCTACGGCGCCATTTCCTACGATCATAATGCGGGTCATCTAAAATTCCTCGATTGGATGGCTCCGTCCGCGAAGAGGCCGCAGCCCAATGAGGCAGCAGATCGTCGGGGCGGAGCGGGCAATGGACGGCTAACCGGTCCGTGCCGGCCTCCTGGAGAGGTCGCAAAGCTTGGTTCGGGTCATGAACGCTTCATTGCAAAATCAGAGGAAATCATTGTGTTCGTAACATCGCCGTGAGCAGACCCGGAGCACGGAAATCAATTATTACGATCGTAAGACGATTGGCCTGAGAAGAAGCGTCCCTGCCCTATTCAGTTCGCTTGTCCGGAGATAGTCTGCGAGTCGGCTCCAACGCGGATCCACCCCGGAGCCGCCCCATCGCAACGAGACTGTTCGCTAGATGCCCGCCTCTCTTCGAAGCCCAGTTGGTTTTTCACGGCGACGGAAAAGACGTGGTGACATCCGCACAGACCGCTCGGCCTTGGAGATCACGTCCCTGCCTCCACTCTGGATTGCCACAGTCGTTGCCCTGGTAATCGACCGGAAGGAGTGCTCGTTGTGAACAGTGCCTTGTGGCTGATTTGCGCAGTCGTAGCGGCGATTTTGATCCTGGCTGCTTGGGGCCGCAATCATCGCCGCGTCAGTCTCGAGCAGTGGGCGCTGGGCGGGCGGCGATTTGGGCCCGTCCTGGTCTTCCTGCTGATGGCGGGGGAAATCTACACCACCTTTACATTCCTTGGTGCAAGTGGATTTGCCTATGGCAAGGGCGGCACAGTATTTTACATCCTGACTTACACCTGCCTGGCTTTTGTCACATCCTACTGGCTGCTTCCGCCCATTTGGCGTTTTGCCAACGAGATGCGACTGGTCACGCAACCGGATTTCTTCGAGCAGAAATACGACAGCCCCGGTCTCGGTTTTCTGGTCACTGTCGTCGGCCTCGTGGCCCTCATTCCCTATCTCATCCTGCAACTCAAGGGCCTTGGTATCATCGCCGAAACCTTGTCCGGGGGCGAGATTTCGAAGTCCAGGGCAGTGATTTTAGGCGCGGCGGTGATGGCCCTGTATGTCATCGCTTCAGGGATGCGCGGTTCTGCGTGGGCAGCGGCGGTCAAAGACGTAACGATCTGGATCATCTGTGCGTTTCTCGGGCTCTATCTTCCCTATCACTATTATGGGGGGATTGGACCGATGTTCGATCAGATCGAGATGGCAAGGCCCGGCTTCTTGGCGCTTCCGAATACCGGCGAAACGATCGTTTGGTATTGCAGCACCGTCGCGCTTTCGGCCCTCGGCCTTTATATGTGGCCGCACACCTTCTCCTCGGTCTACACGTCCAGATCGGAGGGTGCATTTCGGCGGAACGCTGTGCTGATGCCGCTCTATTCGCTGGTTATGCTGTTTGCAATGCTCGTCGGTTTTGCGGCCGTCCTCAAGATCCCCGGATTGCAGGGCGACGAAATCGACCTGGCGCTCTTGAAGCTGTCCATTGCCACATTTGATCCCTGGTTCGTCGGCGTGATCGGGGCCGCAGGCGTGCTTACGGCACTTGTGCCGGGTTCGACCATCGTCATCGTCGGATCCACTCTGATCTCGACGAATATTCTGAGAAAGCTGGCACCTTCGATTTCTGACAGGCTGGTCACCGGTTTTACGAAGTGCTCGGTTCTGCTCATGACAGCCATTGCCGTACTTTTCACCTTGATGGGTGGAGAAAGCATCGTTGCCATCCTGATTATGGGTTACAGCATCGTGACCCAGCTCTTTCCGGCTCTTCTTGCGAGTCTGCTGCCGAAAAAACCCCTTCACGAAGGAGGGGGCAGCCGCGGGGATAATCGTCGGCGTCGGCACAGTCGGCATCGTCGTCACGACTGGCTTGACGATCGCCAGCTTCTTTCCAAATGCTCCGGCGACGGTAAAGCAGATCAACACCGGTTTCATCGCACTGACTCTGAACGTGCTCGTCGCACTGCTGGTCAGCGTTGCGACTGCCCAACGACAAACGTCTTCGGCGCGCTTCAATCCATAGCTGCGAACATAGGAGTCTCGCGATGCGCTTCGGTGCAGTTTCCCCGAGGCTTCGCGTGTCTTCAATCACCTTGCGATTGCCTCCGCATTACCGGACAGAATTGGGCGATAGCACCATGTTCGCCAGAATCGCGGCCAGTATCACCTCGTGCTGTCAGGCTGATATAGACGTCGATTCAAGGTCCGTTGAGTCCGCCCGTACACATTTTGATACATATCGGCGCCTCCCTGAAATTATGCGGATACAATCGCCAGCAATCGTGGCTTCAGATCATCGGTCCGAAAGGAGTCCAAATTGAAGTCCGCACTCCCTGGCATATTTGTCATTTCCGCACTTGCATTTGGCGCCGTCGCTTCCTTTTGCGCGGCGACGCAGTCAGCTCCTGAAAATGCTTCTCCGATCTACGGGGTTACCATTCCGGAAGGCTACAGAGACTGGAAGTTCATAGCGCCGGCTCAGGAAGCGCCGCCGCTTGATGAACTGCGCTCGGTGCTTGGCAACGACATCGCGGTCGACGCCTATAAGAAGGGTACGCTGCCCTTTCCGGATGGTTCGATCCTGGTCAAGCTCGCCTACAAGCGCAAGCAGTCGACGGAGTTTGCGCCTGCGACCGTTCCGGGCGCTGCGACGACTGTGCAGGTCATGGTGAAGGACTCGAAGAAATACCCTGACAGTCATGGCTGGGGTTTCGGAAGGTTCGTAAACGGCAAGCCGGTCGATATTGCCCAGCACGAAACCTGTCTTTCCTGTCATGTCAGCAACGTCGAGAACCACGACTACGTCTTCACACGATATGCGCCTTGAGCTTCCGGCCAGACAGGCGAAGCGACGCGGCGATCGTCCCGCGTGATCATTGACACGGCCCGATACGACAGGATTGCGTCGGGCGAGGCGATCATCCCGTGACGGGACCGGTTCTTCAAAAGCGACGATTTGATGTCATCACTCAGGTTGATTGACTAAGTCTGTAACGGTTTGGACGATTGCTGTAATAGCGCGGAAACGAGGTTCACCGATCCTGCCGATAGATATCAGCAGGAGGGCATATGCCCGGATTTTTCGACAAAGCCGGTTTAGGCGTACCGATATGTATAGCCGGTGCTGGCGCGATAGGGATTACGGTTGCAGCGCGCCTATCGATCGCCGGCTTTCATGTCCGGCTGGTCGCTCGGGGCGACAGCCTCGCCGCGATCAACAAGCAGGGTATTCGCTTACTGGACAGCGAAGGCGACCATCGTGCGCGCGTCGAGGTCGGCCAGGCGACGGACTTTGGCCCGCAGCGGATTTTATTTCTCTGCTCCAAGTCTCATGATCTGGTTGACCTGGCGGCCGTTCTACAGCCGCTCATTTCCGCCGAGACCATCATTGTTCCAGTCGTCAATGGCATACCCTGGTGGTATTTCGACGGCGATGAGGGTGATTGGACCGGTCAAGTCGTGAAATCGGTCGATCCCGATGGGAGACTGAAGAGACTGATACCCTCACGACAGATAATCGGCACGACCACGCTGATCACTGCCGAGCGCACGTGCCCGGGAACAGCGCGAACCGCCAACCCGCTGCAGATGACGATCGGGGAACTTGATGACCGATCCTCTGAGCGCACAAATGTCCTGGCAAGTATGCTGAACGCCGCCGGGATCAGCGCCAGGATCGCGCCTCGTATTCGAGATGCAGTTTGGACCAAGGTCGTTCGCAATCTCATTTCCAACCCGGTAACCGCCATCACGGGAGCCACATTGCGCGAAAACTTCGGCAATCACTACCTTGCAGACATCAGCCGACAGATGTTGCGGGAAGTCATTCCTGTGATCGATGCCTATGGCGCCAAGCTTGAAGTCGACCCGGATATCATCCTCGAATCCGGACGAAAGCTTGGAGATGTGAAGACCTCGATGCTGCAGGACTTTGAGAAAGGAAACCAGCTGGAACTTGCATCGATTTGCGATGCCGTCATCGAACTCGCCAACCAGCGCGGGATCCGAATGCCGGTTACAGAGGCAATCACCGGCCTCGCACATTTCAGAGACACCGCTGAACGGTCACATGCCGCCTAGTCGCGGATTACATTCATCCGCTGAACGCCCGACATGCGTAGCCAACAGACCGATCCTCCGTCCGCAAGTGCTTTCCCATCCCAGAGCATTCCAGCCATTTCTCACATCTGAAACAAACGAGGCCAGCTGTGAAACATTCCTGCATTCGCACGGCGCGATAGCTCGGGCTCTTCTTTTGTCTCAGACATCGAGGTGACTTTGATGCGTATCGTGTTTTCCGGACATACATTCCCGGACATGCCCGATTATTTAAAGCGATCGCTTGCAGGCGACCACGAGATACTTCTGTGGGATGGTGAACTCGCAACTATGCCTTCCAAGATCGATATCCTGATCCCCCGCGCTCAACGGATCGGAGCGGTCGAAATGGACCGCGGTAATGTGAAGTTCATACAACAATTCGGTGTCGGCCTTGATGGCGTTGACCTCGCCGCCGCGCGTTGCAGAGCAATCCCCGTCGCGAACGTTCCGGGAACCGGGGGGAACGCGGATTCCGTTGCCGAGCACGCGATTCTTCTGCTGCTGATGCTCTTGCGCCAATGCAATAAAGTTCGAGAAAATATCCGAGACGGAATTCTTGGAGCCCCCATCGGGACCGCGCTGGCAGGTCGTAGCGTCTGCTTGTACGGTCTTGGCGCTGTTGCGAAATCGCTTGCGAAACGTCTCAAGGCGTTTGACGTTCGATTGCTCGGCTTGACGAGAGCGCCCAGCGCGGGAAAAGCATCCGAATATCACCTCGATCGGTGCTACTCTGCTGAAAATGCAGAAGCTTGCCTTTCACAGTCGGATATCCTGATCGTTTGCGTAAAACATACATCCGAAACGACAGGGCTTGTTCAAGAGCAGCATTTGCGATGGCTGCGTCCCGGTGCCGTCCTCATCAATATTGCACGCGCCGGGCTTATCGACAGGAAGGGGCTTGAGGCCTGTATCGCAGACGGCCAACTGGGAGGAGTGGGCCTGGATGTATTCTGGACGGAACCCGCCGACGCGCTCGACCCTCTTCTTGCGCATCCAAATGTCATTATGACCCCCCATGTTGCCGGCATTACCGACAGGTCCCTGGCCGACATCGCACGAGCGGTTGCGGAAAACATCGAACGTTTTGCCGTGATGCGGCCCTTACTGAACACAGTGGACTAAGGGTTTTGAATTGCTTGGGGATCCGAAACCGCCTGCCCTGAGGATGGTGAATTGATCGCGACTAAGTGTTCTCGCTGAAGCGATATCCCGGTTCCCCGGCTTTCGTCCGTCGGTTTCAGTTGAAACCAACGAGCCTCGCTTAGAAATCGGGCAGAAGTCCCGATAAGACAACGCTGCAATGCTCGGACCCGGCCCATGCCCATCGGACGAATATATTCGAGAATTGCGCCATCAGGCAAAGGACGAAGGTAAATGTCCAAACTTTCAAAAACCGAAGTAGTCACCTCCCACGGCGTCATTGCTGTAGAGGAGAACTCCGCACACGGCCCGAAAGTACTTTTTCTTCACGGAAACTCGACCTGTCGCGCGGTCTTTCGGAAGCAATTCATGGACGACATCCTCGGATCATACCATCTCATCGCGCTTGACTTTCCGGGCCACGGAGAATCCGGCGATGCGGTGGATCCGAAACGGACCTATTCGCGGCCAGGATTGGCGGATGCGTGTCTGGAGGTCATGGCGGCGATGGGCATCAGAAGCGCCGTTATCGTCGGTTGGTCACTCGGCGGTCATATAGCCATCGAGATGCTATCCCGCTCGGCAGGAATCGACGGCATCATGGTGACCGGTACCCCACCCGTCGGGGACAACATCGCCGAAGGATTTCGCCGCAGGCCGCTCGGCGGACTGGCCGGCGAGGCAGAGCTTACGTCGGAAGAGGCAGTCGAATTTGCACAGGCCATCATGGGCCCCCATCTGGAGCCTTTCATCCCAAACACAATCAGGCGAACGGACAAACATTTTCGGCCCTTGCTCGTGAGCGGAGCCATGAAAGGCCAGGGCGCAAACCAGCGGGACGTGCTTTCTGCAACCAGCGTACCGACAGCAATCGTGAACGGCGCGTTGGATGACATTGTCAACCTGGACTACGTCAAATCCGTCCCCTACGGAAATCTGTGGAACGACACATGCATCCGGATCCCACGCGCCTCGCACGCTCCCTTTTGGGAAGTTCCCGCCAGTTTTAACGCCCTGCTCAGGAACTTTCTCGATGATGTTCATCAATGACCGATGATGACAGAGGCCTTCATCCTGATGCTCGCGTACGGGCCGAAGTGCCGCAATCTGGCCAACACGGTCAGGAAACGGTCTCGAAGCTCCGCCGATGAGATGAAGCAATTTCGGCCGGACTGCTTCTGCTTTCGACGAACGCGCTGACGATATACCCCTTGATCACATTGCCTCGCACGGAGATGAGGTCGCCGACATAAGGTATGCCGGGAAAGGCATTAGCCGCTCCTTGGAAAGGCTTCCACTTCGGCGTGGCCATGTTAAAGTAGCGCTCTCCGACGAATTGCGGATATGGGGGAGCGATGCGATTTCTGATTGCGGTCATTGTCGTTGCCTCTGTTTTTGCCGGAAATGTGGCCTTCAACGACAGCACCACCTTTCTCGGCTATCCTTTGTTCTTCGTTTGGAACATTTTTAGCGTGGTGCTCATCACCTGCGGAATGGGGCTCATTTTCGTTTTGGACCCCAAAAATAGGCGGAGCGCAAATCCGGACGCCTGAAGTTTCGCTCCCTGACAGGCCGACGCGGCTCATGGCATGCGTCTCGCAACGATTGGCTTGCCCTAAATGGCCTCGAATGCATCGGGGTTGCATGCGGTACTGGCAAAAGCGTGGAACCAATCTTCACGCTGCATGTTCGAACACCTGATGGGTTGCGGAATGAGTAATAGGGAGGTCACATGCCGGCAAGCGAACTGGATGAAGTCCTGACGAAGCTACCGCTACGCATCGGCGTATACGTTCCCGACGACCTGCTGGAGGATTGGTTTGCGCCTGGCACCGGAATGAACCCCGTGGGAAGCAAGGCGCTCGATGCAGCGGCCGCCTATGGCAGAGCATTCGAATGCGAGTTCAAGCACTACCCCGACCGCAAGGAAGGCGTCTTCTGGAAATGGGTGCCTGCGATCTGACGGTGATCGGTGGGAGTGAGCAAATCATGACCCGTTGGGCTGCTTGAGGCGTCGTTCGCGCGACCGAGCGCTTTTCCTTGCCTCACGCAGCTCGTCGAGCGTCGGCCGCCACCAGCCGCGCGATCTCTCATACTCTCCGGTCGGGGCTCTTGACGGCCAGGTATGTACAAGTTCGTCCAGGGTCGGACTTCTCCATAATGCCCAGACCGCCTCCCCCGAGTAAGGATAGAACTCCTGCGCAATTTCGGGATCGACAATTTCGCCCGTGACCTCGACGATCAGGACAATTCCGTATGCATTTGTGGCGACAGGTCTCCCGAGCGGCGGCGGATCGTTGCCTGCAACCGGCAACCTGTGTCGACGTCGCTCGGCCGCACGCCGTCGTCTATATGCTTCCTCCTGCGTCCCTTTTCGCGCAGCCGCGCGTTTTCGTCTTTCGTCCGGCTCATTGCGCAGCGCGGCCTCTTCGATGGTCTTCCAACGTCGCAGAAGTTCGTCATAGGACGAAAAGGGGACAAGCCAGGCGCGCTTCGCACTCTCCCATCTTGCAAACGGGACCTGCCGGAGTTCCTCCACCGCCGTCCGAGAATAAGGCGTGCGTATCCAAAAACCAATGTCGCCCACGTTCAGGTAGGGACTGAGAATAGGCTCGAAATTATATGCGTCGCGCCCCCTCTCATCCGCGAAGGGCTCGGTTCGGGATGCTTCGCGCGCAAGCCATCGGTCGATACGGCGCCGCGCCGTACTTCCGGGTACGAACCAGGCCTTTTTCTCCTCGCTCCAGCGCGCACGCGGGAACGTCTCCCGGAACCGTTGCGCTGCCATCCTGTCGAAGGGAAAGGACACTGCCTCGCCCGTCGTCGCATCGTCCATTCTTCGATCTTCATCGTTGCTCATTGGAGGTCTTCCCGCTCTCAGCAAAACGCAGAAGCGACCCGTGAGGTTCGCGATGACCGCTATCGTTTCAATCTGGGGGTTCGGAGACCTCGCCGCGATTGCAGCGATCCGTTTTTCAAGTTGCCGCTGGATCGAGAAAAAAGCGCTGGCGAAAAGGACTTACCGTCGTTTCTACCTTCCCGCCCTTCCCGTCGAGAGATGGGGCAACGGAGAGATGGAACGCCTGTTGGGCGATTATTCCCAAAACTGTTGCATCGAGCGGAGGCCGAACTGAGTCGTCAAGAAAATGAGAACTCCGACGGCCCCGATATAGTAAAGGCCGGAGAGCTGGAACATCTCCACGACCTCTACGGACACGAGCCCTGAAACGGCTCCGATCACAACCGTCGCCAGCAGGGGCATTTCTCGCGATTGATCCACAGCGAGCACCTCCGTCATTTGATGGGAACGACTGGGCGGAGAATTGGTTCGCGCACCAACCAGATTATGGCTACCAAATGGTTTCCAGAAGGATTGGGTAGGTCTTGACCAGATAACTCGCCGTCGTCTCGGCTGCTCAGCGAGGCCAACTTCCTGTCTGGCTGCCACGACGTGAAATAACAACTGCCCAAAAGCGTTGTCACGATGTCGGCAAACTGCTCCTGGAATGGATCTGCTACGCCGCACCAATTGAACTTTTCGTTGATGAGATCGGTTCTCTGGAGGTGGACTGAAAACGGTGATGGAGGAAGCATGGCTCGTCACGGCGGATGCTTGTGTGGCGCGGTTCGATATCAGGTGGAGGGCGAGCCCTATCGCATCGGCCTTTGCCACTGCGCTGATTGTCGAAAGGAAAGCGGATCCTCCTTCACAACCTTCGCCCACTGGCCGCGCGACGCATTCTCATTTTCTGGCGTCACCGGGATCTATAAGGGCCGCAGCTTCTGCCCTCTGTGCGGAGGCAGGCTGTTCTGCCTGAATGAACAGGATGTCGAGATCCGCCTGGGCTCACTCGACGATGCGCCTGCCCGGCTCTTCCCTGATATCGAGGTCTGGACGAAGAGGCGCGAACCCTGGCTGCACGCAACAGAGGGAGCGACCCAGCATGTGGAAGACACGCCTAGCGGGGAGAGCGACCAAACGGATCCCTAGTTCGACGCGTCCGGGCCGGGCGAAGTGTTCGCTCTGCTTGCGTTGGGCACACCCGCCGCGACACCTGAAAATTGCCTGACAAGAGGAACCAAACACACCTTGGTGTGATAGCCTGTATAATACGCGAATGGTATATTTCTGCGGATAAATTCGTCCAGCTTGATACCGAGTAAGATCATGACGCGCGATCTGACCGATAAAGCCTTGGTTCACATTGTCGATGACGACGAATCTGTAAGATACACGCTCTGTCAACTTCTGCGGTCGGTTGGTTTACACGCCCGCACCTACGGATCCGTCACCGAATTCACAAGTCAACCTTTGCCCGACAAACCGGGTTGCCTGGTGTTGGATGTTCGCCTCCCCGGAGTGAGTGGCTTGGAATTCCAAGGGCAACTCAATGATCTTGGCATCTTCCTCCCTGTCATCTTCATGACCGGCCACGGCGATATTCCGATGTCGGTACGTGCCATGAAAGCGGGAGCCGTCGACTTCCTGCCCAAGCCTTTTCGAGATCAGGACATGCTGGACGCCATAAGCTCGGCAATTGACCGTGACCATGACCGACGCGCCAACACGGATCAGGCTGCGGATATCTATGATCGGTTCACGCGCCTTACGCCGCGCGAGCAGGAAGTGATGATGTTCGCAACGTCTGGAAAGATGAACAAGCAAACAGCTGGTTACCTGGGTATCAGCATAGTCACAGTCAAAATCCATCGCCGCGCTGCGATGACGAAGATGGAGGCTCGAACACTCCCGGATCTCGTCCGCATGGCCGACATGGTCAGGCCGATGCTGGGCATAGGCTACAGGCAATAAACCGCGCAGGACGAGCGCCCATAAATCGAAACAGAAAAAGGATTTCCCGAGTGGTAGCGGTAACGTTGGTCGGAATTGTTGACGACGATCGATCACTGTGCTCGTCACTTGTCCGTCTTGTTCGTTCGATGGGATACGACGCGCGTGGCTTCGAATCCGCTGAGGAATTCATGAGATCCAGCACGCTCGACGAGTGCTCGTGTCTCATCACAGATGTCCAGATGCCTGGTATCAGCGGCATCGAGTTGACGAAATTCATGACTGTTCAACGCTCGACCGTGCCCGTCATCGTCGTTACCGCTCATGCGGAGCCTGGCCTGGAAGACAGCGCCCTTGCAAACGGGGCGTCCTATTTCCTGAGGAAACCCATCGATGGCGACCTCTTGGCCGCCAACCTCTCGAAGGTGATAACCTCTCAGGTGGCCTGCGGTTGATCGGACGCGAACGCTGCTCTCAAGCTGGTACGATAGGCAAGTTGACCGAGAAGCAGGCGCCGCCGATGCTGCTGACGGCATCTGCGGTTATTTCCCCTCCGTGAGCTTCCACGATGGACTTGCATATTCGCAGGCCCATTCCCATTCCGGTCTCCTTCGTGGTGAAAAAGCTTTCAAAAAGCCGACTGGCCTGACCGGGATTGATCCCTGCTCCATTGTCCTCGACGGTGAATACCGCCCTATTGCGAGCGGAGGTCCCTGACCGCACGACGATGTGTGGGTTGCTCCGTTGGGGACGTGGGGCTTGAAGTGCGTTTATCGCCAGGTTCACGATGACCTGGTGCACCTGTGTGCGGTCCCCAGCTATGACGAGTGGCTGCCGCGATTTCTCATGGGTCACGATTGCGGAACGTGCCTGGATCTCGTGGCGTAAGAACTGCAGCGCTTCCTGTATGACCTCGTCCAAGTCGAGTTGCGTCCGCTCCGGAGGCTTCCCGTTCGCCATTGCTCGAATTCGGCCGATGAGTTCGGCTGCCCGCTTGGCATCATGCAACATCGAGGTCAGAGAATCTCGCACTTCGTCAAGGTCGGGCTTCGGACGGTTTATCCATCGCAATCCGGCTGCCCCGGCGTTGGCGATTGCGGCCAGCGGCTGATTGATTTCGTGAGCTATCGACGCCGTCAACTCGCCAAGGACAGACAAACGGGCGGCGTGCGCGAATTCCGCCTGAACCTGCTGTAGGCGTCGTTCAGCCTCGACCCGGGCGGAGATGTCAAGGACACCGACAAGGCTGGTATCAGGGTCTTTGGAGAGACCAACGCGCGCTGTTGTGAACAGCACGTCTACGATACGTCCGTCGAGCGTCACCATCTTGGTTTCTTCTTCGAAGTTGGTATTCCCTCGATAACGGGACACCATTGCGCGTCTGAAGGTCGCTGAGCTCTCTTCAAAGGTGCCGACAACGGACTTGCCTTTGAACTCGTCCACCCCACGGCCACCGAACATCTGGACGCCACGTTCATTTGCTTCCTCGAAAATCATCGCTTCCATGCATGACCTCAGGAATGCGGGGTTCTCGTCGAAATAGGTGTCCAGATCCGTCACGCCCTCGGATCTGAGCTGCTTGAACTGGGCAACCAGATTGCTGGCGTTAAGCTGCCATAGCGCGATGGGCATCCGGTCGAACAAATAGCGGTACCGCTGCTCGCTCTTTTCCAGCTTCGCATAGGCCTCTTTCTGAGCGGTGATATCCATGACTGCGCCGACGAATTGGGGACTGTTCTTGCTGCCGAAGTCACATCGGGCAACCACGCGAACATGTTTCACATCCCCATTTGGCATCAGAAGACGATGCTCATGTCGAAAGTCGCGCCGATCGGCATGGGCTTTGACAAGAAGATCTCGAACAACAGGCAGATCGTCCGGATGCGTCCGCTCCAGGACAAGAGCCATTGATGGCGTTACTCCTTCTTCCACGCCAAATATTCGAAAGGTCTCGGCCGACCAAAAAAGCTCGCCGGTCGAGAGGTTCCACCCGAAGCTTCCTGTGTTGCTGAGCTTCTGCGCCTCTGCAAGATAGGCCGCCTGGCTCCTGTTCAGCTCGCCTTCAGTGCGTTTGCGCTCACTGATATCGGTATTGCATTCCAGCGTTCCGACACTGTTCCTGCGATCTTCGAGCCGGTGTGACCACCGACTGGAAACCGAGATCCGCCTGCCGGTGCGGGTCGTGCGGATCAACTCGCCTTCCCAACGCCCTGAACGACGTAACGCATCGTTTATCTCGAGAAGCGATACCTGAAACCTGGTTTTCAGGAGTTCGTGGGCGACCTTTCCTACGGCCTCGTGGCGGGACCATCCATAGAGCTCTTCCGCGCCACGGTTCCAATACGTGATGATGTCGTCGGCATCGCGGACAAACACGGCGTCACTTGTCAGATCGAGTAAGCTTGCCTGTTCGCGCTCCGACACGCCCAAGCTGTGAACAAGTCTGATAAGACATGCGGCAAAAAGCGAAGACAGGAGAAAGACAATCAATGTCGCGAGGTCGTGCCTGCTGCCGATGATGAACGTGTGCAGGGGGGCGACAAACCAGAAGTTCAAACATCCGACAGCAAGAACCGAAAAGAAGACCGATGAAATGCAGCTGTCGAATAGCGCGAGGAATATAACGACCAACAGGAGTACAAGCGCAGCAGGCGTCAAGTTGAAGCCAAGAGCTGCGCAAGCCAGGCTGAACAGGCCTATAGCCGCACCTCCTAATAGCCAGAACGCAAGAAGCCAGCGATGGCGCTCAATCCGTCCGGCTGCCAGCAGTGGCACTGCGCGGCGTCGAAACAGCTCAAGAGTGCTCACGACACCACCATCGTTGCGCACCAACGCATTGCCGCTACCGGTACGAAAGCCAACCACTGCCCTGTGAACATGTCGCTCTCCCTCGATAAACTGCTCCCGTCGCATGACGGTATCGAACGAAGTCAATGACATCAGGGGATGTCGTATACGAGTTTAGTATTGTGAATCGTTGTGAACGCCCTTCGCTGTGTTAACCCCGGGCTCGTTTACTCGACAGATGCAGGAGCGAGCTAAAGGCTTGTGATGGTTGCTCCGTCAACGATCGCTAGCGCCTTTTCGTTAGTCGCACCGCACAAAAGGTAACCCCGATGAGATATTTTGAGTGCGGCGGAGGTGTGCTGTTCCACCATGAGCACGGCGACCCCTGATCGGTTAATCGCCTGGATCTGATCAAGAATGCGCTCGACAAACCGGGGGGCCAGGCCCGCCGTGGGTTCGTCCAGCAGCAAAATCCTCGGCCTTGGCATCAAGGCCCGCGCCAGTGCGAGTATTTGACGTTCACCCCCGGAGAGACTTCCCGCCTTTTGGCGACGCCGTTCTGCCAGTGCGGGGAAACGAGAGTATAATTCTTCGCGGCGAGGACGAAGGGCTATATCGGATCGCGACCTGAGGCCAATCTCGAGGTTCTCGTCCACGGAAAGCGATTCAAACACATTGTCGCTCTGGGGGACATAACCCATTCCGCGCTTCACGAACTCGCTGGGCGCCATGCCTTCTACAAACGTCGAATCTAGCCTGATGCTGCCACTACGCAGCCGGACCAACCCTATCAAAGCCTTTAGAAGAGTTGATTTGCCGGCGCCGTTGGATCCAACGACTGCCACGATCTCATCATGGGAAACAGTCAGGCTGATATTATTCAAGATGTCAGGATCAGCCTCATAGCCTACTGTCAATTTCTCGGCGACGAGGAGCTCCGTCATCACAGCGACCCGAATTGCAGGTCGCCCATGTAGGCGTCGATGACCCGTGGGTCCGAGGAGACGGCTTCCGGGGTGCCTGAGGCAATCACACAGGCTTCAACCATCACCAAGACATGATGAGCGTAGGTCATGACCGCCTCAAGATCATGCTCGATAAATAAAAACGTGGTCTTCGACCGGCCCTGTAGGGAAATTATCGTTTCGAAAATCGTTGATCGTAAGCCTTCGTTCATTCCGCTCATTGGTTCGTCAAGCAGGACCATAGACGGCTCGGTCATCAACACCTGAGCGAAGTTGAGAAGCTTTTTTTGACCGGCTGACAACGTGCCGGCATGATGATCCGCCTTCTTTTCAAGCCTCAGTTTCTCCAGCATTTCTTTAGCGGCGGCGCGTCCGGTCGCTTCCCGATCACGGATGGATCGCGGCGCGATGAAGAGTGACGCCAAATGCTCTCCCGGTTGTCCCGGACATGCCACCATCAAATTCTCCAGCACGGTCATTCCGGAGAAAACTCGCGGAAACTGAAAGGACCGTGCCAAGCCGAGACGCGCGATACGATGGGGCGGCAGGCCGACGATGCTCTGGTGGTTGAAAAGAATTTTGCCCTCATCTGCCCGGGAATGACCGGTGATCAGATCGAACAGCGTGGTTTTCCCCGCGCCATTCGGGCCAATGAGCGCTGTCACAGATCCACGCTGAATGTCGAAGTTTACATTCGAGACGGCCCACCGTCCGCTGAAAGCTTTGGAGATACCTGCTACTCGCAAGATGGGCATATCAGTAGTCATGGGCGCGTCCCCTGCTGTTGCCCAAGAAACCATGGGGGTAAACGCGACTGAGGACGATCAGCAATAATCCAACCACCAAGAAGCGGAGAGACGCCTGTTCGGTCGCGGAGAGCGACGTCTCGATGAGCCGTGACCCCTCCATCAGCGTCCAGAACACCACGCTTCCCAACATTATTCCCCGGTAGTTTCCGAGGCCCCCAATAAGCAGGATGACAAACCCGAAAAACGTAAAGGTCGGGTCAAAGATGCCTGGATATAAATATGTCACATCGAGAGCGATGAAGAATCCGGCCACCGCGGCGAGTGCTGCGCCTATTGCCAACGATTGCATCCTGAACCACAGCGTGTTTTTTCCCAACGCGGCGATCGCTGTCTCGTCATCGCGAATGCCACGGAGGACCCTGGACCATGGCGTCCGTTCGAGCATCTTCATCAGTCCCGTTAGTGCCGCGAACGTGATCCACACAAACAGCAAGAGAGGGATTTGCTTGTATTCACCAAGACCGATCCCTGAGAATAATGAAGTGATCCACTCACTGGCCGATCGCCATTCCACATCGAAACCGATCAGGCCCTGGTTGCCGCCGCTGAAGTCAGTGTTTTGCAGTATGTGCCGAACGATCTCGGCAAATGCGATCGTCACGATTGCGAACTGATCCGGCCCGAGCCTGCTCGTTGACCATCCAATTACTATCGCGACCGCAGCAGATAAAACCAGAGACGTCGAAAATGCCAACCACAGGGAAAACCCGGCTTCGGCGACCAGTATCCCTGCCCCGTAGGCACCGATTGCCATAAACCCTGCCTGGCCGAAATTCAGCAGACCCGTGAATCCGGTGTTAAGCTGGAGCCCGAGCGTGAGTATTCCGTAGATGCCCGCGATCACCCCGACATTGATCCAGAAATCCACGCTCATGGGCGGCGCGGCGCGCGAGCGAAGATGCCGCGAGGTACAGCAAGGAGCATGAGAACCAGGAAAACCAGGGCCACGAGGGGCTTCCATTTTGCGCCGAGCAACAAAGCAGACCACTCCTGCGAGAGGCCAATCACCAAGCCCCCGAGCATTGCGCCGTAGATATTGCCAATTCCGCCAAGCGTGGCCGCAGCAAACAAGCTGAGCAACAAGGTCAGACCGAAATTTGGATTGAAACTTCCGACAGCTGTCGCATAGACAATGCCGGCGGCGCCAGCCAGCAGGCCCGACAAGAGCGATGTGAGATCTATGGTGTGCCCGACACCGATACCGCAAACTTCGGCAAGCAGACGATTGTCAGAAACCGCCCGCATCGTCTTCATCGCACCACTGATCCACAGGCCTATTGCAAGCATCGACAAAGCTGCCAGGGCCATGACGAAACCGAGCGCCTGTTGGGTCCCCACGCGAAAAGGCCCTAAAACCATCGTCGACAGGACGTCAATATCGAACGATCGTGACTCGCTGCCGCCAAAAAACTGAATCGTGAAGCGAATGAGAAAGCTTGATCCTATTGCGGACAAGAAGCATTGAAGTGTGCTTGCGCCAGCATTCCGTAATGGGCGCCAAACGAGTTTTTCGGCCAGAATCGAGAGAAGCGCTGTCCCCAAGATGGCCAGCAGCACCGACAGCGGCAGTGGCGTACCCAGCGCGGTGAACATCAACGTGAAGTATGCCCCAGCCACGAGAAAATCACCGTATGCGAGGTTCACGAGTTTCATGACGCCCATTATGAGCGTCAGCCCCATTGCACCGAGGCCGAGGTAGCTACCAGTTACAAATCCGTTGATCGTCGCTTGCGAGACTTTCACGGTTCCAAAAAATGCAATCAGGCAGAGGAAGATAAAGAAGAGAGATACCAGCAGTTTCGCCGGTTTCGGCACTCCCGTAAAGTAGGCTTGCGCGGTAGCTGACACTCTCAAGCCTCGGCCACTCCTCCGGTTCGTCAAAGCTTACCTCACGTCGATTTGCCTGACCGTCACCTGCTCGCCGTTCCGATACTGGAATATATCATAAAGACCGCTCGTGGGATCTCCGTTCGGCGCAAAGCGAAATGCTCCCGACACCCCGATATAATCAATCGGTCTTCCCGCCGCGGCATCCTTCACGGCCTCCGCCAACGTCTCAAGGGTGAATTGCCTCGCCCCTTCCCTTGTCACCTCTCGGACCTTTTGGCGAATGAGCTCTGGATCGGTTGCACCAGCCTCAATGGCCGAAAGAACACAGAGAATGCCCGCATCGAACACGTTCGCCGCATAGGAACCGGCTTCCGCCCCTCCCGCCTGCCGCCAAAGTTCGTTGAACAGTCGGTATGCCGGGGTTCCACGGGGGGATCCGCCGGCAACGCCGTAAGCCCCGTTGATGGCCCGCGCGGGAATGCTCTTGGGCACTCTGGCGAAAGACAACGCATCCGCAACAAACAGTTTGTTTGGGTCGAATTTACCGCTGCGGACGAGTGCTGCCCCGAGCCTCGCGTAAGTGTCGGGATAATCGATGACGACGTAGGCGTCGGGATTTTCGTCGAAAAGTTGAGCAGCCTCGGAATCGAAGGCTTGCTGCGTGGGATCGAATGCGATGCTCGAGACAATCGTTCCACCGCTTGCCTCCCAATCCGATCTGAACGTGCGAGACAGAGCGTCGCCGTATGGCTCGTTTCGAAAGAGGATCGCAACCCTCTTGCGGGCACCGACATAGGTCTCGATTGCCCGGACCAACGCCTTCGACTGGAGGTCATCCGGTGCGAGTGTGCGGAAAATCGTTCCGCCGTCTTCGACAGCGCGCAGCCGCGTGCTGGATGCCTGCGGCCACAACGTAATCCTTCGCTGCAATGTCACGCCGTTGAGGACGGCGATTGACTCGGGCGTGGTTGCCGGTCCGAGAATGCACGAGACGCCCTTGTCCACGAGCGTCCGCGCAGCAGAGACGGCCGCCTGAGGGTTTCCTTGAGAATCCGCGCTGACCAGATAGACCGAAAGATCAAGTCCGGCCTCCTTCGCAGCGATGTTACTCACCGACACCGCAAGTTTCGCCGCTTTTTCAACGGATGGCCCCATTTCCGACATCGGCCCCGATGCTTCAATCAACGCACCGATGAACATGTCTTTCGCATTGGCGATGCCCGCATCAACGGACACTAGGGCGATGCCCACCAGACAGCCTATGAAAATCGCGGCTTTGGGAAACAAACTCATCGGGAGAGCCCATTTTGTGTCCGAAACGCGATTAAAATCCAACGCTTTCAAAATATCAATGCAGGTCAAGTCCTGCGGAACTGCCTGGCATGTCCCATGGACAAACGGCAGCATTCGGTTTCTAATCGCTGCCAATCAAGCTCGTGACCCAACAGGCCCGATGAGACGACCACCTGGGTTAAGCGATCGGCAAAAGCGATGTCTGCCGGCGTCTGACAGACGGGTCCGACAAATGCAGGCCTCTAAAGTGGACTTTGAGCGGAGACGCTCCTCTCATTCATTTATTGTGACCGCATCGCAGCATTGAGATGCCGGCCTCAAAGAAAGGCCGCGGCAAGCTTTCTTTTACAGCTGTATTGCCGACCTCACCCGGTCGGGATGATCGCCGGCAACAGGATGTAATGGGTCAACGAAATTGAAGCAGCTACAAAACGGATTTTTTATTCTTGTGATCGGTTGCGCTATAGCGGACGCTGACTCAGACACGCTGGGTAGAGACTTCCAGGACGGTTGTCATGTGGAATGAGAGCGATCCGGACACCAGCAACGGTCTCTATTTCGGTCCGTTTCAATTAATCGCCTCCGAACGTTTGCTGGCTAAGAACGGCAAACAGGTTGCAATTGGCGGCCGTGCGCTTGATATCCTCATCGCGCTGACCCAGCGACCCGGCGAGATCTTGACGGGTGACGAGCTGACAAAGCTCGTCTGGAGGGGCCTCACGGTCGAAGAGTCGAACCTCAGGGTTCACATCGCCTCCCTGAGAAAGGCCTTGGCAGACGGCGAGGACGACACACGCTATGTATTGAACGTAGCAGGGCGCGGATATACTTTCGCAGCACCAATCCGTCGAGGGCCGGTCACACCTGAGAGATCGCCGACTGCCGAGACGAGCGAGCTGCGTTCTCAGAGCCTTCCCCATGCATTGCCATCTCTTTTTGGTCGAACAGAGACAGTGAATGTCCTGTCGCTGCTGGTTTTGTCACGCCGCTTTGTCACAGTCGTAGGTCCAGGAGGCATCGGAAAAACCACCGTTGCTGTGGCGGTCGCTCATTCGCTTCGCCAGGAATTCGAAGGGAGCGCGATTTATTTCGTTGATCTCACTCTGGTCCAAGATGCCCAGCAGGTTCCAAATGCAGTCGCCTCAGCTCTCGGCTGTTTTGTCCAAGGCCCTGAGGTAGAACCGTTCATCCTGGCGTTTGTATCCGGGAAGAAGATCCTCGTGGTGTTAGACAATTGTGAGCATGTCATTTCGGCCGCCGCAGCCCTTGCGGAACGCCTTTTCCATGCTGCGCCATCGCTCCATTTATTGGCCACCAGTCGTGAGGCTTTGCGCGTAGACGGTGAAAACGTGCACTTGCTTCTGCCTCTTGATACGCCGCGCGGCGAGGTGACAACGGCATCCCAGGCCCTTGGCTCTCCTGCTGTCAAACTTTTCATGGAGAAAGCTGCATCTTCTGGGCATAGGTTGAGCCTTACTGACGCAGAGGCACCGACGGTCGCCAATATCTGCCGCCGCCTCGACGGCATCGCCCTGGCGATCGAGCTTGTCGCAAGCCGTGTCGGCACTTTCGGCATCCAAGGTACATTCGATCTCATGGGTAACGACGCCGAGCTCCAGTTGCAGGGGCGCCGCAATGCCGTGCCTCGTCATCAAACGCTTCAGGGTATGCTCGATTGGAGCTACAATCTCCTATCCAGCGTTGAGCAAGAAGTGCTGAGCAGGCTTTCGATTTTTGTCGGACAATTTACCTTTGAGGCTGCCATCGAAGTCGCCGGATCCTCGGAAGACAGAACTCGGACGACCAATGCCATTGCGAGCTTGGTGGACAAGTCTCTTATCTGGATATCGCCCGCCAATGGGGTCGTCACGTATCGGCTTCTCGACACGACACGCGTTTATGCCGCCGCCAAACTTGCGGCCAGCGGCGAAACGGATGCGGTGGCGATGCGACATGCACAATATTTCGCCGACTTCTTGAAGATGCATGAAACCGATGATCTCGTTTCACATGGGCACAACGTCGAGGCATACGCGCCGCATATCGGCAATATCCGCCAGGCGTTGGGCTGGTGTTTTTCCAGTTCTGGAAGTGTCTGCATCGGCATTGAGCTTACGTCCCATGCCGCTCCCCTGTTCCTTGCATCTTTCCCGCTGCTCGCCGAATGCAGTAACTGGTGCAGCAAAGCGATGGCGACACTTCTGCCGAGCGATCGGGGCCAACGAAGAGAACTCTACCTGCAGAAAGCACTCGCGCTTTCATCGATGTACCTGTGGGATGACAGCGAAAAAGTCAAAGCAGCTCTCGAACGTGGCCTGGAGCTTTCTGAAAAGCTTGGCGAGGATCGGCTTCAGCATTACCTGCTTCTCGGCTTGAATGTCTTCTTTACCCGTCGTGGCGAGTTTACGAGGGCCCTGGACGTCGCAAAGCGTGCTGCAGCCCTGTCGGAAAAATTTGGGGGGGTGGCGGAGAACGCAATGAGCGAATGGGCCCTGGCGGCGTCCCACCACATTGCGGGAAATCAGTCCGCTGCTGTCATGCACGGTGAGCGCGGGTTTAGACTTGCTGTTAACACCGCCCCATCAGAATTTGTGTACTTTGGGTACGACTACCATGTCCGGGCGCTCGGCACATATGCTCGCTCGCTCTGGATCAGCGGCGCACAGACGAAGGGTATCGCAAAGGCACGCGAGGCGATCTCGCGCGTGATTGATTCATCGCACCCGGTGCTGTTTTGCGCGGTCCTCCTGGATTCCATTCCGGTTCTGCACTGGGGTGGCCAATCCGAAGAGGCGTTTTCGTTTTGCGAACAGGTTATTGCTCACGCCCTCAGATACTCGCTCCATGCGCAAAAAGCTGTCGGCCTTGCGCTACGTGGTGAGCTCATGATTGCGCGCGGTGAGGTCGAACCAGGCGTCAACATGCTACGCGATGCGCTGAAGACAATGGGCGATAATCAATATCACGTGCAGACACTGGCGACACGGCGTGCGCTCGCCGAAGGCCTGAGACGGCTAGGTGATTACGACGAGGCATTGTTCATGATCAACGACGCCCTAAACCAGGCCGATCAGGCAAGCGCCACACTTTGGCTGCCAGCCCTACTGCACGCAAAAGGCGAAGTGCTAATGGCAATTTCGACACCTTCCGCCGAAGCAGAAGCTTGCCTCACCCGTTCCATCGAGATTGCTCGCCGGCAGAATGCTTCGAGCTGGGAACTAGGAGCAGCGACCTCGCTCGCTCGTATCTGGGCCCAAAAAGGAAAATCCGTGGAGGCAAAGTCTCTTATTCTAGCTGTGCATTCCCGGTTCAACGACGACGTTGAGGCTTGGGAAGCCAGCTCGGCACGCCAACTGCTCGACGAACTCCGGTAATATCCGTGCGCCTCGATTTGGGATCGCTTCGCCGCAGCGCTTCGGACCTTCACAACGATTCACAAATCTAAACTCGTATTTCCCGGTATAGGTGTGTTCCATGCGAGAGAACGGGAGATCTCGTGCTTCCGACCGGCCATTTGATGGAGGCGCGACGAATGCTCTCGGGATATACAGTTCCGCTGACGCCGGACGGTAAGTCCTCACTGACCCCGCCGCCGCCTTGGCACTATTCCGGCGATTGCATCGCCGTCGAATACTGGGCGAATCCCGCCGCTGTCGCGGCCCTACTTCCTATGGGTCTGACGCCGGACGACGAATCGGAGGGGCGCACGTTCTTCTGGTTTCTCGACTGGCAGTTCACAGGCTCGAACGACGAGCACACGGACCCGGCCCGCTATCAGTACCGCGAGGCGTTCATTCTGGTGGAAGCACGTCTCGAAGGCCGCCCAGTCAATTTTTGTCCTTTCATCTTTGTCGATAACGATGCGGCGATCGCACGCGGCTGGATTCAGGGTTATCCCAAGAAACTTGGCAGCATCTATCAAACAAGGAGCTTTTCTGCGCCGGGTGCCGCCGCCTGCCCGCTTGAACCGGGAAGCCGTTTCGGCGCGAGTGTTTCATCTCACGGAGAGCGAATGGCAACAGCTCGGATCGAACTCCGGGAAAAGGTGATGGACCCGGCAAAGGTGTTCAATCGGCCGACCACGATACGGAGATATTTCCCATCGCTAAGTGCCAGCCAGCAGGGCAGACCCGCGGTCGACGAATTGACGCTGTCGCTGATGGACAATCTTACGTTTTCGGATTTCTGGACGGGGTCCGCAGAACTTTCGATACCCCATGTCGAAGGTGAGGATATGGATGCCCTGGCGCCGCGAGAGGTGGGGCGAGGATTTCGCTTCGGCATGTCGTACTCGGTCTCCGATCTTCCCATACTCAAGGACTATCTGGCTTAGGGGGCTCGCTGCACCTGCTGGTGGTGCTGTGCGACCATGTCGTCGCACGGCACATGGCGAATTCGTGCACACAAGCGGATGCCCCCATGGATGTCTGGTCCGGAACTGGTTCCCAGAGCGGCCGAAAGGCTATGTCCGTCCTCCTTGTCGTTTCCATGCAATGGTCGTGCCTGTCCTACACCTAGGTGTGATTCTCGAACGGGACCATCGAAGCTAGTTTTTATGCGGAGAAAACAGCCTACCCAATCACATGCCCATTTCACGACCAGGTAGCGACGCGGTTTGATGCCGTTGTCGGTGACTGCAGCAAGGCGTGATCGGATTTCTGCAATAGAATTCCAGTTCAGTCGCATGACTTACTTTTTGTGCTCGCAAGATGCCGAGCCCTGTCTCAATGCAACCACACAGGAAGCCATAGCCATGAAACAACTCAAGACCTATGTCACCCTTGCAGCCACCCTTCCATTCATCGCGCTGGCGGCGCCCGCGAGCGCTGAACCGCTCAAGAATATCGTTCTGGTGCACGGCGCCTGGGTGGATGGCTCTGGTTGGAAACCCG
The DNA here is from genome assembly GCA_039725955.1 of Sinorhizobium sp. B11. Lineage (NCBI taxonomy): Bacteria > Pseudomonadati > Pseudomonadota > Alphaproteobacteria > Hyphomicrobiales > Rhizobiaceae > Sinorhizobium > Sinorhizobium sp. B11. The sequence goes on from CP091033.1 coordinate 1,889,349, forward strand.
TCTACGAAATCCTGACCAAGGAGGGTTTCAACGTCACGATGGCCCAGGAGCCCGAGACGTCCTTCGCGGACGACGTGGCTGCAACCAAGCGCGTTCTCGACCTTCAGGACGGCCCGACACTTCTCGTCGGTCACAGCTACGGCGGCTCGATCATCACCGAGGCGGGCGTCCACCCGAACGTGACAGCGCTGGTTTACGTCGCCGCACACGCACCCGATGTCGGCGAAGACGAAGGCACCCTTGGAAAGAAAACTCCAAGCGTCCTGGCCAAGACCGAAGGCGCAATCAAGAAGACGCCTGACGGCTATACGTACCTGAACCCGGTCGACTTCCCGAAGCTCTTCGCTCCGGACATGCCAAGAGGGCAGGCAGAATTCGAGGCCCGGTCGCAGGTGCTTGCGGCAGCCGAAGTGTTCACCACACCGCTGACTGCAGCGGCATGGAAAACGAAGCCGAGTTGGGCAATCGTCGCGGGGAATGACCAGATCATCAACCCGGATCTGGAGCGCTGGTACTACGAAAGAGCGAAGAGCCGCACGATCGAGATCAAGGGAGCAAGCCACTCCGTATACGAATCCCATCCCCGGCAAGTGGCAGAGGTGATCATCCGAGCTGCCCGCGAGGCTGAACAAGACGCCACGACCGCCAAGAAGTAACGCGCCTTGCCATATAGCCGCAACCGCTCGCCCACAGATGCGGAGACATTCCTCCGGACGCAGATCCCAATCGGTCAAATCGAAACACGCGGTTGTCGACCAACTGACAAGCAGGAGCCCAGAAGACGATGAACTGGCAACGACACCGCGAAGAGCACCTTGCCCGCATCAAGGCGGGAAGTGCTCTGGCGAAGGGAAAAATCGTCGAGGCACGTGACGCGACCCGGCTGTTGGAGGCGGTGGTCCGTCCTGGCGATCGCGTGTGCCTTGAGGGTGACAATCAGAAGCAGGCTGATTTGCTCAGCAGCGCGTTGCTGGCCGTCGACCGAACAAAGGTCAACAACCTTCACATGGTACAGTCCGGCGTGGTTCTTCCCAGCCATCTCGATCTGTTCGACCACGGCATCGCCAAGCGGCTCGATTACGCCTACTCAGGTCCCCAATCGGCACGCATTGCGAAAATGTTGTTCGGCGGCAAGATCGAACTGGGCGCGGTTCACACCTATCTCGAGCTTTTTGCCAGGTATTTTATCGATCTCACGCCCAATGTCGCGTTGATCGCCGCAGTCAGCGCTGATCGCGACGGCAACCTCTATACGGGACCGAACACGGAAGACACGCCTACCGTCGTCGAAGCGACCGCCTTCAAGGACGGGGTCGTAATCGCCCAGGTCAACGAGATTGTCGATCGGATCCCCCGTGTCGATATCCCCGGAGATCGCATTGATTTCGTCGTCGAAGCCGACAAGCCGTTTTTTGTGGAACCCCTGTTTACGCGCGATCCAGGCGCTATCACGGAAACGCAGATCCTCACGGCCATGATGGCCATTAAAGGGATCTATGCGCCATACGGCGTGAAACGTCTCAACCACGGGATCGGGTTCAGTACTGCCGCGATCGAACTCCTTCTTCCCACATTCGCAGACAAGCTCGGACTTAAGGGCAAGATCGCATCCCACTTTGCTTTGAACCCCCACCCCGCGTTGATTCCGGCGATTGAATCAGGCTGGGTCCAACAGATCCACTCGTTCGGTTCGGAAGTGGGGATGGACGACTACATCCGCGCCCGACCCGATGTCTACTTCACCGGAGCGGACGGTTCCCTGCGTTCTAACAGGGCTTTTAGCCAGGTAGCTGGTCTCTATGCCTGCGATATGTTCATCGGCTCGACACTTCAGATCGACCTCGACGGCAACTCATCCACGATTACGACCCAACGTATCGCAGGCTTCGGCGGTGCGCCGAACATGGGTTCCGACCCGCGGGGTCGGCGTCATCCGAGCGAGCCATGGCTCCAAGCTGGCAAGGAAGCGGATCCCGATATCCCTGCACCATTGCGCCGCGGTCGCAAGCTCGTCGTTCAGATCGGTGAAACGTTTGGAGAAAAAAACGTCCCCCTGTTCGTCGAGAAGCTGGACGCGTTAGCCCTCGCTGAAAAACTCAAGCTCGATCTGGCGCCAGTCATGATCTACGGCAATGACGTGACGCATATTGTTACGGAGGAAGGCATAGCAAACCTCCTCCTGTGCCGGGATAGCCGGGAGCGTGAACAGGCCATCCGCGGAGTGGCAGGCTATACCGACGTCGGCCGCGCGCGCGACAAGAAGATGGTCCAGCACCTGAGGGAACGAGGCGCGATCCGACGCCCGGAAGATCTCGGCATCGACCTTCTCGACGTGGATCGAAATCTGCTGGCAGCTCGGTCCATCAAGGATCTCGTCCGATGGTCGGGCGGTCTTTATTCCCCTCCCTCGAAGTTTCGCAACTGGTGAAAGGAACACGTGATGGAAGATCTTACCTTTCACCACACGACCAACAGGCGGGCTTCCGGCAACAGAAGACTCGCAATCGTTGGTGTAGTGGCCTCCGGAAATCTCGAAGTCCTCGCCGAGCGTGTCCTGCCCGACAACCACTGCCAGGTCGAAATCAGGACGGCAGCCGAAGGGTTCAGAGAAGTCTGGACCGCTGTCATCGATGACTTTGTCGAGCGATACGCGCCCGGTGGGCTCAAGTTGTCCATCAACGATGGGGGCGCACGGCCGGATACGGTGATGCTGCGATTGGCGCAAGCGGTCAGCGTGATGGAGGAACAACAATGAGCTCTGGAGAAAAAACGCGGCCTGCAAAACCGCAGGATATGTCTTCGAGCTGGTATGAGGCTTCGGCGCGCCAGCGTGTCGACTTTGTGCTGGATGCAGGAAGCTTCCAGGAATTCCTCGGACCGGAAATGCGGGAGGTCAGCCCCCACCTTCGCGTCTTCGATCTTCCCGAGCAATTCGACGACGGCATAGTCATCGGACGTGGCCTGCTCGCAGGATCGCCTGTGTTCATTGCGGCCCAGGAAGGCCGTTTCATGGGCGGCGCGTTCGGCGAGGTCCATGGGGCCAAACTGACAGGCCTCCTGCGCGCGGCCCGGGATGCGAAGTCGATACCCTTGTTGATCCTTTTCGATACTGGCGGCGTGCGGCTTCAGGAGGCAAATGCCGGAGAGCTGGCGATTGCCGAAATAATGCGGGCCGTTGTCGAAGCAAGGACCGCCGGCGTGAAGATCATCGGACTTATCGGCGGCCGCGCGGGCTGCTACGGCGGAGGCGGTTTGACAGCCGGCTGCTGCTCCGCTCTCGTCGTCTCCGAACAAGGACGCATTGCCGTTTCCGGACCGGAAGTCATCGAGACGAACCGAGGGATCGAAGAATTCGATTCCCGCGATCGCGCTTTGGTGTGGCGAACGATGGGCGGAAAACACAGACATCTGATCGGCGCAGCCGATGTCTTTGTCGACGACACGGCAGAAGCGTTTCGAGAGGCGGCGTCGACACTCGTAGAAACCGTTGCGGGCCTCACCCTCGAGACCCTTTTGAACGAGCAGCTTCGCCTCGAGAAGCGCTTGCAAAGCTTTGGCGCGTCTGGCGACGCGCTCGATATCTGGAAGGCGATCGGTGTGTCCGAGGCCGCTTCGGTGCCCGGGATGCCAACTGACAAATTCATATCCCTCGCCGACAAACTGCGGAGCACCCACCATGACGCTCGATGAAATCTTGGCCTCGCTTTTTCCCGACGGCTGCAAGGTGGAGAACGACAACGGTATCCTTACCGGATACGGCTCCCTCCAAGCCGGCGGCCAGGGCCTGGTGATCGGCGTTTCGGACCGGACCGCATTGGGCGTAGACGAGGCGATCCGCCTTTCAAGCTTCGTCCTCGGCGCCCTGAAAACGGGGAGCGGCCCGATCCTTGTTATCGTCGACAGCGACAGTCAGCGGATGAGCAAGCGCGACGAGCTGCTGGGCTTGAATGAATTCCTGGCGCACCTCGCCAAATGCCTGATTTATGCCGACATGCACGGTCGGCCGACCATCGGCATCCTCTACGGCCATTCCGCGGCCGGGGCGTTTCTCGCGACGGCATTGGCAACACGGGTGTTGGTCGGGCTACCTGGGGCGTCTCCGGCGGTCATGGACCTGCCTTCGATGTCGAAGGTGACCAAGCTTTCTGTCGAGGTTCTCGAAGAAAAAGCAAAATCGACGCCGGTTTTCGCGCCCGGCCTCGAAAACCTGGCACAGACAGGGGCGATTCACCGAATATGGAGTGAGACCAACTCTCTTGCGGCTCAGCTCAATACGCTGTTGGCCGATCTGCCGGACATTCGTGATATTCGCGATTCATTGGGCAAGGAACGCAAGGGCCGGATAAAGGCTGCCGAAATTGCGGAGCGGATTCATGCGCTCGCACTCGCACGGTAACATCGTGCCGCCGAGGCGGCACGATTTGGTTTCGCTGGATCCGCAGTCATGGACCTCGATAATCGAGGACAATCCTTGCCTTTCTTCCGAGCCGCTGATTGCTGAATGGCGCAGACGCGGTTGGCCCGTGGTCGCTCGTAGGCCGGAGGCGGGAGGACCGGCAGGCATTTCCGTCGGCCTGCCCTTGCCTCCGTCTGCCGGAAAGAAACGGCTCTCCCTGGTAATTCAAGAACATCAGATCCTGTCAGTTGATCGCCCTCCTGTTCTGGAAGCGGTTCACCCCAAATCACCCAGTGAATGGATTCCGACGCTGCGGGAAATCGGCGAATTGGCGTCCCGGCACGCGATCGAAGTCAGGGTCTTTGGCAGTCTTGGATGGAGTGTCATTACGGGTCTGGATTACCTGACCGCCAGCTCCGATCTCGATTTTCTGTTTTATCTCCACCGAAATACGAACGCCGTCTCCTTGGCCAACGATCTGGCGGGCATCCAGTCGATGGCTCCGATGCGATTGGATGGAGAGTTCATCCGCGATGACGGCGCCGGAGTCCACTGGCGGGAGTTTCTTGGCGCAACTGGCGACATTCTCGTCAAATCGATCGCGGGAACGATGCTGTGCCACCCGACGGCTTTTCTGAACGGGGGTACGCACCTATGAGAAATTTCCTGATGCCCCCTCCCGCCACGCACGAACGATCACATACCAGAGATAGGCGGCCAGCAAACCTCAACTACATCGCGTCCACAGCGACGGCCTGCCTTTTGTTGGAGCTCGAAACCTGGCCGAAACCGGGGCTCGTCAGTCACATTGACTGCGGCAGCCACGACGACATGAATTGCGAGACGTTTCGTGAAAGCGCCGCAGCAATAAGCCCCTTCCTCGGAGCGCTGGCGGAAGCCGGGGCCCAGGACTGTGAAATGGGGCGCCTGCGGGTCATCGGCATCGAGGCGGAAGCCGCGATGCGTGCCGCCACCTCCGGCATCAATACCCATAGGGGTGCGATATTCGGGATGGGACTTTTGTGCGCGGCAGCGGGTGCGAGAGCAAGCGGCGTTGTCGCCGACGACCTTTCGCTTGGTGCAATCGTCTCAGAACGCTGGGGGCATGACATTCTCGACGGTCCTATCCTGTTGCACAGCCATGGCGACAGGGCGAGACGTCGCTTTGGCGCCGGCGGTGCGCGCCTCGAAGCGGCGGAGGGTTTTCCAACCGTCTATCGGGTTGGTTTGCCCGCCCTACGAGATGCCATCAAGGCGCGTCCGGATGATGCGGAGGCTGCTCGCGTCCAGACTTGTTTCGCGCTGATTGCGGCTCTCGACGACACCAACCTGCTTCATCGGGGCGGCCCGGATGGCCTTCTCTACGCGAAGCAACTCGCGCAGGAGTTTCTGGACGACGGCGGGATCCGTGCTCCGCAGTGGAAACGTCATGCCGCTTTGATCCATCGACAATTTCGCGATTGCTGGCTCAGCCCCGGCGGTTCGGCAGATCTCCTTGCGATGACGTTGTTTGTCGACGTGCATGAAAGACGGGAAATCTGATGGCCCATACGATCTTACTCGCGCTGCTTCCTATTTTCTTTGTCATGGCGCTTGGCTACCTTGCTGGGCGCTTGGCTATCGTCGACAATCATCATGTTGAGGGACTGAACGTCCTCGTCATGACCTTTGCCTTGCCCGCGTCGCTGTTTGCAGCGACAGCGACCGCCCCGCGTAGCGAAATGCTCGCGCAAGCACCGCTTTTCCTCATCAGCAGCGGCGTCATGCTCGTCGTGTTTGCCGCCTGGTATCTACTTCAAGTACGCTACATGAAGGTCGGCAAGGCGGACGCCTCGCTGCAGGCACTCACGATCGCGTTTCCGAATCTGGCAGGTGTAGGTCTTCCTATTCTTAGTGACGTGCTGGGTCCCAGTGGGACTGTGCCGCTCGCGATCGTACTCGCAAGTGGCTCGATCATCATTAGCCCGCTGTCATTGCTTCTCGTCGAGATGCATGTCGACAAGCCCGGCGCGAATAACGGGCAGCGGCCCAAGATCTCGCACAGTCTGTGGCATGCCCTGACGAAGCCTGTCGTGGTCGCCCCCTTGCTTGGAATACTATTTTCACTCAGTGGGCTGAAAACGGGTGATGTCGTCGATGCCAGTCTGCTTCTAATTGGTCACGCAGCCCCCGGCGTAGCGCTGTTCCTGACAGGTGTGGTCCTTTCCGCGGAGGCTTTCAAACTCGACAGGAAGGTCATAAGCGCGACCATCATGTCGAACCTGGTGCGCCCCATCCTGACGACTGGCGTCGTACTGGTGTTGTCGATCCCGTGGGACGCAGCGAAAGTCGCCATCTTGTTGGCGGCTGTACCTTCCGGTTTTTTCGGGATCCTGTTTGCTGTCAACTATCGCCTTGACTCGCGTGCGACGGGATCGATGGTGATCGCAAGTACGGTCTCGAGCATCGTCACATTGGCCATCGCTGTGGCCATCCTCTTTCCGAGGTGAAAGCCCGCCATGCCAGTCGCCATCCTGTGTTCCGGACAAGGACACCAGAATTCTGCGATGTTTTCTCTCACGGAAAGTGCACCGGAAGCCGATGAGCTTTTTGCGTATTGCGCGAACTTGCTTGGCGGCGTCGACCCTCGCGAACTCGTCAAACGAGAATCGATTGAGACGCTTCACGGCAATCGAACCGGCCAGATACTTTGCACGCTGCAGGCGCTGGCGACATTCGAGATCTTTAAGTCATACCTGCCTTCGCAAATGATCGTTGCCGGATATAGCGTCGGAGAAGTTGCGGCTTGGGGCATAGCAGGGCTGTTCTCACCCAAGGAGACCCTGGACCTCGTTGCGCGTCGGGCAGAGATCATGGACGCCGAAAGTACTCCGGGTGACGGCCTTCTGTTCATACGTGGCCTTTCACGGAATGCGGTCGACATTCTCTGCGCTCGTTACGGAGCGGCAATCTCGATTATCAATCCCGGCGACGCCTTTATCATCGGAGGTGGCCGGCCTGCCCTGGACGCCATTGCCGAGGCAGCTCGTGCCGCAAATGCTCAAAGAGTTGCATTTATACAGGTCATGGTCGCGTCTCACACAAACCTGCTGAGCAAGGCTGCGGATGATTTCCGCGATGTCCTGCTCGCGGCGGTCTGCTCTCCGCAATCTCCGGGAGTTCGCCTGTTGAGCGGGATCGATGGCACGACCGTGGTCGATGCCCAGGTAGGTCTTGCCAAACTCGCGCGACAGGTGTCGCAGACTGTCCTGTGGTCAGAGTGTCTCAGCAGCTGTGTAGAAGCGGGGGCAACATCGTTTCTCGAGTTCGGTCCCGGGAGAGCGCTAAGCGAAATGGTGGCTTCGTCTTACGCCGACCTCCCGAGCCGAAGTGTCGACGAATTCAGTTCCGTTGCGGGGGTCGTAAATTGGATCGGTTCGCATGGGGTGCCCTAAGGCCATGCTCGCCACGACGGCTGCCGCGGCCCCGATGTGGTCTAAGAGCGGCAACAACAGCTACAATCGTGATCGGAGCATGCATGAATTCGCCCGTTCACCTGCTTCTGTCTCTACAAGCGAATGAAGGAGGCCCGGAATTGTGATCTTCCAGGCCTTCCGGGTTAGCGAACCCAGAATGTCATGCTGCCGTCGGCTGCCTGCTCGGCATTGACGACGTCGTCGATCTTGACACCGCGCTCGCCGAGACGCCTGACCAGATCCTTGTTTCCCTTGATGGAAGCCTGGATGTGCTGAACCCCAGCATCGGTGCGCGGTTGAGCGGCGTCAGAACCTTCCGGCTGATCCCTGTAGTTTGCGTAATCATCGATATCCCGGACGTCAAAGTTGCTGCTGAACGTCTGCAGCGCTTTTTCGATTTTGGCGCCATCGTTCATATCCAGGTTGTCGGCCCGGCTCACGCCTGCGAAGGCGAGCGAGGAAACGACAGCAACCACTGCAAATTGCCCAAAGCGGCTCATTGTATATCCTTCCGATGAGTGTCACGAGCCGCAACTTGGGACTGCGGCCGATCTTGTTTCTCGTTCATCGCCGGACTTTCGGCGACCCGAGAAGCTTATTGGCGGGAAGGCTTGCGAGAAATCATACGCTGGTCCGCGAAGACTAGACTTAGGGTTTGACCGGGAGCTGCAGACGCGAAAGCAAGTTCAGTTGGCCCACACCTAAGTGTAGTTCCGACATCCGTTACAAAGATCTAAATTAAACTGGTCTCTCGGCTCCTCCCACCGAGGGCACACTGGACCCGATCTCGCTCCGGCAACTTGGTTCTCCGCCCGCCGAGGCCGACGAAATCGGACCATCGGCAGGTCGCCTGCCCAGCCGGCGACCTGCCCGACGTGATGTCTATCCTAAGGAGGGCCACCCGAAGGTCCTTGCGTCGCCAATTGGATTTGGCGCTGCGGCCAAAGAGCTCACGCTTACCCCGGAGGAAGCTACATTGAGACTTCTCCAATAGGATTGATATTCGATGATCATCAGGCTCAACACTAACAAACGCTTGATCAAAACGAGACCCCGCTGGCTGGAAGCAGGCTTGGCTTGCTTTCTGGCAGTTGCATTTGGCGCATTGGTATGGGCTTCATTATGGCTCGACCAGAGGACCGATAATGCAGACGCTCAAACTGTCGGGACCTTTTCTCCTTCGGTACAGATCGCAAAGCCGTTCGCAAATGACTCGGCTGGTTCGAAAGCGGACGCCCGTCGAACTCTGTGACCATTCGACCTGATCAAGCCAACGGGCTGCCCAAACGGTCTCCGCGCGCGGGCGCTTCGGTTCGGTGGCAACTGGCGCTTTCTCTGACCGGGTCTATCCGACACTAAAAAATCGAACTGCTGCGTCATTCAGTCCCCGCCGACGCGAGGCCTTTTCCTCGCCAGCCCGGTCGGCCACCGCGTGCAGATCACGCTCTGATGCCACACGGAACCCTGAAGTGGACCCCGATTTCCACCGAGCATCATCGGATACGTGTCGAGGCGGCTTGCAGCCAATGTACGCTATCGCACCAACCGGCGATGGTCGTCGTGCATCGGACTTTAGTCCGGTTGATGAACGCACCTGTGCCCCTACCTCACCCCTCCCGACCGATATCAGGTTAGGGTGCAACCAGCTCGTGAAGCGTCATGCAAATCAAGGACTCAGACCGAATTCTGTTCAACCGCGTATGGGCTCTCGGCGCCAAGGCGGTGAAGGACAATCGCGTCACAGCGCTGACCTATGTCATACTGAGCACGCCCACCTTGGAAGAGTATCAGAACAGCCATGGCCAGCGGATGACCGATCTGATCAAAGTCGTCCAGCTTGGGATCTCGCAACTTCGCGAACGCGGTGAACTGGAAGCCGAACTCGCGCAGCTGCCCTCGGTCCCGCGCCGCGCGTCCTGACCTGGATTACCTTCGCAATATTCATTGTCGGCTTCACGTCTCGCCCAAGCACGACCCTGAAACGAGGCCGTTGAATCGGAAGGAGAGCTGCATGCCCATCCCGAATTGCCTTCGCGGGTCAATTCCCCGCTACAAATCGATAACGAGTTCGCCGTCCGGCTGCGAGCAGCATGGGAGAAAGTTGCCAGCGGCAGGAGCGTCGATCGGATCAGGACGATAGCGCACTGCCCCGGAAATCAAGCCTGTCTCGCAAGTGTGGCAAACACCTGTCCTGCAAGACCAGCGCACAGGCACGTCGCATGCCTCGGCAAGCTCGAGCAGATTGTCGAACTTCGGGTTCCAAGCAACGCGCACACCACTGCGGGCGAACGAGATCACGGCACCTGCGCCTGGGGGTCCGGCCGGTTGATGCGGCTGCCGGCCCGGCGAAGCCGCGATCCCGGGAGTGATGGACCGGCCCGATCCGAACGTTTCGGTGTGAATGCGGCTGCGCTCGACTCCGAGCTTCTCAATCCCGGCAGCAAGATCGTCCATGAAGCTTGCCGGCCCGCAGAGATAGAAGTCGCCGTCAAGCGGGAGCCGCAGCGACTGGACCGCTGCAAGGTCGAGGCGAGATCGCCTGTCGTAATCAATTCCTGTCTTGTCGGCCGGATCGGGTGCGCTGTAGCAGACAAGACGTTGGGCATTTGGAAGGAGTTGCAAAAGCCCTGTCACTTCATCCGCAAACGGGTGTTCTCGTTTGTTGCGCGCACCATGGAGCCACCAGATTTCCCGGCCCGAACGGTCGATTGCCAGGGCATGAAGCATGGCAAGGAGGGGCGTCGCGCCAATCCCCGCACTGAGGAAGACGAGCGGCGTCGCGCCCTCTGCCAGGGTAAAGCTGCCCCGCGGAGCGCTTGCCTGCACGGTCTCGCCGATGCCCAGCTCGTCCTTGACGTAGGCGCCGGCGACGCCGTGATCCTGCCGCTTGATACTTACTCTGTAAGACCTGTCATTTGACGAGCCTGACAGGGAATAGCTCCGCAGCAGGAGCGGAGCCTTTCTGGGCTGGAAGCCGAGAACAATGAACTGGCCTGGGAGAAAGTCCGGCAATCGCTTTCCGTCGGCTGGCTCAAGCTCCAGAGACGTCACGCTTTCACTCTCCGATGTCATTCGCGACACTTTGAACGAACGAAGTCCGTCCCACGCCGGCGCGATGGATTCCGCTCCCGTAAGGCCGGCGTTTCCAGGCGAAGATCCGTTCTCCTTAGATTGCGCCAGCAAGCTCTGGAACGATCGCCGCCAACCGGGGCTGAGCGCCGGTATCCGCAAGGCACGTTCCAATTGTTCGCGAGGATGGCCAGGCTTGTAGAGAAGATCGTTGATATCGGCGACCGTCATGCACTCCTCTGCCGATTCTATCTGTTCGACCTCGTCGCCCGCCTGAACCTTCCCTTCTTTCAGGACACGGAGGTAGAATCCCGGCCTTCGGTGCGAGACGAGAAGGGCAGGCATTTCCGGAAATCCCATCCGGATACCGAGCCGATAGCAGGTGACACGCGGCTGGCTCACCTCGAAGATAGCTTCGCCGATACGGTATCGGTCGCCGATGCAGACTTCGGCGTCCGGAAGACCGTCGAGCGTGAAATTCTCGCCGAACTGGCCATGGACGAAGTCATGTCGGCCCAGTTGCTCCTCCCAATACCGATAGGAATCGGTCTGGTAGACATAAACTGCACGGTGCTCACCGCCATGGCCGGCGCGATCCGCCTGGCCGTCGCCGTCGATGTTCAGGCGGCGCACCATGCGGGGCCCCTTGACGGGCATCTTCCAGATCGCGGTATTCACGAGCCGCCCCTGCCACTCGACATCACGCGGCAGGCCAACGTTGACCGAAAGCAAATGTACCATGACGCTCCCTTTCGATGACTATGACGAAAGTATTGGGGGGCGACGTCGGTCCAGTGTCAAGCCACGCGGCCTTCGCTTTGCCGGCGCGGGTCGGAGCACAATGCGACGGCCAATACAGCGATAGCCGCCTGAAAACTTGCGAAAAACGGGGCGATATCGCGGCGGCACAGCCGACTTCAAAGCGCCGCTGAAGTAGCGGGAACCCATACCCGGGTCGCTGGCGTGTGACCGGCCGTCATCGCCAGGCCGCCGATCATCGCCGCCATGACGACCAGAACAAGGATAAGTGGAAACGCGAATCCGGAAGGCTTTGGGTCATTGTGGATCATGGAAATCCTCCTGCGGCCCCGGCGGTGTCGAGGACGCCGCCGGGTGCTGCCGGCTAGGCCGAGATGATGTAGACGATCGTGAGTGCATCGGGATCGACGATAACGATCCGGCCGTCCGCAAGGAGAAAGAAGCGGTAGCCTTCGTATGCCGGCACGATCTTCACGATACGCGGCGGTAGCCGTTCGAGGCGGACCTTCTTCGGAATCCTGGTTCCGACGGACACCGTGAAGTCGGCTTCCTTCACAGGCTGGACATGAACTTCCTTCACGACCTGTCTGATTTCAGTCTGTTGCTCGACTGTGACGTTGACGTTGGTCTTGGTATTGTTCGTGGTAGTATTGTTGACGTTCGTTTCGGTGGAGCTTTTGTTGGACGTCGACGTGTTCTGATCGGTCGACTGCTTCGACGTATCACCGCTCTTCGTCATAGTGCCAGACGAATTGGTGTCCTGCGTGCCGCTCTTCGAGCCTGTCGTGGCGGATCCGCCGCTCTCGTTCGTTCCCCCCTTGGACTTCTGCTCGGTCGTGGCGGCGCCAGAAGCGTCCTGCGAACCGGACTTGGATTTCGTTTCCGTGGAAGACTTCTGTGTATCGGAACCTCCACTCCCCTTCTGTTCCGACGACTGACCCTTGCCCTTCGGGCACGCACCCGAAGCGTCCGGGGTACAGTCGCTACCCGTGGCTGCTGCGCCGGATTTCGACTGTTCCGTCTGCGAACCTGACATGGTGTCGGTCTTCGAACCGGAACCCGATTGCGTTTCGGCCTGCGAGCCGGACTGGGTCGTACCGCTGCCCTGTGCTGCAGCAGGCAGGGTGGCAAGTGGCGATACGCTGAGCGACAACGCCGCAACGACCAAGGCGAGATGATTGGTTCTCATGATTGATCTCCGGGTAATGGGCACGACATCTCGTCTCCGCGTCCTTGCGAAGTGCATGCGTGTCCGTGTTTTTATGAATGGACGGCAAGCGCCGCCTGGGGGTCAGTTTGCTGGCATGGAGGTCACTGGATGACCTGGATCACCTTCCGCGAAGAAGGCTCGACGATGACGCGCTCATCGTTGACGATCGCATAAGAGTATTTGGGCTCATCGGGGATCGGCGTTACGACGACGGTCTCCGGGAGCGGCTGCCCGACGACGACCTTTTCCTTCACGACGACGTGCGTCTCGGGCGCGGGCGCCTGCTGCACGTAGGTGACCACCTTCTGCGGTGGCGGATCGATGACGCTGCCTGCTACACCGCCGACAATGCCACCGACAGCGGCACCGACCGGACCACCAACGATAGCGCCGGTGGCAGCACCGCCGGCTGCGCCCGTGACGGTAGATGATTGAGCAAACGCCGTGCCGGACACCATCAGAAGGGCGGCCGCAATTCCTACTGCTTTGATATTCATTTGTTTCCTCCTTTAAAGCGGTCCTTTTCCGCTGCGGGATCAAACCGAAAAAGGAGGCGAGTGTTCCAGACCAGGGACTTCAGTCCGTGCGGATTAGGACCTTGGTCTGATCGCCCCGGACGCCTTTATTGGCTCGGGAAGCGGCTCAGCATCCGGTCCTGTACATTGTGAAAGCCAACGATAATGGCGGCGATCGATATCGCCTTATCCCGGTCAGCCGCATTCGTGATGTAGCCCTCGAGGAGGGCGACCGGTCCCAGCATTCGGATCGTGATGGCACTGCTGTCAATATCCGGCTCCGCTGATAGGGCGGCCTGGATCGCAGCGATGGTCGACGCAGAACTATGGCCTTGCGAGCAGCACTGTTCGTGGCCGAAAATGTCAGAACCAAATTTCATACTACCTCCCGGTTCCTCCCCTCAAAGGAACATCGTATCTATCGTGATACTAATATGAGTGACCCCGCCAAATCGTGCCAGACGGACTTAGGTCCCATTGGACCATCGAACGCGTGGAAAGGCTCCTCAGCACAATTGGCTCGGGTCACTCCATGGTGGCTCGGCATGACGGCGCTTCGCTCCGACTGGCGTGCCGATACTCTTCGGTTGCATCGCCATTGCCGTACATGGCGTGAAGTGGATTATCTCGACCTGGATCCGGGTTATAGCGTCAATCCCGGCTTGGGACCGGCTTTCCTTCATAGCGGACCCGAAAATTCCGCCTGTGAAAATCCTGCTCGAAGCAGACGAAGACGAGTTCAAGGTCATTGTCGCTGTCGCGCTTGCCGAGCAGGCTTAGCGTGACGACGATGACGCCGCTGTAGCCGCGCGTGAGATGGAAGGCGGCGTTTCGGATGTCGGTGGCTTTGGCATCCTTCCGCTCCTCGCGGCGCTCGTAGATAACCCAGAAGCGGGCTGCATCCCATGTCGCTCTCAAGATCTCGCTGACTTCGCTCTTGAACTCTTCGGCGTGCATTGCCGGCCCCCAGGACGTTGCGGTCTCCCCCGCATCGCTGGCGACATTGAGGTAGCCGTCATATTGACTGGCGCCGGAGAGCGCCTGTTCGATCATCTCGAAAGCCGAATTTTCAGTGATTACAGTCTTGAAGAGGATTGCCATCGAATCGCTGCCGTCGTCATGCCAGAATGGACATTACGAAGCTCGTCGAAAAACGCGAGCCCTTCGTAGCCGACCGCATTCTTCATATCGTTCATCCTGTAGAGTTTCAGTCCGGCCAACCTGTCGTCCGCATTCTGATCGACACCCCTGCCCCGTTCTGCAATTCGATGATGCGCTGTCTATGCTTTACGCAAGGATTTATAGCGCCAAGCCATTCGTGGAAGAGTTTTCAAAAGGTGATTCCACGGGCATGACATGGCTTGATTCCAGTGAAGTCAGGGGTAAATTCCAGCCTGAGAACGAATTGACCAAGTCGCTCGCGGGTGCCATCTTCCACGATGGAAACAACGATACAAGCGGCGGATCTCGATTGCTTACACGCTGGATCAATGCCGCTCTTGCACTGAAATTTATTTCCTAGCATCGCAGATACTGACAAGAACGGAGAGTCTTGGATGCCAAGCCCGCAGCGTTCCGCTCTAGGATCGATTGTCTTGATCGCTGCCGTTGTCGCCTTCGGCGTCGGCGCGTTTGCTTATACTGCAGGGTGGCTTTCGCCCGGCCGCCTTACTTCCACAAAGCTCGTTGACGCCTTGGCGCCTCCAGACGGGGCCGCTCTGGGGCATCGGCGCAATCACGCGAAGGGCATCTGTTTCACGGGCGTATTCGAAGCGAACGGGAACGGCGTTGAACTCTCGCGGGCAATGGTGTTCGCCGCCGGACAATATCCGGTCCTCGGTCGTTTCAATCTGGCAACTCCCGACCCGGATGCGGCGGATCCGACAGTGCGGGTGCGCGGGCTCGGTGTGCAGATCTCGACACCGGACAGGGACGTCTGGCGCATGGCCCTGATCGATCCCCCCGTCTTCGCGGTCTCCACTCCTCAAGGTTTCTACGAACTGCTCGAAGCGTCAAAGAGCAAGGATCCCGAAGCGATGAAGGGCTTCGTGACGGCCCATCCGGAGTTCGCAGCGTTCGGCGCATGGGCGACGACGGCTCCCTGGACCGCGAGCTACGCCGAAGAGACGTTCAACAGCCTAAACGCCTTCATTTTCGCGAATCGTGACGGCGCCGAGCATGCGGTGCGCTGGTCGCTGCGTGCGCAAGCGCAGGCGATACCGATTACGAGCGAGGATTTTGCAAAGCTCGGCCCCAACCATCTCGAAGACGAAATTGCCGAACGCGTCGCGAAGTCGCCGCAGCGCTGGACGCTCGCGTTGACGGTGGCCGAGCCGTCCGATCCCACAGCGGATCCGACCAAAGCGTGGCCGCCTGAGCGGCGAACCGTGGATGCCGGTACACTGATTGTCCAGAAAATCGAGCCGGAGGCCGACGGCCCGTGCCGGGACATCAATTTCGATCCGACTATTCTGCCTGACGGCATAAAGGTTTCCGATGATCCGTTCCCGGCAGCCCGTTCGGCCGCCTATGCCAGATCCTACGATCTGCGTACCTCGGAAGCGAGCCATTATCCCCGAACGACAGCGAGCGCAAAGCCATGACAGGCACCAACACGCACTTCACCATCGTCCAGCGTCTGTTGCATTGGCTGATGGCGATTGCCATCCTAGCAATGCTGTTCATCGGCGTCGGAATGGTGTCCACTGTCGGACGCCAATATCTGCCGCTGCTGGTGACACACAAGACACTGGGCATCGCCATTCTCGTTCTTGCCTTGGTTCGTCTTGTGGTCCGCTTCATATCAGGCGCACCTGCGTTGCCTGCCGATCTGCCCGAGCCGATGAAACTTGCCGCGTATCTGTCTCACCTCGCCTTGTACGCGCTGATGATCGGCATGCCTTTGATCGGGTGGGCCATGATGTCCGCGGCCGCTTATCCTATCGTGCTGTATGGCGGAATACGGCTTCCCGCCATCCTGCCGCAGAGCGACAGCCTGCACACACTCCTTTGGACCGCGCACCAGTATCTTGCCTTCGCCTTCTTCGCTCTCGTGTTGTTGCATCTCGCCGCAGCCCTTTTTCACGGACTCGTCCGCCGCGATGGAGTCCTTGGTACAATGTTGCTGGGCAAGTAGCGGCGTGTGCCGGCTGAACTGTGGTCAAGGCTAAGAACGAAGTTGATGAGACGTCGAGATCCTGACCATCGACAGAGCCACGGCATTTGACATGACCGACACCGTTGTTCTCCTTCACGGCATCAGGAGGACTAGCGCTTCCATGCGCAAGTTCGAAAATTACCTGCAGACCCAAGGCTACATTACTCGAAACGTTGACTACCCTTCGTCCCGCTACCCCATTGAACGGCTGGCAGAGATCATTGCGGAGGAAGTCGAAGATGCGTCTAAGAGCAACGCAGAAGGCCGTCTTCACCTGGCGGGACATTCCATGGGCGGATTGGTCATCAGGGCCATGTTGGAGAACTATCGACCATCAAATCTCGGGCGGGTGGTGATGATCGGGACTCCAAATAATGGCAGTCAGGTCGCAGATTTCTTGAAAAAGGTGCCGCTGTATAAATCAGCCTACGGCCCTGCCGGCCAGCAGCTCGTTACCGATCAGAGTACGTTCGCCCATATTTTCGGTCCGGTCGATTTCGAACTGGGTATCATCGCGGGTACCCGAACCATCGATCCCGTCTCGTCCTTGATCATTGGCCATCGAAACGCCAACGACGGTAAGGTGACTGTAGAAAGCACGCGACTTATCGGAGCTGCCGACCATATCGCAATCGTGGCCAATCACACTTTCATTCCATCAAGTAAAATCATGTGGGCGCAAGCCCTTTCGTTTCTTCGAGATGGCAAGTTCCACCGATGAGCCCTTGACGGAACCTGCCTCCCATTTGGTTAGCGGGGGCCGGATTGATCGCGATCGCAATTTGGCTAGCCGGCGCGCTGCTTTTGGGATGGCGTGCCTTAAAATACCTTAATTGAGTCGGATAGGTCCGCCCTCGATCTCAGCCGACACCACCGAGGATGTATAATGTTCATCAGGGGAGAAAATCCCATTCGATCTTCTCTTCGGAACGGTGAAAATCATCTACCCTATCGGGCCGATATCGACGGATTGCGCGCTATCGCCATCTTGCCGGTCGTTCTCTTTCACGCTGGCGTACCCGGTCTTGGTGGCGGTTTTGTCGGCGTCGATGTGTTTTTCGTCATCTCGGGATACCTGATGTGCAGCCTGATCACAGGCGAGATGGCACTCGGCAAGTTCAGTCTCGCGGGCTTTTATCAGCGGCGCATCCGTCGCATCTTTCCCGCCCTTTTTGCCATGATGCTGACGTGCGCCGTCGTGGCATGGTTCGCCTTCATGCCACAGGAGCTTCTGTATTTCGCCCGAAGCATGACCGCCGCCTCCCTCTTCGCGTCGAATATTCAGTTTGCCAAGGAGGCGGGATATTTCGACATCGGTGCCCAGATGAAGCCGTTGCTGCACACTTGGTCGCTTGCGGTTGAAGAGCAGTTTTACATCGGCTTTCCTCTTCTCATGATCCTGTTGCAGAGGCTGTTGCCGCGGCAGATCATGCCGGTCATGCTCGTCGCGCTGGCCGCATCCTTCGCTGCCAGCATCGGGGTGTTGAACCAAAATCCGACGGCGGGCTTCTACCTTTCGCAATATCGCGTCTGGGAGCTTCTGATCGGCGTCATCCTGGGCCTGGGGGCCATTCCCGAGCTACGCAGCGAAACAGGCCGACAAGTTCTGGCGGCGATCGGCCTCGTGCTGATCGGCATTGCGGTCTTCGTCTTTACGGAGAAAACGGCCTTCCGGGATTTGCCGCATTGCTGCCCTGTCTCGGCGCGGCCTGCATCATCCATGCGCGCGCTGGCAACGGCATCGTCGGCCGACTTCTGGCGCTACGGCCGATGGTTTTCGTGGGGCTGATTTCTTATTCGCTCTATCTCTGGCACTGGCCCATCATCGTCTTTACGCGGTATTTCACCGATCATGAACTCACGCCCGCGCTGCGTCTCGTCGTTATATTGGCCTCGCTCGTTGTCGCCTTCGCTTCGTGGCACTTCGTCGAAAGGCCGTTCCGCAAGGGCCGTGTCCTGCTTACGGGCAGGCTTCTTCCGGCAATGGCGGTTCTGCTCGTCGGGGTAACGGCGGGTGCCGGGGCACTGGTGGTCATGAGCGGCGGAGCGCCCGGCCGATTGCCGGCCGATGTCCGCGCCATCTATGCGGCAACCTATGACCGCAGCCATTTCTATCAGGCGGGCTGTTTCAGCGAATCCGATCACAAGGGGCCATCCGATGCCGATGTCGAAAGCGGCAGGGTCTGCGCCCTCGGTGACCTCAGCGATCTCGGTCCTGACTTCCTCGTCTGGGGCGATTCCCATGCCGCCGCGATGGCGCCGGCAATCGATGCCGCCGCGGCCGCCGGAGGCTTCGGCGGCATGTTTGCTGCCCACGCCTCCTGCCCGCCGCTTAACGACGTACCACTTGCGACCAAGGGCGACACGCGCCGTTGCGCCGCTTTTAATGACTCGGTGCGTGACCTGATCCGCGAGAAGCATATCCCGCTCGTGTTCATGCTGGCCTATTGGCCCAAATACGTTCACCAGTCCGAATTGCCGAACCAGGGCGATTATTTCGACGCCTCCATTCCCCGAACCTCGCTGATTATTCAAAGCCCGTCGCAGCAGCGCTTGACAACACCCTGGCGCAGTTGAAGCAGGAAGGCGTCAAGGTCGTCCTGGTCATGGACGTGCCGGAGATGGGGCATTTTGTGCCAGAAGCACTTGCCAAGGCCAAGCTTGAAGGCACTTCACCGGACATTGCCCCGCCTCTGTCTTACATCGCAGAACGGCAGGCGCTTGCTCGCTCCGTTCTGGAGAAATCTGCCGCCGAATACGACGCGATGATCGTCGATCCGCTGCCTTCCTTCTGCGATAACGCCCGCTGTCATGCGTCGCGCGCCGGCGTTCCGCTCTATATGGATGCCGATCACATCACCGCCTCTGCTGCCAAAAGCCTCGGCTACCTTTTCGCATCCGTGTTCAAGGTGGCGCAAAACATCTGAACGAGCGCCAGGCGAAGCTGAGAATCCGGATCATTTTGCCGGAGGATCCCACCAATGTGCACGGCTGTCTCCCCCGCCGCCGGAACTACGGATAACGTCGGACAGAGACGACAATCGCCGCGATACGGACATTCGACCGGCATGGCAGCCGCGCCATTCGGTTTGCACATGAATTTTCTCCTAGCGTTGCGGGCAAGCAGCGGGCGATCTGTCGACTGCCCGCCGCCCGCCTCTCAGGCTGCCAGCTTCAGCGCATCGGCAAGCTTGGCGAAATCGCCGGCCGAAAGCCCCGGACGGACGGCGAAGTCGATGACGGCCTGGAAGATTTCCGGCGGCGCATCCTTTTTCATGGCGCCCAAAAGTGCAGCGCGCTCGGCCGGATTGATCGCCGGGATCATGATGCGCATGAAGGCCATGCTCTTTTCCGGCGGCAGGGAGCCGATGATGCGCATCTCGATGCCGAATATTTCCTGGTCGTTGAAGTGACGCCACAGCAGAGGGCCGGTCACCGCCTCTTCCTCGTGCATATGCGCGAAATCGTCTGCGAGATAGGCGGCAAAGGCGAGATAGAGCTTGCGGCCGCAGGCGGACTTGTGCAACGGCCAGGCCTTTTCCCAGGCGACAACGAGTTCTTCCAGCTCCCGGAAGGCGGTGCGGTGGTCGTCGTGCTGCTCATCCAGCGTGACGGTCGAGACACCCTTTTCGGCGAGTGCCACGTGGATGTTGTCGTCCTCGTGCATGACGTGGGAAGCGGCAAGCATCAGGTAATGGCGCAGGTCGCCGATCAGGAAGACCGTCTCCTCGACGTTCTGGAAATCGGCCGTGCCGAGGCGGGCGAGCAGGTCGCAGCCGGCCTTGCGCAGGCCTTTGTGTATCGCGCCGTAAATATCGTAACGACCGTTGAGATCGGGGATGCTGGTAAGCGAGAATTCATGGCTCATGTTGGTCTTCCTCTCGTTGGCCGGAGCCTCTTTCTCTGCGCCGGGCTGATAAGCGGGAGATAGCCGAGGCCACTGCGAGGCGCTTCCTAAAACCATCCTAAGCAATTGGAACGATTGCTAAGAATATCCTAACTAACTATCATCGCCTGGTCTCAGGGAGGGAAGCATTGCTCGGGCCGGAACTGGTGGAATTCATAGAAAGTCCCGTCATGATACTGTTTGCGACGCGCGACGAGGCCGGCCGGCCAATGATCGGCCGCGGCTCCGGCGTGCGTGTCGACCGGCAGAGCGGGCATCTGCATTTTCTCGCCTCCCGCAGCCAATGGCCAAGAGCCGTGGGCGAGGCGCTGGTGGGCCGACCGATTGCCACGACCTATGTGCGGGCCACCGACTACAAGGCCTGCCAGATCAAAGGCCGGGTCGTGGAGGCGGGGCCGGCGGATGAGGCCCATCGGGCACGGGGCGAGGCCTATGTCGCAGAGCAGCTGGCGCGCATGATGGCGCTCGGTGTCACCCGGATGCAGCTCTCCAGCACGCTCTCGGATCAGGAACTCGTCTGCCTGACGATCGCACCGCAGGCGATCTTCGAGCAGACGCCGGGGCCGGGCGCCGGACGCAGGCTGACGCCGGAAGCTGCCGCATGATCCCGCTCGATAGGCTGCGGGACAGTTTTGAAGGCGTCATCCCCTCCATCATCGCCACCACCGATGACGACGGAATGCCCAATATCTCCTACCTCTCGCACGTGCATTACGTCGACGAGACGCATGTCGCGCTCTCCAACCAGTTCTTCTCCAAGACCGCCGCCAATGTGGCGCGCAACGGGCTTGCGACCGTGATGGTGGTCGATGGCTATAGCGGCCAGCAGCACGTGCTCGACCTGGTGTTCATACGCTCCGAAACAGAGGGCGAGACATTCGAGCGGGTAGCGATCCATCTGGCGATCCTGGAAAGCCGGATGAGCGGGATCATGAAGCTGCGCGCTGTCGACATCTACCGGGTGGAGGACTGTCGGGCCGTGCCGGCCGCCCATCCGCTGGTCGAGCCGGAGCCGCTGTCTTTGCCCGACCTGATGGGCAAGGTGGCGCGGCTGACGGCGCGGATGTCGGATTGCAGCGATCCGGAAACCCTGCTGGACGCCACGCTCGAGGGCCTGGGCGAGCTCTTCGGCTATCACCATTCCATGGTGCTGGTGCCGGACGGCGAACGCGGCGGCCTGACGACGATCGCCAGCCGCGGCTACGACCAGTTCGGCTTCGGTGCCGAGGTGCCGCTCGGACGCGGCATTATCGGGGCTGCAGCCGAACAGCAGCGCAACGTGCGGATCACCGACCTCAGCCGCGGCCTGCGCTATATTCAGGCGGTGCGGGCCATGGCGGGCGTCGACGATGCGACGCCGATCCCGCTTCCGGCTCTCGACAAGCCGCTCAGCCAGATCGCGCTGCCGCTCGCCGCACGGGGAGCGCTCGTGGGCGTGCTCTTCCTGGAGTCGGCAGAACGCTTCACCTTTCGGCACCGAGACGAAGAAGCGCTGACGGTGGTGGCAGCACACCTCGCCACCGCCCTCTCCTTCCTGTCTGATGGGCCAGAGCGGGCCGAGACGAGCCGGGGCGCCGAGGCCGGTTCGCCGGTGGAGCACTTGCCGGCCGGTCGCCGGATCGCAGTGCGCTTCTATCAGCGCGACGGCTCGTTGTTCGTTGACGATGAATACCTGATCCGCGGCGTGCCGGGCCGGTTGCTACTGCACTTTCTTGAAGATTACCGGCGCAGCGGCAAGCAGGACTTCCTGAACCGCGAGCTCCGCCGCGACCGGCGCCTGCAGTTGCCGGATTTCAAGGACAACCTTGAGACCCGGCTCATCCTTCTTCGCCGGCGGCTGGAGGAGAAGGCCGGGCCTATCATGCTGGAACGTGCCGAGCGCGGCCGCCTGCGCCTGTCGCTCGCCGGCCTACCAGAGATCGAGGTCATCGAGGACTAAGCCATCCTGGCAAATCAGCTGCAGACAGCCTGCTCCTCACCCCGAGAAAGCCGATTTGACCGCCAGAGCACAAGGCGCCGTGGACGAGTTTCTCGATATGAAGAGGCTTTGGTGACAGGCATTTCCGGAGGCGCGCCCGGTTCAGACGAAGTTTTTGCAGCGCAACGCTCTCCCGATCAACGACGTTTCCGTCGGTGAGTGTGATGTGTGGTTTCGGATACACTACTTGCGCTCGACCTGTCATAAACTGTCATATTGTTGCGTGAGCTCATAGTCCATGCGATCCGATCTCGTTATCGTGACGCCTCGTTTTCCCAAGGATCGGCGCCTCAACGAAAAGGGATCATCATGAATATCAAGAGTCTCCTCCTTGCCTCTGCAGCCGCTATGGCAGTGGTTTCCGGCGCTCAGGCTGCTGACGCGATCGTCGCTGCAGAAGCGGAACCGGTTGAATACGTCCGCGTCTGCGACGCCTACGGCACCGGCTACTTCTACATCCCGGGTACGGAAACCTGCCTGAAGATCAACGGTTACATCCGTCTTCAGGTTGACGTTGCTCCGAACGCAAGCTCGATCAGCGCGAGCGGCGGCGGTTCTGTTCCGAACGATTCCGACTGGGACGCCCGCACGCGAGGCCAGGTTCAGTTCACGGCCAAGAGCGATACCGAATACGGCCCGCTCACCGGTCTCGTCGTCATCCAGACGAATGCCGACAATGCGACGGACCAGAAGGCCCAGCTCGACTCCGCCTATATCGATATCGCCGGCTTCCGCGCTGGTCTCTTCTACTCCTGGTGGGACGATGGTCTCACCGGCGAAACCGACGATATCGGCTCCCCGGTCACCCTGCATAACTCCATCCGTTACCAGTATGAGACGAGCGAATTCTACGCCGGCATCAGCGTTGACGAACTGGAAGACAGCCCATTCTACCGTGGTGAAGCCGCCAACAACTGGGGCGTAGGAGTCGCCGTCGCTGGCAGGGCAGGTGTGTTCACGTATCAGGTCACGGCTGGTTACGACACCGACAATGAAGAAGGCGCCGTTCGCGCCATGGGTACGGTTCCTATCGGCCCCGGCATTCTCAGCCTCGCCGGTATCTACTCCAGCAATCCGAATGCCTATTACAACAAGGCTGAGTGGGTTGTCGCTGGCGAGTATGCTGTCAAGGCGACCGACAAGCTGAAGTTCACTCCGGCGTTCCAGTATTACGGCCACTACGGCATCGTCGGTGACGAATTCAACGACGACAACGATGCCTGGAAGGTCGGGTTGACGATCGACTACCAGTTCGTCGACAATTTTGCTGCGAAGATCTCCCTTCAGTATCTCGATCCGGATGGTGCCGAAGACGTCACGTCGGGCTTCCTGCGTCTGCAGCGCACGTTCTGATCAGAAATCCGGGCTCTCGGCTGTGACGAGGCGCGGATGATAAAGATCGAAGGCCTCACCAGCAGCGGGGCCTTCTTCGTTTGCTCGCCGAGTATTTTTGACGGTGATAGACAACCGTCCATGCACGCGCCTCCCACATCACCTGCCAGACCGCGCGAGCGAGCGACATCGATAATGTCTTCGCGGCCAATGGTCGGATCTTCCCTGTTCCAGGTGGCACCGAGCCTAGATCAACACTCTTGGCCCCCTTCCGGTCGAACCCGCACGAAGACGATGCGGGTTGAATCAACGCCTGAATCGGCTGCCTTATCTATTGCCGAGATGCCAGGCCTCGAACAGCGGGCCGGAGGCGCCTTGCACCGGATCGGTTTCGGGCAACGCGACCTCGGCGATCGTTTTGAGGAATTCTGCGGTCGCAGCGCTTGTCTGAACGTCAGCGTGTTGGCCTGGCGGGTAGGCGCCAACCACTCGAAAATCACTGCTTGCGCCCAGGTTTTGATGTCCCGTCCCCGCTGGAAGGACGAGACAATCTCCCGCGTGTAACTCGAACACTTTACCGGTGGGGCCGCCGATCAGAAGTTTCGCCGTTCCTTTGCCGATACCAAGCACTTCGTGAGCGCCCGCGTGATAGTGTTGATAATCGAAAACACCATCACGCCAGACACCTTCCCATCCGTGCGAGGTGAATAGACGCGCGAATTCCTCACAACCATCATCGCAGATGAAGATTTCACGATAGACGATAACCGGAAGCGTCTGGTTGTTGGGCACCCAGTCGCTTTTATCAAAAAAGATCGTTTGCGCTTCCATGTCTTCACCCATCACAAGAACAATGCGGAATAATACACCCGCGGAGCGGAAAGCCCGGCACTTGGGCCGGGCCTCGCTTCAATCCCGATGCTCGGGCATGTCTTTGAGCTGATCCTTGGTCCAGCCAGTCACGGCGTGAATGACCCCGTCCTCATCTCTCATCCAGTCGAAATCCTTGAATGGGACGGCAACTGGCTTGGCTCCAATACCGAGGAACCCGCCCACGTCGATAACGGCGAGGCTGGTCCCGTGGATGTGATCTATCGTTCCAACCTTCTGGTCATTAGCTCCGTAGACGGTCGCGCCTTCGAGGTTTGTCGGGGTGAGTTCATCCGGTGTCAGCCGAACATGATTGCTATGGTCCATGAGATTCCTCCTTTGTTGTGTGAGGCATGAACCGCACAAGCTCTCATTTGTTCCTCTTCGTCTCGGCAGGCGGCGCTCGCTGTTCGCCGCAATGCTTGACGTCACCGCCGCGTCAAGTAGCTTTCATGCTAAATTAGCTTTGCAGAAATCCACTACGTCGAGCGAAACAGCCATGGCAGCAGGAAACAAACCGTCCCAGGCGGCAGCACCACAGAAACGTCGCCACAAATTCAATCCCAAGCGAGACCCGAAGCCACAGGTACTTGCCCAAGCCAATCGCACTGTTTTACGGATGGCTTCAGTGGTCGTGGTTGCATTTATCGTCGCCGTCGTCGCCGTTCAGGCATTCTGGTAGCCGCCCCGCGCGGTTCCGAGGCCATGAATTCGAAGGTGATAGACCATGCCGATTCCGGATCGTAGGACCGGCAGCCAATGGCAATGCGGATCGGCCCTCATGCCCACCTAGCATGCGGAAATGTACCTGTGGCGCTCTTTCCCTCGAAGTGGACGGCGATCCTCGGCACAGTCACATCTGTAGCTGCACGCGGTGTCAGCGCGCATCCGGCAGCGCACTTCGCACAATCTAGAACGACCATGAAAATGTCCATGGATCATACCTCCTTGATTTGGGCATGGATCGTCTCCTATCCGCACATCCGGTCCCGCCAATTCCGCACACCCACCGGCACTATGCCGAATTCGGCCATCAGCTCTGCGGCCCGTCCACTGCGAAAGAACTCATATTCTCCCGTCCGGAACGCCGCATCGCTCGCCATGTGCTCAATCTCGCCGGGTGCATTGAAATGCAGCGCAAGCCAGCTCACGCCTTCGGGCACACGTGAGAACAGGTCGCGATAGGCCGCCTCGATGCCCTGCGGCCATGCCCAGGGCGTTTCCAGTTGCAGGTCGACAATCGGATTCCCGCGCTGGCGCGCCCTTCCCGATGCTGCGTCGAATTCCGCAGTCGTCACCGGACCGACATAGTCCATAACGGAGAACGTCATGTAGTCCTTCATCAGGAGGATCGGCAGGCGGTAATCGGCACCCAGCCGCTCGTAGACGGTAACGAACTCGGGCATCATCGCGGTACCCATGTGGCAATCGAGGTGGGTCACATCGATGCCTGCAGCAAGCGCTGCCTCGATCTGGGCGCGCAGCTCGCGCTCCACCGCCGCCGGATCGGCGTTGCGGCGCACGTCGGGGACCTCGGCCCAGAAATAACCGTCGGGATCGGTCAGGCCCCTATTCGAAACACCGGTCAGCGGACGCCAGCGATAGGGCTTCATGTCCGAGTTGAGGGTCAGGTGCACGCCGAGATCGAGTTCCGGATTGTCGCGGGCGATGGCAGCGATTTCGGCAAACCACGGGCACGGCACCATCACCGAGCCGGCGGTGCACAGCCCCAGGCGGGTGAGCTCGCGGAAAGCAGTATTGGCGCCGTGGCTGATGCCGACGTCGTCTTCGTGAACGACAACGAAACGGGAATTGGATTGCGAGGACATTCTGGTCACCCTTTCTCGCGGCCGCCGCGACATGCGCCGGCTTCATCGAGTTCGGGGGACCAGGCGCCGTAACGCCGGATTCCAGGACGCTTCTGCGACGTCCCTTTTTCGCTCCGGACCGAGTTTGCACCCTCAGGTCCGGGCTTGCAAGTCGAACCGGCTCCGCCCAGTTCTGCAGGGTCAGACAACGAGGGGATATTTCGTCTTGTCACTCCCTGCGGCAGGCGATCGAATAAGGAACTATTCCTCGCGGAATGCCCGGCTGAACTGATCAGTGAGCGGTTTGGCGAGAAACGACATCGCTGTCCGTTCTTTGGTCGAGACGAAGACTTCAACAGGCATGCCGGGAAGAAGCTTCTTGTTTCCAAGTCTGGCGAGCTCTGTTGCGGTCACGGCTACGTCGGCAAGGTAGAATATCTGGCCTGTCGCTGGATCTGTGCTGGTGGCTGCGGAGACGTAAGCGATGCTGCCGTCAAGTTCGGGCGTTGCACGCTGGTTGAAGGCGGAGAACCGCAGCCTGGCGTCCTGGCCGATGAAAACCTGGTCGATATCGGTGGGGGAGAGCCTCGCCTCTATCTTCAGCGAAGCGTCGGCCGGCACCAGCGTCACCAGCTTTTCAGCCGGTGTAATGACGCCGCCGATCGTATGCACGAAAAGCTCGTTCACTGTCCCGGTCAGTGGCGCCCGAATATCTGTCCGTGACAGCCGGTCTTCGACAGCGATCCGTCGTTCCCGCAATTCGGACAGCTTCGGTTCGACGACACTCAGCTCTCGTTGCGCCTCGGTGCGCGCAGCTTCATCGATGGCAATGATCTGGACCTGGATCTCACTCATCCGCGCTCGCGACCGTGCAATATTGGCCTGGATCTCTCCGCTCTCTCCCGTCAGCTTCGCGAGTTCGCGGTCGATCACGTATTTGCGGGACGTGTCGACGAGTTTCTTGTCCGCCAGGCCTTTGATCTTGCTATGTTCGACCCTCACGAGATCGAGCTCATCGGCCTTTGCTTGATGCTGCGCGACGAGGCCTTTCAGTTCCTCCTCAAGTTGGGATATTCCGTACTGGAGCTGCTGTTTCTGATTTTGCCTGTTGCGACGATTTCCATCGAACAATCGCAGCTCGCCGGATGAGATAAGGGGAAACTCAGCGCTGAACGCAGGCTCGAAAGCGAGTTCCTCCTGATTGTCCCGTTCGGCGATCAGGCGCGCCTGGCGTGCCGCGAGCTCGACGAGTTGCGTCTTGACGATCGACAATTCGGCGCGCGTCTGGGCATCGTCGAGGCGCAGCATGACCTGCCCCTTGCTCACGACGTCTCCTTCCTTGACTGCGATCTCACTGACGATCCCGCCGTCGCGATGCTGGATCGACTTCAGGTTTCGATCGACCTTGATGACGCCTGACGCGATGATCGCGCCTTGCAGCTGGGTCGTCGCTGCCCAGCCGCCTGCCCCTGCAAAGAGCAGGAGGCCGAGCGCTATACCGGCAAGAACTCGTGATGTGACAGGGAAAGCGTTGTTCACCTCGGGTGAGGGAGCATATTGAGTTTTCGGTTGCTTTGCAGACACGTCTTGTCTCCCGCTCAGGTATTCTCGACGATCACGAGGAGATGGTGCCCCGTCAGATTGATCGTCATTTCGTAATGTTGATCCTTGTCCATATCGACTTCGATGAAGGTGCGGCTCATGTCATCCGTTCCCTCATGACGTACACGTATCGGCAGGGGCTCGGAGTCGGCCTTCTCGCCGTAAATATCCTCGAAGCGATCCTCCAGCCCGTCCATGACCTCCTCGAAGATCTTGTACTTGGACACGTCGATACGGTCCCCGACCATGAAGTCCAGAATCTGATGGACGACCTCGGCACTTTGGCTTGCAGGAACGCTGAACTCGAACGTGTCGCTCCCCGCCCCGCCCTCGACGACAATAGCCACCGGTCCGGCCCGGACGACGTCATCGCCCGAACCACCGATAATTTTTTCAAATCCGTCGATGCTGTCATGACCAACATCGAAACCGGTGGCCTTGCCTGTTGTCAGGTCGATAAGCACGCCGTGGGCGGCCTGGGAATAGTCGATCGTGTCGAAACCGTCCTCACCCCGGAAGTCGTCATCCGCCGCATCGGCAGCCGCGGCGACCGTGTCATCGCCCTTACCGGCGAGGATACAATCGGCATCGTCGCCGTCGCGCAGGAGGTCGTCACCTTCGCCGGTACTGATGATCTCGAAGTTGCTTATTCCATCGGTGCCGATCTCCTGGCCGGATGCGCTACCAGCAGCGAGATCAACGACGACGGACATGAGTGCGGCTGAATAATCGAGCGTGTCCGTTCCGCTTCCGCCATCGTAGCTATCTGCCACGCAATCGAGGTCGCCTGTGACGACGTCATTGCCATCGCCGCCGTTGACGACATCCGAAGCGCCTCTGCCGCTCAGATGGTCATCGCCGCCGTTGCCATGAATTTCTTCGGCCCCGGCACTGCCAGTAACGATGTCATCGTTTGCGCCAGCGCGTACGATTTCGAAGTTCGAAATCGAGTCGGTGCCGATCTCGGCTCCGGAAGCGATGCCATCTGCCAGATTGATCTCGGCCACCTCCACAAGCGCAGAATAATCGAGGCTGTCGATCCCGGCTCCGCCGTCGTAAGTATCGTTCACCCGGTCGGCGTCACCGGCAACCGTGTCGTTGCCATCCTCGCCGTTGACCGTGTCCTCGCCGCTGCCGCCGCGCAGCACATCGTTGCCGGTGCCGCCGGCGAGGCTGTCGTTTCCATCTCCCCCCTCGAGAACGTCGTTGCCGTCATCGCCTTTCAAAGCGTCATTGCCGGCGCCGCCGTGCAGGATGTCGCCATCGGCACCGCCGCTCAGCAGATCGTCGCCGGCGTCTCCGAAGATACTGTCGCGACCCTCCTCGCCATATAGGCGGTCATCGCCGGCGCCTCCGAAGATGTGGTCGTCGCCGAGACCGGCGAGAACGATGTCATTGCCCCTGCCCGCAAAGATCGTATCGTCTCCACTGCCGCCAACGATATTGTCGTTTCCATCGCCGGCATCCACGGTATCGCTTCCGTCTCTGGCGTCGATATTGTCATCGCCGGCCAGTCCGTCGATATCATCGACGCAACTGGTACCGACCAGCAGGTCGTCTCCGTCAGTACCGGTTATTGGTGCGGTCTCGACGACGGAGAAATGCGCAGTCTGCTGCACCGAGGCGGTGCCGTCGGTAATCTGGTAGTGGATGGTCACCGGGCCAAGGCCTTCGGCCTGATAAGACCATCCACCGTCTGCCTGCACCAGCTTGCCGGATGAGACTTTGATGTCCTTGACCGACAGTGCGTCCCCATCGGGGTCCGATGTGCCGCGCAAAAAATCGGCCAAGCCGATCAAGGCAATCGTGCAGCCGGAAACATCGGCGAGTGTCACCGGGTTGCCGACCCGTGGCGCACGGTTGTGTGCCTTCTCCTGCTGAACCGGCTTGTCCTCTTTCGCCTGCGGTGTCGCTGAAGCGGCTCCGGCGGCGCCTGTCCAGGCCTGATCCTTGGACATGCGCACCGGAACGATTGATGCTGGCTTGGCGACGGTCCAGGCATTATCGTTGGATGCGTGGAAGGAAACGGAGATCCCGCCTGACGTTTTCAGGAGAGCAAGGCTCGGCAGGTTCAGCCTGCCGAATTCGATCGGCGGCGAGTCCGATTGCAGGTAGCTCACGGCGTTCTTGTGGTTGGACAGATGCACTCCTCCCGCCTTTCTTGGAGGCGGTGCCGCTTCCTCCTCGATCGCTGTTCCTGCCAAGGAGCCAGTGGTGGCGGGATCGGTCGCAGGCAGGCCCTCGTCGGCATCCGTGGACGGGCGCTGAGCCGCCTCTCCTGCCGGCAGGCCTTCGTGCTGCGCTGACAGTGCGCTCTTCAGATAGAGCGCGAATCCTGTGAGAAAGAGCGTCAGGAACATCGGCACTTTACTGTTTTTGTCCTCATTCTTGAGAACATAGCGATCGTGCGCGTCGTGATCTTCCTTGACGGGTTTGGTTGCCTTGACCTCGATCATTCTGACATCCTCGCTGTCATACGCGAGCCGACCTGAGCTGCGGCCGCAGGTTTGCTGCCAGTGTCCGCAACCGATGGCTTGAGGATGTCGTCCTTGGGTCCGAACGCTATCATCTTTCCATTCTGGATGACGGCAACCATATCAACGGCGGCGAGTGCGCTCGGCCGGTGAGCGATGACGATTGCGATGCCACCGCGGGCGCGCACTGCCCTGATCGTCTGGGTGAGTGCCATCTCGCCCTCGCCATCAAGGTTCGAATTGGGCTCATCCATGATGACGATGAAGGGATTGCGGTAGAGCGCCCTTGCAAGACCGATGCGCTGGCGCTGCCCGGCAGAAAGCGAGATGCC
This sequence comes from Sinorhizobium sp. B11, assembly GCA_039725955.1. NCBI lineage: Bacteria > Pseudomonadati > Pseudomonadota > Alphaproteobacteria > Hyphomicrobiales > Rhizobiaceae > Sinorhizobium > Sinorhizobium sp. B11. Next base: position 1,920,213 of record CP091033.1, read on the forward strand.
CTGCGGCCCGAGGGCTGTGCGGTAGCCATCGGGCATGCGCACGACCATCTCATGAATACCCGTGGTTTGAGCGGCTTCGACGATCGCGCGCGGATCGACCTGCGGCTCCAGGCGCGAGATGTTTTCCTCGATCGTCGCGTCCAGAAGCGCCACATCCTGCGGCAGGTATCCGACGTGCTGGCCGAGATCCGCATCCGACCATTGCGTGAGTTCCGCATCGTCGAGCCTGACGCTGCCGCGAAGGGTCGGCCAGACACCGGTCAAGGCGCGTGCGAGCGTCGTCTTGCCGCCACCGCTTGGACCGATGATGCCGAGCGCCTGGCCTGCGGCGATCTCGAAGCTGACTTCACTGAGAAGGACCCTTCCCGAGCCAGGCGCAGCGACTGTTATCTTCTCGACCTTCAGCGAGTGGGCAGGCGCTGGCAGCGCCATCGGCGCAACTGTGCCCGAAAGCGCGATGACCGTCTCCTTCAGCCGGTTGAAGGCCGTACGGGCGGCGACAAAACCCTTCCAGTTGCCAATTGCGAGATCCACGGGCGCAAGCGCGCGTGCGGAGGCAACCGAAGCGGCGATGATTGCACCCGCCGACAGCTCTCCCTTGATCGTCAACCAGGCGCCGAGGCCAAGCACGGCAGACTGCAGGATCATGCGGAGCACACGCGAAATCGCTCCGAAGGTACCGCTGATATCGTTGGTGCGGGTCTGCAGCTCGAGATGGTCCTGATTGGCGCGGTTGAAGCGATCGACCGCGCGCCCTGCAAAGCCCATCGCCTTGAGGATATCGGCGTTGCGAGCATTGGAATCGGCAATGGCGTTGCGCTCTATCCCCGATTTATGCGTGGCGCTCGCCAAACGGCGCGTCATGAGTTCTGCCACGATCGTCAGTATCGAGAGGATGAACGCGCCGGCGAATGTGAGTGCTCCGAGATAGGGATGGAGCATGTAGACGAAGATCAGATAGAGCGGCACCCATGGCAGGTCGAATAGGGCAACCGGGCCTTGACTGCCGAGGAAGGCACGAACCGTATCGACATCGCGTCCACGCTCCAGCGATTCAGCTGTCGAAAAGCCGAACCGCGGCATGTCGATCGCGACCTGATGCGCCATGGGAGCGATCCGACTGTCGAGCCGCGCACCCATGCGCACCAGAATTTGCGATCGGATGATGTCGAAGAATCCCTGGAACAGATAGAGGCCGATTGCCAGTGCCGAAAGCCCAAGGAGGGTTGGGACACTGCCGCTGGTCAGCGCACGGTCATAGATTTGCAGCATGTAGAAGGAACCGGTCAGCGCCAGAACGTTGATAACCCCCGACGTGATGACCAGGAACACCAATATGCCCCTTAATCCATGGGTCAGTTTCCCGATCTGTTTGCGCTTGCTGCCGGTGAGCGGAGTTTTAGGACGCATATCGTTCACCACTTCCTGCTTATATTGAGCTAAGCGGCGCGCCGGTCTGACCGGCGCGCCGCGTTTGGCGCATTACAGATTGAAGTCCGAAGTGGTGAGGTTGTGGTTCCCCTTTACGCTGAGGCGAAGCTCGGCACTGCTATCGCCGTCAACGCTTGCCTGGACGACGGTGTAATCGCCATCGTCACGGGTCTCGTGGGTGACGATGAGTTGCGCAGCGCCGCTGAGCGTGGATCCGGCGACCAATGTGAACGTCTGATTTCCGGAGACACCGTTGTTGGCGTCCGTGGCGCTGAGGTCGATCTTGTCTCCAGGCTGGAAGCCGATGATTGTATCGCCATCCGCATCCTTTTCGGACTGGAACACGAACCTGTCGTTTCCGGCCCCGCCATCCATGATGTTGGCGGAAGCATTGGCCGTGATCGTGTCGTTGCCTGAGCCCGTGACGACGTTCTCTACACTCCAGAGCGTGTCGTTGCCGGATTGGCTGCTCGATGCACTTCCTCTGCCCTTGAAGCCGCTTCCGAGATCGACCGTCAGGTTGGCGGTTATCGCTGCCATGTCCAGTGTGTCGCTGCCGGCATCGCCATAATAAATGTCGTCGCCGTCGCTTGCCTCGGCGATGAACGTATCGTCGCCGTCGCCGCCATGGGCCGTGTCGTTGCCGGCGCCGCCGGAGACCATGTCGGCGCCCTCGTCGCTGAAGATGCGGTCGGATCCCGCATCACCATAGAGCATGTCGTTTCCACCGCCGCCCATAAGGTCGTCATTTCCGGCGCCGCCGAAGACCATGTCGTTGCCTGCCTCCCCACTGAGGAGGTCGTCACCGTCATCGCCCCGCATGATGTCGCTGCCGGCGCCGCCGGTCGCCACATCATTGCCGGCGAATGCTACGATCATTTCCCCACTTGCCGTGCCGACAAGCACATCGGCGGCGACAGTGCCGACGATCGTGGTTCCCGTTGCTGCTTCGGGAACGGGTGGTGTCGGCGTTTCCGGCGTCGGCACCTCTTCTTCTGCATCGACCTCGCCGTTGAATTGCGGCAGGCCGCCTTCGCTGGTGAAGCGAATGCTGTGCTGGCTGCTTGTCATTGTGGTCACGCCGTTTTCATCCGTCGTGATTTCGTAATCATCGGCGCTCGTGCCCGCGGGCAGGTCGATGACGTCCTGCGGTCGCAAGGTGCCGACGATCGTGTCATTGCCACCGTTCGAGCGGAACACGATGCGGTGCGCAGAGGTGAGTGCCGAGATGTCGATCGTGTCATCACCGGCGCCGCCATCAATTGTGATCGTGTTCAGCCGCAGGCTTGTTCCCGAGAAGTCGCCGATCACCTGGAACGTATCGCCTCCGGCAGAGCCGGGTCCGGACGGATCGACACCGTTGATCCGGATCTCTTCGATCTCACGCAACTCGGCGATAACAGAGGTGGCAAAATCGGTATTGGCGCCCCGCGTGATGACGATCTCTGTAGCGGCATTCAGGCTTGCGCCATTGTTGCCGGCCAATGCGTCCCATGCAGCACGGGTATAGATGCGGTAAGTTTCTGCAACCGCGCTGTTGCCTGTGATCACGAAAGTGTCCCCGGCCTGCCCTTCCGTGCCGCCATTGACGATGTCGCGCCCGTCGGAATTGGCCAGCGACGTCGCTGTCGCGTTGTTGGCGTTCCAGTTGAACGTATCGTCACCGGCATCGCCGTTCAGGGTATCGTTGCCTGTGCCGCCGTTGACGATGTCGTTGCCGGCTCCGGCATTGACGGTGTCGTTGCCGCCAAGCGCATTGATCGTGTCCGCACCAGCGGTGCCATTATGCGTCTGGCCGGCTGCGGCGCCGTTGATCACGTTTCCGGCAGTTGCGAGCGTGAAGTCGGAGATGTCGATACCGGCATTGTTGACCCCGTTGATCTGGATCGTGCCCTGGATGGTCGAGGCCGGCCCGTTCTCGCGGATGGTAATGATCGTGTTGCCGCCACTGGCGGATTCGAACACCCGATTGGCGAAGTTCGCCGCCGTTATCCCCAGCCCGCTGAGGTCGATGCGATCCTGGTTCGCCGGCGTGCCGCCGGTGGCATCGAAGCTGTTGATGATATCGGCTCCGAAGCCGGTCGAATTGTAGATGATGGTGTTGACGCCGCCGCCTACATCGATCGTGTCGTTGCCGGCACCGCCGATGATGGTGTCGTTGTCGTCACCGCCATTCAGCGTGTCGTTGCCATCGCCGCCGTCGAGCAGGTCAGCTCCGGCGGCACCATTGAGCGTATCGTTGTTGCCGCCGCCGAAGAGCTGGTTGGCGGCGCCATTGCCGTTGATCGTGTTGGCGAGCGTGTTGCCGCGTCCGGTGACCGCTGCGCCGATGAGATTGAGGTTCTCCACCTCAGCCCCGAGCGTGTAGTCGACGTTGGAGTCGACCCGGTCCGTGCCGCCTGCCGCCAGTTCCGTCACCACGTCGCCGGCATCGTCGACAGAATAGATGTCGTCCCCGACACCGCCCAGCATGGCGTCGGCACCAAGGCCGCCGTTCAGCGTGTCATTGCCGCCAAGCCCCGTCAGCGTGTCGGCGAGATCGCCACCGGTGATGACGTTATTGCCATCGTTGCCGGTGCCGACGAACTGGTCGGCGTCGACACCCGTATAGGTCAGGTTCTCGACATTGGCGAAAGTGGCCAGTGTGTAGAGTGCCGCTGTCGTCTCGACCGTGTCGGTACCGCCAGCCGCGGCCTCGACGATCAGATCCTCGCCGGTATCGTCGATATAGGTGTCGTTGCCGGCGCCGCCGACCAGCGTGTCGATATCGTCGCCGCCGTCGAGCGTGTCGTTACCGGCGCCGCCGACGAGCAGATCCTCACCAAGCCCGCCATTGAGCGTATCGTTGCCCTCATGGCCGAACAGCAGGTCGAAGCCTGTATTGCCGGTCAGGGTATCGTTAGCCGTCGTGCCTGCGAGTGCCGTGTTGATGCCGACAGCCGCCGTCCGCTCGCCGTTGTCATCCGTGCTAAGCGCATAGTCGCCGGTCAGAACATAGCCTTCGAAGGTACTGCCGTTGAAGTTGATGAACTCCACCGCTTCGCCGGCGGTGTCGAAGTGATCGGTGACGGTTGCCTGCTGGCCGTTGAACTGGATGACCAGGTCGTCGTTGCCGCCGCCGGCGGTCACTTCGAACATGTTGAGCCCGGTAAGAGCGGCCGGTAGTGCCGGCGGCACGGTGCCTCCGACAGTGATGCGGTCGGTACCGGCTGTTTCGTTGATGACGTCGATGCCGTCGCCGAGATTGATGACATAGGTGTCGTTGCCAGCGCCGCCGTTCAGTGTCTCGGTGGCGCTGGAGAAGGCGATCGACAGGTTATTGATCCCGACAAAGTCGCCGCTGTTGTTCGTGCCGGCCACTACGAACCTGATTGCCGAATTGGCACCGAACGGTCCGTTCAATGGCAAGTTGATTATCGATCCTGTGTTGGATGCGCCGGTTATGGTCTGGATCGTCTGATTGAAGTTGACGCCATCGGCGGCAAACAGAACCGTGACCGTTTCTCCCGCGTCGAAGCCGCTCTCATTGTAGGTGTAGCTGATGGTGGCGCTCGATGCGCCCGACAGATTGACGGATCGCGTGATCGTCGCCGTGCCGTTGCCCGGATCGTTGTCATCATCGCGCAGGCGCAACTCGTTGGTACCGTCGTCAATGCGGATCTGGCCTGCGACTGCGCTGTTCGTATTGCCGTTGTCTCCTGTTTCAACCCAAGACGTGGCCCATACTGCCGTCCCCGTCGATCCATTCAGCACGGTGTTGTCGAAATTATCGGCATAAGTGCCTGAGGTGCCCGCCGTGCTCGGCCCACCAACGAGGATGTCGTTGCCGTCGCCGCCGTTGAGGACGTCGTTGCCGCCGAGGCCTAGCATCAGGTCGTCGCCGGTTGTGCCATTGAGAACGTTGTTGCCTTCGGTACCGACGATTATGCCGACGCTGCCATCGGTAAATTGCAGGCGCTCTACATTTCGCAGCCGGTCGGAGCCATCGAGGTTGAGCTCGGTAACGTCTGTGACGGTGACCTGCCCATCGGCAGTCGCGCCGAACGTATAGTCGCCCCTCGCACCCTGGAACACTGCCGTATCGACATCACCAGCCGTCGTATCGGTCCGGATGGTCCGCACGATCGCCAGTTGGCCAGGGTTTATCGAACCGTTGAACATCGCGGCAGCCAGCGTCGTCATGCTGTTGTGCAGCGCGATCGGCTGACCGGTATGTTGCGTGTCGCCTGGTGCAAAGACACCGATCTGGACGTCGAGCCATTTGTCGCCGTCGATAATGTCGTCTCCGGCAAGGCCTTTCATGATGTCACTGCCGTCGCCACCAAGGATGATGTCGCCGGCGCTGAATTCCGTCACTCCCGCGCCAAGGATTTCCTGGAGGCCCTGGATGAGAGCGATGCCCTCGGCCGTCAGCGCACTGCCCTGATAGCCCTCGGTGCCGCCCTGAGTAGCGGGGAGCCGCTCTGCCGCGAGCGTGTTCGTGCCAGTCAGGACATCGCCGAATTTCGTTCCCGACAGACCTTCGACCGACTCGTATTCGTCGAGCGCAGCATTCTGGGGCAGTGTTGGTGCTTCGTCGAAGACGATCGGGATCGACAGGTCGGCGTTCACGAAGTTCGGGTTGTCCTTGTAGGTCGCCCAGTCAAAACCGGACATGCCCACCATCTTGCCGCGACCGGCGCTGCCGACGAAGATATCGTCGCCGCCCTCGCCGATGAACTCGTCAAAGCCGCCATCGCCGAGGAACACATCGTGGCCATCGATCTCGTCATGCGAGAAGATTTCGTCGAAGTTATCCCCGGGTGCACCGTCGAATGTGCCGGTTTCGATCCAGTCGTTGCCCTCATTGCCGAGGATGCGTTCGGCATTCTTGTTGCCGTAGATGAAGTCATTGCCGGTGCCGGCAAAGACTTCCGAGCCCATGTCCGTGCCCAGGAAGATGAAGTCCTGGCCGTCATTGCCCATGACGAGGTCGAGACCGGGGCCGGCGTGAACCACGTCGTTGCCCTTGCCGGCCTTGATATTGTCGTCGCCGCCGCTGTCGACGATGATGTCGTCGCCGTCGCCACCGTTGATGATGTCGTTGCCGAAGCCACCTTCGAGCCGGTCGTTGCCGCCATCGCCGAACAGCGTGTCGTCACCGATACCTGCGATTATGGTGTCATTGGCTTCAGTGCCACCCATGACCACATGGTCGCCGCCGGTGTAGCGCAGGTAGTTGGTGTCTGCGCCCGGTGTTGCCGGATTGTTGCGGATGACAAGCTGCGTCAGGATGCCGTCGCCAACCGGATCGGTGCTCTCCAGAGTACCGTCGCCGTCGAGATCGTTGAACTGCCTGGTCTGGTTGACCTCGAGAATGAGACCGGGGGTCGAGAAGACATCCGATGGCAGGTGGGTCGCATCGGTATTGCGCATGATCATCGCGGCGAAGGAGTTGTTCTCCATCTCGCCGAAGAGATGCAAGCCATCGAGGCGCTGCAGATAGTAGAAACGGTCGCCGTTCTGCAGCTTTTCCATCTGCATTTCGAAGACGAAATTGAAGGTCGAGCCAAGCATGCCGCCGAAGGGCATGATCGCTTCGGCCAAGCCGCCGATCCAGAGATCGACATCGTTGAGGCCGCCAAGCGAACCGCCGGCATAGGCCCCGGTTGCGTTGAGGAAGTCGAGCCGATCGAGCGGAACCTCCATTCCACCGACCGACACGCCGGTGATTAGGGTAAGTGCCGCATTGCGTTTACCCTCAAGTGTCGTCTCGTCGGTGATCAGCGTATGCGTGCCATAAGCCGCGACGAAGTTGATGATCGAGGCCTCGTGCTTCAGATGGCCGGCGAAATCGACCCAGCTCTCATAGGGCTTGAGCAAGACATCCTGATTGGTGGCGTTGTAGAACTGCGTACGGGCCGCATTCAGCGACGGTACACCGGTGTCACGGCCGCGGGCCAGGTTGATGGTGGCAAGGTCGAGCGGCAGGCCGAGCAGGTTGTTGCGCAGGGCGCTGGTGACGAACTCGTCGATCTCGTTGCCCGCCTGCCGCGTCATGCCGCGAACGATGGCGCCTGCCGAAATATCGGCATCGACAGTTTCCGTGCCGCCGTTGTTCTCGAACTGCAGGGGATTGAGGAAACCTTCGATCAGGCCGATATGGTCTGGGTTGAAGTTCGGATCGAAGCGGTCGATCGATTCCGTCAGCATTGAGTGGCCGAAACGATAGACCACATGCGCGAATTCGGCGACGATCGACGGATCGATGGTGACGTCGTAGCCGTCGGGAACCAGGAAGACGTTGATGTTCGGCTGGATCTTGCGGGCGAATTCTTCGAATACGAGATGCTGATACTGCATCTCGGTGCCGAACTTAGCAGCCTGGAAGAGGCGCTCGCCGTCCCAGACGAGGCCAGCCGCCGAGGCTGGAACCTCGGCAACGTCGTTAATGAGCCATTCGTTCAAAAAGGCCACTGCCTCTGCCTGTGACGCGCCGCCACCCAGCATGGCAACGGCATCCGTGAACACAACATCCTTGGTGTGTTCCACCAGCCGGTTGTGCTCCGAGTGGAACACGTGGTGCACCGCAGTCAGGCCGATATTCTCGTTGGCTCGGCCATCGCCGGCGACATAGTGCGCATCGAGCAATTCGTTGTCGTAGACTCCAGGCTCGTTGCCCGGGTTATCAAGTCCGATCTCGATGTCGCCGTCGGCCAGTCCACCCGGCACCGCATTATGCGCGATATCGGCAAGGAAGGCGTGGCCGGTCAGGATCGCATTTGCCGGCACGGCAACGCCCAATCCTCCATTGGCCAGAGGATTTCCTTCGACAAGGCCTGTGGTGGTCACCATCTGCGGGAAACCATTCGGTCCGCGGATGAATTCGCCATAGGGGTCGGTGGCGAGCAACGGAACGTTGCCGACATTGGCGTCGGCAAGCTGGATGCCCAGCATGGAAGCGGCCTGCGCCTTCAGGTCCGCCCATGTCGCCATGCCGCCATTGCCGCCCTCGATGAGCTTGCCGGTCGAGACCGGGTCGCCGGCAGCGTTGAATACATAGGCCCTGAGGAAGACTTGATGAGACGGATGGGACGTATAGGTCTGGTTCTGATCGACGAATGAGGTCGTCGTGTTTACCGGACGATCGGTATTGTCGGCAGCTTCGTTGACGGCCGTTGCCGGGTCGTCATTCATGATGCCGTCGGCGCCGGGGCCGGCAAGGGTGGCGCGTGTGAGCACCATAAAATTGGTGTCGCTTCCTTCGACATAGAGCGGATCGTCGGGCATCAACGGGATAAAGACCGTGCCATTGCCGCCCTTGGCGACGAGGTCGAGACCGTGATCGAAGAATTGGCCGAAGAGGGTGAACCAGGAATTGAACGGCGCCGACAGGCCCTCGTCAGGCGCGGCATTGGTGATGACAACATTGACGCCTTCGAGTTCGACGCCGTTTGCCTCGAGCAGAGCCATTAAAGCGTCATCTTGCGCATCAAGCGCCGCTTGCGCGGTCGCCAGATTGGCCGCAGTCGCGGCGGCGGCGTCCTGCAGGGCCTGATTACCGGGGCTTGCGGACGCGGCAGCCTGTGCCTCGGCGTTTAGCCGCTCGGCCGTGCCCACGTCGTTGAACAACGGACGCAGCGGCTCGTAGGCCGCCGTGATCTGGGCGGTCACCGTCATCTGCTGCGCTGCCGGGACAATACCGGCACGCTGCAGGGCCGTCAGGATCGCCGAAGGATTGCCGAGCGTCTGATCGACGATCAGGTTGGAGATCGTGCGGACCGTCGGGTCGAAGACGTCGCTGGGCCCCGCCGTGCCGGGTCCGTCATTGTCGACACCAGGCTGGTAGGTCACGGGAACCAGGGCGCCTCCCGGTCCGCCAGGCACCATGACCGTCTTGAACTGCGTGCCGAGGTTTTCGGGAAACTCGTTGTCGGCCGCACCCCATTCCGGATGCAGCGGATTGTTGTATGTGCCGTCGACAGTGCGCAGGCCCCAGGCGAGATTATAGGTCGGGATCGAGCCGCCGACTCCGAAAAGCGGCTTTGCCACGTTGTTCGGATCGCCGGTCGACGTGCCTTGCCGGAAAGCGGCATCGGCTTCCGCAATTTTGATCTGCTTCAAGATGAAATCGAGATCCGATCGAATATAGGTGACCATTTTACTCCCCCCTTTGGATTGCTCAGGAAACGGTTCGTTCCGGCAATGCTTCTTTCCGGCCTGCGATGGCAGACAGAGGCAGCTCTGCTGCAGATCTTCTACCGGCGTTTCGGAGATGAATTTGCGAAAGCCGATAGAAAATCTTCAGGATTGTCTGCGACGATCAAATATTGTCTTTTGGCAAGGCGAAGAGATAGTTCCAAAGGTCCGCAGACATTTACGGACTTTGGTCTTCAGGAGGCCGGGACGTTAGGCCCGGAAGAAAAAGTGACTTTCGTCCCGTTCAAGAAGATCTGCGGCGGCTTGAGTTCCAAGATCCTGGCAACTTGGCACAGCCTTGATTTGACGAAGCAATTTTTGATTGTGGCGGGACTCGTCATCTGCAGTTCGATGGCAATCCTGGGAGAGTGGCTGAACGGCCAGATTGCGGCAAATCAGCTGAGAAGTCGGGCCGAATCCGGCGCCCTTTACATGGAGGGCTTTCTTGCTCGTCACATCGAGGGCACGTCGAGCGACCCCCAGGTGGCCGAAGCCCGCCGCAAGGAACTCGACGATCTCTTGATCGGCACCGATCTCGCGCGCCGTGTCGAAGGCTTCAGGATCTGGCGCAGTGATGGGGCAGTGATCTACAGCACCGACAAGTCTCTCATCGGGAAAACCTTCCCGTCGTCGGATATCGACCTGGCTTTTTCGGGCCAGGTCGTCGCCCAGCTTGAAGACGGCCATAACGACGGTGAGGAAGGAGAGGCGACCACCGGCCGACCGTTAATCGAAATCTACGCGCCGATCTATCGTTCCGGCACGCGCGACATCATTGCCGTAGGAGAACTCTACGAGGACGCCGCCGAATTCGTCGTCCAGCGAGCCCGGGTCCAACGCCAGACCTGGGCAATCGTCGGCGCAACAACACTGGCCATCATGGCGTTGCTGTTCCTCATCGTTCGACGGGCGAGCAATATCATTGCCAATCAAAGGATGACGCTGAAATCACAACTGACCGAGGCTCAGACGCTGGCCAAGCAGAATACCGAGCTCCGCAAGGCCGCCGATCGGGCGCGCATGGATGCCTCTAAGTCCAACGAGCAGCTTCTCAACCGCATTGGTGCGGATCTTCACGATGGTCCCGTTCAGCTGCTCAGCCTGCTGATCCTCAAGCTTGGGGAAAATACAGAGGCACCGGTTTCATCGACGCCCCCGACCGTCGAGAGCGCATCCGGGGTGCAAGAGGCCGATCTTGCTCCCTCACGTATCGCAAGCCAGGTGCTTACAGAGTTGCGTGAACTGTCGACAGGGCTGGTCCTGCCGGAGATAGAACATTTGCCGCTAAAGGCGGCCCTGCGCATGGCGATCGACGGGCACGAATATGCAACCGGTTCGAAAGTTACATCGGAGTGCGACGAGTTGCCCGAGCGTGTCGCGCATCCATTGAAGATCTGTCTTTATCGGGTTGTCCAGGAGGGGCTCAGCAACGCATTTCGGCATGGCGGCGGGCGTGACCAGCGGGTCTTTGCTTCGGCAGACCTGTCGGCCATCACTGTCGTCATTGCAGACAGCGGCCCGGGCTTTGGAAAGAGCAACCCGAGAGGGAACCACAGACCGCTCGGCCTGCAGGGCATCCGCAATCGCGTTGAGGCCTTCGGCGGCCGTGTTCAGATTCGCCACGGCCCGCGCTCGGGAACCGAGCTTGAGGTCGTCGTGCCGATGGAAGGCAACAGTATCTAGTGGCGCTGAATGGTGTCTGTTCCACTCTCAAGCTTTTGAGCGGCGAGTAGGACTTCCAGCCGATTTCGCGCGTTCAGCTTCTGCATGAGTATCGTCATATAGTTTTTCACGGTCTTCTCGCCGATCTGCAGGTCGGCTGCGATCTGACGGTTCGTGAATCCCCGCAACAACATGCGGATGATCTGGCCCTCGCGGATGCTGAGCTTCACTTCCGTACCCGTCACTTTTCGCAGCGAGGCTATCTTGAGCTCTTCTATGACCTTGCAGGCAAAGGCGGGAGTGATGAACATATCGCCTCGGTGGACGGTTGCGATGGCCTGGATGAGCTCCTTGGCGCTGCTGCCTTTGAGCACATAGCCGCTAGCGCCGGCATTGAGTGCTCGCACAGCGTAATCGCTGCCCGTCATGGCTGTGAAGACCAGGATCTTTGTTCGTATTTTTTCGACAAGTTTCGAGATCGTGTCGAACATGTTTCCCGGCATTATCAGATCGACGATGAAAACGTCGGGCGCCAGGCGCAGGCCAATCTCCAATGCCTCCTCAGCGCTCGACCCGGTCGCTGCGACAGCAAATGCCGGCTGCTTCCTAAGGATCTCCGTCAATCCTGCCAGCATTAGCGGATGGTCGTCGACCAACGCTACTGAGATTGGACTCATGTTATGCACCCTGTACCCAGTAATTGCTTAATTTGTATTCGCAATTTAATTTCCTGTCTATGTAGCCATTTATGGCTATTACTCTCATGGGTGGAGTATAATTCCAATCGCATACCACCCTCGCCCGAGCTGCGTTCAGTCCAGGCGCAATTCCAAGTCTGCCTCGGGTATGGCGGATCGTGTCATCGCCGGTGCGCGCATTCCGCGAAAGCAACGCTGACAGCGCGAACTTTCCGCGCCGGTCAAAACGCTTGCCTATTTCGGGTTCGACCGCGACGAACTGAAGCAATGGAAATCTGGTGGAGACGATCAGGGCACGTCCTACAACGTCGAGAGCCGTCACCTTCGGGGGATGGCGCCCTCTCGGCACCGGTGGAGGATGCCGCAAATCGGCAGACCTGGAACGATAAGGCTGTTCTAAAATACGTTCGAAGGCGCGACAGCCGACAGTCAATCTTCTATTGGAAATGAAAAGCCAGCTTTCACCCGATCCATCACCACCATGGTCTTGAAACCCTTAATATCGTGGTTCTCATAGAAGAACCTGCGTGTGAAGGCTTCGTAGTCCTCCATGTCCTTCGCGGTAATCACCAGGATGAAATCGGCATCACCCGTCACGTAGTAGCCGATCATCACTTCCTTGGTGGCGCGGATCGCCGCCTTGAAGCGATCGACGATGTCTGCCCGTTCGCGCTCCAGAGAGACAAGAACAATCATGGTGATGCCGCGCCCGGCAGCCTTGGGCGAGACGATGGACACGTCTGCCTCGATCACTCCTTCCTCACGCAGCCGCTTCAGTCGTCGCTGACAGGCAGTTGGCGAGAGATTGACGATCTGTGCCAATTCTTCCGAGGTCAGACGGTTGTTCTTCTGGACGGCGTCAAGCAGCGCGCGATCGGCCCTATCGAGAGTAGTCATGCAGAAATCCTGCGTTAAGTGTGCAAATTAAGCCCAACTCCTGCACAGAACGTCAATTCAATGCAGCCTATCGATCATGATGCACGGCTAGTCTCCTTGTAAACCCACCTGGAGCTCCGCATGAAGGGTATCGCCAGCACTGCGCTGAAAAACCTGCAACGACCCGATCTGATCGAGCGCCGCGCGTTTCTCGACGGCAACTGGGCACACCGGCGAGAGACGCTCAGCGTCATCGATCCGGCAACCGGTGAGCACCTCGCCGATGTCGCGGCCTGCTCGCTCGAAGATGCCGATGCCGCCGTCGATGCCGCGAAAAATGCCTTTCTCGATTGGCGTGACAGGCTTCCAGTCGAACGGGGCCAGATCCTGCGTTCCTGGAGCAAATTGATGCGTGACAACGCGCAGGACCTTGCTGTCATCATGACCGCTGAACAGGGAAAGCCGCTGGCTGAATCGCTTGGGGAGATTTCCTATGCCGCAAACTTTCTCGACTGGTTCGCAGCTGAAGGCGAGCGTGCCTATGGCGAAACGATGCCGAGCCACCTGCCGGGCAGCCGCCTTTCCGTGCAGATGCAGCCGCTCGGTGTGACGGTTGCGATCACGCCATGGAATTTTCCCTCTGCGATGATTACCCGCAAGGCGGGTGCCGCGCTCGCAGCCGGCTGCACCATGATCGTCAAGCCCGCCCCGGAAACACCTTTGTCTGCTCTTGCTCTGGCAAAGCTTGCTCAAGAGGCTGGGATGCCCGCCGGCGTATTCCAGGTTCTCACCGGGGAGGCGGCCCCGCTTGCGCGCCGCCTGCTCGAACACACGGATGTGCGTGCCTTTTCCTTCACCGGCTCGACGGAAGTCGGGCGGATCCTGCTGACGCAATCGGCGGCGACTGTGAAGAAGGCCTCGCTCGAGCTTGGCGGCCACGCACCTTTCATCCTGTTCGACGATGCCGAGCTTTCCAAGGCTGTAAGGGGCTGTGTGGGCGCAAAATTCGCGACGTCGGGACAGGATTGCCTCGCCGCCAACAGGATTTACGTCCAGCGTGGGCACTATGATCGTTTCGTCGAAGCCTTCGCCAGGGCGACCATGGAGCTCAACGTCGGTCATGGCCTTGCAGCCGGCACCGATATCGGGCCGATGACGCGCGCTTCGGTTGCTGAAAAATGCCGCCAGCAGATTGCGCAGGCGCTTTCAGCCGGTGCGCGTCTCGTCTGCGGCGGACAGGACAGCCCGCTTGGCGGCAATTTCGTGACACCGACCGTGCTCGCCGATGTCACTGACGACATGCTGATTGCCCGCGATGAGACCTTCGGCCCGGTCGCGGCGATACTGCCCTTCGATGACGAGCAGGAAGTGCTCGCACGCGCCAATGCCACGGAAATGGGGCTGGCTGCCTACGTCTACACCAACGATCTCAGTCGCGCGATGCGTCTCACCGACCGGCTCGAATACGGCATGATCGCCGTCAACACACCGAAATTCACCGGCGCCCCGATACCATTCGGCGGCTGGAAACAATCCGGCCTTGGTCGCGAAGGTTCGCGCCACGGCCTCCTGGAATATCTCGAAGCAAAATATGTCTGCTTCGGCAACCTCGCTGCATGAAAGGATCCGCGCCATGACCGTCAATCCCAATCAGATCGCCGAGATGGACCGTAATTCGGTCCTGCATCCCTTCACGCAGCTCAAGGATTTCGCCAGCGGCAAGATGGGCGATCCGACGATCGTCGAAACCGGCAAGGGCATCCGCATTCAGGATGCGCACGGCAAGCAGCTGATCGACGGTTTCGCCGGCCTCTACTGCGTCAATATCGGCTATGGCCGTACCGAGGTCGCCGAGGCCATTTCACGCCAAGCCTATCGCCTCGCCTACTACCACACCTATGCCGCCCACACGACGGATGAGCTCGCGATCCTTTCCGATCGGCTGGTGAAAATGGCGCCCGGCAAGATGAGCAAGATCTTCTACGGCATGTCGGGCTCCGACGCCAACGAAACGCAAGCCAAGCTCGTCTGGTATTACAGCAACCTGCGCGGTAAGCCGAACAAGAAGAAGATTATCTCCCGCGAACGCGGCTATCATGGTTGCAGCGTCGTCTCCGGCTCCATGACCGGCATGAGTTTCTACCATGACCATATGGATCTGCCGCGTGCGGGCATTGTCCACACGGGTGCACCGCATTTCTACTGGGGCGCCGAAGCCGGCGAAACGGAACGTGAATTTTCCAAACGCCGTGCTGACGAGCTCGAAGCCCTGATCCTGCGTGAAGACCCGGACACGATCGGTGCCTTCATCGCCGAACCCGTGCTCGGCACCGGCGGCATCACGCCGCCGCCACAGGGCTATTGGGAGGAGATACAGAAGATCCTCAAGAAATACGACATCCTGCTCATTGCCGACGAAGTCATTACCGGTTTCGGACGTACCGGCTCGATGTTCGGATCGCAGCATTACGGCATCGAACCCGACCTGATCACCGTCGCCAAGGGTCTCACCTCCGCCTATTTTCCGCTGTCGGGCGCAATCGTCGGCGAAAAGGTCTACAAGGTGATGGAAGAAGGGGCTGATCGCGTCGGCTCTTTCTCGCATGGCTACACTTATTCCGGTCACCCGATCGGCGCCGCAGCGGCGAACGCCGTTCTCGACATCGTCGAGAAGGAGGATCTGCCGGGGAATGCCCGCACCGTCGGTAGCTATTTCCAGGAGCAGCTGAAGACCAAGTTTGCTCAGCTCCCGATCGTGGGTGAAGTGCGAGGCGTCGGCCTGATGGGCGCAATCGAATTCGTGGCCGATCGGGAAAGAAAGACGCGCTTTGCGCCCGGCATGACTGTCGGTGCACGGATCTCGAAGGCGGCGCGCAGTCGGGGGCTGATTGCCCGTGCCATGCCGCATGGCGATATCCTGGGTTTTGCCCCGCCGCTCGTCACGACGAAGGACGAAGTCGACGAAATCATCACTATTGCTGAATCCGCCGTCCGCTCCGTGATGGACGAATTGATCAAGGCTGGCGAGAAGATCTGATGGAAGCATGGCCGGCGGGCGAGAAACTCTCGCCCGCAACTGCCGATCTGCGAGCAAAGTCGAGATGATCGTGATTATTTCTGAAGCAATCACGGCTCGACATGCAAAGCGCTTCATCTTTTCAGAAGAAGCGTGCATAATGTCATGAAATGATCGTCCTCAAAACGAGACAATTTCATGCGCCGTCAAGCCAATCCGCTAAACACTTCTCCGACTACGGCGACGAAGCCGGTGGTCTGGCGACCAAGCCTCGCCAAGCAAAAAGGCGAGACGAAGCATGCAGTACTCACCGAGCGCATCATCGCCGATATCGATGCCGGTGTGCTCAAGCCAATGGATCGCATGCCGACGCATCGCGATCTTGCGCGTGAACTTGGCCTTTCCGTCCAGACCGTCAGCCTCTCCTACAAGGAGGCTGAACGGCTCGGCTATCTGAGCGGTGAGATCGGTCGCGGCACTTTCGTGAAGACACGGGTTACGGACCGGGCCGGGCGCATGATGCTTGATCATAGCGCCAACGAGGTGCTCGATCTTTCCATTATCCGCGGCGTCTATCTCGATGCACATGAGACCGCATCGCGCGAGATTCTTCGTGAGCTCGCCGATGGCGACAATGCGAGCTTCATGCGCCCGTGCCGCCCCGTCGCAGGCCTTGATCACCACCGGGAAACGGCGCGCGCCTGGTTGCGCATGCTCGGGGTCACTGCCGGGGTAGAGCGCATCCTCGTCACCAATGGTGCTGCCCATGCCATTTTTCTCGCCTTAAGCTGCATTGTCCGCTCCGGCGATATCGTCTTGTGTGAGAATCTCACCGATCACGGCATCATCGGGCTTTCGAACGTCCTTGGCTTCAGCCTGAAGGGTTTGCCGACAGACAATGAGGGCATTTTACCCGATGCGTTGGAGGCCGTTTGTGCTGCAGGCGGTGTCCGAGCCCTGGTGCTGATCCCGACCCTCAATAATCCGACGGGTCATGTCACGGGCGCGGCCCGCAGGAGCGAGATAGCCGTGATTGCGGCGCGATATGGCCTCTTCGTCATCGAAGATGAGGTCTATCGCCCATTGATCGAGGAAGACCTGCCGTCGATCACTGAGATGCTGCCCGACCTCGGCTTCTTCGTCACGAGCTTCACCAAAGCGGTGCTGACGGGGTTGCGCGTTGGCTATCTCGTTGTTCCACCCGCCTATTCCATTCGCGCCGCCTCGATCCTGCGTGTCTCGAGCTGGAGCGGGACCTATCTAACCGGCGAAATCGCCACGCGTTGGGTCGAGAACGGCACGGCTCAGCGGTTGGTCGAAATCCAGCGTGACGAAGCGCGAGCGCGCCAAGCTATCGCCAGTGAAATCCTCGGAGACCATATCGCCTCCAGTCATCCGCTCTCGCTCTGCGCCTGGCTCAAAGTTCCGCCGTACTGGACCGAGGACGGGCTGGTCCGTTCACTGACCAACCAGAATGTCGCGGTCACGCCGTCCGAACCCTTCATTGCCGGACCCGGCCATGGCGGCGGCATTCGCATCTGTCTGGGCGGACGCATGAACCATGCAAGCCTGGCCAGGGCACTGACGATCGTACGGCAGGCCTTCGAGCAATTGCCACCGGTCTATGACATCGGTGCCATCGGATAGAGTCCGCCCAAGACAATCATTGAATCATTACAATAAAATAATTGACATGATTTTACTTCGCTCTCAACATGACAATCATGAAGAGCGAATTCCTGTCCAGATCGACCGAAGAAAAGGTGCTGCCAGTCACACTGGCGGACATCAAGCGGGCTGCCGCCCGCATCTTCGGCCGGGTGACGCGCACGTCGCTCGTTTACTCCGGTTCTCTGTCTGAGCGCACCGGCCAGCCCGTCCATCTCAAGCTCGAGACACGCCAGCCGATCGGCGCATTCAAGCTGCGCGGCGCGATGAACGCGATCCTCTCGCTGGATGACGCGGCACGCAAGCGTGGTCTCGTCACTGCCTCGACAGGCAATCACGGTCGCGCCGTCGCCTATGCCGCACGCGAACTCGGCGTTCCCGCCACCATCTGCATGTCATCGCTCGTTCCCGTCAACAAAGTCGAAGCGATCCGAGCGCTCGGCGCCGAGATCCGCATCATCGGCACATCGCAGGACGATGCCCAGGTGGAAGCCGAGCGCCTGACCGCGAGCCGTGGCCTCACGCCGATCCCGCCCTTCGACGATGCGGACGTCGTTGCCGGTCAAGGCACGATCGGCCTCGAAATTGTCGAGGACCTTCCCGATTTCGCAACCGTGCTCGTGCCTCTTTCCGGCGGTGGTCTTGCTGGCGGCGTTGCCGTTGCCATCAAGGCCTTGAAGCCGCAAGCTCGCGTCATCGGTATATCGATGGAGCGTGGCGCGGCTATGCATGCGGCGATCGCCGCCGGCAAGCCTGTCGCGATCCGAGAGGAGGAAACGCTGGCGGATTCGCTGGGCGGCGGCATCGGTCTTTCAAACCATGTGACCTTCACGCTTTGCCGCGATCTGCTCGACGATATCGTCCTTCTCACTGAAGACGAGATCGCCGAGGGGATCCGACATGCGGCGCGACAGGAGGACATGACCGTCGAGGGTGCCGGCGCGGTCGGTATTGCCGCCATACTCGCAAACAAGATCGCAGTTTCCGGCCCTGCCGCTCTCATCATCTCAGGCGGCAACATTGACCCGGCCCTGCACCAGAGAATCCTCGCGGAGGCTGCCACATGAGCCGCATCAGCATTCTGATGGAAAAAGACCTTCGCGCTGTCGTCAAGCTCGATGTCTCCGCGGTCGATTGTGTCGAACAGGCCTTCGCTGCGCTCGCGACCAAAGCCGTTGCCATGCCGCCGATCCTGCGCCTCGACATTCCGGAGTTTCGTGGCGAGGTGGACGTCAAGACGGCCTATGTGCCGGGTTTCGACGGTTTCGCCATTAAGGTCAGCCCCGGATTCTTCGATAATCCCAAGATCGGCCTGCCAAGCCTCAACGGACTGATGATCCTGTTGAGCGCGAAGACCGGGCTGGTCGAAGCCCTTCTTCTCGACAGTGGCTATCTGACGGATGTGCGCACGGCAGCGGCCGGTGCGGTCGCCGCACGCCATCTGTCGCGTGAAGACGCCCGCGTTGCCACGATCTTCGGTGCAGGCATGCAGGCGCGACTGCAGCTTGAAGCTCTCATGCTTGTACGACCGATCAAATCGGCCCGGATCTGGGCACGCGACCGCGCAAAGGCCAAGACGCTTGCTTCAGACTTCGCTCGCGACCACGCGATCGAGGTCGCCGCCATTGCCGATCCGCGTGAAGCCATCCGAGGCGCGAATATCGTTGTCACGACGACACCGGCAGAAAAACCGATCCTGATGGCCGAATGGCTTGAACCCGGTCAGCATCTGACAGCAATGGGGTCGGACGCAGAGCACAAGAACGAGATCGACCCCGCCGTCTTTGCTCGCGCCGCTTACGTTGCAGATCGGCTCTCGCAGACCCGCATTCTCGGCGAACTGCACCATGCCATCAAGGCCGGCGCAGTGACGCTGGACCAGCAGTTTGCCGAACTCGGAACCGTGATCGCCGGCACGGCGGTCGGTCGGTCGAGCGCAGACGACATAACCTTCGCAGACCTCACAGGCACAGGCGTGCAGGACACTGCCATCGCCAATCTGGCACTTGCCCGCGCAAGAGACGCAGGAAGCGGCCGGACGATCGAAAACGACATCAAAATGGGAGATGCAGCGTGAGCGTGACGCTGAATTTTACGCGCGAGGAATATGCCGCGCGCTTGTCGAAGACCCGTCAGGCGATGGAAAAGGCGGGGATCGATCTCCTGATCGTCACCGATCCGTCCAACATGCACTGGCTCACCGGCTATGATGGCTGGTCCTTCTATGTGCATCAATGCGTTCTGGTGCCGCCGAGCGGCGAGCCGATCTGGTACGGTCGCAAGCAGGATGCCAATGGCGCCAAGCGCACCGCCTATCTGAACCATGACAATATCATCGGCTACCCGGATCACTACGTCCAGTCGACCGAGCGCCACCCGATGGATCTCCTGGCGCAGATCATCGATGAGCGGAAATGGTCGAGCCTGACTGTCGGCGTCGAGATGGACAACTACTACTTCTCGGCCGCCGCCTTCGCGTCTCTGCAAAAGCATCTGCCCAATGCCCGCTTCAAGGATGCGGCGGGTCTCGTCAACTGGCAGCGCGCGGTCAAGAGCTCGACCGAGCTCGACTATATGCGCAAGGCGGGCAAGATCGTCGAGCTGATGCACAAGCGCATTGTCGAGGTCGTCGAGCCCGGCTTGCGCAAATGCGATCTCGTCGCCGAAATCTATGACGCAGGCATTCGCGGGACGCACGAATTCGGCGGTGACTATCCGGCGATCGTGCCGTTGCTGCCATCGGGTGCGGACGCTTCCGCGCCACACCTGACCTGGGATGACAAGCCGATGCGCTCGGGCGAAGGGACGTTCTTCGAGATCGCCGGCGCCTATAAACGCTACCACTGCCCGCTTTCGCGCACCGTGTTTCTCGGCAAGCCGACCCAAGCCTTTCTCGATGCGGAAAAGGCGACGCTCGAAGGCATGGAAGCGGGCCTGTCCGCAGCAAGGCCGGGCAATAGCTGCGAGGACATTGCCAACGCCTTCTTCGCCGTTCTGAAGAAATACGGGATCATCAAGGACAACCGCACCGGCTATCCGATCGGTCTCTCCTATCCGCCGGACTGGGGCGAACGCACCATGAGCCTGCGCCCGGGCGACCGCACGGAACTGAAGCCTGGCATGACCTTCCATTTCATGACCGGTCTCTGGCTCGAGGACATGGGGCTCGAAATCACCGAAAGCATTGCGATCACCGAAACAGGCGTGGAATGCCTGTCAAACGTGCCGCGCCAATTGTTCGTGAAGGGCTGATGGGATGCTGACCGGCACGCCTCGTCCCTCGCCAATCGCCCCTTCCGTCGATTTCGACGCGAAGGGCGTGCAGCACGGGCATTTGCGCCTACCCTACAGCCGCGATGACAGCGCCTGGGGTTCGATCATGATCCCGGTCTGCGTCATCGCCAATGGCGAAGGCCCGACCGCTCTACTGACCGGCGCCAATCATGGCGACGAATACGAAGGACCAGCCGCCCTCTTCGAGTTGGCGCAATCGCTCGATCCTTCGGAGGTCAACGGACGCATCATCATAGTCCCGGCGCTCAATTACCCGGCGTTCCGGGCCGGTACACGCACATCGCCGATCGATCGCGGAAATCTGAACCGCAGCTTTCCAGGTCGCCCGGATGGCACGGTAACGGAGAAGATCGCCGATTACGTGACACGTCACTTGATCCCGGTAGCCGACATCGTGCTCGACTTCCATTCCGGCGGCAGGACGCTCGACTTCCTCCCCTATGCCGCAGCCCACGAACTGCCCGACAAGGATCAGGAAGCGCGTTGTTTTGAAGCGGTGGCGGCGTTCGCTGCCCCCTATTCAATGAGGATGCTGGAGATCGATGCTGTCGGCATGCTGGATACGACGGTCGAGGAAATGGGAAAGACTTTCGTCACCACCGAGCTTGGCGGGGCGGGCACGGCAAGTGCGCGTACGATCGAGATCGCGCGGAAGGGCAGCCTCAATCTCCTGCGCCATGCCGGAATCCTGACGGGCGCGCCCGACGCTCGACCGACCCGCTGGCTGGATATGCCATCGGACGACTGCTTCACCTTTGCCGAGGACGACGGACTTATCGCCTTTGCCCTTGATCTGGGCGAGCCGGTCAAAAGGAACGAAATCGTCGCCCGCGTGTATTCCGTAGGGAAGACAGGTGTTGCGCCAATCGAATACCGCGCCGCCATGGACGGCGTGCTCGCGGCCCGCCATGTGCCCGGCCTGATCAAAGCCGGCGACTGCCTTTCCGTCATCGCAACGATCACGGAGAAAACCTGACCAGACGAAAGACGTGAGATCCGAAAACGGACCACAAAACCTTAACCAGAGGAGAATTCGAATGCGCATCTCAAAAACCATTTGCCTTTCCGCGCTTGCGCTCGGCATCGGCGTCACATCGGCCAGCGCACTGACCGTCGAAGAGGCCAAGAAGCAGGGATTTATCCGGGCCGCCACAGCCAACGAGGTCCCCTATTCCTATATGCAGCCGGACGGCACCTCTGCCGGCATCGGCCCCGATGTTGCCAATGCCGTCCTGAAATCCATGGGCATCGAGGAAATCAACTGGACGGTGACGCCCTTCGGCACGCTCATCCCGGGCCTTAAGGCGCGTCGCTTCGACTTTGCTGCCGCAGAGCAGAATATTTCCCCCGAGCGTTGCAAGCAGGTCGCCTTTACGGAACCCAACTCGTCCTACGGCGAGGGACTGCTGGTCAAAAAGGGCAATCCGAAGGGTCTGACAACCTATGCCGACATCGCCAAGGACCCGTCCTTGAAAGTTGCGGTGGTTTCGGGCGCAAACAATGTCGACTTCCTGCGCGCCGTCGGCGTCAAGGACGACCAGATCGTCTTCATTCCGGCGAATGCCGATGCGATCCCAACTGTACAGAGCCGCGTCGATGCCTATGCGGCCACCGAGCTGACGGTCTCCGCGCTCGCCAAGGATCAGGCCAATGTCGAGCAGGTCGCGCCGTTCAAGGACCCGATCGTCAAGGAGGCACCGGTCCGCAACTACGGCGGCTTTGCCTTCCGTCCGGAAGACAAGGAATTGCGCGACGCGTTCAACACTGCGCTTGTCGCGTTCCGAAAGACGGACGACTACAAGAAGATCCTCATGAAGTACGGTCTGTCGGAACAGAGCATTGCGGCAGCAGCTGAGAAGAACGTCGCCGATCTCTGCGCCGGGAAGTAACGACAAAGGCGCCCGGTCCCGAACTGGGCGCCACCTGCTTTCATTCGGAGAGAACGCCAGATGAGCTGGACAGCCTATCTTCCCATGATTTGGCACGGCGCTATTGTGACGATGACGATCACCGTGGCAGCGATCGTCTGTGGCGCGCTGCTCGCTTTCGTCTTCGGCATCCTGCGTGTCGAGGGAGGACCGGTCCTGTCGGCCGTCGCGCTGTGTTACACGGAAGTATTTCGTGGGACGTCACTGTTCGTTCAGCTGTTCTGGTTCTATTACGCGCTGCCATTGGTCGGCCTGAGTTTCGATCCGATCACCACCGGCATCCTGGTATTGGCCGCCCATGTCGGCGGCTATGGCGCCGAAATCGTCCGCGGGGCGCTCCTGTCGGTCTCCGTGCAGCAGCTGGAAGCCGCCCGGGCCTTGAACTTCAACCGCGTCCAGACCCTCTTTCGCATTTCGCTGCCGCAGGCCGTCGTCGAAATGATGCCGGCCTTCGGCAACCTCGCCATCGAAACGCTGAAGCTGTCCTCGCTGGTCTCATTGATCTCGATTGCCGATCTTACCTTCGCAGCCCAATCCATCCGCAACATCACGCTGGATAGCGCCAGCATCTATTCGGTCACGCTCGTGTGCTACTTCGCCATGTCGCTTGTCCTGATGGCAGCCGTTCGCGTGATCGAGCACTTTGTACGACGCGGCGATGTCTTTCCCCGCGGCGGCCATTCGTAAGGATAGCAATGATGTATGGTTACGAGTGGGACACAACGACCTGGGTCACTTACACGACCTCGATCCTCCCGATCATCCTGATCGGGTTGACGGTCACGTTAAAGGCGGCCGCTGCCGGCTTCGGGATTGCGCTGGTGCTTGGCCTGGTGTTCGCTCTGCTGCGTCGCAGCCGCATCATAGCAATCTCCTGGACAACCGCGCTCATCGTCGAATTCCTGCGCGACACGCCGCTTCTGGTGCAGCTGTTCTTTCTCTACTACGTGCTGCCCGATTTCGGTATCGTGCTGCCCGCGTTCCTCACCGGCGCACTGGCGCTCGGTCTGCAATATGCGGCCTATACGTCAGAAGTCTATCGCGGCGGCATCGAAGCCATACCGCGCGGGCAGTGGGAAGCAGCAACCGCGCTCAACCTGTCGCGCATGCAGACGTATCGCGATGTCGTCATTCCGCAGACTGTTCCACGCATCGTGCCGGCCATGGGCAACTATCTCGTCGCCATGATCAAGGAAACGCCGGTTCTTTCCGTCGTGACCGTTCTCGAAATGATGGGGCTTGCCAACATGATTGGCGAGCGCACGTTCGAATATCTTGTGCCGCTGACCCTTGTCGGCGTGATCTTCCTTCTCCTGACGCTGATCTGCTCGGCCGGCCTCCACCGCCTGCAGAGAGCTCTTCCTAAAGCAGGAATACCCTTGCGATGACCGATACCTCCGAGCAACCCATTATCGAATTTCGCGACGTCACCAAGCGTTTCGGTATTCTGACCGTACTCGACAACTTCAATTTTAGTGTTGCGAAAGGCGAAAAGGTCACCCTGATCGGACCATCCGGCTCCGGTAAATCCACGGTTTTGCGCATCCTGATGACGCTCGAGCCGTTCCAGGAGGGCACGCTGACCCTGGCCGGCACGTCCTACCACGAGGCGGGCGGCAAAGGTCCTTTCCAAGCCTCGGAAAAGCACCTGCGCCAGATCCGCAATCACGTCGGCATGGTCTTTCAGAGCTTCAATCTCTTTCCTCATATGACGGTCCTTCGCAACGTTGTCGAAGCGCCGGTGCGGGTGCTGGGAATGGCGCGCGCGGAAGCGGAAGCACGTGCGATTGAACTGCTGCAAATGGTGGGGCTGGCCGATAAGAAGGACCACTATCCGGTACAGCTTTCCGGCGGGCAACAACAGCGCGTGGCGATTGCCCGGGCGCTTGCCATGCGTCCACGCGTTCTGCTTTTCGATGAGCCAACCTCGGCGCTCGATCCACAACTGGTCGGCGAAGTGCTGTCCGTCATCCGCGGACTGGCACATGAACATGATCTGACCATGCTGCTCGTCACCCATGAAATGCGCTTTGCTCGAGAAGTATCGGATCGCGTCTGTTTCTTCGACAAGGGTCGCATTTGCGAGCAGGGCGCGCCGGACAAGATATTCGGTTCGCCGCAAGCGGAGAGGACACGCGAATTTCTGTCATCCGTCCTCGGCTGATCAGAAAATCGAGCGGCCGGATATGTAAGCGGAAGGCCGCAACAAAGCGACGGAACGAGCGCCGCCCGCGTCACTCCTCAGCATTTGTTTTTGAGCGCTGGATCAGCCGGCCTGTCCCCTCCGCAAGCCGCCGACGTCAGCTGACGGTGTCGCACAGGGTTGGAGCGTCTGCCAATCCCGCCGACCGTCACGAGGGAGAGGACAATGCCACTCCCTCATCGACGTCGTCACAAAGTGGCAACCGCCCAGCAGATGAGCGGACCGTCTTCGGGGTCGCTCCTTCGCCCCGTCGGTGAAAAGCCGTTGCGCTCCAGCACGCGCTGGGAGGCAACGTTGGCGACGGCCGTTTCTGCAGACACGCTTTTGACTTGAGGGTCGCTGCGCGCCCAGTCCAGCAGTTCCGCGACGGCTGCGGTCGCTATCCCCCGGCCTTCACGCGAGGGCGCGACGCCGTAACCGATATGCAGTTCGCCATTTTCAGGAGGTCTGATGATCGAGCAGAGGCCGACGACCTCGTCGCCATCGACGATCATCCAGGCAGATGGAGTGAAATCGGCCGCGATGGCGCGGTTCAGATCGGAGAGCATGCACAGGACCTCCCGTGGTGCGATAGCGCTATCCTGCAGGAGACGAAGGCCCGACGGCACAACGCCATCGGCGAGCGCATCGAAGGCGCTCGATGTAAGGGAAATGATCATGAGTTTCTCAGCTTTGGAGATGACGCCTTTCGAAGGCGATCATTGGCCGAGACGCGCTTGAGCTTCAGCCTTGGGCTAGGCAGCAGGCTGAAATCTCCGGCGACACGGCCGGCGAATTGCAGGTGAGGCGGGCGGCAAGCATAGGCATCTCCAAGAGTTGATCATCGGTACCAGCGGCACGCTGCGCATGCAAGCTTGCCGCGGCAACCTGGTTTATCGCGGATGCCGTCGCCCACCTGGGGGCTTATGTCATCGTTTGCCGGCCTTCTTTTCTTTCATGTCATCCGGAAGGACATGCATTCTCGATGCATGTGCCGCCGCCACGAAGGCTTGGCGTGCAATTTCCGGATCGAGATAGAGCTGCATGGCATCCATCGAGGTCGCGAGCGCATGGTGGAATGCGGCGGGATCGTTTTCGAGATGCGGCCACTTTTCGCTCAGCAGAAAAGCGGCGAGATCCTCGACGCTATGGGCCTGGCGATATTTCGCCGCGCCGTCGATCTCGACGTGAAGCGGGCGGATCGGTGTCGAGCTGTGAAGATTGTCCATGACGCAGTACCTCTCGATGTCTCGACAGACTCACATGGGACGGGAATCAAATGAGTCGAGTCGCAGGTCGCAGAATCAGCGCCTTGGCGCCGCTGGCTCATTCCCAATTGAGCCTTGATCATTTTCCCCGTTTCCGGCCCGGCGCTGCACCTTTGGACTAATCCCCCACAAACGTGACCGTTTCGGCGAGCGGAACTCGACCCGTCCGAGGATAGCTAACGGTGGGGTCCTCGTATCCGATCGACATGCCGCAGTAGAGAATCAGCCCGTCCGGGGGCGATAGGATCTCCGCGACAGACTCGCGAACCTGCGACCACGCCATCTGCGGGCAACTGTGCAGGCCTTCGGCGCGGAGCAGCAGCATGACTGTCTGAAGATACATGCCGACGTCGGCCCATTGAGGTCGCCCTAGGTCGCGGTCGATGTAGCAGAACAGGGCGGCGGGTGCGCCGAAACAGTTCCAATTGGCAATGGCTGCGCGCTGGCGCGCCTCCCAGTCCTCACGTGCAATACCGAGAGCGCTGTAGCGTTCTCGTCCGAAAGCTGACCGGCGATCCGCATACGGGGACTTCAGCGAGGACGGGTACATCTCGTACTGTCGCTCGTCCCAGGGATCGCCATGGGCGACGCGCTCGACAGCGGACGTCTTGAGCTCGACCAGCGGCGCGCCGGTAATGACGTAAGTGTTCCACGGCTGGATGTTCGATCCGGATGGCGCCCAAGAAGCCGCGTCGAGCACGCGTTCCAGTATCTCC
Source organism: Sinorhizobium sp. B11 (assembly GCA_039725955.1). NCBI lineage: Bacteria > Pseudomonadati > Pseudomonadota > Alphaproteobacteria > Hyphomicrobiales > Rhizobiaceae > Sinorhizobium > Sinorhizobium sp. B11. The sequence goes on from CP091033.1 coordinate 1,947,130, forward strand.
CTCGACACAGGCTCGTCTTTGAACCCTCGCACAGACCGGCGGCTTGTCACTGCCTCATACACATCCATGACGTTTTCCTCCGCGCGGCCGGCATTCACGTCGCTCAAGTGCCGCGGGGTCTACTTGCGCGCCTCCCGGACCAGCAGACAACCCAAACTTAGTGTCTATATCCTTCGCACGCGCGGCTTTACTGCTTTTGGGATCGTACCCGCAGGACGCAATAGGGTAGGCACGAAGAAGGCTGCGCGAAACCGGCCTTCCTCGACTTCGCTTACAGGCGGTTCACTTATCGGCCGCGCTCCAATCTTGTCCGCCGAGTGCGATCTCGCGCATTGGTGATCGCCTGACTGCGAGCAGCCTGGCTTGATGATAGAGCCTAGATGAACGATATAATCGGTGGCACTGCTTTCGATATGAGGACGAAAGCTGGCCGTCGACTATTTCGCATGATGTCCAAGCCGACCCGCAGAAAGTACAGCGCCATGACTGTGTCATTGATCAAATGGCACAGGCTTAATGGGCCGTTCCCCCGCTAGGGCGAAGAAGTAAAGCCATAGCTCACGCAGCGATGCCGGCGCGCAGTTTCAGCGCCAGATCCGGGCTGTCCGAGGTCAAGCTACCGATGCCGCGTTCCAGCCAGTGGCGGATGCCGGGCTCGTCGTTGAGGGTCCAGACGCAGAGCCGTTCCATCGGCAGCCGGCTGCGGATCAGGTCCCATTCCGCTTCCATCAGCTCGTGATGGATAGCAATGATCTCCACCAGCTCGTCCACGCGGTCGATGAAGTCGGCAAGCCCGCCCTGCTTCTCGGCCCAGACGGCATTGACGGAAACGAGGCGCGAAACATCAGGCGCATGCAGGCGGCAATCCTCCAGCACCGACGTATCGAAGGAGGTCAGGTAAGAACGTTCTCCGACACCGAAACGGCCGAGTTCGGCTGCGACGCGTGCGGCAATATCAGGATAGGGCGTGCCGGTCTCGTCGATCTTGATCTCGACATGCAGGTCAACGCCCTTGTTTGCGGCAAGCACGTCGAGCACATCGGCGAGCGTCGGGATCGCCTCGTCCGTACCTTTCAGCAGGGTCGCCTTGCGGGCCTCCCCCGACAGGTCCTGCACCGGGCCTGCGCCTTCGGCAGTGCGCTCCAGTGTGGCGTCGTGGATGACGACGAGCTCGCCCGATCGCGTCAGGTGCACGTCGAATTCGATGGCGTCGACGCCGAGCGTGATCGCGTTGCGGAAGCCGGTGAGCGAGTTTTCGGGCCAGAGGTTGCGGGCGCCGCGATGGCCGGTGATGAGCGTCATGGAAATTCCTTCAGTATAATGATTTCACAGCACTAGCGGATCGTCGGGTCGAGCTTGTCGCGCAGCCAATCGCCGACGAGCGAGATCGAAAGCGTCGTCAGCATGATCACGGCGGCGGGCGCCAGCATGATCCAGGGCGCGCGCGTCAGATATTCGCGTCCGAAGCCCACCATGTTGCCGAGGCTGGTTTCCGGCGGCTGCACGCCGAGGCCGAGAAACGAGAGCCCGCTTTCCATCAGGATGATCTCGGGAAACGTCAGCGTCATGGAAACGATCAGCGTCGAGGCAACGTTCGGCAGGATATGATGCAGGTAGACGCGCGAAGGCGTGGCACCGAGCTGCACCACAGCCGCCGCATAGCCCTGGGCGCCGGCGGAGATCGCAAGGCCGCGGGCGATGCGCGCATAACGTTCCCAGCCGTAGAAGCCCATGAGGCAGACGAGCAGCAGCATGGAGGAACCGAAAAAGGCCAGCACTGCCAGAGACATAATGAGGAAGGGAAGAGCGGCCTGGAAATCGGCGAGGATCAGGACCAGATGCTCCACGAACCCGCGGAACCGCGCCGCGAGGAACCCGAGCAGTGTGCCGAAGAGCGCCGAGAGGATCGTCGCGCCGAAGGCGATGACGAGCGACACCCGGATCGACTGGATGAGGCGCGAAAGTACGTCGCGGCCGAGTTCGTCGGTGCCGAGCAGATGCTTAAGCCCGCCCGGCGCCGAAAGCCGGCTGCCGAGATCCATGGCAGTGATGTTGAACGGGCGGATATAGTCGGCGAACACGGCGGTCAGGACCATTGCCGCAAGCCACAGCAGACCGAAGGCCACCGACAGCGGGACGTTGCGGCGCAGGAAGGAGATGAGCCGGTTGGGCTTTCCGGAAGCCGGCGTTGCGGCGAGATCGACAGTAGCCATCGGTTTTCTCCTAATGTCCGGCCGCATGCGAGCGAAGGCGCGGATCGAGCCAGCCGTAGAGCAGGTCGACGACGAGGTTCGATACGACCATGGCGACGGCGATGATCAGCAGGATGCATTGCACGACCGCGAGATCGCGATTGGTGACGGAGACCACCAGCAGGCGGCCGATACCGGGCCAGGAAAAGATCGATTCCACCACGACTGCACCCGCAATCAGCGAACCGACCATGAAGCCGACGATTGTGACGATCGGCACTGCCGCATTGGGCAATGCATGGTTCCAGACCACGTCGCGCCATGTCAGCCCCTTGGCCGAGGCGGTGCGGATATAGGGCTGGCCCATCACCTCGATCATGGCGCTGCGCGAAAAGCGGGCGAGGATGCCGATGCCGCCAATGCTCATCGTCAGCGTCGGCAATATGCCGTGCATCCAGGTATCCTGCCCGCCCGAGGGCAACCAGCCAAGGATGACCGAGAAGATCAGCACGAGCAGCAGACCCATCACGAAGGAGGGAATGGTAAAGCCAAGGACGGCAAGCAGGATGACGCCACGGTCGGAAAAACTCTGCCGGTGCAGCGCCGCATAGACGCCGGAGGGAATGCCGAAGATGAGCTTGAGGATGAGCGCCGGGATGGTCAATTGCAGCGTCGCCGGCACGCGTTCCAGCACGAGGTTCAGTGCGGACGCCTTGTCGCGCATCGACACGCCGAAATCGCCGGTAAAGATCGACTTGATATAGGCGAGATATTGAATCCACAGCGGCTGGTCGAGGCCCCATGCCTTGCGGAAGGCATCGACCGCCTCCTTCGGCACATCAGGCCCGAGCATGACAGTTGCGGGATCGCCCGACATGCGCAGCACGACGAAGGCGAAGGTGACGACCGCCATGATGGTCAGGAGAGCACGGAACAGGCGCACGAGAACGAAACGGATCATGGAACCCTCCCCTATGCCGCGACCGGCGTGGTTTCGCCCGCCACGACATGGCAGGCCGCGGTACGGCCCCCGCCGATATCTTTGAGTTCCGGCACGGCGGAACGGCAGATCTCCCGCGCCAACGGACAGCGTGGGTGGAAGGCGCAGCCGGAGGGGCGGCTCGCCGGGTTCGGCGGCTCGCCCTGCAGGACGACACGGCCTTCGAGCGGCTTGCCGGGAACGGGCACGCTGGATACCAGCGCCTTCGTATAGGGATGCTGCGGGGCGCGGAAGATAACGTCGGACGAAGCCTCCTCGACGATACGGCCGAGATACATGACCGCGACACGGTCGGCGATGTTGCGCACCACCTTCAGGTCGTGGCTGATGAAGACCATGGCGATGCCGTTTTTCTCTTGCAGATCGCGCATCATGTTGACGACCTGCGCCTGGACGGAGACATCGAGCGCCGACACCGGCTCATCGCAGACGAGCAGCTTCGGCCGCGACGCGAGCGCCCGGGCGATCACGGCGCGCTGGCGCTGGCCGCCCGATAGCTCGTGAGGATAACGATCGGCCTGGTCCGGGCGCAGGCCGACGGCCCTCATCAGTTCCGTCACCCGGTCAGTCTGGTGCTCTTTGGGAATGAGCTTGTGGATATCGAGCGGCTCGGCGATCTGCCTGGCAATCGTCACGCGGCGGTCGAGTGCGGCGAGCGGGTCCTGGAACACGAGCTGCATCTTCGCGCGCAGTGCCCGCCATTCCCCGGAGTTTCGCACCGGCATCGGCTGCTCCTGAAAGCGCACGCTTCCTTGCTGCGCATCATCGATGCCGAGCAGCATCCGCCCGAGCGTCGATTTGCCGGAGCCGGATTCACCGACGATGCCGAGCGTTTCTCCCGCCACGACCGAGAGCGAAACGCCGTCTACGGCGCGTACCGGCGCCGGCCGGCCGAACAGCCCGTGACGGATCTGATAGATGCGGACGAGATCATGGGCTTCGATGAGCGGCGTCATTGCAGCAGGCCCTCGGCGATACGGGACGACCGGGTCTCGACGGCAGCCGCGACAGGCACCGGCCGTACGCAGGCGAGCTTGCGGCCGCCATCGAACGAAACGAGCGGCGGCTGCTCGCTGCGACAGGCCTCGACGGCGCGCGGACACCGCGGCGAGAAGGAACAGCCCTCCGGCAGATGTTTCGGATTGGGAACGGTTCCGGGAATGGGGATCAGCCGTTCGCGGCCGCCGTCGAGGCGCGGAATGGCATCGAACAGGCCGCGCGTATAGGGGTGGCGCGGCTCGGAGAAGAGCTGTTCGACACTGCCCTCCTCCACGATGCGTCCGGCGTACATGACGCAGACGCGCTCGCAGACCTGGCTGACGGCGCCGAGATCATGGCTGATGAAAACGGTCGCCATGCCGGTTTCGGCACGCAGACGGATCAAGAGATCGAGGATCTGCGCCTGGATCGTCGCATCGAGTGCGGTGGTCGGTTCATCGGCAATCAGAAGGTCGGGCTGGCCGGCCAGCGCCATCGCAATCATCAGGCGCTGGCACTGGCCGCCGGAAAATTCATGCGGGTAGAGATCGAAACGGCGGCGCGAATCGGGAATGCCGACCATATCGATCAGCCGCAGCGCCTCGGCCTTTGCCGCCTCGCCGCGCAGGCCGCGATGGACCGACAACGCCTCGGAAATCTGCCGCCCGATGCGCAGCACCGGATTGAGCGAGCTGGACGGGTCCTGGAAGATCATGGCGACGCGGCTGCCGCGCACGCTTTCGAGCACCGTGCGCGATCCGCCGATGAGCTCGCGACCTTCGATTTGCACCGAGCCGGAAACGCGGGCCTTGCCGGGCAGCAGGCCGAGGGCCGCGAGCCACGTGACCGACTTGCCGCAGCCGGATTCGCCGACGAGGCCGAGCGCCTCGCCTTTGCCGACATCGAGATCGATGCCGTGGAGAACCTGCACGCCGTCGAAGTCGACCGTCAGGTCACGCAGTTCCACGAGATTGGAGCCGGTCGCGCCCATCTTTCATCCCCGCTTTTCGCTTGCACAAAAAAGACGATCTCCGGCAGCGCTTCAGCCGCCGGAGACCGGAGTGACGGACCGATCAGATCGACCAGTTTGCGGCGCGGAAGTCCATGGCGAAGGCCGGAGCGGCCTTCCACTTCAGCGAGGACTTCATGCCGGTGAAGACGGCATTCTGGTGCAGGACCTGATAGACCGGGTCTTCGCGCTCGCAGATTTCCAGTATTCGGGCGATGGCCTTCTTGCGCTGTGCACGGTCGGTGGAGGTTTCCATGACGACGGAGAGCTTGTTCATCTCCTCGTTCGTCCACTCCTTCTTCTGCTGGGCGTCGCCATTCGGGCCGAACTGCACGACTATCGGCGTGATCGGATCGTTGATCGTGTTGGAGGCCGACCAGTCGCGCACGCCCTTGACGCTTGCCGTATCGTGGATCTGTGCCCAGTTTTCCTTCATCTCGATCTCGACGTTGAGGCCGACCTGCTTCCACATCTCGACCATGATCTGGCCGTTGGCCGTCTGGTTCGTGTAGTAGTTGTTGAGCAGGCGGTAGGGGATCGCATCGCCCTTGTAGTTGGCCTGCTTCAGGAGGTCCTTGGCGAGATTGGGATCGTAAGCCGGGGGCGCCCAGCCTTCGATGAACATGTCCCCGGTACGGAAGGATTCGAACTGCAGGCCGGCCGGGATGACCGTCTTGCCGGCCCAAAGCGCATCGACGATCGCCTGGCGGTCGATGGCATGGGTCATGGCGCGACGAACCAGAGGGTTGGCGAGGATCTCATTCTGGGTGTTGAAGACGGAAACGCGGTGGTTCCAGATCGTCGAGTTCTGGATCTCGTAACCAGGAGCGGCCTGAACGGCAGCGACCTGATCCGGCGGCAGGTCGCAGGCGAAGTCGTATTCGCCGGACAGCAGGCCGTTGACACGCGAGGCGACCTCAGGAACTTCCACGAAGCGGATCTGCTCGAGCGGCGGGCGGCCGCCCCAATATTCGTCGAAGGCGACAAGCGTCAGCGAAACGTCCGGCTTGTACTCGGCGACCATGTAGGGGCCGGTCGTGATCGGTTTGCGCGACCATTCGGTGAAGCTTGCGGCTTCATCCCAAGCGCGGCGGTTGGTGATCTGGCTGCCGGCGGAATAGAGGCGGCCTTCCAGCGTCACGTCGGGCGTGGCGTTGTGCAGGCGCACGGTGTACTTGTCGACGATCTCGATACCGGCGAGCGCCGGCCACAGGCGACGTCCGACGCCGGGAACGGTTGCCGGCAGTTCCTTAGCGGTCGCAGGCTTGTGGTCGGCTTCGAAAATGGTCTTGCCGCCGGCCGGTTCCGTGTTGCCGAACACGCGCTCCTTGGAGAAGGAGAAGGCGACATCCTCGGCGGTCATTTCGTCGCCGTTGTGGAACTTGACGCCCTGGCGCAGCTTCAATTCGAGCGTCTTGTCGTCGATACGCTTCCATTCGGTCGCAAGACCCGGAACCGGGCCCTGGTTGCCCATCCAGTCGCGCAGGATCAGACCTTCCCAGAGGTTCGGGAAGAAGACGCGCTCGCCGACGTTCGACTGCTCGTGATAGACGTCGAGCGAATTGTTGTTGGTGATCTTCTGCACCGCGATGGTGATGGAAGGACGCTTTGCCTGGCTGAAAGCCATGCGCGGCAGAATGAGCGTGCCGGCGGTGGCGCCGAGCAGACCGAGCGCGCTGCGTCGATTGATCGATATCATCGGAAACTCCTTGTGTCTTGACCGGCGGGCCCCCGGCTCGCGGTCTTGGTTCTTAGGATCAGCTCCATGTCGCCTGATTGACGGCTTCATGAAGTTTCGGTTACAGCCGCCCGTCGCGGACGCCGCGAAGAGCCATTCCAGCGCGCGAAGCATCGGCCCGCGCGAGATTAGCCAGCGGTCTCCACCGCCGGATTCCTTGCAGGCCCGGCGGCATGAGCCGCCTCTTCCTTTGCGGTTGATGAAGAGAGCGCTTCGAGAGCGATCGCCAGTTCCCCCGCCCCCTCGACCGTTTGCAGAGCGCCTGCCGCTTTCAGCGCCTCGTGGCGTCCGCTGCGCGGATCGGCCGGATCGACGAAGCCGATCGCCGCCATGCCGGCCGCCACGGCACCCGCGATCCCGAGCGCGCTGTCGTCGATGACAAGGCAGCGATGCGGCGCCACGCCGAGATTTTCGGAGCAGAGAAGGAACAGGTCAGGCGCAGGCTTGGGCCTCGCCACCATCTCGGCGCTGTAGATATGCGGGGCAAATTCCGCCCAGAGATCCAGAAGGCCGAGGCTGCGACGCAGCCTCTCCATGTCGCTGTTGGACGCGACGCATTTGCGCTGCCTCACATTCCGCACCAGCTCTTCGATGCCGGCCATCGGCCGCAGCGAACGGGAAAATTCCGCGTAGAGCGCGCTTTTTGCATCGGCGAAGACATGAGCCGGATCGGCAAGGCCGAGTTCCTCGCGACAGAGGCGGCCGGACGCCTCGCCCGAAAGACCGGTGAAGCGACGGTGGACTTCGGCATGGCTCAAGGGAACGCCGGCCCGCTGCAGAGCCTGCGCCAGCGCGCCGCTCGCCAGCGGCTCGCTGTCGATCAATACGCCGTCGCAATCGAAGATCAGAAGTTCTATCGTCATGCAGACGGCATTACGTTACATATGTTACACCAGTGTGAAATATGTAACCTCGGGGCGTGTAGGGCACATTTGGGATGGGGATTGATGGAATCGCATGAACTGAAAATCCGGGCGGCCTGGCTCTATCACGTCGAGGGGCTGACGCAGGCGCAGATCGCCGAGCGTATGTACCTCACCCGTCGCCGGGTAAACGAGTTCCTGGCCGCAGCCCTTGAGGAAGGCATTGTCAGGGTAAGCTTCACCTCGCCGCTTGCCGCCGGCATGGAGCTGGAATCGCGTCTGCAGGAACGTTTTGGCCTGGAGGCGGCAGTTGTCGTGCCCACCCCTGCCGATCCGCAGCTTCTGCACCAGGCGCTCGGCCGCGGCGCGGCTGCTTATCTCGACCGGCTGATCCAGGCCCGCAAGCCCCGCTCCATCGGGGTCGGCTGGGGCGCGACGCTACGCGAGACCATTACTCACATGACGCCGGCAAGCGAGCCCGGGATCGAACTGCGCTCGATGATGGGCGGGCTGACGCGCGGCTCGGAGATCAACACGTTCGAGGTCGTGCGCGCCTTCGCGCAGGTTCTGAAGGCCCAATGCCACTATTTCGCGGCACCGATCTATGCCGAGAGCCCGCAATCGCGCGAGGCGATCATCACGCAATCGGTCTTCGAGCGCATCTTCCGCCAGACCTGCGAAGTGGATATTTCCTACCTGAGCGTCGGCGACGTGACCAGGCAATCCCTGCAGGTGCGCTACGGCCTGCCGGCAGGAACCGACGTCGGTGACCTCATCGCCGTCGGCGCCGTCGGCGACCTGCTCGGCCGCTATATCGATGCCGAGGGCCGCCCAGTCCCCCACCCGCTGAACGCACAGGTGCTGGCCCCCGACCTCGCCGACTACCGGAAGATCCCCTGCCGCATCGTCGCCTCGGGCGGCCCCCACAAACACGCCATCCTCAGCGCCACCGTACGCGCCGGACTCGCAACCGTGCTGATCACGGATGAGGAGAGCGCAAGGGCGTTGCTGGCGGGCGGATGAGGTGAGGTGCGGCCTGCTTCTACGGGAGGCGACCGGCGCGCGCAGCCCCGATGCCTGTTCATCGAGAGAAGTGCCTCCACGTACCAGGGCGATACAAGACGGCGGTTTAGGAGGGCGGCACCTCGGCCCACTGCGAGAAGGTCGCTGCCTGGCCGAAATCCTGTCCGTCTGCGGTGCGAAGCTGCCAGACTATTCCATCTTCCATCCAGAACCGGCTCCCCGACTTCGTGACCCGCAATCCCCGATAGCCCGTCATAAATCCGTTGCGTGCCACCGCATCGAGCAACGCCTGGCGCTCTGACCGCTCGCTTGGGCCAGCGGATAAACGCGACTGCAGCTTCACGAACTCACTCCAGCAGTACCCGAACCGCCTCTGTGCTGCACCATTGGCATAGACGAAGACCGGATCGGGCGCAGTATTATGGGCAAGAACCACAAACGGGGCATCGCCGTAGAGCCATTCAGGTCCCCGATCCCTGGGGAGAAGGTCTCGTCCGAGAAGACGCCTGAAGCTTCCAGTGAGAAGCTCAAAGAATTCGGGATCGTTCGGGTTCAGTTCGCCGTTCAACTGCATCTCGTTTCCTTCTCAAGTCCGGCCGCTTCACGGGGCTTGTTCCGATCTAGTCACGGGATATGGCATCGGTGCGGCAATCAGCATCGGCGGGAAGGACTTAGTTCGGCAGGAGATAATTCTTGCGAATATAGGATGGCTTGAAGCCTGCCTTCGTCAGGTTTCCGAAGGATATGTTCGGTTGTCCTTCTTCCGGTTTGGCTGTTTCCACCGCAAACAGCGAGACACCCTGAGCAAGGCCCTCGTTCAATCGCGCATTGATCAGCGCCTTTTGCGCACCGAGATTCCGATATTCGGCAAGCGTCGTTCCGACTCCCAGCCAGGCACATCCATCCTCAATGAACATCGCCCCGGTTCCAATCGGCGTGCCGTCCAGTTCCGCAATGAAGCAGGCCCAGCCTTTCTTGGCGACCAGGGATGACCATAGTGGTTCAAGCGCCGTCGGAAAAGCAAAGCCTGCGCACATCAGCCTGCCGACAATCGGCGCGTCCTCGATACCGGCCAGCCGCACCCGCACAGGTCCCTCGAATGGAAGCGGGGCGGACGGTGCAGGCCGCGTGAGTTTTGCCCAGGCACCATCTTCGACCAGTTTCTGCTCCAGGATCCAGTCACGCAATTCGTTGGAGGCGGAGGTTTCGCTGATCTGAACATGCCGCCTGCCAGTTCTGGTCTTCATCCATTCGAATGCGACATTAAGTTCGTCTCTGCTATTCAATGCAAGGATGCGATTGAGCCCAACCGCAGGAGCTGTAGGCAGCGAAATGGCGCAGCCTTGGGCCACCGGCAGGCAGGTAAACTCGACGCTGTCTTTAAAAGGTTGGGGCGTGACCCTCGCAAGATCGATGAAAGCCCTGGCCTCGATGACCTCTTCCCAGGCAATTCTGCCGCTTGAAATGCTCAATTTACTTCCTCTTTTTCATCGACCGATCGCCAAGAACTGCTGCGTATTTGCCCCGGACCGATCCTCCCGGTCCTTTCGAGAGCAGGATCGCGGGTGTTCAAATAACCTGTATCGCATTCACTGATAAACTATGCATCCGATCAAGAAAGATAAGGCTGGGATTTAGAAGTCCAGACGGGCTGTTCAATTGCGCCGCAAAACGTGCGGTGCGCAGTCACTACGAACAGCCCTCAGAAATGGATTAACATGAGAGGATCCCGTGGGAACTGCCATCCCCTGCCGGACAAGGTGGGCTAATAGCAGGCGATGGCGGGCGTCCAGAAACTCGGCACGGCCGAGAGCTGCCGTTTGCACACCTGCGGTAAAGCCGCGATTAACCAACCGATCTCCAGCGCGGGAACAAATTCCCGTTCGCGACGTTATGGCGCTCGCGACAGGAGGAGGAAAACCGATGCCAAATACCCGATGGAGCGAGCCGGTCGAGATCGAGTTCGACAACGCCGGATCCCGGACCGTCAGAGGCCCGTTCGATGCGCTCATCTATCTCCATGACATGTGGCCGCGACGCACGGGAGCGAAATTCGTGAAGGCAAGCAACGCCTGCAAGGGCGCCGTCGAAGGGCGCATCAGCGTGGAAACCGCAAGGGACGATTTTCTCGCCGCCGCCGCAGAAGCGAAGCTGAGCACACATTAGGCCCAGGAGGCGCGCACATATGCGCGCGCCCACCTTTATTTCCGAGGAGAAGAGCTGCATGCGCGCCTTGCTGGTATCGTTGTTGACGTTGGCCGTAGCCGCCATTTCGACAGGCCCGGTCAATTCCGCCGACATGATTCAAAGTTATGAACGACCCCATGTCGCCAAGCATCGACCGAAGCCGATCGTTCGTGCGCGGTATGTGCAGCGTCGATATCTCGATTGCACGGACATGATCGTGGAATACCGCTATATTCCACGCACGAATTTCGTGACCGTCTGCCATCGCCTGTAAGGCGTGCCCGGCTACAAAGTCCTGGCATCAGATTGGATAATGCCCCGGCTGCGATGCCACGGTAAGCCACCGCAGGTCGGTGAATTCGTTGATGCCGGCCTTGCCGCCGAAGCGGCCATATCCGGAGGCCTTCACGCCGCCGAACGGCATCTGTGCCTCGTCATGAACGGTCGGACCGTTCACATGGCAGATGCCGCTTTCGATCCGTCTTGCGACCCCCATCGCGCGGGTGGCATCCCGGCCGAAGACTGCGGCAGACAGGCCATACTCCGTATCATTGGCAACACGGACCGCCTCATCGACACCACGCACGCGCACCATGCAGGCAACCGGACCGAAGCTTTCCTCGCCATAGATCCGCATCGACGGCGTCACGTGGTCGAGCACAGTCGCATCCATCAGGGTTCCGACTGCACGGCCACCTGCCAACAGGCGTGCCCCCTTGGAAACCGCGTCCTCGATCAGGCCGTTGACGCGTTCCACCGCATCAAGACCGATCATCGAGCCGAGCGGCGAATTGCTTTGGCGCGGATCGCCGGCGACGAGCGTCGAGGCCTTGCGGGCGAACATATCGGCGAACTCGTCGGCAACCGTCTCGTCGACGACAATCCTCTCGGTCGACATGCAGATCTGACCCTGGTTCATGAAGGCGCCGAAGGCCGCGGCCTTCACCGCTTCGCCGATATCGGCGTCATCAAGCACCAGGAAGGGGGCCTTGCCGCCGAGTTCCAACAGCACGGGTTTCAGATGGCGCGCGGAAACCTCTGCAATCACCCTTCCAACGCGGGTCGAACCGGTGAAATTGACGCGGCGTACCGCCGGATGGGCGATCATCTTTTCGACAACGGTCGCGGCATCGGCAGGAGCATTGGTCACGACATTGACGACACCGTCACCAAGACCTGCTTCCTGCAATGTCTCGCCGATCAGGTGATGTGTCCTGGGGCAAAGCTCGGAGGCCTTGAGGATAACGGTATTGCCGCAGGCAAGCGGCAGGGCGACTGCACGCACGCCGAGGATGACAGGAGCATTCCAGGGAGCGATACCGAGGACGACGCCAGCTGGCTGCCGCACGGCCATTGCCATCAGGCCTGGCTTGTCCGACGGGATGACCTCGCCACTGATCTGGGTGCACATGGCGGCGGCTTCACGCAACATGTTGGCGGCGAGATAGACATTGAAGCCTGCCCAGGCGGCAGTCGAGCCGGTTTCCTCGGCCATCGCGGCGATGAATTCGCCCGTGCGGGAATCCAGGAGGTCGGCAGCCTTTGAAAGGCGCTTGCGCCGTTCAGTCGGAGCGAGCGCCGACCAGGCCGGAAAGGCTGCAGCTGCTGCAACAACGGCCGCATGCGCATCGTCCAGCGTTGCCGCAGCGGCCGTGGTTGCCACCTGACCGGTAATCGGGTTCAGCCGTTCGAAAGTCACGCCGTTCGAGGCCGGCATGGTGCGGCCATCAATGAGAAGCATCAGGTCTACCATCTCGTTCCCTTTCCGATATGCGCCTGCTGTCCCTCCCAAGGGATGGCGCGATGATGTTTGCTGGTTTCCGGCATATGCCGGGCTCATGCGAATCGGGCGCTCACGCCCGGCAATCGACCTCTTTCACGGGAAGTTCCTCACCCTGCTGCCTGAATATCAGGTTCTCCTCGCAATCCAGTAGGAACCAATCCGCCACGAAATAGAATGGATATTTCTGGCAGTCTATTGTACTTTTTCCGAGAATTTGCCGAGCAAGAACGGCAGCACTACCGTTTTAAGTTTCGAGGCAGACATGGCCGAAAGATCGGTTGATACGCCAGCTCTGTCTGTCATCGCGGCGGCGATTGCCGCCGGTCTCGGTAGCCAGACCTGGAGCCTGGGCACCCGTGACAGCCGCCCCTCCTACAGGGCCTTCTTCGTCTCCCGCGGCAAGGCGACATTGTTCATTGACGGGCAGGAGGAACTCGGGCTTGCAGCACCGGCATTGCTCTGGCTGCCCCGACGGGTTGCGGGGAGATTCGTCCTTGCCGCCGGCGGTGAAGGGGCGATGCTGCTGGCCGCCGAAAATGTCGTCCACAGGACGGTCGGCGACAGTCCGGCTGCCGTCCAGCTGCATGACATGATCGAGCGAATCGTCGTCGCTCAAGGCGAAGACCTTGCCGGGCATGCAGCCGACATCGGTCGCGCCTTCGCGGTGATGACCGAGGAAGGACAGCATCTTCTACCGGGAGGAACTGCCATCGTAAGCGCCTATCTCTCCGTGCTGCTATTGCGGCTCTGGCGAGCCTCCGGAGCTTCCTTGCCGACGACGTCTGGCACCGGGGCAATGACGCTGCAGCGGTTCCGGCAGATCGTCGAACTGCGCTATCGCGAGCAGCCGGCGATCGCCGATATCGCTCGCACCATGGGCATCACCTATGACCATCTGCATCGGGTCTGTATCGCCGGCGTCGGGAAAAGCCCCTTGGAACTGATCCACGAAAGGTTGATCGCCGAGGCGAAACTGCGGCTTGGGCAATCGCAGCAGTCGGTCGAGCAGATCGGTTTCGGGCTCGGTTTTCGCGATCCCGGCTATTTCAGCCGCTTCTTCAAGAGCCGTGTCGGCGAGCCGCCAGGCGCCTACCGGCGCAAGATCGCCGCGCAGTCGGAGAAAGACCTCGTCCCGTCCTTTGCCGCCTGGCCGTGAGACACTCGCGACTGGGACGGCGGCCGTTCAGAATTTCCGCAACTCACGCGTCAGCGTCTGGAACTGTCTGAAACCCTCATAACGCTTTGCGTGACGATCAGCGATCGCACCTTGCGCCGGCTCATAGGTCTTCTCAACGGCCGAGAGTTTCGTCATCGCCGCACGCATATCGGAAAACAGACCGCCCGCGACGGCGCCGAGGATCGCCGCGCCCAGAAGGACAGGTTCCTCGGCCTTCGTCGCGATCACCGGCTTGCCGCTCGCATCGGCAAGCATCTGACGGACGAAATCATGCTGGCCGGCGCCGCCGCTGATCACGACGTTCTCGATGGTAACGCCGGCATCGGCCTGCGTGTTGATGATCTGTCTCAGACCATAGCCTATGCCGCAAAGACCGGCGATGTAGAGCGCGACCAGACTGTCGATATCCCTCTCCATGTCGAGGCCGGCGATGACGGCGCGGGCATGCGGATCGGCAAAGGGTGCGCGATTGCCGAGGAATTCAGGAACGACATGCAGGCCTGCGACAAGCTCAACGGCATCGGAGGAGCGCCCTGCCTTCCGCACCGCCATATCCGCCAACAGGGCCGGCAGCGGAACACCCGCACGATTCGAAAGCTCTCGCGCCTCGCTGGCAGCCGGATGGAAAGAGAGCAGCTGATCGATGGCCGCGCCTGCCGCACTCTGGCCACCTTCGTTCAACCACATGCCCGGCACCATGGCCGAAAAATAGGGACCCCAGACGCCCGGAACGAAGGCCGGCTGCGATGTCGATGTCATGGTGCAGGACGAGGTGCCGAAGACGTAGCCGAGATTGGCCTGCGGGCCGGCGCCGATCCCGACCGTTCCGATACCGCCGGCATGCGCATCGATGAGACCGGCGGCAACCGCCGTTCCCGGCAGGAGACCAAGTTCACCGGCCACAGCCGCGGTCAGTCCCTGACCGAGTGCCGAACCCGGCTCGACGATCGATTGCCCGATACGGGTAAAACCTTCGTCGGCCAGTACGCCGAGGCCGATCTGGTGGAAATAGGAGGCATCCCAACGTTTCTCATGGGCGAGATAGGTCCACTTGCACGTGACCGTGCAGGTCGAGCGCGACAGGTCGCCGGTTGCCCGCCAGGTCAGGAAATCAGCGAGATCGAAGAACTGCCAGGCGGCATCGAAGACCTGCGGCCGGTTTTCCTTCAGCCAAAGCAGTTTCGGTGTTTCCATCTCGGGCGAGATACGTCCGCCGACATAACGCAGCACGTCATGACCGAGCGCGTTGATGCGCTCCGCCTGCGGAACGGCGCGATGATCCATCCAGACAATGATGTCACGGTTCGGATCTTCCGAGGGACCGACGGGCAACGGTCCGCCATTCTTGCCGAGTACGACCAGCGAGCAGGTCGCGTCGAAACCGAGGCCGGCAACCGAAGCCGGATCGACACCGCTTGTCGCCACGATCTCGCGAACGGCGGCACAGACCGCTGCCCAGATTTCGGTACTCGATTGCTCGACGATCGAACCGGTCTCGTGGAAGAGCGTGATATCCCGCTTGGCGGATGCAAGCATCCGCCCATCAAGGTCGAACAGGCCCGCGCGGGCGCTGCCGGTGCCGACATCGACGCCGATAACATGTTTGGCACCCGCTGGTGGCGTGCGTGAAGTGTCGCTCATGATCTCTCGTTTCAAATCGGCAGTTTCAGGTTCTAGAGCAATCCGGAACCGGACCTGTCAACCTCAGAGGTCGACGCTGTTCGGCAGGATCACCAGATCGCGGACGGTGACGTTGCGCGGCCGCGATAGCATGAAGAGCACGGCCTCGGCCACTTCCTTCGGCTGCATCAGGCTGCCGTTGGCGAGCGCCTCTTCCATCTTGGCTTTCGGCCAGTCATCCAAGAGCGCGGTGACGACCGGTCCCGGCAATACGGCGCCGACGCGCACGCCATGCTGTGCGACCTGGCGGCGGGTCGAATGGACGAAGGCCTGAACGGCAAATTTCGAGGCCGTATAGATCGGCTCCCAGACGACGGGCACGACGCCGGCGATCGAGCTTGTAAACAGGATATCGCCGGACTTCTGCTCTATCATGTGCGGCAACACGGCGTGGACCGAGCGGAAGGCCGCATTGATATTGAGGTTGAGCATCCGGTCCCAGGCATCCGGATCGCCTTCGGCTACCGGCCCGCCGATATAGCCGCCGGCATTGGCGTGGAAGATATCGAGCCGGCCGGCCAATTCCAGGATGCGCGGCAGCATGCCGGAGACCTGCGGGCCGTCGAGAAGATCGACGACGAGCGGCAGGGCGCCCTTACCGATCTCCTTGCAGAGAGACTCGAGCTTGTCCTTGGCACGGTCGATGAGCACGACGGTTGCGCCTTCGGCATGAAGCGTGCGGGCGCATTCCAGGCCAATGCCAGATGCCGCACCGGTAATGGCGGCAACCTTGCCTTTCATGAGATCAGTCACGTGAATACTCCTTGAGAATGCGGGTCAGGCGCGGCCGTGGCTGACACGGGACCGGCGGGCAAGCGAATCGACGATGACGGCGATGGCGAGAACAGCACCTGTTATCATGTAGCGCAGCGAGGAACTGAGATTGAGCAGCGTGAGCCCGTTGGAAATCGCCTGGATAACGATGATACCGAGCAGAGCCGAATAGGCGCTGCCACGCCCGCCGAAGAGGCTGGTACCGCCGATGACCGCCGCCGCAATGGCGTTCAGGTTCACATCGCCGGTGCCGGCCTGCTGGCTGGAAGAGGCAAGTCGCGAGGCCGACAGGATGCCGCCGATCGTGGCAAGCGTCGAGCAAAGCACGAAAGCGCTGAGATAGATGCGACGCACATTGATGCCGGCGCGGCGCGCCGCTTCGCGATTGCCGCCGACGGCAAACATCGAGCGTCCCCATTTTGTGCGCGTCAGCGCGTAGTTGAGGATGACGGCGATGGCGACGAAGAGACCGAACATCCACGGCACGCCACGGCCGAGATTGAGATAATAAACGGCAAATTCCAGCGCGGCAGTGAGCACGATCGCCTTGATCGCGAGAGCGCCAACCGGTGGCGAGGAGAGATTCGAGGCCTGGCGCTGGCGGCGCTTTCGCATTTCATTGACGACAAGGACCACGCCCGGCAGCAGGGCAAGCACGTAGGACAGCCAGTCCGGCATGACGAGGATCTGGCCGAAACGGACGAGCGGCGAGGCGTAAGGCAGATTGATGCTGCCGCTTGGTCCTAGGATATAAAGCTGCATGCCGAGCAGCGCGAGCAGGCCGGCCAGGGTGGCGACGAAGCTCGGCATGCCGAGCCTGTTGTAGAGAACAGCGTAGAGCGCGCCGACGATAATGCCGGCAACGATCGCGACCAGGATCGCCAGAGGAATCGGCCAGCCCATGTTGACCCAAAGCACGCCGAGGATGGCAGAGGAAAGACCGCTCATAGAACCGACGGAGAGATCGATTTCTCCGAGCATCAGCACGCAGACGATGCCGAGCGAGATAACGCCGACGGTGGCGCAGTCGAACAGCAGATTGACGAGGTTGTTCGGCGCCAGAAACACCGGATTGAGCAGCGAGAAGACCGTCGAGATGACAATCAGGCCGACAAAAACCGGCAGCATGCCGAGATCGCCCGAGCGTACGCGGTCGAAGAAGGCCTTGACCATGCCCGTAATGTTGTCGTCGTGGCGGACGCGCTCGTCGCTGCGGTCAAGGGTAGCCGGCTGGCGGATAGTCTCTGACATCTTCTGGCTCATGCGGGCCTCCCGCTGGTTTCATGGGCAGCACCCGTCTTGCGCTCGATGCGCCGGGAGACGGCGTTTTCGGTGGCGCCGGTGATGGCGGCGACGAGTTCCTGATTGGACGAATCCGGCGTGAAGACGCCATTGTTGCGCCCAAGGCGCAGCACGACGATGCGGTCCGCCACGGCGCGCACGTCTTCCATATTGTGGCTGATGATGATGACACCGAGGCCACGCTCACGGACGCGCTCGATCAGGTTCAGCACCTCCGCAGTCTGGGCGACACCGAGCGCTGCGGTCGGTTCGTCCAGCATGATGATCTTCGGATCGAGCAACAGCGAACGCGCGATGGCAACCGTCTGGCGCTGACCGCCGGAAAGCGAGGCGATCGGCTCGCGCACCGAGGGGATGCGGGCGGCAAGTTCCCGGAGCAAAGTCCAGGCTCGCACTTCCATGGCCACTTCGTCGAGGCCCCACGGAGAGATTTCATGGCCGAGGAAAAGATTGGCGACGACGTCGAGGTTTTCGCAGAGCGCGAGATCCTGGAAGACAGTGGCAATGCCGAGTTCCAGCGCCTTGCCGGGACTGTCGAGCGTGACGTTCTGGCCGCAGAACTCGATCGTTCCGGACGAAGGCTGGTGCACGCCCGCCAGGACCTTGATCAGGGTCGACTTGCCGGCACCATTGTCACCGACCAGCGCCACGACCTCGCCGGCCTTCACGTCCAGTTCGATGTCGGTCAGCGCCGACACGGCGCCGAAATTTTTGGAAATATTGCTCAACCGGAGGATCGTCTGACCCTTCTCCGGCATATCCTTCAGATCCCTGCTCATGGGGCAGTCCTTCTTGCCATAGGGGCATCCGGCCGCGACGGGCGCGGCCGGAGTTCACTCAACCGCGTTTAGTTGGTAATGCCAAGCTTCTTGCAGCCTTCGGCATATTCACCGGTGCAGATCTGCTCGGGCGTCTGGATCTTCTTGTCGAAGATTTCTGCCTTGATGTTCTCTGCCGTCACGACGGCAGGGATGAACAGCTGAGACGGCGTATTGTAAAGCGTCGTCTTGGCCTCGGGCTTTTCACCCTTGATCATCTGCACCGCAACATTGGCAGCGGCTGCCGCGACGATTTCCGATGGCTTGGAAATCGTGTTGTACTGGTCTCCAGAAATGACCAGCTGAAGCGCTGCAATCGTCGCGTCATTGCCGGTGACCGGGGGAACCGGCTTGACACCGGCGGCCTTGAACGCGGCAATCGCGCCGCCGGCCGTGCCGTCATTGGCGGCGACCACGCCCTTGATGTCAGCGCCAAAGCGGGTGATCTGGCCGGCAGCCCATTCCTGTGCCTTCGGCGGCGCCCATTCCGGCGTGTCATATTCGGCAAGCGTCTTGTACGCCGATTCCTTCAGACCGCGATGGATACCATCCCGGATCAGGCCTGCGGCCGCATCGGTCGGCGAACCGTTGATTTCGAGCACGCCCGCGCCATCGGCGACGCCGGCAGCCTTTAGGTGTTCGACAAGCGATTTGGCGATGGCATAACCGATGCCTTCATTGTCGAAGGAGACGTAATAGTCAGCAGGCTTGTCCGGAATCGGGCGGTCATAAGCGATGACCTTGACGTCCTGCGACTGGGCGATCTCGACGAGACCAGCGGCGGCGGCAGAATCGACGGGGTCGAGCACGACGACCTTGGCGCCCTGTGCTATCACCGAGTTGAACTGCTGCTGCTGCAGCGAGGCGTCGGCGTTGGCGTTCTGATAGATGACCGTGCACTTCGGGCACAGCTTTTCCATCTCGGCCTTGAAGCCGGGGAAATCGTGCTGCTCATAACGTGTGGATGCCTGGTCAGGCATCAGGAAAGCGACGGTCGCAGCTTCCTGAGCTGAAGCCGCACCGGCAAGCCCCATGAAAACTGTCACGGATGCCATGAGCAAATTGCGATAATTCATTTTCTCCTCCTTGGTGTGATCGAAAGACAGGACCAGGCATTGCTGGAAGTCACTGCGGTTTGCCCGCTCGCCGCTCTCGCCGCCATAAAACCGGCGAGCAAAGCGCCCCTGCAAAAGGACAGCCTCTCCGCAGCCCCTTAGAAACACCTCCCTGTACCGGCCGATTAACCGGTTTGTATCATCGATTGCGCAAGCTTGCTCAATCGATGAAGCAAGAATTGCCACTTCCGCAGATTGATGTCAAGTTACCGTCAAACGGAGAAGGCATTTTGAATCAGGTGAAGCAGACGAAGAGGACGACGATCTATGATCTGGCGGAGCTTGCCGGCACATCGGCCAGCGCCGTCAGCGCCGTGCTCAATGGCAACTGGAAGAAGCGCAGGATCAGCAGCCAGCTTGCCGAAAAGATCATCCGGATCGCCGAGGAGCAGGGGTATGCGCTGAACATGCAGGCGAGCCTGCTGAGGCGCGAAAAATCCCATATCATCGGCATGATCGTGCCTAAATACGACAACCGCTATTTCGGATCGATCGTCGAACTCTTCGAAGACATGGCACGTGCGCGCGGCCTTTTTCCGATCATCACCTGTACACGCCGCGACCCGCAGCTGGAGGTCGAGGCGGCGCGTACGATGCTCTCCTACCAGGTCGAATGCCTGATCGCGACGGGTGCGACCGATCCCGACCGGATCACTGAAATGTGTGCGGCGGCCGGCGTGCGCAGCTTCAACCTCGACCTTCCAGGCGCGCTTGCCCCTTCGGTCATCTCGGACAATTTCGCCGGCGCGCGGGAACTGACACGCCGGATCCTGAAAAACAGTGAGCAAAGGCTCGGCAGGATGGAGCCGCTGCTCTTCATTGGCGGGCGCGGCAGCGACCACAACACGGCCGAGCGCATCCGCGGCTTTCGCGCTGCGCATGAAGATCTCGGTGTCGCCGTGCACGAGGAGAATATCCTCGCCTGCGGTTATGCCCCTGAAAAGGCCGAAAAAGCGTTGGACGAGCGCGCGCTGCGCGGCAATGCCCTACCCAAAGGCATGTTCGTCAACTCGACGATCTCGCTCGAAGGCGTCATGCGCTGGATCCGCCGCTCAGGCCATCTCGACGACCGCAGCCTTGTGCTCGGCTGTTTCGACTGGGACCCTTTTGTGACTCTGCTCGGCAATGGCATCGAGATGGTGCGCCAGGACGTGCCGGGCATGTTGAACAAGGTTTTCGAGCTCATCGAATCCGGTGCCGACAAGCCTGTCGTCATCCAGGTGCCACCGCTCATTCCGGAAGCGCAGGAGGCCTAGGCAGCGCTGTCCGCTGCGGGCCAGGCGACGATCCTGTCTGCGAGGTGCTGACAGAAATCCCCAACAATCTGTTGCTTTAAGGTAAGCGTCGACTTTCGCAATACCCTTGTTTTAGGGATGTTGACGCCGGGAAAGTCGCTCTCTATGGGAAGCCGTCGACCCAGTGCGGCGGCAAAAACAGGCGTTCGGTCATACGAGGTGATCGGACGCCTTTTCTTCGGGGAAACAGGCCTATTTCACCGCTTCGGGAGTGAAGCGCGCGTAGAGCGCGTGGCGGTTTCCGGGATAGACGAAGCGCACATGCGTCACCGGCCCAGACTTGTTCCAGGTACGTCGTTCGATGACGAGGCAAGCAGTTGCCTCGGGGATGGAAAGCATGGCGCCTTCCTCTTGATCGACACCAACTGCAAATATCTTATGCTCCGCCGCACTCCACGGAACCAGGCTCAGAAGCCACGGGCCCGGGGCCGTTTCCTCGAAATCCTCGTCCGCTGCTTCCGGCACGGTTTGAAGGTTGATCAACCGCTTTTCCAGGCAGAAAGGCTTCGATCCGGCATAGTGCGTGCAGATGACTTCGATCAGGCTTGAATTTTGCTGGAGGTCCAGCATCTGGCGATCCTGCGACTGCGCCTTTCTGCGAACACGCTTCGCGACCTTGTACGAATAGGCGAGATTGAGGGATTGAACCTCCGCCTTGATATCGTGGATTTCGAGCACTGCGGCCTGCGCTTGCGGCTGCATGACAAAGCTGCCGGATTTCTTGCGGCGTTCGATAAGACCGGCCTTCACCAGCTGGGTCAGGGCCTTGTTTACCGTCATGCGGGAGCAATCGTATTGCTTGGTCAGCTCCACTTCGAAGGGAATGCGGTAGCCAGGCGGCCATTCGCCCGAAACGATACGGCCCTCGATCTCACTGAGGATACGCTGGTGTAAGGTCGTTTCCTTGGGTTCATTCATCATTACGCTCCGGCTTCCCTCCCGCTGTAGCGCCTGGGAAGCGCGGAGGAAAGGTCGTCATGCTGCCAGGAGCTCGTTCATCGCCGCGATGAAGCGCCGGTCGATCAGGTCCCGACGCAGATGCCGGCCGTCTTCGACCTGCTTGCGGCCGAGCGCCCAGACGGTGTCGACTGCCACATCACCGGCAAAGATCCACTGATCGAGAACCTGGCTTTCGGAAAGATAGGGAACCGCTCTCGTATCAAGCGATACGATGTCGGCATAGTTGCCTGCAGCAAGACCCGCCGGTGCCTTCAATGCTGCACCACCGCCGGCTAGCGCGTGTTCAAAGAGGGCCTGGCCGGTGGAGCCGCCAGTGGTGGCGATGACATTGCGGGCACGCAGCGCCAGACGCTCGGAATATTCGAGCTGACGAAGTTCCCCGGCAATGGAAATGAGAATGTTGGAATCGGATCCGATGCCGAAGCGCCCGGCTTCGGACAAGAATAGCGGTGCCGAAAATGTCCCGTCGCCGAGATTGGCTTCGGTAATCGGGCAGAGGCCCGCAATGGCGCCGCTCCTTGCCGTCCGCCGTGTTTCGTCCGCCGTCATGTGGGTTGCGTGGATGAGGCACCAGCGCTGATCAACCGGCGCATTGTCGAGCAGCCATTGGACAGGTCTTGCGCCGGACCAGGCGAGGCAATCCTCAACCTCCCTGACCTGCTCGGCGACATGAATGTGGATGGGGCCGTCATCGGCAAGCGCAATGGCGACAGATAGTTCCTCCGGCGTGACGGCGCGCAGGCTGTGCGGCGCGACGCCGATCTCTGAACCGGGAAGCCTTCCTGCGACCTGCCGGCAGCCTTCCATCAGCCGCGCAAAACTCTCGGCGGAATTGATGAAGCGGCGCTGCCCTTCGATGGGCGCTGCGCCGCCAAAGCCGGAATGAGCGTAGAGAACCGGCAGCAACGTCAATCCGATGCCGGTTTCGGCACTCGCAGCCCCAATCCTTTCGGCCATTTCGGCGATATTCGTATAGGGGCTGCCATCCTTGTCGTGATGCAGATAGTGGAACTCGCCGACGCGGCAGAAGCCGGCTTCCAGCATTTCCATATAGAGTTTCGCCGCTACAGCTTCGACATGGTCTGGCGTCATCGAGAGCGCAAATTTGTACATGACGGTGCGCCAGCTCCAGAAACTGTCATTGGCCGGGCCGCGCACTTCAGCAAGCCCCGCCATCGCCCGCTGAAAGGCATGGCTGTGGAGGTTCGGCATTGCCGGCAGCAGGACAGCATGACGCTCGTTATCCGCGTCAGGCGCAACATCCATTTCGATTGCGGCAATGCGTCCGTCCGCAAGCGTCAGGCGCACATTCCTGCGCCAGCCTTCGGCCAACAAGGCAGCCGCCGCATGAAGTTTCGTCATGATCGCTCTCCCGTTTCGCAATTGACCGCTTCGCTTGCCTTTATGCGAAAGGCCATAAATTTCTACTTGTCACCCTTTTTATTATGTATATACATATTCAGCCATAAGGAAAGGCGTAAAGCTGATGAGTGGGAACAAATTTTCCGGATCGGGCCGCAATTCCAGCGCTCGCTCGCTATGGCGCAATGCGCGCCTTGCGACGTTGCGGGAGGATCTGCCGGGCCTTGGCATTATCGAAAAAGGCGCCGTCGTCTGTGAAGGCGGGCGCATCCTCTACGCAGGGCCGGAAGCCGAACTGCCGTCCTGGCTGATCGAGGCGGCCGACATTACCGATCTCGAAGGCCGCTGGGTCACGCCCGGCCTCGTCGACTGCCATACCCACATCGTCTATGGCGGCAACCGTGCGCGGGAATTCGAGATGCGGCTCGAAGGCGCGACCTATGAAGAGATCGCGCGCGCCGGCGGCGGCATCGTCTTCTCCGTGAAGGCAACCAATGCGCTGTCCGTCGAAGGCCTCGTCGAGGCCGCGCTGCCGCGGCTCGACACGCTGATCTCGGAAGGCGTGACCACCATCGAGGTCAAGTCCGGCTACGGGCTCAATATCGAGGCGGAACTGAAGATGCTGCGCGCCGCGCGCGCACTTGCAGACCATCGGCCGGTAAGGGTCATCACCTCCTATCTCGGCGCCCATGCAACACCCGTCGAATACAAGGGACGGAACCAGGATTACATTTCCGATGTCGTCCTGCCGGGCCTTGAGCGGGCACGTGCCGAAGGCCTCATCGACGCCGTTGACGGTTTTTGCGAAGGCATCGCCTTCTCAGTCGACGAGATCGCGCGGGTCTTCGAGAAGGCCCGTTCGCTCGGTATTCCCGTCAAGCTCCATGCCGAACAGCTCTCCAATCTCGGTGGCGCGAAACTCGCAGCCTCCTATGGTGCGCTTTCGGCCGATCATCTGGAATATCTGGATGAAGATGGCGCGCGGGCAATGGCAGCCGCCGGCACGGTTGCGGTTCTGCTCCCAGGTGCCTTCTACGCCATCAACGAGAAGCAGAAGCCGCCGGTTCAGGCCTTGAGGCAGGCCGGCGTGCACATCGCCATCGCCACGGACAGCAATCCGGGCACCTCGCCTCTCACCTCGCTGCTGCTCACCATGAACATGTCGGCGACGCTGTTCAGGCTGACGGTGGAGGAATGCATCGCCGGCGCAACCCGCGAAGGCGCCCGTGCACTCGGCCTGCTTAGCGAGACCGGCACGATCGAGGCCGGCAAGTCTGCTGATCTGGCGATCTGGGATATCGAAAGCCCCGCCGAGCTCGTCTACCGCATCGGCTTCAACCCACTTCACGCACATATTTTCAAGGGCCAGAGGATCGACCGATGACCATTACCCTCCATCCGGGCTCCGTCTCGCTGCAGGATCTCGCAACGATTTACTGGACCTGCGTCCCGGCAAAGCTCGACCCATCCTTCGACGCCGGCATCATCAAGGCGGCAAACCGCATCGCCGAGATCGCCGCTGGCAATGCGCCGGTCTACGGTATCAATACCGGCTTCGGCAAGCTCGCCTCGATCAAGATCGACAGCGCCGATGTGGCGACCCTGCAGCGCAACCTCATCCTGTCGCATTGCTGCGGTGTCGGTGAGCCACTGCCGGAAAATGTCGTGCGCCTGATCATGGCGCTGAAACTCGTTTCGCTCGGCCGCGGCGCTTCCGGCGTGCGGCTGGAACTGGTGCGACTGATCGAAGCGATGATGGCTCGCGGCGTCATCCCTGTCATTCCGGAAAAGGGCTCGGTTGGCGCTTCCGGCGACCTTGCGCCGCTTGCCCATATGACGGCCGTGATGATGGGCCATGGCGAGGCGTTCTTCGGGGGCGAGAGGCTGCATGGCGCAACCGCGCTGCTCAAGGCCGGGCTGCATCCCATCGTGCTCGCCGCCAAGGAAGGCCTGGCGCTCATCAATGGCACGCAAACCTCGACGGCGCTGGCGCTCGCCGGTCTCTTCCGCGCCCACCGGGCGGCGCAATCGGCGCTGATTACCGGCGCCATGTCAACGGATGCCGCCATGGGTTCGTCCGCACCGTTCCATCCTGACATTCATACGCTGCGCGGTCATCGGGGTCAGATCGATACGGCAGCAGCACTTCGCGCCCTGCTCGAAAACTCGCCGATCCGCCAGAGCCATATCGAAGGCGACGAGCGCGTGCAGGATCCCTACTGCATCCGCTGCCAGCCGCAGGTCGACGGCGCCTGCCTCGATCTGCTGCGCTCGGTTGCACGCACGCTGGAAATCGAGGCCAATGCCGTGACGGACAATCCGCTTGTGCTCTCGGATAATTCGGTCGTCTCCGGCGGCAATTTCCATGCAGAGCCCGTTGCCTTCGCCGCCGACCAGATCGCGCTCGCTGTCTGCGAGATCGGTGCCATTGCCCAGCGCCGCATCGCGCTACTCGTCGATCCTGCGCTTTCCTACGGATTGCCGGCGTTCCTCGCCAAGAAGCCGGGGCTGAATTCCGGCCTAATGATCGCCGAGGTCACGTCCGCCGCACTGATGAGCGAGAACAAGCAGATGTCGCATCCGGCTTCCGTCGATTCGACGCCGACCTCGGCCAATCAGGAAGACCACGTCTCCATGGCCTGTCATGGCGCGCGGCGGCTTCTGCCGATGACCGACAATCTCTTCGCCATCATCGGCATCGAGGCTTTGACCGCCGCTCAAGGCGTCGAGCTTCGCGCGCCGCTTGCGACCAGCCCGGAACTGACCAAGGCGATCGCAGCGATCCGCAACGTCGTGCCCTCGCTCGAGGAGGATCGCTACATGGCAAACGACCTGAAGGCGGCCAGCATTCTCGTTGGCGGCGGTGCTCTCAACGCATCCGTTTCAAGCGGCATCCTGCCGGCTCTGGAGGTCTGACATGTCTGTTTTCGAGGTCAAGCAAGGCACCTCCCCCGTCATCCTCGGTTTTCCGCACACGGGCACCGATGTTCCCGCCGATATATGGGAGCGCCTGAACGAGACCGGCCGGCTGCTTGCCGATACCGACTGGCATATCCACCATCTCTATGACGGCCTGCTCGACAACCCAACCGTCGTGCGCGCCACCTTCCACCGCTATGTGCTGGACGCCAACCGCGATCCCGCCGGCACGAGCCTCTATCCCGGCCAGAACACGACCGGGCTGATCCCGGAGACGGATTTCGACGGCAAGCCGATCTGGAAAGAGGGAGCAGAACCAACCGAAGCCGATATCGCAGAGCGACTGCGCACGTACCATACGCCTTACCATGCCGCTCTCGCCGCCGAGATCGAGCGGGTGAAAGCCATTCACGGTGTCGTCGTGCTCTACGACTGCCATTCCATCCGCTCGCACATTCCTTTCCTCTTCGACGGGAAGCTGCCGGATTTCAATATCGGCACGGATATGGGCAAGACCTGCGATCCGGCAATCGAACAGGCGACCGTCGCCATTGCCGCGGCTGCAACGGGTTATGACAGCATTCTGAACGGTCGCTTCAAGGGCGGCTGGACGACCCGCCACTACGGCAGGCCGGAAACCGGCGTCCACGCCATCCAGATGGAGCTTGCCCAATCAACGCATCTGGCAACCGAAGCATCGCCCTTCGCCTATGACGAGGCCAAGGCTGACAAGCTGCGCATCCATCTCAAATCCATCCTGACGCGGATCGAAGAGATCGCGCTCGGTCTGAAACGCTAAAACAAGGGAACATCATCATGACCGTAAACCCGCGCCACAATATCCGCGACGTCCGCGCCCCACGCGGCGATCAGCTCAACGCCAAGAGCTGGATGACCGAAGCGCCGCTGCGCATGCTCATGAACAATCTCGACCCCGACGTCGCCGAAAACCCGCATGAGCTTGTCGTCTATGGCGGTATCGGCCGCGCCGCCCGCACCTGGGACGATTTCGACCGCATCACGGCAACGCTGAAGACGCTGAACGAAGACGAGACATTGCTCGTCCAGTCCGGCAAACCGGTGGGCGTTTTCCGCACCCACAAGGATGCGCCGCGCGTCCTGATCGCCAATTCCAATCTCGTGCCGCACTGGGCGACCTGGGATCATTTCAACGAGCTCGACAAGAAGGGGCTTGCCATGTACGGCCAGATGACGGCCGGCTCGTGGATCTATATCGGCACGCAGGGGATCGTGCAGGGCACCTACGAGACCTTCGTCGAAGCCGGACGCCAGCACTATAATGGCAATCTTAGGGGTAAGTGGATCCTGACCGGCGGCCTCGGCGGCATGGGCGGTGCCCAGCCGCTCGCAGCCGTCATGGCCGGCGCCTGCTGCCTTGCCGTCGAATGCGACGAGACCCGCATCGATTTCCGCCTGCGCACCCGCTATGTCGACGAAAAGGCCCATACGCTGGACGAGGCGCTGGAAAAGATCGAGCGCTGGACCAAGGCTGGTGAAGCCAAGTCGGTCGGTCTTGTCGGCAATGCCGCGGAAATCTTTCCGGAATTGGTGCGTCGCATGAAGGCCGGCGGCCCGCGCCCCGATATCGTCACCGACCAGACTTCGGCGCATGACCCGCGCAACGGCTACCTGCCGGTCGGCTGGACCGTTGCCGAAGCCAAGGCCAAGCGTGAAAGCGATCCGAAGGCGGTCGAAGCCGCAGCCCGCGCCTCGATGAAGGCCCATGTCGAGGCCATGGTCGCCTTCTGGGATGCTGGCGTGCCGACACTCGACTACGGCAACAACATCCGCCAGGTCGCCAAGGACGAGGGTCTCGAAAACGCCTTCGCGTTCCCGGGCTTCGTGCCGGCCTATATCCGCCCGCTCTTCTGCCGCGGCATCGGCCCGTTCCGCTGGGCGGCCCTCTCGGGTGATCCCGAAGATATCTACAAGACCGACGCCAAGGTGAAGGAACTGCTGCCCGACAACAAGCACCTGCACAACTGGCTCGACATGGCCAGAGAGCGCATCGCATTCCAGGGCCTGCCGGCCCGCATCTGCTGGGTCGGCCTCGGCGACCGCCATCGCCTCGGCCTCGCCTTCAACGAGATGGTCAGGAACGGCGAGCTGAAGGCCCCTGTCGTCATCGGCCGCGACCACCTCGATTCCGGTTCCGTCGCCTCGCCGAACCGCGAAACGGAAGCGATGAAGGACGGCTCGGATGCCGTCTCCGACTGGCCGCTTCTGAACGCGCTGCTCAACACCGCCTCGGGCGCCACTTGGGTATCGCTGCATCACGGCGGCGGCGTCGGCATGGGCTTTTCGCAGCATTCCGGCATGGTCATCTGCGCCGACGGTACTGACGATGCGGCGCGCCGCCTCGGAAATGTTCTCTGGAACGATCCGGCGACCGGTGTCATGCGCCATGCGGATGCCGGCTACGACATCGCAGTCGACTGCGCCAAGGAAAAGGGCCTGCGCCTGCCCGGCATCCTCGGGAACTGAGCCATGAAGATCCTGCGCTCTGCCGATCACAAGCGCATGCCGTGGAAGAACGGCGGCGGCGAAACGGTGGAAATCGCCATTTCGCCCCAGGGCGCAGGACTTGCCGATTTCGATTGGCGGGTCAGCATGGCGACGGTCGCCTCCGACGGCCCTTTCTCAATCTTTCCCGGGATCGACCGCACGCTGTCGATCCTGGAAGGGAATGGCATGCGGCTCCTGATCGAGGGGCGCGATCCGGTGGTCCTGACACGGGAAAGCGATCCGCTTGCCTTTGCTGCAGATATTGCGGTCTCGGCTACGCTGCCTGATGGAGCGATCACCGACCTGAATGTCATGACCCGACGCAGCACGCTCCGGCACGCTGTTGCGCGGATCGAGATCGATGGTGAGAAACGGGAGGAGTTTACGCGAGGGAGCTTCATGCTCTTCTGCGCCAGCGGAACCGTGACTGTGCACGCAGGTCCGGAGAGGATCGAGCTTGGCGCCGGTGATGCGTTGTTATTCGAGGAAGGCGGAAGCGATGGGCTCAGCTTCGACGGCCGGGCGCTTTGCTACGCCATTTCAATCGGCTGGACGGAAAAGCAATGACACCTTCCGGCAACTGGGCCCTTTCGCGACAGGTTCCATATACAACTGGTTCACTCCTCGAACATTTTGCCGCTACGCGTTTCCAGCCTGTAGCGATGTCCGGGATAGACGAGACGCGCGGTCGAAACCACCTGACGAGCCGACCAGGTGCGACGGCGAATGGCGAGGCACGGCTCGCTCTGCAGGATTGTCAGCAGCTTGCATTCCCAGGCGCGCGGTATCACAGCCTCGACGATATGCTCCGATGCACTGAGCGGCGCCGCCGCCGTCAGATAGGCATTTGGCGTCAGGGTCGAAAAGTCCTGCGCCAGATAATCTGGCGCCGCTCCAGGATTGACGAAGCGGTCCTCGATCTGCACGGGCACGCCGTTCTCGCTGTGGACGATCAGCGAGTGAAAAACCGGCGCGCCGATATCGAGTTCGAGCGCATCGGCAACCTCCGGAGAAGCCGTCTCTTCGGCCAAAACGATGACTGTCGCTTCATGTGTGTGGCCACGCTCGGCGATCTCGTCGGCGATATTGCGCACCTCGAAGAGCGCCGAATAGCCCTTGCGTTCCGCAACGAAGGAACCGACGCCCTGGATGCGGAGGAGTTCGCCTTCGTTCGCCAGTTCCCGGAGCGCTCGGTTGGCGGTCATCTTGCTGACGCCGAGCTCCACCACCAGCTCGTTTTCCGAGGGCACGCGGTGTCGCGGCGGCCATTCGCCGCTGCGGATCCGGTCGAGAATGACCTGCTTGACGCCAGCATAAAGCGGGCCACCGTCATTTTCCGCCAGTTCACGCTTCATCTCGCCGGAACGCTTCATTGCCTATTCCCTTTGCACCGGTGGAATCTGCCTTCTAAATCGACTTTCCACTTGCATAACACAAAATATCTCATATGGTACCCTATACAACCTGCCGATCAAAAAATAGCAGGCAAGCCGGCGAAGATCGGCATTCATACCGCAAGGTCTGTCCAATCTCAGAGGAGATCACATCAATGAAGCTCAGCACGATTCTTCTTTCCTGCGCGATGACGGCAGCGGCCTTTGCCGCGCCTGCCTCTGCCAAGGACTGGACGAAGGCGACCATCACGCTCGAAGGCGCCTACGCCCCCTGGAACCTCACCAATGCCGACGGCACACTCGGCGGCTTCGAACCGGAACTCGCCAAGGTTCTGTGCGAACGCGCCAAGATCGAGTGCACACTGGTCGCATCCGACTGGGATGGCATGATCCCGGCCCTGAATGCCGGCAAGTTCGATGTCATCATGGATGCACTGTCGATTACCGAAGAGCGCAAGCAGGTCATCGATTTCACCGTTCCCTATGCAGCAACGCCAGCAGCCTTCGCCACCGCCAAGGACAGCCCGCTTGCGAATGCTGCCGGCACCGGCGCAATTATCAAGATGACACCTGGCCAGACCGGCGTGAAGGAAATCGACGCGCTGAAGGAAGTCTTCAAGGGCAAGACGATCGGCATCCAGGCGGCTACCGTCTATGCGAAATTTGTCTACGACAATTTCGGCAGCATCGCTGAAATCCGCGAATACAAGACCGGCGCCGACCGCGACCTCGACCTGCAGAACGGCCGCATCGACCTCGGCTTCGACGACGCCGTCTATTTCGCTAATGCCTTTGCTTCCGCCAACGACACGCTCGCCTTCACCGGCCCTGAAATCGTAGGCTCGATCTGGGGCGAAGGCGAAGGCCTCGGCATCCGCAAGGCCGATACTGACCTGCGCGACAAGTTGAGCGAAGCGATCAAGTCCGCACTCGCCGACGGTACGGTCAAGAACCTCTCGATGAAATGGTTCAAGGTCGACGTCAGCCCGCAGAACTAAGCTTTCGACGCAAAGCCGCGTTCCGTGGTCTCCGCTTTCTGATCGGGGACCACGTGCTATTCTGACCGCCCGTCATTTTGACGACGACAGCGCTGGGGAAGGCCCATGGCGACACTCGAACTCATCGGATTCGGTTCAACCGGGTGGGGAGCATTTCTGCTTCTCGGCCTGTTGCTGACATTAAGTGTCACCACCACAGCGCTGGCCATCGGCGCCGTGCTTGGCGCGATCATCGCCGGGGCGAAGCTCTCGGGAAATTTCATCCTCGTCGCGATCGGCCATATCTACACAACCGTCTTCCGCGGCGTACCCGAACTCCTGATCATCTACCTGATCTATTTCGGCGGCTCTACGGCGATCACCGCCATCGGCCAGTCCATGGGCTATGAGGGCTTCCTCGGCCTGCCGTCCTTTGCCGCCGGCGCGCTTGCCGTCGGCATCATCTCCGGCGCCTACCAGGCGGAAGTCTATCGCGGCGCCTATCTTGCCATTTCCAAGGGCGAGCTCGAGGCTGCCTCGGCAATCGGCATGCATCGCGGGTTACGCTTCCGCCGCATCGTCATTCCACAAGTCCTACGCTTTGCCATTCCCGGTCTTGGCAATGTCTGGCAGCTCAGCCTGAAGGATTCCGCGCTGATTTCCGTCACCGGCCTTGCCGAGCTGATGCGTTCAAGCCAGGTCGCGGCCGGTTCGACCCGACAATATTTCCTGTTCTACATTGTCGGCGGCGCTCTCTACCTGATCCTCACCAGCCTGTCGGACCGCGTCTTCAACGGCGCCGAGCGCAAGGCCAATCGCAGCATGCCGGCTTCGGCTATGGGCCAGGCTTAGGGAGGACCAAATGGATATCGCCTTCCTTTCCAGCACTATGGTCACGCTCCTCAAGGCTGTGCCGACGACGCTGATCCTGTTCTTCCTGTCGATCTTCTTCGGCGGGCTGCTCGCGCTCGTCATCGTTTCCATGCGTGTCAGCGGCAATCCGATCCTGTCAGGCTTCGCCAAGGGCTATATCTTCGTCTTCCGCGGCTCGCCGCTGTTGATCCAGATGTTCCTGGTCTTCTACGGTCTCGGTCAGTTCGGAGTCATCCGCTACTCCTTCCTCTGGCCCTTTCTGCGTGAGCCAATGGTCTGCGCGGTGCTGTCGCTCGCACTCTGCACCGCCGGTTATTCCGCCGAGATCTTCCGTGGCGGCATCCGCGCCGTCTCGCCGAAGGAAATCGAGGCGGCCCGCGCCATCGGCATGTCCGGCTTCCTGATGGTGCGCCGCATCCTGGCGCCGATTGCCTTCCGACATGCGCTGCCAGCCTATTCGACCGAGATCGTCCTGATGATGAAATCGACCGCACTTGCGAGTCTGGTGACGGTCTGGGAAGTGACGGGCGTGGCGCAGCGGCTGATCTCGCAGACCTACCGGACGATGGAAGTGTTCCTCTGCGCGGCCATCATCTACCTTGTTTTGAATTTCATCATCCTGCAGGCCATGTCCCTGCTGGAATATTGGCTTTCCCGTCATCGCCGCGCCATTCCGCCGGCCTTGAAGGCCTGAACCCGACTGAACGTGATTGGAGCTTCCATGCCCGGCGTAACCCGACTTTCGGTCCGCAATATCAGAAAGAGCTTCGGCACCCATGAGGTGCTGCGCGGCATATCGCTCGACGCTCAGGACGGCGACGTGATTTCGCTGCTCGGCGCCTCCGGCTCTGGTAAATCCACCTTCCTGCGCTGCATCAACCTGCTGGAGATCGCATCCGATGGCGAGATCTGGGTCGACGGCGAACATATCGAGATGATCCACAAGAACGGCAAGACGAAGCCGGCGAGCCAGAAGCAGGTCGATCACATCCGCTCCGAACTCGGTATGGTCTTCCAGTCCTTCAATCTGTGGTCCCACATGACCATCCTGCAGAATGTCATCGAAGGGCCGGTCCATGTCTTGAAGCGGCCGCGGCCCGAATGCATTGCCGAAGCCGAAGCGCTGCTCGAAAAGGTCGGAATTGCCGACAAGCGCCATGCCTACCCTGCACATCTTTCCGGCGGCCAGCAGCAGCGTGCAGCAATTGCCCGCTCGCTCGCCATGAAGCCGAAGGTGATGCTTTTCGACGAACCGACCTCGGCGCTCGATCCGGAACTGGTGGGTGAAGTCCTGCGCGTCATGCGCGCGCTTGCCGAAGAGGGCATGACCATGCTCGTCGTCACCCACGAAATGAGCTTTGCCCGCAACGTGTCGAACCGCGTGGTCTTCATGCGCGAAGGGCTTGTCGAAAGCAGCGGCACGCCGGACGACATGTTCGGCGGCGGTGCATCGCCGGCCTTCCGCCAGTTCATCGGCCATTTCGGAAACGGCCAATGATCATCACCATCGATAAAGCTGCCGGCTGGCGCGATATTGCACGCGTGGCCGAAGGGGAAACGCTTGTCCTATCGCAAGCGGCCTGGGATCGTGTCGCGCATGCGAGCCGCATTGTCGAGCGCATCGTCGAGAGCGGCGTCAGGGCCTATGGCATCAATACCGGTGTTGGCGCGCTTTCGGACACCGTGGTTGACCGGGCCTCGCAGAGCCGGCTGTCACGCAATATCATTCTCAGCCATGCTGTTGGCGTCGGAGAATTGCTGGCGCCGCGCGAGGTGCGCGCCATCATCGCCGCACAGATTGCCAATTTTGCCCACGGGCATTCCGGCGTGCGCCCCGAAATCGTCCACCATCTCGCCGCTTTTCTCGAAAAAGGCTGTATTCCCGACGTTCCCTCCAAGGGTTCGGCGGGCTACCTCACCCATAATGCCCACAACGCGCTGGTGCTGATCGGCGAAGGCAGCGCCCGCGTCAAGGGCAGCCCTATGAGCGGCCGCGATGCGCTTGCCGCCATAGGCCTCCAGCCGTTGGTGCTCGGTGCCAAGGAGGGCCTGAGCCTCGTCAACGGCACGGCCTGTGCGACCGGGCTCGCAAGCGTTGCGCTCGCACGTGCCGAGCGGCTGCTCGACTGGGCCGATGCGATCGCAGCACTGACGCTTGAAGCGGCCGGCTGCCAGGTGGCGGCCTTCGATGCAACTGTTCTCGCCCTGCGCCCCTCCACGGGCATCGCCGGCGTCGGCGCTTCGCTGCGCGCCCGACTTGCCGGCAGCGGGCTGATATCAGCTGCGACAGGCAAACGAACGCAGGACGCCCTCAGCCTGCGCTCGATCCCGCATGCTCATGGCGCTGCGCGCGATGTCTTTGATGCCTCGGCCCTCGTTGTCGATCGAGAACTTGCCTCCGTCACCGACAATCCCGCCATATCGGGCACGCCCGAAAAGCCGATCGTATCCTCCGAGGCACATGCCGTAGCCCCTGCCCTCGCACTGGCTGCCGATGGGCTTGCTACGGCGCTCGCACAGATTTCCGTGATGAGCGAGCGGCGCATGGACCGCCTCGTCAATCCGTTGGTGAGCGGCCTGCCGCCCTTCCTCGCAAGCGATGCCGGCAGCAATTCCGGCTTCATGATCGCGCAATATACGGCAGCAGCCCTTGCCAACGAGAACCGGCGGCTCGCCGCACCGGCTTCCACTGATGGCGGCGTCACATCGGGCCTCCAGGAGGATTTCCTGGCGCATCCGACGGCCGCCGCCAATAAGCTTCTCGCGCTGATCGACAACGCCGAATACATTCTGGCGATCGAATTGATGGCGGCTGCACAGGCGCACGAATTCCTTGCCGGCACCGCATCGAGGGCAACGGGAACGGATGCAATCTATAAAGCGGTGCGCGCCATCGTCCCTGCCTATGCCGATGATCGGCCTCTTTCACGTGACATCGAGGCCCTGCGCGGGTTTCTGCGCGAGGCCGCTGCACCGGCAATTCCCTGAGGAGACTTCATGAACGCCAGCTTCGACGTCGCCGTTATCGGCCTCGGCGCCATGGGGAGTGCTGCGCTCGCCTTTCTTGCGGATCGCGGTGTCAAGGCGATTGGTTTTGACGCGTATTTCCCCGCCCATGCGTTGAGTTCGTCGCATGGTGACAGCCGCCTTATCCGGCTCGGTTATTTCGAAGATCCTTCCTATGTGCCGCTGCTCAAACGCGCCTATCAGAACTGGCGATCGCTGGAAGCGCGGCTGCGCACCGATATCCTGACGATCACGGGCGTGCTGCAGATCGGCGCCCCCGACGGCAAGGTCGTCGGCGGTACGCGTGCCTCCTGCGAGCTGCACGGGCTTGCGCATGAGGCGCTGGACAAGGCGGAAATGGCGCGGCGCTTTCCAGCCTTCCAGCTCGATGACCACGAGATCGGCCTGCTTGATCCGCAGGGCGGCTATCTTCGCCCCGAAGCCGCAGTCATGGGCTATCTGAAGCTCGCCGCAGAGGGTGGCGCGGTTCTGCACTTCGGTGAGAAGATCACGGCAATCGAGCCCGATGACGCCGGCGTGACAATCATCTCCGAGACCGGACAGTATCGGGCAAGAAAGATCGTGGTGGCGACCGGCTCGTGGATTGCCGAACTCGTGCCGCAGCTCAGGCGCCCAGCCGTACCGATCCGTCAGGTGGTCGCCTGGTATCAGCCGCAGGATGGTTTTGCCACTCAGCCGCAGAGGATGCCCTGCTTCCTGCGGGATGAAGGTGCGGAGGGCTCCTATTTCGGTTTCCCGGCCATCGGGGTCGACGGTGTGAAGATCGGCAAACACGCACATTTCCGCGAACCGATCGATCCCGACCAGCCGAACCCGCCCGTCAATGACGCCGACAGGGCCCTGCTCGACGGATTTATCAGAAAGCGGGTTCCGGGCGCGGCCGGCCTTCGCGTGAAGGCAACGACCTGCCGTTATACGATGCTGCCGAGCGAGGATTTTCTTCTCGACCACATGCCCGGCGAAAAGAACGTTGTCGTTGCCTCGCCCTGCTCCGGCCACGGCTTCAAGTTCACGAGCGTCATCGGCGAAATCCTCGCGGATCTTGCCATCGATGGGCGGACCGACCTCCCGATCAACGCCTTTTCCTTTGCAAAGATCTGAATACCAGCTCCTGCGACCCTCGGAAGCTGGTGATGATCACGTCAGTTCGGGACAGCGCGTAGGTGCGGCCTATCGGCAATTTCCCGCTTCTCGCGGATGAGGTTGAGGAAAGCCCGCTCATCCAGGTTCTCGGCATCAAGCCCTTCCCAGTCGAGCGCCGTCTGCATGAGCGCCATGTCCATCAGCCGCACGAGATCCATGAGCTCCAACGATGAGGCGCTCTTTCTCGCCGCAGAAATGAGGCGGAAAAGTCGCAGAAATCCCACCGGACCATTGCTGTCATTCATATCAGAAATTCCATCGGCCATCGCCTTGATTTGCCTCCGAGCCTGGCGAAAGTTTCGCG
This sequence comes from Sinorhizobium sp. B11, assembly GCA_039725955.1. NCBI lineage: Bacteria > Pseudomonadati > Pseudomonadota > Alphaproteobacteria > Hyphomicrobiales > Rhizobiaceae > Sinorhizobium > Sinorhizobium sp. B11. The sequence continues at coordinate 1,983,549 of CP091033.1, forward strand.
ATCGAGCAGGTCCGCCTGCATCGATCTCGAAACGGAATGTTGAATCGGATCTTGCCCGCTACGAAAACGCTAACACACCCTATGAGTTGCGTAAACGAAATGCTTTATGCGATTGTGGATGGATAAACGATAGCATTTCCTGATCTCCGAAGTATATCTACACACCCTATAAGTAGCGTCCCGAAAGTTGCGACTAGAATTAGCGATCGCGACCACTAAACGGCGACCGGCGCACCGATAAGCTGCGATTCTTCAACAATTGCCCGTAATCCCAGATTAAGTATATTGTTGCGCCTCCACTAATACGCGAGACGGTCGTGAACAAACCCTTCCCTCCTCTTCCATTCGGCAGCGAACGTGCCGATCTGGATAAATCGCCACTCGAAATCAGGGGTCTGCTTTCGCAGCCAATCTGGCGCGAGCTCAGAACCTTTCTCGCCGTCGCCAAAAGCCCTTCCTTTGCCCAGGCAGCTGAGCTGCTCGGCACGAGTGCGCCGACGGTCAGTCGCGACGTGAAGCGCCTCCAGGACCAGATCGGCTCGCAGCTCGTCATCTCGACCTTTTCCGGCGTCACGCTGACGGAAACCGGGCGCAAGCTCGCCATCCAGGTTGCAGAGCTTGATTTCCAGCTGTTTGCCCTTTCCAACGACCTGAAGGACGAGATGGACGCCGTTACCGGACGGGTTGCCGTCAGCGTAACATCCGGCCTCGCCGTCGCGATCGTCGGTCCCGCCGTGCCCCGTCTGAACGACAACTATCCCCGGCTCAACCTCGACATCCGGGAACAGGTGTCGCTCGTCAACTTCGAGAAGAACCAGGCCGATCTGATGATCTCGCTCTCGCCGATTTCGCGGGCGGATGTCGATTGTGTCGAGATTGGCACTCTTCATCTCGTTCCGATTGCCAGCCGTGATTATCTGAAGAAATCCGGGGTTCCGCAGCGCCAGTTCGTTTCCCAGCATGTCTACGTGCAGTGCAACTATTATGCTTCCGAACGCGAGATCTGGGATGGCTGGCGCCGCCTTGTCGAAGCCGGCCACCAGACGCACAATTGCGAAAATTCGCTCGCCTATTTTGCTCTCGTCCGTAACGGCGCCGGCGTGGGGTTGCTCGGCAACTACGTGCTTGCAGATCCTGAACTCGTGCCGCTTGACCTTGGCGTGCATGTCGCCCTGCCCATCTATCTGATCTCGGTTGCCAATCGACGGCAATCGAGGCCGGTAGCCGCCGTCTATGACTGGATTGTCGATATCTTCAGGAGCAATCCGTCGTTCAGCACCGGCCTGACCTTCCCGTCCGGGCAGCATGCGCAGGAAGAAAGCCTGCGCAAGATGCTCGAAACTATCGCCCCTCCGCCGCCTTCACAATTTGGCTGAGCTCTTCCGAAATCGAAAGATAGGCATTCGCGACGTCCTCCAGGAAGCCGGCCAGCTCAATCGGCTGTACGGTCGGATCATTGATGAGACGACGTACCATTTCGGTGTGGAGTTTCGTGCGCGTCAGGATTTCTTCCTGTAGCGCAGCCGTTGCGGACCCGTCGCCCGCATTGCCAAAACCTGCCATTGTCATGCTGTCTCAAACGAACTTGGGGCGTCCCATTGACCTTCGACGCGCAACAGCAGGGCGCTGCTGCTTTCCATGGTAATCGGATCAGATGATGCGGGGATCGTGCCGACAACGGTCAGATAGGGCTCCGGATGGCCGGCGATTTCCACCGGCGGGCTGTCGACGATCTCCAGGTCGAAGAGGATGGTCCACAGCCGTGCAAGACGCTGCTCCGCTTGGGTCAGAACCTTAGTATAGCCCTTGCGCGCCACATGATCGAAGGTCATCTGAATGCAACGCTTAACCGTAAAAGGGTGTCGGTACTTTTCGCGGAAGCAGGTTCGTTCATACTTGGCAAAGTCAGCGAACCAGCGGATGCGAAGTGAACCAACCGGCTCTTCGCCATCATAAAAGACGAAATGCGTGGCCTGATGATCATTGCCATCGAAGATGAAGGAGGGCGAGATACCGTGCTCATGGACAAAGCAGATGCTTCTCAAGATCATCGCATCCCGAACGTGATTCGGGGTCGTTGCGACTTGGCATCGAAGATTAGGATATTTGTTCACCATCGGTCCGCCTCTTTGTCTGTACAACCCACTTCAACCGCAGAACGCGTGCTGCGCGAAGGACGAAGATTTCAGGGGGGATTTCAAATATGACGGACCCTGCCAGTCCGATGGCAACCATTATCGCGCTCTGTGCGGAAGGGGCACGCCGGTTTGGCGACGATCCGCGGGCCATTGCGAGCTTCGTCGAAAATGAGATTGCGCGGCTTTCCGAAACAGAACAACGGCAACTCAAAGAACAACTGACGCTTTTGACAGATGGAGGTGGACCTCAAAAGCCGATCATGTAAAGAGAGCCCGAAAGACCTGCAGTCGACGGAAGTATTCTCAAGGACAGGTATGAAAGATCAGGAACTGAATTTGGCGATCGGCCAAAGATTACGCTCGGTGCGCGCCGCTCGCGGCGTCACGCAGAGCGAACTCGCCGCGCATATCGGCGTCGCGTTTCAGCAGATCCAGAAATACGAGAATGGTACAAACCGACTGTCCGTCGCAGTCATGCTGCGGCTATGCGACTTCATGAAGGTGGATGCCGGCTGGTTCGTCAACGGCGTCGAAACGGAGGCGGGCGCTGGCGTCGAGGACGAGGCAGCCCATCTCGTCGAAGAAATCGGGCGGATCTCCGATGTGAAGATCCGCCGCAATCTGACCATGCTGGTCCACTCCCTGGCCGCCAGCGATGTGGCAAACTGACCGGCATCAAGCGGCCTGACCAAGGTCAATTCATTTGCCGGCGGTGCGACGCCCACCTGATAGGGTGACGCCCGTTTTGGCCTCGCCGGAAACTGCGAGGCCTCTGGCACCCCCTGCAGCCTCAGGCGGCGTTCGGATAACGTGCTGCGTACCAGCTCTTGAACAGGCGATACTGGTTTTCGAGATGACGGCGCTGCGAATTGCTCAGCTTGTCGGTCTCGTTGAAGTGCAGCGTGTATTCCTTCTCGCCATTCAGCACCATCAGATACTTGTAGTGCAGCACGAGATCCGGACCTTCGTCATAGGTCGACAGAACCGTCAGCGCCTCTTCGAGCTCGCGGGCGGCGCTGCGAGCCACTGCGTCACCCTTGGCGGCCTTCTCGCAAAGCGAAACGAGGTGCAGGATTTCCTTCGGCAGCGCGTTGCCGATGCCGGTGATGGCGCCGCCTGCGCCGCAATTGACGAAACCATGATAGACGCCGGTATCAACACCAACCATTAGCGTCAGCGCATCATCGCCCGACGTGATGTTTTCGGCCGCATATGTCATGTCGCTTTTGCCGCCGAACTCCTTGAAGCCGACGAGGTTCGAGAAGCGCGAGCGCAGATCGAAAAACAGATCGGCGCGCGTTGCAAAGCCGTAATAAGGGCTATTGTAGATGACTGCCGGAAGGCCCTTCGCAGCCTCCAGGATCGCCGAAAAATGATCCCGCTGGGCCGAAACGGACGAACCACGCGACAGGACGCGCGGAATGACCATCAGTCCCTTGGCACCGACCGCCGCGGCATGGGCGGCATGGGCTGCGGCAGACTTGGTATTGACGGCACCGGTGCCGACAATGACGGGAACGCCCGCCTCGACGAGGCGCTTGACACCCTCCTGGCGTTGTTCGTCCGTCAGCAGCGGCCAGTCGCCCATTGAGCCGCAATAGACGACGGCGGACATGCCGAGGTCGATCAATTCCTTGCCCTTGCGGGCGAGCGCGTCGAAGTCAGGGGTACGGTCATCCTTGCAGGGCGTCATCAGCGCCGGGATGCAGCCTTGGAATACGGAACCAGTCATCGTCAATCTCTCGTTCTCTGGAAACTCCCCAATGGCGGGGTTGAGAACGGATTTAACAGTTTGCCGACTTCTTGTCGACAAGAAAAATACAAACAATTTTCATAACCATGACCTGGGTCGGTTCCGGCGGCGGGGAATAATCGGAACGGAGCGGCTAGAGCGCCAGCCCGGCATTGTGGCGGGAATCGGCGGTAATGTAGGAGCGAATCTGCCGGACGATCTGGGCGGCATGGGCAGATGCGAGACTATCAGCGACCGCCAGGTCGCGCTTGATGATCGCCTGGATCATCTCCTCGTGCTCGCCGACATACTGGCGCGGCAGGACATCGTTGAAGGAAGAATAGTAGAGCCTGAGAATGCGACGTCCTTCGTCGAGCAGCCGGGTGAAGAGTTCGACGTAATAGCGGTTGCGGCCGGCCTGCGCGATCGCGATATGGAAGTCGCGATTGGTCGAAATCATGCCAAGGACATCGCGGTCGGTGACCGCAATCTCGAAGGCTTTCTGCTGAATGCGGATAGTGGCGATATCACCTTCGGAGTGGTTGGCGGCTGCAAGCCGCGTCGTCACGCGATACATCAGCGTCAGCGCGTCGAAAAATTCCGGCAGGCCAAGAAAATCGATGTTCGAGACGATCGTCGCGCGGTTGGTGAGCGTCGTGATCAGGCCTTCGGCGGCAAGCCGTACGAGTGCTTCGCGGATCGGCGTTCGCGATAGCGCAAACCGATCGGACAACTGCTGTTCGTCGATCGGGCTGCCCGGCGGCAGCTTCAACTCGATGATCTCGTTTCGAAGCGTCTCGTAAACCGTCGATACGCCGGAGCCGCGCCGGTGTGTTTGCAGTTTTTCGGTCTCGTCCACGCTTCGGTCTTCCTTTCAAGCAGCCGGGTTTATACCGGTCTACTAGCGAATCCGTCAGGTGACTTCAAACACTATATACTTTCTGTCGGCAGACGGAATTTTGAATGTTCCTTTACCGGACTGAGGTGTCAGCACCTAGTCCTGCTTGCCCGGCTTGCTGACGCGAAGAGCGTCGCTCAATTCCATGCGGGCCGTGCCGATCAATTGCTCCATCGCAAAGCGCGCCGCATCTGGCCGGCGCATGCGGATCGCATCGAGCACGTCCTGGTGCCGGGCGATGGCGTAGTCGTGGCTCTGGCTTGCCCGGTTCGTAAGGCGGAAGCTTGCAAGCAGGGCGGCGCGGATGGCGGTGGCGAACTGGCGGAAGACCCAGTTGCCGCTCGCATTGATGATGGCGGTATGAAATTCGAGGTCGGCCTGGCTCCAGGCCTCATTATCGCGGGCGTTGGCCGCCACCATGTCCTCGAAGGCTGCGGCGATCTGGGCGAGCTGCTTGGCTGTGGCGTTCGCAGCCGCCTGTGCGGCAGCCGCGGGCTCCAGCAACTGGCGAGCGTCGAGCAGGGAATCGTAGAAACCGCGGTCATCGCTGAATTCGAGCGTTGCATCGAGGACCAACGGATCGAGATAGTTCCAGTTCTCGCGCGGCAGCACGCTGGTGCCGGCACGAGTGCGCGAGCGGACCATGCCGAGCGCCGAGAGATATTGCATGGCCTCGCGCAGGCTGGTGCGGCTGACACCATAGACCTCGGAGAGCTCAGCTTCATTCGGCAACAACGATCCTTCGGCAATATCGCCCGACACGATCTGGCCGATGAGCTTCTTCAAAAGCTCCTCGCGCACCGTGCGACGTCCCTGTTCGGGCTTGGCCACCGCACTTCCCGTTCGCAGAAGTCCCGATCGCGTGCTCATAACGTCCCCCATACCGCTGGTCTTGTTGTCACCATGAGCAGCGTCATGCTTTCTCATCAATGGACAACCTCAGGCTCAGCAGGCTTCTCCCAAGAAATCCGATCATCACGCACGGCTGCCGCGCCCGGCAGCCGACGAGCGCATATTGTCGAGCAGGACAGCGATCAGCAGAATAAGACCGCGTACCACATATTGATAGAAGGCCTGAATGTTGAGCAGGTTCATGACGTTTTCGGCAATGCCCATGATCAGCACGCCGACGATCACGCCGGTCATCGCCGCCCGTCCGCCGGCAAGCGACACGCCGCCGAGCACGCAGGCCGAGATGACGGAAAGCTCAAGCCCGGTGGCCGCATTCGGCTGGCCGGAGGTGATGCGCGATGCGAGCAGGATGCCGGCGATGGCGCAGACGAGACCCTGCAGCGCGAAGATCCAGATACGCATATTGACGACATTGACGCCGGCAAGGCGCGAAGCTTCCGGATTGCCGCCGATCGCCAGCGTGTTCTTGCCGAAGACGGTGCGGTTCAGCACGAAGCCGAAGACGATGAAGAGCAGGATCATGATCCAGATCGGAGTCGGCACCGTCAGGAAACGCGACAACGCCAGCTGGTAGAAGGCCGGATCATTGATGCCGACGGCGCGCCCATCGGACGCGATCAGCGCGAGGCCGCGAACGATCTGCATGGTGGCGAGCGTGGTGATCAGCGCGTTGATGCGGAAGCGGGCAATGACCACGCCATTGACGACGCCGACGATGCTGCCGCAGATCAGAGCTGCCAGCAGGCCAAGCGGAATGGAGCCGGTCGAGTTCGACACCATCACGGCGATCATGCCGGAAAAGGCGACAGTGGAGCCGACCGAGAGGTCGAAGTCGCGCGAGGCAAGGCAGAACATCATGGTGCAGGCAACGATCCCGATCGTCACCACGGACTGAAGGAGGCCCAGCATATTGCGTTCGGTCAGGAAGCTCGGCACGGTCAGCGAGACGATCACGAAGGCGATCGCGAAGATCACCACCAGACCCTGTTCGCCGAGAAGGATTTTTTTCAACGCGTTCATGACTGCTCTTCCTGAAATTAGATTGTGCCGGCGGCATTCTTGTCGGGCAGCGCCGCGGTCAGAATGCTGCGTTCGTCGAAATCGGCGCGCGCCACACTGGCGGCAACGCGGCCCTGGCACATGACCATGATGCGATCGGAAATGCCCATGACCTCGGGCAACTCGCTGGAGATGACGACGATCGCCATGCCGCCGGCGGCGAGTTCGTAGAGGATTTCATAGATTTCCGACTTGGCGCCGACATCGATGCCGCGCGTCGGCTCGTCGATAACAAGCACTTTGACGCCCTGTTCGGAGAGCCAGCGGCCGAGGATGACCTTCTGCTGGTTGCCGCCGGAGAGATTGATGATGTCCTGCTTGCGCGAGGGTGTGCGCACCCGAAGCTTGGCAATGAACTGCTCGGCGACCGAGGCTTCCTTCTTCGGGTTCAGGACGCCGAAGGGCGAGAAGTGGCGACGCGAGGAGATCGCGATATTTTCCTCGATCGACCGGCCCTGAATGATGCCATCGAATTTGCGATCCTCCGGGCAGAGCACCATGCCGGCGCTGATCGCCGCCTTCGGGTTGTTGGGGGAAACGGCCACGCCGTCGATTGTAACGCTGCCTTGATGGCGATGGTCGGCACCATAGAGCAGCCGCGCCATCTCGCTTCGACCCGCACCGATGAGGCCGAAGAAGCCGAGAATTTCGCCCTTGCGGACGGAGAAGTTGATGGGTGTGCGAAGCTTGGAGCCCGAGAGGGCCTTGACCTCGAGGCGCACCTCGCCAAGCGGCCGCTCGCGCCAGCCCCAGATGTTGCTGATCTCGCGCCCGACCATTTCGGCAATGATCTGCTCGCGCGTCGTCTCGGCGACTTTGGGGTGATGGGCGGCGAGCTTGCCGTCGCGCAACACCGTCAGGCTGTCGCAGAGACGGAAGATCTCGTCGAGTCGGTGGGAGACATAAAGGATGACCGTGCCCTTGGCCTTGAGCTTGCCGATCAACGTGAAGAGAATTTCGCTTTCGCGCGAGGAGAGCGACGAGGTCGGCTCGTCGAGCGCGATCACCCGCGCATCGAGCATCACGGCCTTGGCGATCTCGACCATCTGGCGGGCGCCGATCGAAAGAGAAGACACTTTTGCGGAAGGGTCGACATCGATGCCGATCTCGTCCAGCCTGGCGCGCACCGTCTCGATCAGTGTCTTGCCGTTAATGACACCGGCCTTGCCGGGAAAACGGCCGAGCCAGAGGTTTTCGGCAACCGTTAGCTCTGGAACGAGCTGCAACTCCTGATGGATGACGATGACGCCGGCATGGAAGGCATCGCGGACGGAGCTGTATTTCTGCTCGACGCCATCGATGAGAATGCTGCCTTCATCAGCCGACTGGTCGCCGGAGAGCACGCGGATCAGAGTGGATTTTCCGGCACCGTTTTCGCCCATCAGCCCGTGCACGGCGCCCTTTTCGACACCGAAGGAGACGTTGGACAGAGCCTGGACGCCCGGATAGCCCTTGGAAATGGAATTGAATTCGAGGAAGGCCATCATCGCTCCGTCGAGAATAGGCCCGGCGGCGGATAGCGCCGCCGGGATGAAATCATCATCGGAGGATGATTATTCGATGCCGAGGTCCTTGCGAACCTTTTCGTAGTCGCCACGCAGAGCGAGGGAACCCGAGGTCAGCGTGACCTTTTCCGGCTCCTTGCCGTTGGCGATCCAGTCATACATGTTGAGTGCGGTTTCATAGCCGTGACGCTTCGGCGAGATGATGACCGTGCCGAAGAAGCCGGTTGCGGACGGCTTCTTGAACTCGTTGATTGCCGATTCCGCACCGCCGATGCCGACGCCGATCATGTTGTCGGCGGGAATGCCGACCGATTCCGATGCGCGCACGGCGCCGAGGACCGCTTCGTCATTGAGGCCGAAGGCGATCCAGTACTTCACGTCGGCATGCTTGTTGAGAACGGTAGTCGCGGCATTGAGCGCTGCTTCCGTATCCGTCTTTGCCTGCGGCGCGTCGTAGATGTTTTCGGCCGGGAAGCCGGCAGCCTTCAGAACCGAGATGGCGCCTTCGACGCGGTCGACGGCGGTCGGCAGCTGATCGTAGGAGACGCGGATCGCGCCGACATTCTTCATGTCCCAACCGCGCTTCTTCATTTCGTCGACGATCGCCTGGCCCACGCCTTCGCCGATCTTGGTAGCGGAAATGCCCATATGCGGCACGTCTTCCAGCGGCTTGCCGTCGGCGCCGACCAGACGGTCGTCGACCGTCATCAGCTTGAGCTGGTTGGCGGCAGCCTTGGCAACGATGCCGGGGCCGAGCTTGACGTCAGGCGTGCAGATAATGAAGCCTTGGGCGCCCTGCGCACCAAGGTTGTCGATCGCCGACTGGACCTTCTCGCCATCTTCGGCGCCGATCTTGACGACGGTGAAACCCTTTTCCTTGGCGGCCTGGTCAGCGAACTTCCATTCGTCCTGGAACCAGGGCTCTTCCGGCTGCTTTACGATGAACCCGATCTTGACATCCTCCGCCAATACGGAGCCGGCGGCCAGAACGGCAAAGGCGCCAGCGAGGACGGCTGCTTTGAAGAAGCGCATAATCTCTCTCCCTAAATCTTGATCTGCCGCTCACTCGGCAGCGACTACTGAATAGGAACAAACATCATACCAGTCAATATTTGTGTATGATTATTTCTGCGATTTCGCGGGTGAAAAGGCAGTTGAAGTCTCCGACGCGGCGCAGTTGATCGACAAATTGGTACGAAACAGGCTCTTGACCGTCTCTGAGCCGGAAAATAAATCCTATATATATTGACATTCGAGTGACCGATAATAGGGTGCCGCCACAGTCCGGATCAGCCTCGATCTCGCGGAGAAGACGTCGCTTCATGGCCATCATCGATTTGCAGGGCGGTGCGCTTTCGGCCCGCATTTCTACGACAGGCGGCCTGCTCCTTCATTATTCCTGGCTGCGGGACGGCCTGACAATCCCGCTTCTGCGGCCGGCGGCCGATAGTGCCGATGCACTTTCCTCTGCCTGCTATCCGCTCGTGCCCTTTGGCAATCGCGTCAGAGGCAACCGCTTCACCTTTAAGGGGCACGACTACAGCCTGCGGCCGAACAGGGACTGGGATCCGCATTACCTGCATGGCGATGGCTGGCTGGCGGAATGGGACCTTCTTTCCAGGGATAGCAGCAACGCGCGGATTGCTTTTCGTCATCGAGCCGACGGCACGCCCTATAGCTACCAGGCAGAGCAGAGCTTCGCACTGACACCAGACGGGCTGGAACTCTGCATGCGGGTGGAAAATACCGGTGACGAAGCCTTGCCTTTCGGGCTTGGCTGGCATCCCTTCTTTCCGCTGAGCGAGCGCACGACGCTTCTGGCAAAGGCCGATCGCTTCTGGACCGAAGCGGAGGGCTGGCTGCCGGGCGAGCCCGCCGAAATCCCCGCGGATCTCGATTTCTCGCGGGCAGCCGTACTGCCGCAGCGCTGGATCAACAATGGATTCGAGGGCTGGAACGGTACGGCACGCATCACCTGGCCCGAGACGAGCACAGTGCTCGACCTGACGGCCGACCCGATCTTCCGCCACGCCGTCCTCTTCCTGTCGGACAAGCGTTTCGACCCGGGATTTCGCAGGGACTATTTCTGCTTCGAGCCGATGTCGCATCTCGCCAACGGGCACAATCTTCCTGGTCTCGGCGATCTCACCGTCCTGCGGCCAGGCGAAAGCCTCGCGGGCTCGATCCGTCTGCAGCCACAGGAAATCGGCTGATTATCACGCGCACAAGGAGGAAACAGACGATGCCAAACCGCCTTTCCGGAAAACGGGTCTTCATCACGGGCGCCGCCCAGGGGATCGGACAGGCGATCGCCGAGGCATTCGCAGCAGAGGATGCCCGCCTCTTCCTCGTCGACCGCGATGAAAAGCTGCTCGAGGAAACTGCTGCCGCCCTTGCTGCAAAGGGGGCCGTGCTCGGTTACCAGGCAGCCGATATCACTGATGGCGATGCGATCAAGGCGGCCGTTGTAAAAGCGGCAAGCGAGATCGGCAGCATCAATGCCCTCGTCAACAATGCCGGCGTCAATGTCTTTGCCGAACCATTGCAGACGACAGACGAAGAGTGGCAGCGATGCTTCGACATCAATCTCAAGGGTGCCTGGCACTGCTGCCGCTCAGTGCTGCCGCAGATGATCACAGAAGGTGGTGGCGTGATCCTCAATATCGCCTCGACCCACGCCTTCACCATCATTCCCCACACCTTCCCCTACCCTCTCGCCAAACATGCGCTTCTCGGCATGACCAAGTCCCTCGGCATCGAATATGCGCCTCAAAACGTGCGTGTGAACGCGATCGCGCCCGGCTACGTCTCGACCCAGAAGGTCATCGATTACTGGAACGGCTTTGCCGATCCCGAAAAGGCAAAGGCTGAGACCATGAAACTGCATCCGGGCGGTCGCATCGCCACGCCGAAGGAAATCGCCATGGCGGCGGTTTTCATGATCTCGGATGAGTGCACCTTCATGAACGCCACCTGCCTGACGATCGATGGCGGTTTGAGCGTCATGCAGCACCAATAGGAGCGACCCCTCTCCCTCTCCGTGGCCTCAGAGTGCAGCCGCTCACATCTATTGTCTAGTTTTTGCGCAGCAGCATTACTTGACACAATTTTGGGCGATCCATAGAGTTTTATCCATCTGGTAAAAAAGAGGGGAACTCATGAAAAATCAGATCATTATGTCTCGCCGCACGGTGCTTGCCTCCGGCATGGCACTCGGTGCAACCGCCTTTGCACCCAAGCTCTGGGCGCAGGAAAAACTGAAGGTTGCAGGCATTCACGCCTCGCCTGTAGAAAATGCCTGGAACTCCTGTCTGCACAAGGCCCTTCAGGACGCCGCTTCGGAAGGCGTGATCGAATACGTCTTCTCCGAAGGCGTTTCGGGCACCGACTATCCGCGTGCCATGCGCGAATATGCCGAGCAGGGCAACGCCCTCATCGTCGGCGAGGCCTATGCCGTCGAGCGCGAAGCCCGCCAGGTTGCCGCCGACTATCCGAAGACCGCTTTCATGCTGGGCTCCAGCGGCGAGCCGTCGGGCGACAATTTCGGCGTCTTCGGCACGTGGAACCATGACGGCGCCTATCTTGCCGGCATGCTCGCGGGCAAGATGACGAAGTCGGGCATTGTCGGCTCGGTCGGCGCGCTGCCGATCCCGGAAGTCAACATGCTGATGAATGCCTTTGCTGCCGGCGTGAAGGAAGTCCGCCCGGATGCCAAGCACCTCGTCGCCTTCATCGGCACCTTCTTCGATCCGCCGAAGGCGCGCGAAGCCGGCCTTGCCCAGATCGATGCCGGCGCCGACATCCTGTTCGGCGAGCGCATCGGCACGGCAGACGCTGCCAAGGAGCGCGGCATCAAGTCGGTCGGTTCGCTGATCGACTATACGCCGCGTTATCCCGACACCGTCTTTGCCAATGCCATCTGGGGTTTCCGCCCGATCCTGAACGCGGCAATCGCCGATGTGAAGGCTGGCAAGCCGACCGGCAACAACTACACCCGCTTTGGCCTGATGAAGGAAGGCGGCAGCGATATCGTCTACGTCAAGGGTGTCGCACCGGCCGAAGCCGAAGCGGCGATGGAGGCCAAGCGCGCCGCCATCAAGTCCGGCGCCTTTGAGGTTCCGATCATGCCCGAGGAGCCGAAGTAAGCCGGCATCTGCATGAACGGGATTGAGAAAAGCAAGGGCTCTATACCGGGCGGCGACGCGATTGCGCTCGCCGCCCGGATCGGGACCGGTGCATTTGATTGTACCGAAGCGATGAAGGCTGCGATTTCCGCCGCCAGGGCGAAAGATGCGCTGGGCGCGATCTGTCATCTCGACGAAGATCTGGGCCTCGCGAATGCCGCCGCGCTTGATCGCGAATATCGGGACAATCCCGCCATATTCTCCGTCCGGCCGTTTGCCGGCGTGCCGACACTTGCAAAGGATCTCGGCGGCCCGTTCAAGGGCCTTCCGGTTCGCGCTGGCTCGCATCTCTTCGACGGCATGCTCGATCCGTCTGCCGATTCCGATCTGGCAGATCGTTTTCGTCGGGCCGGTTTCAGCCTCTTCGGTCTCACCACCAGCCCGGAAGTCGGGCTCTCCCTCGCAAGCGAACCCATGCGCGGACCCGTCTGCTGCAATCCCCTTGACCCCTCCCGTACCGCGGGCGGCTCCTCGGGCGGCGCTGCCGCTGCGGTTGCTGCCGGTATCGTGGCGATTGCCCACGCAACGGATGCCGGTGGTTCCATTCGCGTGCCCGCCGCCTGTTGTGGTCTAATCGGCCTGAAGCCCAGCCGCGGCGCCATTCCAGGCGGCCCGGGCTTCGGCAATCATCTTGGCGGCATCGCCAGTGAGTTGGCAGTCTGCCGCTCGGTCCGCGATGCCGGTGCTATCTTCGACGCGCTTCATGGAAAACCCGCTGGCCCTTACCCGGAGCCGGCGCTCGACAGGAACGAAAGACCCCGCCGGCGCATCGGCCTGCTGACCGATACCGGCAGCGACTTTCCGACCGAGGCTGCACGGCAGCAAACCGTAGAGGCCGCGGCCCGCAGCCTCGAGGGGGACGGACATGAGATCGTCATCGTGGACTGGCAGCGGCTTGAAGCGAGTGTCATCGCGAGTGCCGCCATTTTCGCCGACATCATCGCAATCAATCTGGCATGGCTCGTTGATAGCTTCCATCTTGACCTCTCGAAGGCCGAACCTCTGACGGCAGCCTTTGCGGTGCGCGGGGCCAGACTTGCGCCGACTGCGCTCTGGCAGAGCCTCAGCACCATGCCGCATGTCAGCCATGACCTCTGGCACCTGTTCGACGATATCGATTGCCTGCTGACGCCGATGCTTGCGACAGCCCCTCTGCCGGTCGGCTCCTTCCCGACTGACCATCAGGATACCGACCTGCATCTGAACCGCATGGCGCGCTTTGCGCCACTTGCCTGTCTTGCCAATATTTCCGGCTTTCCGGCGCTGACACTGCCTTTTGGAAGCGATGCGGACGGAATGCCGCTGCCTGTGCAATTGCTGGCACCGATGGGCCGGGAACCGCTGCTGCTTGCCCTTGCCTCGCGGCTGGAAGCAGAGCAACGTTGGACCCACCCCCATGCCATTGCGGGACTTGCCCCATGACATCAGCTCCCGTGCTCCAGCTCGACAGTATCAGCAAGCGTTTCGGCGCGATCCAGGCCAATGACGATATTTCGCTGAGCCTCGCCAAGGGCGAAGTGCTGGCCCTGCTCGGCGAAAACGGCGCCGGCAAGACGACGCTGATGAGCATCCTCTTCGGCCATTATGTGCCGGATGCAGGAACGATCCATATCGAAGGCAGCGAATTGCCGGCTGGCCGGCCCCGCGCGGCGATCCGCGCCGGCATCGGCATGGTGCACCAGCATTTCTCCCTGGCGCCCAACCTGACCGTTCTCGAAAACGTCATGACGGGGACGGAAAAGCTCTGGTCCTTCAAATCGGAGAGAACGGCCGGCCGCGCCAGGCTTCTCGCCATTGCTGCCCGCTTCGGCCTCGGCGTCAACCCCGATGCCCGGCTTGGCGACCTCTCGGTCGGCGAGCAGCAGCGCGTCGAAATCCTCAAGGCGCTCTATAACGATGCCCGAATTCTCATCCTCGACGAGCCGACGGCGGTGCTGACCAATATCGAGGCGGAGCGCCTTTTCCAGACGCTTCGGGAAATGGCCCGGCAGGGCCTGTCGCTGATCTTCATTTCTCACAAGCTTGACGAGGTGATCAGTGCAGCCGACCGCGTCGTCGTGCTGCGCGGCGGAAAGGTCGTCGCCGAGCGGCGGACCGGCGAGACCAGCAAGGCGGAGCTCGCCGAACTCATGGTTGGCCGCCGGGTGACGCGCCCGGTGCGCGAAGCGTCTACGCCCGGCGCGGTCGTTTTCGAGGCTGTCGGTGTCACCGTCACTGACGGCGGCCAGGAGCGGCTGAGAGATATCAGCTTTCAGCTCCATGCCGGCGAGACACTCGGCATTATCGGCGTCTCCGGGAATGGCCAGGCGACACTCAGCCATCTCGTCAGCGGACTGGTGAGCTGGAGCCGCGGCGATATCATGCTCTTCGGGCAGCCGGTCACCGAACTCAGTGTCAAAAGTCTCATCGATGCCCGCATCGGCCGCATTCCGGAGGACCGCAATAAGGAAGGGGCGATCGGCGAACTCGCGGTCTGGGAAAATGCCGTGCTGGAGCGCATCGCCTCGCCGCGCTTCTCTCGCCATGGGCTGGTCGACCGCAAGGCCGGCATGACCTTTGCCCAGGAGATCATCGCGGAGTTCGATATTCGCGGCGGCGGACCCTCGACGCGCACGCGGCTTATGTCTGGCGGCAACATGCAGAAGCTGATCCTTGGACGCAACCTGCATGACAGGCCGAAGATCCTGATTGCGGCGCAGCCGACACGTGGGCTCGACGAGGGCGCGGTCGCCGCCGTCCATGCCCGGATATTGCAGGCACGCAAGGAGGGCACGGCCGTGCTTCTGATATCTGAGGATCTGGACGAGGTGATCGGCCTTGCCGATCGCATCCAGGCGATCGTCAAGGGGCGTCTGTCGCCCCCCATCGATGCACAAAGTGCCGATCCCCGAAAACTCGGCCTGATGATGTCAGGTGAATGGATGTCCGAGGCCCGGCATGCGTCTTGAACGTCGCGATCACCGTCCGCTCTACCTGGTCGTGGCAGCCCCTGTCGGTGCCGTCATCGCCGCACTCGCCATTGCCGGGATTCTGATTGCGCTCGCAGGCGCCCCTGTCTTCGAAGCCTATTGGCGCATTCTGACCGGCGCCTTCGGCACGCGGCTTTCGGCGACGGAGACGCTGACGCGAGCGACGCCGTTGATGCTGACCGGCCTTGCCGCAGCTGTCGCCTTCCGCGCCCGGCTCTGGAATATCGGCGCCGAAGGCCAGTTCTATCTTGGCGCCATCACGGTTGCGGCACTCGGCTCCAAGCTCCTGGCAGGCCTGCCGGCGGCACTTCTCATCCCTGCTTTGCTGGTCACGGGCGCCGTTGCCGGCATGGTGCTGATCCTCGTGCCGCTCTGGCTGCGGCTACGCTTTTCGGTCGATGAAGTGGTCACCAGCCTGCTGTTGAATTTTGTCGCCCTGCTCTTCGTCTCCATGCTGATCGATGGCGTCCTGAAGGATCCGCTCGCCTTCGGCTGGCCGCAATCCATGCCGGTGAGCGATCATGCGCTGCTGCCGAAGCTGGTGGCGCGTTCGCGGCTGCATGTCGGCTTCATCATCGCCATCGTCATTGCATTTGCCGTATATTTTCTCCAGTCGCGCACTGTCTTCGGTCTGCGTTCGCGCGCCGCCGGTCTCAATCCTGCCGGCGCCGTCTTTGCCGGCGTTCCGCTTGGCATGACGCTGGTGAAAGTCGCATGCCTTTCCGGCGGTCTGGCGGGTCTCGCTGGTGCGATCGAGGTGATGGGCGTCAAGGGTTATGTAACGACCGATCTCTCGCCCGGCTTCGGTTATTCCGGCATCATCGTCGCCATGCTCGCGAACCTGCACCCGATCGGCGTGATTGCGGCGGCCCTCTTCACGGCCACGATGTTCGTCGGCGCCGACGGCATGAGCCGGGCGCTCGGCATACCGACCTATATTGCCGACGTGACCGTCGCCGTCTCTCTGCTCACCATGCTGATCGCCCTGTTCTTCACCCAATACAGGATCCGCAGATGATGGCTCTGATCGACATTGTCTCCTCTGCAGGCCTCTGGGCGGCCGTGCTGCGCATCGCGACACCGCTGATCTTCGGCACGCTCGGCGCGCTGCTCTGCGAGCGAGCGGGCGTGCTCAATCTCGGCATCGAAGGCATCATGACCTTCGGGGCGATGATTGGCTGGCTCGCGGTCTTTCATGGCGCCGATCTCTGGACCGGCCTTCTGGTCGCAGCCTTTGCCGGCGCGATCTTCGGTCTGCTGCATGCGCTGCTGACCGTCACGCTTGGCCTGTCGCAGCACGTCACGGGCCTCGGCATCACGCTCTTTGCCTCCAGCCTCAGTTATTTCATTTTCCGCCTGGTCGTGCCGCTTGCCGGGACACCGCCGACGATCGTGCCCTTCCAGCCGATCGATATTCCCGTCCTCTCCGGTCTGCCCTTCCTCGGCCCTGCGCTCTTTGCACAGACGGCGCCGACCTATCTGGCGATCTTCCTGGCACTCGCGATGGGCTATCTGATCTTCCGAACGCCACTCGGCCTGACGATCCGCATGACCGGCGAAAACCCGCATGCCGCCGAGGCGCAGGGCATAGACCCGATCCGGATCCGTTATGGTGCAATCATTGCCGGAAGCGCCTTGATGGCGGTCGGCGGCGCCTTTCTGACGCTCTCTGCCTTCAACAGCTTCTTCCCAACCATGGTCCAGGGGCGCGGCTGGATTTCCATTGCGCTCGTCGTCTTCGCCTCGTGGCGGCCCGGCCGGGCCCTGCTCGGCGCGCTGCTCTTTGCCTTCTTCGATGCCTTCCAGCTGCGGCTGCAGACGGTGTTCGGCGGGGTCGTGCCCTATCAGCTTTTCCTGATGACGCCCTATCTCCTGTCGATCGCAGCTCTTGCCGTGATGGCGCGACGCGCCCGCGTGCCGCAGGCGCTGATGCAGCCCTATCGCCGCGGCGAGCGGTGATCCCATCCTTCAGAACCACAACAGACCGGTGCCGCCATGTTTGACCTGATCATCAGAAACGCAAATCTTCCCGATGGCCGCATGGGCATCGACATCGCCATAGAGAAGGGCAAAATCGTCGAGGTGGCGGCGAAGATCGAGGCCAGTGCCGGCGAGGAAATCGATGCGACCGGCCAGCTCGTCAGCCCACCCTTCGTCGATCCGCATTTCCACATGGACGCGACGCTCTCGCTCGGCCTGCCGCGCATGAACCGCTCCGGCACGCTTCTCGAAGGCATCGCACTCTGGGGGGAACTGCGGCCGATCCTCACCCGCGAAGCCCTGGTGGAGCGGGCGCTTCGCTATTGCGATCTTGCTGTCTCGCAGGGGCTTCTCGCCATCCGCAGCCATGTCGATACCAGCGATCCCAGGCTGGTGACCGCCGAGGCACTGATCGAGGTGCGCGAGAAGGTCGCTCCGTATCTCGACCTGCAGCTCGTCGCCTTCCCGCAGGATGGTTACTATCGTTCGCCCGGCGGCGTCGACGCCCTGAACCGCGCGCTCGACATGGGTCTCGATATCGTTGGTGGCATTCCGCATTTCGAGCGCACCATGGCCGATGGCGCAGCCTCGGTCGCAGCACTCTGCCGCATCGCCGCCGATCGTGGCCTGCCCGTCGACATGCATTGCGACGAGACCGACGATCCGATGTCGCGTCATATCGAGACGCTTGCCGCCGAGACGGTGCGCTTCGGCCTGCAGGGCCGGGTTGCCGGCTCGCACCTGACCTCCATGCATTCGATGGACAATTATTACGTCTCCAAGCTCATTCCGCTGATGGCGGAGGCTCAGATCAACGTCATCCCCAATCCGCTCATCAACATCATGCTGCAGGGACGCCACGACACCTACCCGAAGCGGCGCGGCATGACACGGGTGCGCGAACTGATGGAAGCCGGTCTCAATGTCTCCTTCGGCCATGATTGCGTGATGGACCCCTGGTATTCCATGGGCTCCGGCGACATGCTGGAGGTCGGCCATATGGCGATCCATGTGGCGCAAATGGCCGGCATCGAGGACAAGAAGAAGATCTTCGACGCGTTGACCGTCAATTCGGCAAAAACCATGGGCCTCGAAGGCTACGGCCTGGAAAAGGGTGGGAACGCCGACCTCGTCATCCTGCAGGCGCGCGATCCGGTGGAAGCGCTCAGGCTGAAGGCGAACCGGCTGACCGTCATTCGTCGCGGCAAGATCATTGCCCGCTCGGCGCCGCGTATTGCCGAATTGAGCCTTGCCGGGCGCCCGGCAACGGTCGATGGCGCAGCTTACGCGCCGATCACCCCAGGCCCATGATGGCGCAAGCGATCAGCGCTCTCCCTTGACCTGGATCAGGTAAGGCGGCGTCAGGCCGGAAGGCATGGCGGGCAGGTGCTGGAGGATCTTCAGGTTGGGATCGAGCGCCCGGCGAAGATGATCGGAAAGTGCTGAACAGGCCTTCTCGATATCGTTGGCGAGCAACGCGTCATAGACACGTGTATGCTCCGAAATCATCATCGAAATCTCTTCCTTGGTGCGGAGCTTGGCGAAGGTCGAGTGGGTGGCGATCAGAACACGCTGGCTTCGGCGCACGGCGGAAAGAAGCACCGTGTTGGGGCAAGGCGCAAGCGAGTCCAGATGCAGATCTGCTTCCGCCTGCTCCAGCTTTTCCGGCGCCTGCGGGTAGGGACCGAGGGTAACAAGCCTTTGCCTGCGTTCCTTCAGGTCCTTCTTCGCGAGCAAGGGATAAGCCTGGCGCAAAGCTTCCGGTTCCAGCAGACGGCGCATGTCGTAATGGTGGCGGAAAACCTTGGCGCTGAGCGGTCCGGCGTACCACCGGTTATTGCTGTCCTGTTCGATGACGCCGCTGCGCTCAAGCTGTGTCAGCACTTCATGGGCGATGGTGCGGCTGACGTCATAGTGCTGGGCAAGTGCGGTCTCGTTCAACAGGAAGCGACCATAGGCAAGGCAGACGGCGACGGCATGCTCGACTTCCGGGTAGATCTGTTCACGGCGATTGACCACCGGCACCGTGAGTGAATGGGGCAGGTCGAGGCCCGCAGTAAAAAGGTCCCCGCGCTGCGGCTCGCCGCCTGGTACGATGTAGCCGCGCCCTTCGAAGGTGTGGATAAGGCCGTCCCCCAGGAGTCGCCCCAGCGCAATACCGGCCGGAATACGACTGACATTGAAGGCGCGCGCGACATTCGCCTGGCCGAGAACGAGGCCCGGCGTCAGAACGCGCCGTTCCAGATGGTCTCGAAGAACCTGATAGATCGTCAGGTAGATGGGCTCCGACCGAACCGCAGCGGCGGCTTCAGTCTCTACCTCGCTCGGCATCGTCATGTCTCTTCCAGAGGCTCTCTGCCCATTCCCCGATGTGCCCGATCAGTTTGCGGGCGGTCTTGCCTGCGCGATCCATGATGAAGAAACCGTGGATGGTTCCCTGCCACTCCTCGTAACAGACGTCATTTCCGGCGGCAATCAAACGCTGTGCATAAGCACGACCTTCGTCCCGTAGCGGATCATGGTCGGCGGTAATCAGCAGGGTCGGCGCCAGGTTCGAGAGGTCGGCGGCGAGCTGCGGCGAAACACGCGGGTCGGAAGGCTGCGTGCCTCCTGACAGGTAGTTTTCCGCAAACCAGATCATCGTCGACTGCTGCAGCGAAAAACCGTTCGAAAATTCAGCCCTGCTCGCCGTCGTGCCTGCGAGGTCGGTCGCCGGATAGACCAGAACCTGGCCGGCAAGCGGGATTTTGAGATCCCGCGCCCGGATTGCCAGCGATGCGCAGATGCTGGCGCCGGCGCTGTCGCCTGCAAGGATCAGGCTCTCCGCATCAAGCCCGAGTGCCTCCCCTTTTGCTCGAAGCCACAGGAGTGTGACTTCGGCATCCTCCAATGCCGCCGGAAACGGCGCCTCCGGCGCCTTGCGATATTCGACCGAGAGCACATTGGCGCGCGCCGCGTTGCACAGCGTTCGCACCGGCCCGTCATGGGTTTCGATACTGCCGACCATCCAGCCGCCGCCATGGAAGAAGAGGATGGTCCGCCTGGCGTCGGACCTGCGGTAGAGCCTTGCCTTCAGCTTCATTTCACCGTTTGGGATTTCGAGGTTCTCGATACCCGCAACCTCGTCCTTTGCCCCCCAAAGAAGCGCCAGCCGAACCTCGGAATCGGCACGCGCTTCCTGGGGCGAAAGCGTTTCCAGAGCCGGCCCGCCCAATGCGTCGATCTCCTCCAGCAGGGTTCGATATTCCGGCAGAAGCCTCGATCGATCGACCGGGGCCTGGTTTTCTTGCGGCTTCATCAACTCCTCCCGCCGATTGCCTGCCGAGATGGAACCGGAAGATGACAAAAAAGTCAATGATCGAATATTGCATGCGATATTCGATCATGTTAGCGATTGGTATGGCAATGCTGGAAGAGGACTGGCTTGCCCAAACGGGAGGATGTCATGACAATTCGCAGTTTCATTGCTGCAGGCCTTGCATGCTCTGTGGCACTTGCGCCGCTCGGCGCTTTCGCCTCGGACAACAAGATCGCCCTGGTTCCCGGCGGTCCGCACCCTTATTTTGCGCCCTGGGAACAGGCCGCCGCCGATGCCGCCAAGGATTTCGGCATTGCCGCGGTCGAATACAAAGTGCCGAGCGAATGGAAGCTGGAGGCCCAGACCGAGCTTCTGGAGAGCCTCGCGGCGCAAGGCACAAACGGCTTCGGCGTGTTTCCGGGTGACGCGGTCGGCGTCAACGCCATATTGTCGGAAATGAAGAGCAACAGCATTCCCTCGGTCGCGCTCGGCGGCTGCGCACAGGATCCGACCGATGTCGGCCTTTGCCTGGCAACCGACGTTTCGCAATCGGCCTACCTTGGGACCAAGGCACTGATCGAGGCGATGGGCGGCAAGGGCACGATCGTCCATCTTGCGGGCCTGCTCGTCGATCCGAACACGACGCTGCGTGTCAAGGCGGTCGAAAAGGCCGTCGGCGAAACGAATGGCGCCGTGACCCTGCTGCAGACCGTCGGCGATACCGACAGCCAGGAACAGGGCGACCAAAAGATCAATGCCCTGCTTGCCGCGCAGAAAGACAAGATCAACGGCCTGATCGCCACAGGCTATATTTCCTCGGTCGTGGCTGCGACCGCTCTCAAGAACCTCGGGGACAAGAAGATCAAACTCGTCGGCATCGATGACGACAAGATCATCCTCGATGGAATCCGCGATGGCTTCGTCGCCGGCACCATGGCGCAGAACCCTTATGGTCAGGCCTATATCGGCGCCTATGCGCTGGACCAGATGGCGGGGGGCTGCAGCGTCAAGGCCGATGCCCCGTGGATCGCCACGCCGCAGACGGCGCATTTCGTCGATTCCGGCACGCTGCTGATCTCCGCCAAGAACGTCGACAGCTACAAGGACGATCTGAAGGCGCTGACGAAGAAGCTGCAGGCAAGCTTCAAGGACACTTACCTTTCCTGCAAGTAAGAGGAGCGGCGCGGGGACCATCCACCCCGCGCCCAACCATTCCTATTCCACGAGACCGGTCGTCCGAGCGCATGGCACCCATCGACAATGATAGTCCCGTCCCCGATGCAGGTAGACACAGCCTGCTGGGACTGCTGACCAGAGGACCCGCGCAGCTGGGCCTGCTGATCATCCTTCTGATCCTGTGGTTCGTTTTCACCAGCCTGGCGCCCGGCTTCCTGTCGCGTTTCAACCTGAATTCCATGGGCCGCTCGGTCGCGATCGACGTCGTCGTCGGTTTCGCCCAGATGGTGGTGCTGGCGACCGGCGGCATGAACCTTTCCGTCGGTGCGATCGGCGTCTGCTGCGTCATGATTGCCGGCTATCTCATGCAGGCGGCCGGCCTGCCTATTCCTGTCGCGATCCTGCTCACGCTCGCCTTCGGCGGTTTGCTCGGCGCGCTCAATGGGTTGGCGATCGTCAAGACCGGCGTCAACAGCTTCATCGTGACGCTTGCCAGCGCCAGCCTGTTTTCCGGCGGCGTGCTGATCTTCACCAAGGGCGTGCCACTAAACGGCCTGCCGGCAACCTTCGGCGCCTTCGGGCGTAGCGGCGTCGGCCCAGTTCCGTCGCTCGCAATCGTTGCCCTCCTGATCGGTGCCCTGCTCTACATTCTCTTCAAACATACGGTTCTCGGCCGGCAGATCCTCGCCGTCGGCGCCAATGCGCGCGCGGCGGAAATGTCCGGTATTCCGGTCGGGCGGATCACGATCTTCGTGCATGTCCTCTCTGGCGTGCTTGCCGGTGCTGCCGCATTGATGCTGACATCAAGGCTTTCGGCCGCCATGCCCGCCGTTGCCGGTGACGACTGGCTGCTGCCCTCCTTCCTCGCCCCCGTCATCGGCGGCACCTCACTTGCCGGCGGCATGGTATCAGTGATCGGCACGATCCTCGGAGCACTGCTGGTTGCGACCATCCGCAGCGGCCTGCTTGTGCTGCAGGTCGGGAATTTCTGGCTGCAGCTCTTCCTTGGCGTCTTCCTGCTCTCGGCCATCCTCTTCGAGCGCTACCGCGCCAAACTCGCCATCCGCGAACAGACGAGGCGCGCATGAAAATGTTGCTTTCCTTCGCAGCGCGCACGCAATGGTCCGGCATCCTTGTCGGCGTCATTGCCGGCGGTATTGCACTTTCCTTCGCCTCGCCTGCCTTCATGACCGAATTCAACTGGTTCGTCATGCTGCGCAGCATCTGCGTTTCGCTGCTCGTCGCCTTCAGCCAGATGGTCATGCTGGGCGTCGGCCAGATGAACCTTTCGGTCGGCGCGCTCGGCGGGCTCGTCGCCGTCGTTACCGGCGGGCTGATGGATGTCTGGGGCCTGCCGGCGATCGTCGCCATCGGCATCGGCATCGTCTTCGGCGGCCTTGCCGGCTTTATCAATGGCTGGCTGACGGTGAGGACCGGCATTAACGGCTTCATCGTGACACTTGCGACGGGATCGGCCTTTGCCGGCATCAATCTCGGGATCACCAAGGCCATCCCCTTCTACAATCTGTCGCCTGCCTTCGTCGCCTTCGGCAACGGCCGTTTCGGACCCTTTCCGCTCCTGCTCATCGTGCCGCTGCTGGTGACCGTGCTGCTCGTCATCTTCTTTGCCCGCACGGTCGAGGGCCGCTACATGCTGGCGGTCGGCGGCAATGCCCATGCGGCGGAACTTTCGGGCATTTCCGTTGCCCGCGCCACCATCATGGCCCATGTCGTGTCAGGCCTGCTGGCCGCGACCGCCGGTGTGCTGGCCGTCGCCCAGCTCGGCTCTGCCCAGCCGACGATCGGCGCGGACTGGGTGGTCATTTCCTTTGCGGCACCGATCATCGGCGGCGCCAGCCTTGCCGGCGGCTCCATCTCCATTCTCGGCACGTTCATTGCCGTGCTTCTGGTCGGGCTCATCCAGAATGCCATGGTGTTGCTCGCCGTCGATCCCTACTGGGTCACCTTCCTGCTCGGCGCGCTGATCCTTGCCGCCGTCTGGATCAATCGCTACCGGGCGATCCGGGTCGGGGAGGATTGAGATGGCACTCATTCTGGACCGGATCGGCAAATCGTTCCCGGGCGTGCGGGCGCTCAACAATGCATCGCTGACCCTCAATGGCGGCGAGATACACGCGCTGATGGGCGAAAACGGCGCCGGCAAATCGACGCTGATCAAGATCATCACCGGCGTCCACCGGCCAGACAGCGGGACAGTCACTTTCGATGGTACGCCGCTGTCGCTTGCCTCGCCGCGCGACGCGATCGCGCTCGGCATTTCCGCGGTGCACCAGGAACGCAACCTCATTCCGCGCTTCTCGGTGGCGGAAAACATTCTTCTGGAGAGCTTGCCGGTTCGCAACGGCCTCGTCGATTTCCGCCGAGCCAATGAAGAGACGCGCATGCATCTGCGCAAGGTCGGCCTCGACGTCGATCCGGCAACGGAGGTGCGACGCCTCAGCGTCGCCCAGATGCAGATGGTGGAGATCGCCAAGGCGCTCAGCCATCAGGCCAAGGTACTTCTGCTCGACGAGCCGACCGCATCGATTACCGATGCCGAGACTAAAATCCTCTTTCGCCTCGTGCGACAGCTGCGCGATCAGGGAACGGCGATCCTCTTCGTCAGCCACAAGCTGGAGGAAGTCTTAAGCCTTTGCGATCGGGTCACGGTCCTGCGCGACGGCGAAACCACGCTGCGCGGTGCGCCGATGACCGGCATGACCCGGCAGACGCTGATCGAGGCGATGATCGGCCGCGCTGAGCGTCCGGTCATCGCGCGCTCACGCAAGCCGCAGGAAGGGGTGGCGAAACTCGAGCTGCGTGATGTCGCCACCGCCGTCGGCCATGACAATGTCAATTTCTCGCTTCATCGCGGCGAGATCCTCGGCCTCTACGGCCTTGTCGGCGCCGGCCGAACCGAGCTTGTCCGTGCCGTCATCGGCAAGGACAAGCTGACATCGGGAACGGTGGTGATCGATGGCAAACCCGTCCGCATCCGCTCGGTTGAGGAGGCGATCAAGCGCTTCCGCATGGGCTATGTCAGCGAGGACAGGAAGCATGAGGGCGTCATTCTCGCCCATCCGATCCGCTCGAATATCGCCATGACCGTCTGGGGCAGGATTGCCTCGACCCTTGGGCTGATCGGCGCGGGCAAGGAGCGCAAGACTGCTACGCCGCTTGCCCGGCAGCTGGAAATCCGAACACCCAGCCTGGAACAGCTCGTCGGCAACCTCTCGGGCGGTAACCAGCAGAAGGTCTCGCTCGCCAAATGGCTCGCCGCCGATGTCGATATCCTCTTCATCGACGAGCCGACCGTCGGCATCGACATCAAGGCCAAGGCCTATATCCATGAGCTGATCAACGGCCTTGCCGACAAGGGCATGGCGATCCTGCTGATCTCCAGCGACATGCCGGAAATGGTGGCGCTCGCCGACCGCATTCTCGTCATGCACGATTTCAGGATCGTCCACGAACATGAAAACGACCACAAGTATGAAACGGCCAGCCGCGCCATCATGTCGGCGATCCACGCTGCCGAACCCGCTCAGGCCCGTACGGCAAGCTAGGAGGAACCATGGCCCGCATTGAAAAGATCGAACTGCGCATGGTGGACCTGCCGCCGAAGGTGAAGCGCACCGATGCGATCCAGAGCTTCGTCAGCCAGGAAACACCAATCGTCACCATCACCGATTTCGACGGGGCTTCCGGCACCGGTTATTCCTATACGATCGGGACAGGCGGTTCCTCCGTCATGCGACTTCTGTCGGACCATCTGGCCCCGCTCCTGATCGGCGGAGATGCCGATTGCATCGAGGCTATCTGGCACAGGCTGGAATTTGCCACACATGCCACGACGATCGGTGCGATCACGGCGCTGGCACTCGCCGCCGTCGATACCGCGCTCTGGGATCTCAGGGCAAAAAAGCAGGGTCTGCCGCTCTGGAAACTGGCCGGCGGTGCCAAGGAAAGCTGCCCGCTCTATACGACCGAAGGCGGCTGGCTGCATATCGAGAAGGAAGCGCTCGTCGAAGATGCCATGCAGGCAAAGGCCAAGGGCTTTTCCGGCTCGAAGGTGAAGATCGGCAAGCCGCACGGCGCCGAGGACTACGCCCGGCTGGCTGCAATGCGTGCGGCGCTCGGCGATGGCTTCGAGATCATGACCGACTGCAATCAGGGCTTTACCGTCGATGAAGTGATCCGCCGCGCGGCGCGGCTGAGAGAGCTCGATCTCGCCTGGATCGAAGAGCCGCTGCCGGCCGACGATCTCGACGGCCATATCCGGCTGTCACGCTTGACCCCGACGCCGATCGCCGTCGGTGAATCCCTCTATTCGATCCGGCATTTCCGCGAATATATGCAGAAGGGCGCCTGCTCGATCGTGCAGGTCGACGTCGCCCGCATCGGCGGCATCACGCCCTGGCTGAAGGTGGCACACGCGGCCGAAGCCTTCGATATCCCCGTCTGCCCGCATTTCCTGATGGAGCTGCATGTCAGCCTGGTCTGCGCCATCCAGAACGGCAAATATGTCGAATATATCCCGCAGCTGGACGACCTGACGGCCAAGGGCATGGAGATCCGAAACGGTCGCGCCGTCGCCCCTTCCGAACCCGGCATCGGCATCGAATGGGATTGGGATGCCGTGAAGGCCCGCAGCGTCGCCGAGTTCACCACGGAAATCACGCAAGGGCGGTAGAACATGCAGCGCATGGGCATGGTGATCGGGTTGGAGCCCGACAAGGTCGCAGACTACAAGGCACTGCATGCCGCCGTCTGGCCGGAAATCCTGACGCTGCTCTCGGTTTGCAACATCAACAACTATTCAATCTACCTCAAGGAGCCGGAAAACCTGCTTTTCGGCTACTGGGAATATGTCGGTCACGATTTCGATGCCGACATGGCGAAGATGGCCGCCGACCCGAAAAACCAGGAATGGTGGGCGGCCTGCATGCCCTGCCAGAAGCCGCTTGCTACGCGCAAGGAAGGCGAATGGTGGGCAATGATGCCGGAGGTGTTTCACCTGGATTGAAGTCCAGACTTGCGCATGCGTTGAAGCTCCGCAACCGCTCAATAGGATCTGTCGAAGCCGAGCTCAAACCAATCAAGCGCATCATCCGACAAGAGTTCCTTCTTCGCCAGGCCATCCAGTATCCATTTGCCATAGGTATCGCCCTTCGGGAGTGGCCCAATCTTCAGGCGCTCGGCGATCTGCAGGGCGATGGCGGTCTGATCCCTTGCTTTCAAGAGCAAGACCAGCCGCCCCGCAAGGTTCGGGCCGCCCTTCCTCCTCCTGTCCAGCGTTCCAGCCACACAGCCTGTGAAATAACCGGCTCTCTTGGCCCTCGGAAACCAGGCGCTGCCGTCGTCAAAGGTCGGGGTGCCAAGCCTCTCCTGGATGGATTTGTCCCGTTTGCCCCAATGGAGCACAGCATCAAGCTGATCAACCACCTCGGCGGCCCTATCGCTCGCGAACATGAGACGCACATATTGGCAAAGAGCCGGCGCGCCGCTGCTCCTCTCGATCTCATCACTCACGCCGGCGGGATCGGCGATAATCGCCGCGCCGAGTTCACTAAGAATTTTCTTCCGCTTCTGCTCATTGAGGGCGGTCAGATCGTGCCTGCCCCTGATGAAATCGCTCCAGGTGGCGACGGCCTGGTTGTGCCCCATCGCGGAAATCGCGGATAACATCAGCATAACCGCGACAAGCGCATGCCTGAAAGCGGATTTTACCATTCTGACGGAACTCCGTGGTGTCATTTCGATCTGATGCAGCCTCGACTATTGTCCAGATTCGAAGGCTAGGCGAGAGCGTGGCGGCTTACGATCAGCTCTTATCCACCTCGACAGTCGCCGTCAGGCCGGCAATCAGCCTGACATCGTCAGGAACGTTGTCGATGCTGATGCGCACCGGCACGCGCTGGGCAAGACGCACCCAGCTGAAGGTCGGGTTGATATTGGCAAGCAGACCGGTGCCGGAAGTGCGTTCGCGATCCTCGATGCCGGTCGCAATGCTTTCGACATGGCCGTCAAGGCTCTGCGAATGCCCCATCAGGTGGATGGAAACCTTATCACCGGGGTGGATGCGCGGCAGCTTGGTTTCCTCGAAATAACCCTCGACGCGCAGCGAATCCGTATCGATCAGCGCGATCTTGGCAGTGCCGGCGCTGACATAGTCGCCCGGTCGCAGGCTGAGATTGGAAACCGTGCCGTTGACCGTTGCCTTGATCTCGGAGCGGTCGAGATTGAGCGCAGCGAGATCACGGTTGGCTTTCGCCTGTCGGAAGGCGGCCTCCGCCTGTTCTTCGGCCGTCTGCGCCTGTTCCTTCTGCTGCAGAGAGGCGGCGTCGCCGAGGCGGCCCTGACGCTCGCGCTCGCGATGCGCCTGGTCGAGGGCTGCCTTGCTGCTTTCAAGCGCTGCCTCAGACTGGGTGAGAGCGATCGCGAACCGTTCGCGATCGATGCGGAAAAGGACATCGCCTTTCCTGACCATCTGGTTGTCGGTAACGAGCACGTCGCTGACAAGGCCGGAAACATCAGGCGCGATCCCGACAACATCGGCACGCAGGCGCGCATCGCGCGTCCAGGGTTCGTCCATGTAGTGGCCCCAGAGACCGCGGCCAACGAAGACGGCGGCGATGACAACGGCAAGGGTGACGATAAGGCGGCCAGTGAATTTCAGGGCGTTCATGCAAAGTACCAGCGTGTGATGGAGGAGACGGCTCCGAGGACGAGCACGTAAAGGGCAAGGTCGAAGAGACCGCGATGCCAGACGAGGGAATAGGCACCGAGCCAGGCAAGCATCCGTCTGACGACGATGATCAAGAGAAGGCTCAGTACCATGAGAACAAGGAGGCGTGGCACATAGACGCCGTAAACATCAAATTCTGCGGGCATGACAATTACTCAGCGGCAAGCGGTAGAAGTTGCGGCGCAGCCTCGGCCGCCTGCCAGCTTGCTGGCGGAGCTGCGTCAGGGAAAAGTGCGCGCCTGACACCGACGAGCGCGTCGATACTCTCGGCGCCGCGCATGTCGTCTTCGAGCGCGATGATCTTCAGGCTGTCGTCGATCGACTGGCGCAGGCCATCCTGCGGATCGACCGCCCGGCCGGCCTCGATACGGCCGTGGTAGAAATCGGCAATGCCGGAGAGAACAGCGCCGAGCGAAGCCGCACTGGCGCCACGCAGTTTCTTGCGCTCGTTCTGCAGCACTAGCACGTTGAAGCCGATGCGCACTTCGGCAAAGCCATCCACTTTCTTCAGCTCGCGATCCTCGACGACGGCAAGGCGCGGAACGAGCTGGCCGAGGCGATCGAGAATGCGGCCGGAGAGTTTCTCGTGATCGGCGCGGCGCTCGCCGGCAGCCGTCTCGGCAAGATCGCTCCAGCCCGCACGCACCAGGCGCCAGGCCGCAAGCTCCGCGCCGAAGGGGCGGGCAATCAGAGTCCAGACCAGGGCAAAGCCGACGCCGGCGAGGGCCGCGATGGCCTCATTGGTGAAGGTGGTGAAATCCGAGGCATAGCGATCCTGCAGCGCAATGAAGGAGGCGCTGTTCACCGTGAGCAGCATGGCGAGCATATTGAACTGCGGCTTCGGGATCATCAGGCCGAGCAGCAGGAAGGGCGGAGCGAAGACCAGAACCAGCAGCTCGTAGCTGTTAACCATCGGCAGGATGCCGAAAATGTAGACGAAGGAGATGACTAGGCTGACGCCGCACCAGATGAACATCGAGGTGATGAAGGGGGCCGGCCGATCGAGCGAGGCGAAGAAAGAGCAGGCAACGGCCGCCATGGTGACGAAACCGGCGCCGTTCTGCCAGCCGCTATAGATCCAGAACATGCAGGCGACGAGAATGCCGGCAACAACGGCGCCTGCCTGGAAGGCAAGCAGCGCATAATCGAAATGCCTGATACGGCCGACGATCTGGCGATGGCGAAAGGCTGGCCGCCAGGGACCGGAATGTCTGCCGCTGACGATTTCGTCGCGCAGCGTCAGGCAATCCTGCCAGAGATCGACGATCTCCTTCAGACGCGCCAGCGCGCTCGACAAAAGCAGGTCGCTCCAGCGGCGGTCCGGATCGGTCTCGCGCAGGCTTTCGATCTGCCGCACCAGTTTTTCGGCCGTATCGTCAGCCTGCGATTTCGCGCCGCGGCCTAGCCAGTCGGCAACCTCGTTCAAGAGGCAGATCAGGTCTTTTGGGAGCGTCTCGCCTTCGGCCCGCAGGGCATGAAGCCGGTCGGCAAGCGAGGAGAAGAGCGGCAGAAGCATCAGGAGACGACCACGCAATTCGCGCGAATGGCGTACGATATCGCGGCTGCCGGCATCATAGCCGAGCTGGCTGATGATGAGATCGAGGCCGGTGACGTCAGCTGCCAGTTTCTGCCGCTTCAGGGGTGTAGCCGGTGTGGCGCCCTCGCCGCGCAGAATATCGTTCGCCCAGCTTCCGGCATCGTCTAGCCAGGTGGCGATGCGCTGGCCGAGCACGCTGCGCACGCTGGTCGGGAAGACGACGGCGCTGACGAGGCTCGCGCAGACGATGCCGATGATGATCTCTTCCGAGCGGGCGAGCGCCGTATCGAAGATGGTGTCGGGCGAACCGACCGACGGCAGGGCGATCAGCGGCAGGGAATAGCCTGCCAGCATGAAGACATAGCTGCGCGAGGATCGGTCCAGCATCGAAATGAAGAGCAGCGTGCCGGTCCAGAGCGCGATAACAATGCTCAAGAGCTCCGGCGCGTTGACGAAGAGCGGCACGAAGAAGACCGCTGCGCTGGCACCAAGCAGGGTGCCGAGCGCGCGATAAAGGCCCTTGGAGCTGGTCGCACCTGCAAGCGGATTGGCAACGACATAGACGGCCGCCATCGCCCAATAGGGCCGTGGCAGATCGAGGGACAGGGCGACGAAAAGGGCAAGCATGGAAGCGAGAAAGGCCTTGGCCGAGAAGAGCCAGTCCCGCCAGGAGGGAAGGGTCACGGTGTCTCCTCGAACTTCTGGGTTACGGCCGCAACCTGCGACGGGCTGATCTCTTCGAAGGCAGCGAGGACGCGCACCGCCGCTTCGAGATCGGCTTCACTGACATCAGCGAGGATCCTGCCGCGCAGGTCGTCGAGAATGGCTTCCATGCGGGTTGCGAGGCTCTGGCCCTCCTCCGTCAGCCAGAGACCTTTTGCCCGCCTGTCGATCGGGTCGTCCTTGCGCACCACGAGCTCGAGCGCCTCCAGCTGGTCGAGCAGCCTCACCAGCGACGGCCCTTCGATACCGACATGATTGGCCAGCACGATCTGACGCACGCCGCCGCCGAGACGTCCGATCCACAACAGCGGCGCCGCGCAGGCTTCCGAAATGCCGTGGGAAGTCAGCGCAAGATCCACCGCCCGGCGCCAGTTGCGGCCGGTCGACAAGAGGTTCGCGGTGAAAACGCGCTGCAGGGAGGTGAGCGATTGCATGGGCTCTTTAATAGCATCAAAATAGTTAGTATTCAAACGATATTCTGACGAATGCAAATTTCACCGGTATGGAGCGTTCATAATGCGGCGTCACGAAGAATGTGATGCGGCGTTTCGCTGCTGCGACGAGGATTGAAGGGCCGCGATGCTCACCCGCAGCCGAGGTGCGGCGAAATCAAGGAAATGACGCATCTTCAGCGGCATCTGCCCACGCGCAAGATGAATGAGGTGAATGGGCGCCGGTTCGGGTTCGAAATCCTCGAGCACCAGCCTCAGTGTGCCTGCGGAAACGTCTTGTGCCACCTGATAATAGAGCAGCCGGGTGACGCCGGCACCGCGGATCGCCGCCTCCGCAGCCGCTTCCGTCGTGGTGACGGAAAGCCGCGGCGTGACCGCCACCTCGATCGGTTTGCCGATGCCGGACTTCCGAAACTGCCAGCCTGCAAACGGGGTTAGCACTTCAACGCCAATGCAGGGCAGATCCAGTAGATCGGCCGGCTCCTTCGGCACGCCACGACTGGCAAAGAGACCAGGACTGCCGCAAACCACCCGGCGAACCGAGCCGACGCGTGTTGCGACCATGGCGCTATCGGGCAGATTGCCGATCCGCACTGCCATGTCGACATGCTCTTCGACGAGATCGATATTCCGGTCGGCCAACATCAGACGCACGTTGATCGCCGGAAAGGCGGCCAGAAAATCGGTCACGACAGGCAGGACGTGAAGGCGGCCGAACTGCACCGGCGCCGTGATCACCAACTCACCCTTCGGCATCGCAAACTCTCCCGATGCCTGGCGTTCGGCTTCCTCGACCTGTTCAAGAATGCGTTTTGCGGCTTCCACATAGGTAGCCCCTGCATCTGTGAGGGCGATCTTGCGAGTAGTTCGGGTTAGCAGTTTCGTTGAAAGCAGAGCTTCAAGCTCGGTAATCTTGCGGCTCAGCGTCGGCAGCGGAATTTTCAGCGAACGGCTGGCAGCCGACAGGCTTCCCCTGTCCACCACCTCCAGCAGGATCGACATGGCTTCGAACCGGTCCACAGCGTTCTTCCAATTTCTGGTAAAATCACTTTCATTTAAAGCATATTCTCTTTGCAGATGGAAATCGACACATTCGTATCAACAAGCCAATCACGGTTTGCCCTGTTCTGAAGGAGATCTTCCATGTCCCGCATTTCTATTCCCGCCAAAGACGACGCCCCTGATGCGGCGAGGCCGATACTTGACGGCATCCAGAAGGCACTCGGTTTCGTTCCGAACATTTTTCGCCTGGTTGCCAACAGCCCGGCAGCGCTGACGGCGTTCACCGGCTTTCAGGGGGCGTTGTCGAAGACGCTCGACGTCAAGACCCGTGAACGCATTGCGCTCGCCGTCGCACAAGTGAACGGCTGCGACTATTGCCTTTCCGCCCATACCTATCTCGGTCTTAATCTTGCAAAAATCAGCCCGGAAGAAATCGCGCTGAACCGCAAGGGTGCGTCCGCCGATGCCAAAGCGAGTGCTGCCGTCAGCTTTGCGGCCAGGATCGCCGAGGCTCGCGGCCATATCACTGACAGTGACATGGCCGCCGTGCGTGCTGCCGGCTTTTCAGATGCGCAGATCGTCGAAATCGTCGCTCTGGTCGCGGAGAACACCTTCACCAATTATCTGAACGAAGTTGCAAAGACCGATATCGACTTCCCGGCTGTGCCGGCCGCCAATGCGGCCTGACGGATGAGGAGCGGGGTGAAGCTCCGCTCCGTCCAACCTTGAGGAGATGGATCATGTCCTACGGATTTCTCGACATAGCCTCGACACCCAGCGTGCGCGCCGCCCAGGCAGAAATGGGACTCCAGGACTTCTGGACCAATCTGCCGACGGACCGGAGCTTCGACCGCTTCACGGAAAACGAAAGAGCCTTTATCGCCTCTCGCGACAGCTTCTACATGGCCACCGTTTCCGAAACGGACTGGCCCTATGTGCAGCATCGGGGCGGTCCGCAGGGTTTTCTGAAAGTGGTCGATGACCGCACGCTTGGCTTTGCGGATTATCGCGGCAATCGCCAGTACATCAGCACCGGCAATATTGCTGCCAATGACAAGGTCTGCCTGTTTCTGATGGACTATGCCCGTCGCGCAAGGCTGAAGATCTATGCGCATGCCGAAAAGCTCTCGCTCGACGCCGATCCCAAGCTGACGGACCTGCTGGCCACGCCTGGCTATCGGGCAAAGCCTGAACGCCTCTTCCGCCTGCGCCTCGAAGCTTTCGACTGGAACTGCCCGCAGCATATCACGCCGCGTTATACCGAGGCGGAAATTGCTGTCGCCGTCGAGCCGCTCCGCCAGCGCCTCGCAGAACTGGAAGCCGAGAATGCCGCCTTGCGGGCGAAGGCCGGCTAACGACGAAACAAGGCGCTGCTCAATGCGCCTTGTAGTGCTCGCCGCCCGTGGCCTCGCACCTGAGTCGGCTGGCCGGGTGGACCGTCAGTCGGAAACCGTCACATCGATCCAGCGTCCGGTCCCCTGGCTGCCGTAGATATCGACGTCAATCCAGACATTGCCTTGAACGATCATTGCGGCAGCTTCCCTGGTCATGGTCCCGTTGCGGAGCATGACTTCAAGGGATTGACGATTGGCGGGATCGGCAAAGAAGGAGTCCGACTGGTCATCATTGTCGCGGATACCGTATTGATGGAAATTCGCTCGATCCTGGCGGATGATCTGCCAAGGTTGCGTGAGCCGCGTTCCTTTCGAATTGAAGAGATCAGCCTCGCCGATATAGGCGCGGTAGTGCTCAATGGGGCGGTTCGTATGCGTGCCGGTCACGCTCGACTGCGCAAGCACGGGCGCGCCGACAAAAAGCATGCTGACCGCGATCGAAATAAGTTTCTTCATGGTGATCCCCTCCGGGCATGAATATTGCGAGTTGACGATCTTTGCCAGGGGCAAGGCCGTGGATGGTTAACGCCGCGATCGGGCCTTCTCGCCGCGATCGACATGCACCCATGGCAAGTTCCGGGGGCACGGCGGCCATTATTTCTCCCTTTTCATTGCAATGGTAAGGTGGATCGCGCCAGCGCGAAACATCCGGGGAGGCATTGGGCTGACATATGGCAAGCAAGTGCAGGATAACAGACTGCCTTTCGACGGCGATCCTTCTCACCGGCCTTGCCGGCGTTGCGGCCGCCGACCAGCCGGATCCGTATGGTCAATTCAGCGAACGTTGCCTCGGGCGGGGGCCGGATTTCCAGCGCACCGTCGCCGCTGCAAAGGACCGGGACTGGCCAGTTCTCGCAACGGACATGACCACCAGTCTCACGCCGGTGGAAAATCCGGTCGCGTTGGAAGGCTGGAATCTGACCACGGAAGGAGATGGGTCATTCGAGGCCCTCGTCGTCGCGCGGGCGTCTGTAGGCGACAGCAAGGTGGAAAGCTGCACCATGGCCTATGCGGAAGTCGACGCTGCGGCATTTGAGCGTCGCCTCGTCGATGAGACGCGCGCCAAGGCGTCCGGCACGAAGAATGGTCAGGGGCGCATCAGGAAATTCTTCGAGGCCTCGTCTTCCGAGCGCAAGCAAGCGATCACGCTCGACCTGCCCCTCTATCCGAACGGGCACGACGAAGTCATCGTCAGCGTCGTCTCGGAGCAGCAAATCGAAAACTGATCGACTGCTCTGGTTCGCTCTAGTGCCAGTGGACTGTCAGTTACGCGGCGGTCGGCGATGCGCCCAGGGCGTGGAAATCCCGCCAGACTTGTTACTCCCGCGTGTCCATCCCTCGGCCTAGGCTCCACGATGACCATCCGGAAACCCCTCCTGATGGCACGACCATTTACAGGAGCAAGCCTTGAACATCGAAAACAAAACGGTCCTGATATCAGGCGCCAATCGCGGCATCGGCCGGGCTCTCATGGACGAAGCGCTGCGGCGCGGCGCAAAACGCATCTATGCGGGATCACGCGGCGAGCAGCACCATGAGGATGAACGCGTGGTTTTCGTGAACCTCGATATTACCGACGAGTGGGATGTCCAGAAAGCGGCCGCCGCTGTTCAGAACCTCGATATCCTCATCAACAATGCCGGCATCTTCATACCCGACGATCTCGGCGATACGGACATCATCAATCGCCATCTGGCAGTCAATTTCTTCGGTCCGCTAAGGGTGACCCAGGCGTTTCTGCCGGCACTGGTGCGATCGAAAGGCGCCATCATCAACAACCTCTCCCTGTCGGCGCTCGTGCCGGTCGCGTCGACACCGGCCTATTCGATTTCTAAGGCGGCCGCCCATAACCTGATGCAGGCCTTTCGAGCGCTCCTCTCGGCGCGTGGCGTGGCGGTGCACAGCTGCTTCACCGGGCCTGTTGATACCGACATGACGCGCGGCTTTGAGGTGCCGAAGTCGCCGCCCGGCCTGGTGGCGTCAGGAATATTCGACGGCTTCGAAAGAGGCGAGGAGGATATCTTCCCCGATCCCTATTCCGAACGCTTTGCCGATCGCTGGCGCACCGGCGTCATCAAGGTTCTCGAACAGGAGTTGCCGCCTACGTCCCGCCGGCGGCCGAGGTGGCTGAGGACTGCTGTCACCACTGACATTCTGTTTGCGCGCGAACGGCATTGGCGCGCCGTTCGCCGCAAGCGACTGTCTACTTCATGTAAAGCGAGCGAGAGCGCTCGAGATGCTTGAGCACCGCGGCTTCGGCGCCGTCGGCATCGTTGGCGGCAAGCTGCTCCAGGATCTCTTCATGTTCGGCGAGCGTATACTTTTCCTTGCCGGTCCAGATCAGCATTTCCGTATGATATTCCTTCAGCCATGCCAGCATGGCTTCGCTGACGGCCACATAGATCGGATTGCCGGAAATCTGGGCGATGCGCGTATGAAATCGCATGTCGGCGGAGATGAATTCCTCGGCATGGCCGAGCGATGCGCGCTGATGGTCGATGATCTCGCGAAGCGCCTCGACGTCAGCCCGTTTGGCGCGTTGCGCCGCTTCACGCGCCATGCCGCGTTCGAAGAAGATACGGGCGCTCTTCAGGTGCTCCAGCGAATCGGCCGATTGCGCCAGCATGATCTTCGCCGTCAGGTCGACCTGCCGGAAGATCGACTGGGCGGTCAGTTTCAGGACCTTCGCACGCTCCCCGTGCGAGATGCTGACGAGACCCTTGTTGGCGAGAGACTGCATCGCCTCGCGGATCGCCGGACGACCGACGCCGAAGCGTTCCATCAGAACGCGCTCGGAGGGCATCTCGTCGCCCGGTTGCAACTCTCCTGACGTGATCAGCCGTTCCAGCCGGTCAAAAACCTCATCGGACAGTTTTCGACGGACTATTGGCTCGATGGCTGAGGTCATGGCGTCTCGCTGGCTCAAATCTTCTCTCCCCTTAGCATTTCCACCGACCGACGACAAAGCGCGCCACGCGAAATTCACACCTGTTGAAAATTTCCGTTGCAGAAAATGGAATACTCATTATACCAGATTACAAGTTGACGCCATGGCTTCTTGATGTGGCGAGAGGAGCAACCGGCAATTTCATGATGATAGTCCTGACCTACCGCATCGAGACGCCCGGCAGCGTCGAAGCGATGGCGAACAAGATCGCTTCCGATCAATCGACCGGAACCTTCGTTCCGGTTCCGGGCGAGACTGAGGAATTGAAGTCGCGTGTCGCGGCCCGGGTGCTCGCCATCCGGCCGCTGGAAGATGCAAGTCACCCGTCCTGGCCGGAAGCGCCTGACGGAGTGCGGCTCAATCGCGCCGATGCCGACATCGCTTTCCCGCTCGATGCGATCGGCACCGACCTTTCGGCGCTGATGACGATCGCGATCGGCGGAACCTTCTCGATCAAGGGCATGACGGGCCTGCGCGTCATCGACATGAAACTTCCCGAGGCTTTCAGGGATGCCCATCCCGGGCCGCAATTCGGCATTCCCGGCAGCCGCCGCCTGACTGGCGTCGAGGGACGGCCGATCATCGGCACGATCGTCAAACCGGCGCTCGGTCTGCGTCCACATGAGACGGCCGAGCTCGTCGGCGAACTGATCGAATCCGGCGTCGACTTCATCAAGGACGACGAGAAGCTGATGAGCCCCGCCTATTCGCCGCTGAAAGAGCGCGTGGCGGCCATCATGCCCCGCATTCTCGATCACGAGCAGAAGACCGGAAAGAAGGTCATGTATGCGTTCGGCATCTCGCATGCCGATCCCGACGAGATGATGCGCAACCATGATCTCGTGCTCGAGGCAGGCGGCAACTGCGCCGTCGTCAACATCAATTCCATCGGCTTCGGCGGCATGAGCTTCCTGCGCAAGCGCTCCGGCCTCGTGCTGCATGCACATCGCAATGGCTGGGACGTGCTGACGCGCCATCCCGGCATCGGCCTCGACTTCAAGGTCTATCAGCAGCTCTGGCGGCTGCTTGGCGTCGACCAGTTCCAGATCAACGGCATCCGCGTGAAATATTGGGAGCCGGACGAAAGCTTCGTTGCCTCCTTCAAGGCGATCAGCACGCCGCTCTTTAGCCCCTCCGACTGCCCGCTTCCTGTCGCCGGCTCCGGCCAGTGGGGCGGCCAGGCGCCGGAGACCTATCGGCGCACCGGCCGCACCACGGATCTTCTCTATCTCTGCGGCGGCGGCATCGTCAGCCATCCGCAGGGGCCGGCCGCCGGCGTGCGCGCCGTCCAACAGGCCTGGCAGGCGGCCGTCGCCGATATTCCGCTCGACGACTATGCCAAAGATCATCCGGAACTTGCGGCATCGATCGCCAAGTTCGGCGACGGGAAGGCTGCGTAACGATGCGCGACCTGCTCGTCAGTTACTACGGCGACGACTTCACCGGCTCCACCGATGTGATGGAAGCGCTCGCCAGCAACGGTATTCCGACCGTGCTCTTCCTCGGCATTCCGGATCAGGCGCTGCTCGATCGCTTCCGGGATTGCCGGGCCATCGGCATTGCCGGAACGAGCCGCAGTGAGAGCCCGGCCTGGATGCAGGAACATCTTGCACCGGCCTTCCAATGGCTGAAGGGGCTGCAGGCGAGCATCTGCCACTACAAAGTCTGCTCGACTTTCGATTCCGCGCCTGAGGTCGGCAATATCGGCAAGGCGATTGAGATCGGCAAAGACATATTCGAGCAAGAGCTCGTGCCCGTCATCGTCGGCGCGCCGCAGCTCAAGCGCTATACCGCCTTCGGCAACCTCTTTGCTGCCTATCAGGGACGTGTCTTCCGCATCGACCGGCATCCGGTCATGAGCCGCCATCCGGTTACACCGATGCATGAGGCGGATCTTGCCTTGCATCTCGGCAAGCAGACCGAGCTTGCCGTTTCGCTCGCCGACCTGACAATGCTTGCATCATCCGATGCCGATGCCAGGATCGACCAGCTGACGAACAAGGGCTCGGGCATCCTGCTTCTCGACGTCGACTCTGGCGACAGCCAGTCTTCCGCCGGACGACAGCTGCAGCGCATCGCGGCTGCCAAGGGCGGCTTCGTCGCCGGTTCCTCCGGCATCGAATATGCACTTCTCAACGCGTGGCGCGAAAAAGGCCTGATCGGACAGAGTGTAGAATTCCCGTCGCCGGGCGAGGTGGATCGGCTCGCCGTCGTTTCCGGCAGCGTTTCGCCGACGACGGAGCGACAGATTCGCACGGCAATATCCGACGGTTTCCATGATATTCCACTCGATCCTCTGGCACTGGTCGGCGCGAATGCCGAAGCGGTACTGGACGTCGCGGTCGCTGCGGGCCTCGCCGCTCTGAAAGCCGGCCGTAGTGTCATACTGCACACTGCACTTGGCCCTTCGGCCGATCGCGGCGCCGATATCGATCAGCTGCCAGGCGCCCGTCATCGGCTCGGTCGCGCGCTCGGAACCATCCTGCGCCGTCTTGTCGAAACCGAAGGGCTTTCGCGGGCGGTCATCGCCGGTGGCGACACGTCGAGCCACGCGCTGAAGGAATTGCGCGTCGATGCGCTGACGACCCTGCTGCCGCTGCCGCAGACCCCTGGTTCGCCGCTCTGCACCGCCCATGGCGGCCATGGGCCGACGGACGGACTGCAGATTGCCCTGAAAGGCGGGCAGGTCGGATCCGATGGTTACTTCGCGCAGATCCGGGACGGACGAACATCCTGATTATCGATCAGGTGCAATCGGCCCCTCGAATGCCAATGGAATGGTGATTGACTCATCATACCAGTTACTATACCAATCCCACATACGAAGGTGAGGAAAAATGACTGCAATTGCCCTCTTTGGCGCCGGCGGAAAAATGGGATACCGGCTGGCCAAGAATCTCAAAGGTTCCCGTTTTGATGTGCGCCATGTCGAGGTCAGCGATGTCGGCAAGGCGCGCCTGAAGAACGATCTCGGCATCGACTGCACGCCCGCCGATGCAGCGCTCGACGGCGCAGAGGTCGTGATCCTGGCCGTGCCGGATACAGCGATCGGCAAGGTTGCCGCCGGTATCGTCGACAGGCTGAAGCCCGGCACGATGGTCGTGGCCCTCGATGCCGCCGCTCCGTTCGCCGGTCACCTGCCCAAGCGTGACGATCTCACCTATTTCGTCACCCACCCCTGCCATCCGCCGATCTTCAACGATGAGACGGATATGCAGGCGAAAAAGGATCATTTCGGCGGCCTCTTTGCCAAGCAGCACATCGTCTCGGCGCTGATGCAGGGGCCGGAAAGCGCCTATAGCCTCGGCGAAGAGATTGCCAAGGTAATATGGGCGCCGGTCATGCGCTCGCACCGCGTCACTGTCGATCAGATGGCGATGCTGGAACCCGGGCTTTCGGAAACCGTCTGCGCCTCGCTGCTCGTCATCATGCGCCAGGCGATGGACGAATGCATCGCACGCGGCGTTCCGGCGGAAGCCGCTCGCGACTTCCTGCTCGGCCACATGAACGTGCTCGGCGCCGTCATCTTCAAGGAAGTCGACGGTGTGTTCTCGGATGCCTGCAACAAGGCGATCGAGTTCGGCATCCCAGCCCTCATGCGCGACGACTGGAAGAAGGTCTTCGAACCTCAGGAGATCGCCGACAGCATCCGGCGCATCACCTGACACTGCTGCGGCAGGGCTTAGCCTTGCCGCCTTGCCGGCCCGGGGGGACTTTGAAGACGGGCCGGTTTTCATTTCGCATGGATTCAGCCGAACCGGGGTTGGTTCGGCCATGCGTCAAACCTGGGAGGAAAACCATGAACCTTACGCGTAGACTGACCCTTGCAGCCTTCGCCGGCGCCCTGTCGCTCGGCGTTGCCATGCCGGCATTTTCGGCTGACCTGATCGCCATCATCACGCCGGCCCACGACAATCCATTCTTCAAGGCGGAGGCCGTCGGCGCCGAAGCCAAGGCCAAGGAACTCGGCTATGAAGCCCTCGTCATGACCCATGACGACGATGCCAACAAGCAGTCGGAAATGATCGATACCGCGATCGGCCGCGGCGCCAAGGCGATCATCCTCGATAATGCCGGCGCAGACGCTTCGGTTGCTGCCGTCAAGAAGGCCAAGGATGCCGGCATCCCCTCCTTCCTGATCGACCGCGAAATCAATGCGACCGGCGTTGCCGTCGCCCAGATCGTGTCGAACAACTATCAGGGTGCCCAGCTCGGCGCGCAGGAATTCGTCAAGCTGATGGGCGAGAAGGGCAATTACGTCGAGCTCGTCGGCAAGGAGTCAGACACCAATGCCGGCATCCGCTCGCAGGGCTATCATGACGTCATCGACGACTATCCGGATCTGAAGTCGGTCGCCAAGCAGTCGGCCAACTGGAGCCAGACGGAAGCCTATGCCAAGATGGAAACCATCCTGCAGGCCAATCCCGACATCAAGGGCGTGATCTCCGGCAACGATACGATGGCCATGGGCGCAATCGCCGCCCTCCAGGCTGCCGGCCGCAAGGACGTGATCGTCGTCGGCTTCGACGGTTCCAACGATGTCCGCGACTCCATCAAGTCGGGCGGCATCAAGGCGACCGTGCTGCAACCGGCCTACGCACAGGCCCAGATGGCTGTCGAACAGGCCGACGCCTATATCAAGAACAAGACGGCACCGAAGGAAGAAAAGCAGCTCATGGACTGCGTTCTCATCAATGCCGACAACGCCGGCAAGCTCGAGACCTTTGCCATCGCAAAGTAAGGCGGACCGACTGTTGCAGGGAGCGTGGGCGACCACGCTCCCTGCAACTTATTTCCATTGATTTCGAGGTTGACAGCATGTTGAGGATCAGGGGCGTCCTGATTGCCGCGATCGTCGTGGCAGCTTTGCCCGGATGCAAGATCATCAAGACACCGACTGCGGAAGAAAAAGCCGCAGCGACGGCCAAGAGCGCATTCGATCCGAATGCCAAGGTCGAGGCCATTTGGCAGCCTGAGGTCGTCCCCTACTACGAAAAGCGTGCCGGCGGGCTCAAGGACGTCGTGGCACTCGCCGCTTCAAGCCCCGATCAGGCGGGCGAAAAATATGGCAATCCGCACAAACAGGCGAGCTCTCCCTGGACCTATGCCGTCAAGTTCAGCGGCAAGGTCATTGCCGCCGATACGGCGTCACGGGCGGCGACGCTTGATGTCGATGCCGATGGCGACGGCAAGGCCGACGCAAAAGTGCAGATCGGACCGGCCATTCGTGGCACGGCGCTGCGAGACACGCTGGATTTCGTCAATTTCAACGAGTTCAAGAACCAGATCGAATGGGCGCAGTTCGGCAAGTCCTTCAATGAGAAGGCCAACAGCGCCTTCCTATCGGCGGTTCCGCGCGACGGGCTGGTCGGCAAGATGGTGACCGTGACAGGCGCTTTCCCGTTGCCATCAGGCAGCGACCTCCCACTCGTGACCCCTTCGGCGCTGACGGTGGCACCATGACGGTGGCCGAGGCTCCCAAGGACGATATCATCCTGCGCCTCGACGATGTGTCGAAGGTCTATTCCGGCATCGTCGCAGTCAAGCGCGCCAATCTCGAACTGCGCCGCGGTGCCGTCAACGTGCTGGTCGGTGAAAACGGCGCCGGCAAATCGACACTGATGAAGATTATCGCCGGCGTCGAACGGCCGACGCTCGGGAA
The DNA here is from genome assembly GCA_039725955.1 of Sinorhizobium sp. B11. NCBI lineage: Bacteria > Pseudomonadati > Pseudomonadota > Alphaproteobacteria > Hyphomicrobiales > Rhizobiaceae > Sinorhizobium > Sinorhizobium sp. B11. The sequence goes on from CP091033.1 coordinate 2,025,865, forward strand.
TATCATCCTTGATGGGGAAACCGTTTCCTTCGCGAGCCCCGCGGATGCGCAGGCGCACGGCATCGGCATGATCTTCCAGGAGCTCAATCTCTTCGCCAACATGTCGGTTGCCGAAAATATCTTTGCAACGCGCGAACTGACCCGCGGCGTGCTTGGCATCGACCACAGGGAACAGGTCCGCAAAGCGAATGAATTCCTTACGCGACTCGATGCCGGGATCGATGCCGAGACCATGGTCGAGGACCTGCCGATCGGCCAGCAGCAGCTTGTCGAGATCGCCAAGGCAATGTCGCTGAATGCCCGCATCCTGATCATGGACGAGCCGACATCGGCGCTGTCGGCAGCGGAAGTCGATATCCTCTTCAAGGTGATCGGCGAACTGAAGGCGCAAGGGGTGGCGATCGTCTATATTTCGCATCGCCTGGAAGAGCTGATGCGGATCGGCGATTACATCACCGTGCTGCGCGACGGGCAGATTACCGGCCAGGCGATGGTGAGGGATATAGACACGCGCTGGATCGTACGCTCGATGATCGGTTCGGACGCCAAGGATTTCGCCAAATCCGTCGAACATGCAGTCGGCAAGGAAATGTTTCGGGCCGAGAACATCAGCCTGCCGCGCCCGACCGGCGGGCTTGCCGTCGACGATGTTTCATTGACGGTCAAAGCTGGCGAGATCCTCGGTATTTACGGCCTGATGGGCGCCGGGCGAAGCGAATTCTTCGAATGCGTCATCGGCCGCCATGCGCATTCGACCGGCAAGATCTTCATCGACGGCAAGGAAGTGCGCGCTCGGGACACCACGCGACGCATCCGCCGGGGTCTCGCGCTCATTCCCGAGGACCGGCAGCGTGAGGGCCTGGTGCAGGTTCTCTCCATCGCTTCCAACCTGACGCTAGCGAGCCTCGGCCGGTTCACCCGTCTCTTCCATATCAATGCCAAGGCGGAGAAGAACGCCATCGCGGAGGCGATCCGCGATCTCTCCATCAAAGCACCGAACCCGGACTTCGAGGTGACCTCCATGTCCGGCGGCAACCAGCAGAAAGTGGTCATCGGCAAGGCGCTGATGACCAATCCGAAGGTCCTTTTGATGGACGAACCGAGCCGCGGCATCGATGTCGGCGCCAAGGCGGATGTCTTCCGCACGATGCGTCGGCTTGCTGCCAACGGTCTCGCCATCCTGTTTTCAACCTCCGACCTCGAAGAGGTCATGGCGCTCTCCGATCGCATCGCAGTGCTCAGCAACGGCCATCTCATCGCCGTCTTCGACCGCGCGCAGGCAACAGAAGAAGCCATTATCGCGGCCTCCGCCAAGGGGCACGAACATCAAGGGAAACTCGCGTCATGACGGCGGCTACCGCATCCAATTCCGCGCCGAAGGGCGCGAACGGCTCCTTCCTGCTGACGCTGATGAAGCTTCGAACCTTCATCGCGCTCTTTGCCGTCATCATCTTCTTCTCGATCTTCGCGCCGAACTTCACCTCGACCGCAAACATGATCCTGATGTCGAAGCATGTGGCGCTGAATGCTTTCCTGGCGATGGGCATGACCTTCGTCATCATCACCGGTGGCATCGACCTCTCGGTCGGCTCGATCGTCGGCCTCTGCGGCATGGTCGCCGGCGGGCTGATCCTTTATGGCATCGAACTGCCGATCGGCTATACGGTCTATTTCAACCTCGCCGAGATTGTGCTGATCACGCTGGCGATCGGTCTCTTCATCGGCCTGATCAATGGCTTGCTGATTACCAAGCTCAACGTCGCGCCCTTCATCGCCACACTCGGCACGCTCTATGTCGCCCGCGGCCTGGCGCTGCTTTCCTCCGACGGCCAGACCTTCCCGAACCTCGTCGGCCGACCGGAATATGCGACGACCGGTTTCGATTTCTTCGGTGCCGGCCGCATTCTCGGCCTGCCGGTCTCGATCTGGATCCTGATCGTGCTGGCGCTTCTTGCGGCCTACGTGGCGCGCTCGACGCCGATCGGGCGACATATCTTTGCTGTCGGCGGAAATGAGCGCGCCGCGCGCATGTCGGGTATCCGCGTCGATCTGGTGAAAATCTTCGTCTATATGTTCTCCGGTCTTTGCGCAGCGATCGTCGGCATCGTCATCTCCTCGGAGCTGATGGCCGCACATCCAGCCACAGGCGAGAGCTTCGAACTCAACGCGATTGCCGCGGCCGTTCTTGGCGGCACCTCGATGTCGGGCGGACGCGGCACGATCGGCGGCACGATCATCGGTGCCTTCGTGATCGGCATTCTCTCCGACGGTCTGGTCATGATGGGGGTTTCCTCCTTCTGGCAGATGGTCATCAAGGGTCTGGTGATCATCATCGCCGTCGTCGTCGATCAGGCGCAGCGTCGGCTGCAGCAGCGCGTGACCCTCATGCAGATGGCAAAGGCAGGTTGAAATGGCTGACTTGAAAGGTGCTTTGATCGGTTGCGGCTTCTTTGCGATCAACCAGATGCACGCGTGGAAGGATGTCGACGGCGCCTCGATCGTGGCGATCTGCGACCGCGATCCCGAGCGCCTGAAAATTGTCGGCGAACAGTTCGGCATCAACAGGCGCTACACGGATGCCGCGGCCATGTTTGCCGATGGCGGCTTCGATTTCGTCGACATCGCCACCACGGTCCAAAGCCACCGGGCACTGGTGGAGATGGCGGCGAGCCACAAGATCCCCGCCATCTGCCAGAAGCCCTTCGCCAAGACGCTTGTCGACGCCAAGGCGATGGTCGAGGCTTGCCGAAGTGCCGGCATCCCGCTGATGGTGCATGAGAATTTCCGCTGGCAAACGCCGATCCAGGCCGTCCGCCGGCTGCTCGACCACAAGGCGATCGGCACGCCCTTCTGGGGCCGTTTCTCCTTCCGCTCAGGGTATGACGTCTTTTCCGGACAGCCTTACCTCGCCGAAGGCGAACGTTTCATCATCGAGGATCTCGGCATCCACACGCTCGATATCGCCCGCTTCATCCTTGGCGACGTGAAGACGCTGACGGCGCGCGCAAAACGCGTCAATCCCAGGATCAAGGGCGAGGATGTGGCAACGATCCTGCTCGACCACGAAAGTGGGGCGACCTCTATCGTCGACGTCAGCTACGCGACGAAGCTTGCCGCCGAGCCTTTCCCGGAAACGCTGATCGAGCTCGACGGCACCGATGGCACGATCCGCCTTTCGTCCGGCTATCGGCTCGAGGTCACGAATGCTGCCGGCACGGTCGTTTCCGATGCGTCGCCGCAGCTTCTCTCCTGGGCATCGCGACCCTGGCACAATATTCAGGAAAGCGTCTACGCCATCCAGAAACACTGGGTCGACCGGCTGAAGAACGGCGGCGAGCCGGCAACCTCGGGTGCCGACAATCTCAAGACATTCGCCCTTGTCGAAGCGGCCTATGACAGTGCCGCATCGGGAAAGACGATCGACGTGGGGGCCATGCTGAAATGATGACGGACGCCTTTGCCCTCTACGGCACGCATGAGGCCGAAGAGCATCCGGTCCGCCTGGCTGCCGGGCGCCTCTCGGTCGATCTTGCCAAGGGCAATCTGCGGACGATCCGCTATGACGGCGTAGAAGTATTGCGTGCCGTCTCCTATCTAGTGCGTGACCGCGACTGGGGGACCTATAGTCCGACAATCGACAATCTCTGGGTCGAGCAGGGCAAGGATAGCTTTTCCGTCCGTTATGTCGCCCATTGCAAGGGACCGGAAGACACAAGGCTTGCCATTTCGGTGCATATTGCAGCCACCGAGCGGGAGCTGATCTTCGAGGCGGGAGCCCTTTCGCCAACCGGTTTCGAGACCAATCGCTGCGGCTTCTGCATCCTGCACCCGATCGTCGGCATTGCCGGGAGCCCGGCCAAGGTCGAGCATGTCGACGGCAACGTGAACGAGACGCGCTTTCCTGATCAGATCGAACCCTGGCAACCTTTCAAGGATATGCGGGCGATTACGCATCAGGTGTTGCCGGGTATTTCGGCCGAATGTCGGATGGAAGGCGATACGTTCGAGATGGAGGATCAGCGCAACTGGTCCGACGCTTCCTACAAGACCTATGTGCGCCCGCTGGCGCTGCCCTGGCCGTATCAGATCGCCGCACATGAACCGGTGCGGCAGAGGATCGTCCTTTCCATCCGCGATACCAGAAGCGGGCAAGTGGCGGCCCTCGGCTCGACCGCTGATGACATCCGGCTCGAACCGGGTGAGAGCAGCGGCACCATGCCGGCGATCGGCCTGCTCGTCACGCCCGATGAAGCGAAAGCGACGCTTGAAGCCCGCAATCTGCTTTCCGAGATCGCTCCGCAAGAACTGCTGTTCCACTTCGACCCGAGTGCCGGCCACGGGATGCCGGCTCTAATGGATTTCGCTGCCGTCGCCGCTATCAACGGCGGCAGATCGACGCTGGAAATCGCCTTGCCCTGCAAGCAGGCGCCAGCCATCGAGGCGGCAGAGATCGCACGGCAGATGCAGGATGCAGGCTTCCACGCGGACGCCATCCTGATCTCGCCTGCCGTTGATCGGCAGTCGACGCCTCCGGGCAGCAAATGGCCCGAATGCCCGCCACTCGAGGAGGTTTATGCTGCGGCCCACGAAGCCTTTGCCGGCAATCGCATCGGCGGCGGCATGCTGAGCTACTTCACCGAACTCAACCGCAAACGGGTGCCGGCAGACCGCCTCGATTTCGTCAGCCACTGCACAAATCCCATCGTCCATGCCGCCGATGATCTGAGTGTCATGCAGACGCTGGAGGCGCTGCCCTTCATTATCGGCTCGGTGCGCGCCATCTATGGCGACAAACCCTACCGGATCGGCCCCTCGACCATTCCCATGCGGCAGAACCCCTATGGCAGCCGCACAATGGACAATCCCTCCGGCAGACGCATTCCGATGGCAAACCGCGATCCGCGTCATAATGGTCGCTTCGCGGAGGCGTTTGCGCTCGGTTATGCCATCCGGATACTTGATGCCAATATCGAATGCCTGACGCTCGCGGCACTCACGGGTCCTTTCGGCCTCATTGCCGGCAAGGCAGAGCCAACGGACGAAGGCGGCAATCGGCCGCTCTTCAAAGTCGTCAAGCTACTGTCGAGCCTTGCCGGCTCGCCATGGAGCAGCTGCATTTCTTCGCGCCCCTCGGAACTCCTGGCTTTCGTTTCCCGGCAATCGTCAGCTGCGACGCTGCACATCGTCAACCTGACCGCGGAAGAGCAAAGCATCGATATCAGTGCTTTCGGGCCAGCCTCGCAAGGCACGAGCATGGCACTGGCGCCTTTTGGTACGGCGTCGATCAGACTTGCCGTTTAGGATTTTCAGGCCCATCGCGCAGACCTTTGGGCATCAGTATGGGTGCCGTGGATATTCCATGCGACTGGAAAAGCGAGACGACGATGAAGGGCGTTGCGAGGTGGCTCCTCGCCCCAGGTTCTGGCATATCCCGAAGCGCGCAGGCGTACTTCTGTCGGAAACAGCTCAGGGTGGGCAACCGATCGAGGCGCCCACCTGCATTGACGATTGTCGACATTATCTACTCGTGAGATCAATTGTGATCGCGAGGCGGAGAATTCCTCCGCTGCCGCCTCGCGCTGTCCGTCAGTTCAGACGGGTTTGCGTTGCGGTGGCGCTGTACCAGTCGAAAGGCTTGTCTGCGGTTGCCACCATGACGCTCTTGACGCTGAAATGATCGTTGAAGCTTTCCAGTCCGAACTCACGACCAATGCCGCTTTCACCGACACCTCCCCAGGGAGAGGCCGGATCCAGGCGGTGGTGGTCGTTGACCCAGACAATTCCGGCCTTGACGCCGGCGGCGACGCGGTGCGCGCGGGCAACATCGCGGGTGCGGATTGCAGCTCCGAGACCGAAGGGCGAATCATTGGCGAGGCGCAGCGCCTCCGCTTCATCCTTGAAGGGCGTAACGCTGGTGAATGGTCCGAATACCTCTTCCTGAAAGATGCGCATATCCGCCTTGACGTCGGCAAACACGGTCGGCTGGACGAAATAGCCGCCTTCAAATCCCGGTACGTTTGCGACGTCGCCGCCCGCGACCGCACGGGCTCCGGCCTCCCGGCCGAGCTGGGAGTACGTCAGGACACGCTCGCGTTGCCTGGCCGAAATAACCGGGCCAAGCTGGGTCTCGGGATCGAACGGGTTTCCAATCCGGAGGGAACGCGCCTTGGCGGCAAGTTTTTCGACGAAGGCTTCGTAGATCGATTCCTGGACGAGATGCCGGCTGCCGCACACGCATGTCTGGCCCGCCCCGATGAAGGCGCTAAAGGCGGCAAAGTTCACGGCCTGATCGACGTCGAAGTCGTCAAAGACCATGACGGGGGTCTTGCCGCCGAGCTCCAGCGTCTGATGCGCGAACACTTTCGCTGCGGCGCTGCCTGCAATCCGGCCGGCTTCCGTGCCGCCGGTCAGCACGAGTTTGTTGATGTCGGGGTGCTCTGCCAGGAATCGGCCAGCTTCGGGGCCGTAGCCAAGGACGACATTGAACACGCCTTTCGGCAGTCCGGCTTCAACGAAGATCTCCGCAAGTTTCAAGGTGGTCAGCGGGGTATATTCCGACGGCTTGACGACGGTCGTGCATCCAGATGCCAAAACCGCGGCAAGGGACTTGCACATGATCATCAGCGGATGGTTGAACGGCGTGCAGTTGGCGACGACGCCGATCGGCGTGCGCAGCGTGTAGTTGAGATAGGACCCTTCGACCGGAATGACATCGTCGCGGCGGGCAATTGCAAGGCCAGCAAAGTAGCGGAAGAAATCCGGAAGCCGGGAGAGTTGCGCCCGCGTCTCATTGAGCGGCCTGCCGTTGTTCAGCGTCTCCAGGCGGTACAGAGTCTCAAGGTTAGCCTCAAAAGCATCCGCCAGTCTGTTGACGAGACGGGCCCGCGCGCGAATATCCATTCCACCCCATTCGCGGCCTTCGAAAGCCGCACGCGCACTCTTCATCGCGCAATCGATATCGCTAGGCGTCGAGTTCGGAATGCGCGCGATCACCATTCCGGTCGCCGGGTTGCGGACATCGATGAACGCGCCATTACCAGCGTCGATTTCCTTGCCATCTACGAAATTACCGTGGGTCTCCACGGCAGGATCACGGGTCGTTTGGTTCATGACTTTTCTCCAATCAAGACCTGACAGCGCTCCGCCCGAGGGCGGATAGGACACGCTTCTGGCCATCAATCACGTGGGCACGGATGAGTTTACGCGCCACGCGGGCATCGCGCCGCTGCACGGCATCGATGATATCGCCGTGTTCATCGACGAGCTTTTGCGGGTCTCGTCCCTTGATGGCGCTGACGGAAAGACGAACGAGGCGGTCGGCCTGATCAAGAACATCCCGGATGGCGGCCTCCATCCGGCTATTGCCGGAGGCGGCCGCGAGCGCATCATGAAAGGCCCTGTTGTAGTCGATAAATTCCTCTTCGGGTCCGATGGATCGAAAACGATCGAGGGCCGACAGTGTCTGATCGTCGGCGCTCTCGATCGCAGCGGCGACACATGCGGGCTCCAGCGCAAGGCGAAACTGGAAGAGATCCCGGACGTCTTTCATCGAAATCGGATTGACCTGATAGCCTTGGCGCGGCTGCACGGTCACCAGGCGATCCTGCTGCAACCGCAGTAACGCTTCGCGGATTGGCTGTCGGCTGACCTCATAACGGGCAGCGAGATCCTGTTCGCGGATTTCCTCGCCCGGCATCAAGCGGCAGGTCAAGATTTCGGTGCGAAGCGCGTCGTAGATATTTTCTCTGAGCAGCAAGTTCGTATCTCGCTTCTAGCATTTCCGTATTCCGTGATATTTCACAATATGAGTCATACGCCTGAAAAATAACGACTTGCAATACACAAAAATGGGATTTATGAAATATCAAACCCTGCGCAGTTGGGGATTTGTGATGGACAAGAAAATGAACCTTTACGTGGCCGGTCGTGGACAGCCGCTGATCCTGCTTCATTCGTTGCTGTCCGACCGTGAAAGTTTCGACAGGATAATGCCCGCGCTCACTGCGCACTATCGAGTGATCGTCCCCGATCTTCCAGGTTTTGGCGGATCGCCCGCGAGCGTGGAAGGTTTTGACGAAACCGCCGATCGTATCGCAAACCTGATCGAAGCATTTGCGGCGAATGAGGAAGCTGCCCTGCTCGGAAATGGTTTCGGCGCGTTTGTGGCGCTCCAGACTGCGATCAGGCATCCTACGCGAGTATCCCATCTCGTTCTGATAGGCTGTGGGACAAGATTTTCGGACGAGGGCAGGGAGGCGTTTCGAAAAATGGCGACGGTCGCGTCTGCGGCCGGGCTTGCTGCGGTTGCCGAAACCGCGATGAACAGATTGTTTGCCGCCGAATTTCAAGAGAGCCATCCCGATCTAATGCAGGATCGTCGACGGGCGTTTCTCCGCACGAATGTGGGTGTTTTTTGCGAGGCCTGCGACACACTCGCTTCGCTTGATCTGTCGGCCGGCGTTTCGGCGGTGCGCTGCCCGACACTGGTCATTGTCGGAGATGAAGATCAGGCAACGCCATCAGAGATGGCCTATGATCTGGTCGGACGGCTTCGCGATGCCAGATTATCCATACTCAAGGGCTGTGCGCATGTACCGCCACTGCAAGCGCCCGACGAGGTTATCGCCCTGCTTGATCAATTTCTCGCAGCCCCTGTTTCTGCCCACCCACAGACGATCTCATTCGAACGGTAGGAGGGCTTTCTTCGTGTCGCTGCCCAGGCGCTACAAAGTTCGACCACGATCGCATCTAGAAAGAGACGTTTTCCGCTGAGCGGAAAATGACGCGACTATCTTTTGCAGTCGAGGTCTAAGGATTTGAGCATTGCCTCGTCAAGTTCCGGTCTGCCTGGCGCATCATCGGCCTGATCGTTCACGCGGGTCATACTTCAGAAGCATTTGCCTGGCTTGCAGCAGCGGCAGCAGCGCATGGCTCAACGCCAGATCGCTTTCGATCGTGTCGCGGACAGCCGTTTCGAACGCGCTACCGTGCACGCACGAATCCGGACACCGAAGCTAGAAGGCGCCACGTTTTCCAACCCGAAATAACCATTCCAACAAACGGATCCTCCCGCCGCTGCCGCCTTCACCCGCAGGGCCTCAATGAAACGGGCATCGATCACAAGACGCCTATTCTCATGGTGAGCTCATCATACCAGTTGACATGTCAATGAGCATCCGGCAAGAAGGGCCCCAGCTTACAAGAGGAGGACGTAATGCTGACGCTTTCTGCAAAATTGAAGTCTTCATGCATGGCTGCCATCGCTGTTGCGGCCGTTGCAGTCACCCCCGTCAAGGCTGAAGACATCACGCTCTGGACGCTGAACTTCGACAACAATGCCGCCAACGTGGCCCTGAAGAAGGTTGCCAGTGACTTCGAAGCGGCAAACCCTGGAACCCATATCGAGATCGTCCAGCGCGCTGTCGACGAGCACAAGACGGCGCTGCGCGTTGCCGCCGGCTCCAACCGCGGCCCGGACATCTATTTCAGCTGGGCAGGCCTTGGCCTCGGCGGCGAATATGTGAAGGCCGGCCTGTCGCTGCCGCTCGACAAGTACTACACCGAATACAAGTGGAACGACGAGCTGCTTCCCTCGGCAGCGGCCTTTGCCGACCTTTATCCGGGCGGCAAGCACGGCACGCCTTTTACCTTCAAAGGTGAGGCCGTCTATTATAACAAGAAACTCTTCCAGCAAGCCGGCATCACCGAGGAGCCGAAGACCTATGAAGAGCTTCTGGCTGCAGCCGACAAGCTGAAGGCAGCCGGCATCCCGGCCTTCACCTTCGGCGGGACGGTCAACTGGCACGTCATGCGGCTGATGGATGTGATCCTCGAAACCAAGTGCGGCGCTGAAAAGCACGACCAGCTGAAGCTGATGAAGCTCGACTGGTCGAAGGAGCCCTGCGCCACCGACAGTTTCGCCGAATTCGCCAAGTGGACGAAGGACTATACGCTGCAGCCCTTCATGGGCATCGACAACAAACAGTCCTATAGCCTCTTCACGGCAGGCCGCGCAGCGATGATGCTGGAAGGCGACTGGCTGGTCGGCCAGCTCTCGGGCAGCGGCGCCAATCTCGACGATTACGGGATCTTCCCCTTCCCGACCAATACCAACCGCCTCTACGGTTTCGCCGAGTACAACTACATCAGCACCAAGACCAAGAACCCGGATATGGCTGCGAAATTCGTCGACTATTTCCTGTCGACGAAGGTGCAGCAGGATCTCGTCGGGCAGATCAGCTCGATCTCGGTCAACAAGAACGTCCAGTACACCAACCAGAAGCCTCTGGAAGCCGAGTGGCTGGATATCTTCAAGACCTACGACAAGATCTACATGAACGGCGACCAGGCCTTCCCGCTTGATGTGACGACGGAATATTTCCGCGTCATCAACGATGTCGCCTCCGGCAGCATCGAACCGGCCGACGCCGCCAAGCAGATGCAGGCCTTCATCGCCGGCAGAACCTGACCCCTCCCGAGACGCCGGCTGGCCGACACCTTGTCGGTCGGCTGGCGCCGCATCCGCAAGACCGGCAGGGCGATGCCCTGCGCCGGAGGTGAGAATGTCCTTGCGCCAAACAACGCATGATCCGCGCGTGCAGGCCTTCATCCTGCTCGTCCCGGCTCTGGCCATCTACGCGATCTTCGCGCTCTACCCGATGCTGAACGTGGTCATCATCAGCTTCCAGAAATGGAACGGGCTAGACCCGCAGCGCCCATTCGTCGGCCTTGCAAACTACACGGCGATCTTCACGCGCGACCCGGTCTTCTGGGTCGCCTTCAAGAATACCGTGATCTGGACGCTGATGAGCCTGGTCTTCCCGCCGCTGGTCGGGCTGTTGCTCGCGCTCAGCCTCAACCAGAAGATTTTTGGCCGCAACAGCCTGCGCGCCATCTTCTACCTGCCCGTCATCATCGCGCCGATCGCCGTCGCCACGATGTGGAAATGGATGTACGATCCCTTCTTCGGCCTGTTCAGCCAGATGCTGACGTCCTGGGGCATGCAGACCTGGATCAAGGACTGGCTCGGCAACAAGGATATCGCGCTCTATTCCGTCTTCATCGCCTACCTCTGGCAGACCGTCGGCTTCTCGATGGTGCTGTTCCTGGCAGGCCTTCAGAACGTCTCGCAGACGTTGGTGGAAGCTGCCCGCATCGATGGCGCCGGCCGATGGGCGGTCTTCAAGCATGTCACCCTGCCGGCACTGCGCCCCACCATCACCATCGTTCTGGTTCTGTCGATCATCTCGTCGCTGAAGGCCTTCGACATCGTCTATGGCCTGACCGGTGGCGGCCCGGCTCAATCCACTCAGATGCTGGCACTCTGGGCCTTTACCCAGGCCATGCAGATCTTCGATTTCGGCCGCGGTGCGGCGATCTCGGTGGTGCTGCTCCTGATCACCATGGCGATCGTCATCCCGTATCTGCGCTGGACGCAAAAGCATGAGGAGGTCGAATCGTGACAGTTCTTGGAGCGCAAGCCGATGATATCGACATCGATACCAAGCCGCTTCGCCTGAAGCGGGATCCCATCCTCGTCGGCTTGTGGATCGCCCTCATCCTTGTCGCGCTGATCTGGGTGGCACCCTTCGTCTTCATCGTCTTTACCTCGCTGAAGACACCGGCTGCGGTCACCAGCACCGGCGCCTTCATGCCGCCGACGGAACTCGCCTTCCAGAACTATGCTGACGCCTGGAGCCGCGGCAATTTCGCAAGCTCCTTCTTCAACAGCGTGATCATCACCGTCATCAAGGTGCCGCTCGGCCTGGCGCTGTCGGCAATGGCGGCTTATGCGCTTGCCAAGATCAAGCTCAGGATCAGCAAGGCGCTGCTTCTGCTCGTCGTTTTCGGCACGATGATCCCGTTCCAGGTGATGCTGGCGCCGCTCTTCACGCTGGTGAATTCCTTCGGACTGATCGACACCTATCCGGGCGTCATCCTGCCCTATATCGCCTTCGGCGTCCCTTATCAGGTCTTCATCCTGCACGGCTTCTTCAAGGGCATTCCGAAGGAGCTGTCGGAGGCCGCCCTCATCGATGGCGCAACGCATTTCACCATCTTCCGGCGCATCTTCCTGCCGGTTTGCCTGCCGGTTCTTGCCGCCTTGCTGATCCTCGACTTCGTCTCCACCTGGAACGAATTCGCCATGGCGCTCGTCCTTCTGCAGGACCAGCACATGTGGACCCTGCCGCTCGGCCTCATGTCGTTCCAGGGCCAGTTTTCCAGCAATTACGGCCAGCTCAACGCCGCGATCGTGATGACCGTGCTTCCGGCGACGATCGTCTATCTCATGTTCCAGCGCTACTTCGTGTCCGGACTGACCTCCGGCGCCGTGAAGGGCTGATACCGAAATCTGTTCTACGAGGAGAGACATATGTCCGATGCAGCAGTCGAAAAATGGGGTGTGTTCGAAGCGGCCTTCGCCGGCCCATCCGAAGGCAATCCCTATCTCGACGTGGCATTCGATGCCGTGTTCACGCATAAGAGCCGCGAGGTCCGTGTGCCTGGCTTTTACGACGGCAACGGCACCTACCGCATCCGCTTCATGCCCGATGTCGAAGGCGAATGGTCCTTCAGGACGCGTTCGAAGACCGCTGCCCTGGACGGCAGGACGGGGCAGTTTGCAGCAACCGCCCCGTCAGCCGGCAATCACGGCCCGGTGCGGGTGCGCAACAAATTCCATTTCGGCTATGCCGACGGTACGCCCTTCTTCTCCTTCGGCACCACCTGCTATGCCTGGACGCATCAGCCCCTGGAGATGCAGCAACAGACTTTGGAGACGCTGAAAAAGACCCGCTTCAACAAGATCCGCATGGGCGTCTTCCCGAAGGACTATCCCTATAATACCAACGAGCCGCTGCACGCCTGCTTCGAGAAGGATGCTGACGGCAAGGAGGATTTCGACCGGCCGAACCCGGCCCTCTTCCAGCATTTCGACCGGCAGGTGGCCGCCCTTTGCACGCTCGGCATCGAGGCCGACATCATCATCTTTCATCCCTATGACCGCTGGGGTTATGCCGACATGTCGGCCGAGCAGGATTTCCGCTATGTCGCCTATCTGGCGGCGCGGCTTTCTGCCTATCGGAACGTCTGGTGGTCACTCGCCAACGAATATGACTTCCTGATCGACACCAAGCCGATGGAACAATGGGACCGCTATTTCCACATCCTGGAAGAAAACGATCCCTACCAGCACCTGCGTTCGATCCATAACGGCGACGTGACGGCAAATTTCGATCATCGCAAACCGTGGGTCACCCATACCTGCATCCAGAATCCCGACGTCAAGCGCACGCAGGAATGGCGCAACGCCTATGGCAAGCCGGTCGTCAACGACGAGCCGGAATATGAAGGCGACATCGTGCAGTCCTGGGGCAATCTCTCCGCCCAGGAGCTGGTGCATCGCTACTGGATAACCATGGCGCGCGGCGGTTATGCCGGCCACGGCGAGACTTATTCCCATCCCGAGGATCTGATCTGGTGGGCGAAGGGCGGCGAACTGCGCGGCGAGGCCTGGAAGCGCATCGGCTTCTTGCGCGATCTGCTCGAGGCCGACGTCAGGCACGGGCTGGAACCGCTCGGCGTCCTCGGCGAATGGCCCTGGTCACGCGTCTCTGGCGCAAGGGATGGCGACGGCGATTTCCGGCTGATCTATCTCGGCGAGCACCAGCCCGTCATCTGGTCATCAGGCCTGCCGCTCGACGACGACAATTACGAGGTCGATATCATCGACACCTGGGAGATGACGATCACGCCGGCCGAGAAGGTTGCCGCACCCGTCCCGCACCCCACTCGCCACGGCGCGATCGTGCGTGGCGGCAAGCCGGACGCGGCTTTCGGCGTCAAGCTTCCGCGCAAGCCGCATCAGGCGCTGCGTGTGCGCAGAAAGCGCTAGGGATTTAAGGAGGAGCCCATGTCCGGCTTGAACATCCAGAACGTCAAGAAATCCTTCGGCGCGGTCGACATCATCCATGGCATCGATGTCGATATCGCCGATGGCGAGTTCGTCATCCTCGTCGGCCCGTCCGGCTGTGGCAAGTCAACGCTCCTGCGCATGATTGCCGGTCTTGAGGATATCAGCGCCGGCAAGATCAGCATCGATGGGCGCGTCGTCAACAATCTGCAGCCAAAGGACCGTGACATCGCCATGGTCTTTCAGAACTACGCGCTCTATCCGCAGATGACGGTCGCCCAGAATATGGGCTTTGCGCTGGAGCTCGCCGGCGCCAAGCGTCCGGAGATCGACAGGAAAGTCTCCGAAGCTGCCGCCATCCTCGGCCTGCAGCCGTTGTTGGAGCGCAAGCCGGCACAGCTTTCCGGTGGCCAGCGCCAGCGTGTCGCCATGGGTCGCGCCATCGTTCGCGATCCGAAAGTCTTCCTCTTCGACGAGCCGTTGTCGAACCTCGACGCCAAGCTGCGCGTCAAGATGCGGGCCGAGATCAAAGCCCTGCACCAGCGCCTCAAGACAACGATCGTCTATGTCACGCATGACCAGATCGAAGCCATGACCATGGCCGACAAGATCGTCGTGCTGCAGGGCGGCAAGGTGGAGCAGATCGGCAGCCCGCTTGAACTCTACGACCGGCCGCGCAACATCTTCGTCGCCGGTTTCCTCGGCTCGCCGGCGATGAACTTCCTCGAAGGCACGCTCGAGACTGGCGGCAGCCCGAGCCTCGCTCTTTCCGGCGGCGCGCGCGTCAAACTCTCCCAGGCGCCTGAGAATTCCGCCGGCAGGCCACTGACACTCGGCATCCGCCCCGAAGATATTTCGCTCGGTGGCGAGGAAGGTTTCGAAGCGATCGTGAAGGTGATCGAGCCGACCGGGTCGGAAACCCATGTCGCCGTCGAGGTCGAGGGCAAGGAACTGACCTGGGTCCTGCGCGAACGGGTGAACCTGGCGCCTGAACAGCGGGTGAGACTGTCTTTTGCGACCCCGAAAGTGCATTTCTTCGACCGGCAGACGCAGAACCGGCTTGATGCCTAGGACGGTCATGGATGGAGCGACGAGCCGGGCGGCCTGACACCACCCGGCTCCCTATTTACGGTGGCGGTCCGCCCCAGTCAGGCCACCGTACTGAGTGTTCGCGCAATCGCGTTTCGCCAGCCGACAATTCTCGCCTGCCTGTCTATGTCAGCCATATCAGGCTCAAAGCTGCGATCGCTCGCCCAGGCGCGCGCAAATTCCTGCCGATCCGGCCAGACACCGGCCTTCGATCCAGCAAGCCAGGCTGCGCCGAGCGCCGTCGTCTCCAACGTCGCTGCCCGATCGACGGGACTTGAGAGAATATTGGCGAGATGCTGCATGGTCCATTCCGATGCCGACATGCCGCCATCGACGCGCAGTACCGTCTCAATCGGGTGGTCGCCCCAGTCGCTTCGCATCGCCACAAGCAGGTCGAGCGTCTGGTAGGCAACCGATTCCAGGACGGCGCGCGCCAGTTCCGCCGGGCCGCTGTTGCGTGTCAGGCCGAAAATCGCGCCGCGGGCCTCCGGATCCCAATAAGGGGCGCCGAGCCCGGTGAAAGCGGGCACGACATAGACCCTTTGCTGCGGATCGGCTCTGTCGGCCAGCGCGCCGGTTTCCGATGCATTCCCGATAATGCCGAGACCATCACGCAGCCACTGCACGGCAGCACCGGCAATGAAGATCGACCCTTCCAGCGCATAAGTGCTCTTGCCGTTCAGACGGTAGGCGATGGTGGTGAGCAGCCGGTTCTTCGAATGCACGCGGTCGTCACCCGTATTCAGAAGTGCAAAACAACCAGTGCCGTAGGTCGATTTCACCATGCCCGGTTCGAAACAGGCATTGCCGATTGTCGCCGCCTGCTGGTCGCCGGCGACACCGAGGATCGGGATCGCGGCGCCGAAAATGCCGGGATCGACCGTGCCGAAATCGTCGGCGCTGTCCTTGACCTCGGGCAGCAGCGCCCGCGGGATGCGCAGGATCTTGAGAAGCTCGTCATCCCAGCAGTTCTCGGCGATGTTGTAGAGCAGGGTTCGCGAGGCGTTGGTCGCATCGGTGACATGCGCCCGCGCCCCGGTCAGCTTGTAGATGAGCCAGCTGTCGATCGTGCCGAAACAGACCTCGCCGGCCTCGGCTCGGGCACGCAGTCCCTCGACATTGTCAAGCAGCCAGCGCAGTTTCGTTCCGGAGAAATAGGGATCGAGAAGCAGGCCGGTCTTGGCAGTGAAAAGCTTTTCGTAGCCATCCACCTTCAGCCGGTCGCACATTTCCGCCGTGCGCCTGTCCTGCCAGACGATCGCCCTGTGCAGCGGCCGGCCGGTGTCTTTTTCCCAGACGACGGTCGTTTCCCGCTGATTGGTGATGCCGATGGCAGCGATTGCGCCCGGCGCCACACCGCTCTTTGTGAGAGCGTCGCGCGCGGTCGACAGTACCGTGTCCCAGATCTCACTCGCATCATGCTCCACCCAGCCGGTCTGCGGGAAATGCTGGGTGATCTCAGTCTGCGCCGAGGATGCGATCCGCATCTGAGGGTCGAAAATTATGGCCCGCGACGATGTCGTGCCCTGATCGATGGCAAGGATATGGCCGCTCATGACTTTACTTCCTGCGCAACAGCTATCGTTCCGCCGGAACGGCAGCTCTGTCCTCATTATTGTTTTGGAAAATCGGGAATGGCCGGGTGCTATCGCACCCGGCCGATGACGCTTATTTCTTGGCGTCGGCCCAGCTCTTGACGAGCTCGTCGTAGTTGACGGTGATGGGCTTTTCTTTCTCGTTCTCGATCTTCAGCTGCGGAGCGAGGTTGCCCTTCTTCACCGCATCTGCGTTCCAGTAAGCGAGATCATGCTCCTCGGCGAGCTTCGGGCCGATATCGCCCTGCACCTTGGCGCGTTCGAGGCGCTGCAGCACCTTTTCCTGTTCGGCGCACAGCGAGTCCATGGCCTCCTGCGCGGTCTTTGCACCGGAAGCGGCATCACCGATTGCCTGCCACCACAGCTGCGCGAGCTTCGGATAGTCAGGAACGTTGGTGCCGGTCGGCGACCACTGGACGCGGGCCGGCGAGCGGTAGAACTCGATCAGGCCGCCGAGCTTGGGAGCGCGCTCCGTGAAGCTCTTGTCGCGGATGGTCGATTCGCGGATGAAGGTGAGGCCGACATGGCTCTTCTTCACGTCCACAGTCTTCGAGGTGACGAACTGCGCATAGAGCCATGCGGCCTTGGCGCGGTCGTCAGGCGTCGACTTCATCAGCGTCCAGGAACCGACGTCCTGATAGCCGAGCTTCATGCCGTCCTTCCAGTAGACGCCATGCGGGCTGGGGGCCATGCGCCACTTCGGGGTACCGTCTTCGTTCATGACCGGCAGGCCGGGCTTGACCATGTCAGCGGTAAAGGCCGTGTACCAGAAGATCTGCTGGGCAACCGCACCCTGCGCCGGAACCGGGCCGGATTCGGAGAAGGTCATGCCACCTGCTTCCGGCGGAGCATAGCCCTTGATCCAGTCGAGATATTTCTGGATCGAATAGACGGAAGCCGGGCCGTTTGTGTCACCACCGCGTGCGACGCAGGAGCCGACCGGACGCGAATTCTCGTCGACCTTGATGCCCCATTCGTCGACCGGAAGACCGTTCGGCAGGCCCTTGTCGCCGTTGCCGGCCATGGACAGCCAGGCATCGGTGAAGCGCCAGCCGAGCGACGGGTCCTTCTTGCCGTAGTCCATATGGCCGAAGACCTTCTTGCCGTTCACATCGCGGCCGGTGAAGAATTCGGCAATGTCCTCATAGGCCGACCAGTTGACGGGCACGCCGAGGTCGTAGCCGTATTTCGCCTTGAAATCGGCCTTGTTCTTCTCGTCGTTGAACCAGTCGTAGCGGAACCAGTAGAGGTTTGCGAACTGCTGGTCGGGAAGCTGGTAGAGCTTCTTGTCCGGCGCGGTCGTGAACTTGGTGCCGATGAAGTCGTCGAGATCGAGGCCGGGATTGGTGACATCCTTGCCTTCATTGGCCATCCAGTCTGTCAGCGAACGGGCCTGCTGGTAGCGCCAATGGGTACCGATCAGGTCGGAGTCGTTGACATAGGCGTCGTAGATGTTTTCGCCCGACTGCATCTGTGTCTGCAGCTTTTCGACCACGTCGCCTTCACCGATCAGGTCATGGGTGACCTTGATACCGGTAATCGCGGTGAAGGCGGGCGCCAGCACCTTGGATTCGTATTCATGCGTTGTCAGCGTTTCGGACACGACCTTGATGTCCATGCCGGCGAAAGGCTTGCCCGCATCGACGAACCATTGCATTTCCTTTTCCTGGTCCGCGCGCGTAAGCGTCGAGAGATCGCCGACCTCCTTGTCGAGGAAGGTTTTCGCCTCATCCATGCCGGCATAGGCGGAGCCCGCCATGGCCAGCAAAATGCCTGCTGTCGTCACTAGTAGATGCCGTCGCATAATATCCTCCCAGGTTTAGCGATTGCAGTCCTTACGTCTCAGGCGGCCAGTACCCCCGGCCATCCGTATCAGCTTGGAATCACACGTAACGGAACACGCCGATGGCGTAGATCACGGAGATGCCAAGAGCCCACCACAGGCTGGGTCCGACAAGACCCAGCCATGCGAGATGAATGAATGCTGCGCCGAGCAGCGAGATGAAGAGCCGGTCGCCGCGCGTCGTCTCGAACCGAAGCAAGCCAACGCGCGGCGAGCCGCCCGGCGAAAAATATTCCCAGACGCTCATGGCGATGAGCAGGGTCAGGATCGTGAGAAAGAAGAGCGCCGTCGGCAGCGTCCAGGCCATCCACGAAAGGGTCATGTCCGGTCCTCCTCAGACGCGGCCCAGGGCAAAGCCCTTGGCGATGTAGTTGCGAACGAAATAGATGACGAGCGCACCGGGAATGATGGTCAGCACGCCGGCCGCCGCGAGCACCCCCCAGTCCATGCCGGCCGCCGAGACCGTGCGCGTCATGATCGCAGAGATCGGCTTCGCAGCCGTCGTCGTCAGCGTGCGCGCAAGCAGGAGTTCGACCCATGAGAACATGAAGCAGAAGAAGGCGGCGACACCGACGCCGCTTGCAATCAGCGGCATGAAGATCTTCACGAAGAAGCGCGGGAAGGAATAGCCGTCAATATAGGCGGTCTCGTCGATCTCCTTCGGCACGCCGGACATGAACCCTTCGAGGATCCAGACCGCCAGCGGCACGTTGAAGAGGCAATGGGCAAGCGCCACTGCGATATGCGTGTCGATCAGGCCAAAGGCGGAATAGAGCTGGAAGAATGGCAGCGCGAAGACGGCCGGCGGCGCCATGCGGTTGGTCAAGAGCCAGAAGAACAGGTGCTTGTCGCCTAAAAAGCGATAGCGCGAGAAGGCGTAAGCCGCGGGAAGTGCGGCGAGCACGGAGATGACCGTGTTCATCGCCACGTAGATGATCGAGTTGATATAGCCGTTATACCAGGACGGATCGGTGAAGATGACCGCGTAATTCCTGATTGTCGGGTTCTGCGGCCAGAGCGAGAAGGTGCCGGTGATCTCGGCATTCTCCTTGAAGCTCATGTTGACCAGCCAGTAGATCGGCAGCAGCAGGAAGAGGATATAGATCGTCGTGACCACCCAGGAGAGGTTTCCGGCGGGCTTATATTTCATTTTTGAAACCATGGATCTCTCCTTTCTCAAGCGTTGGCGTCGCTGCTGGTCATGACCGTGTAGAAGATCCACGACAGCAGCAGGATGATCAGGAAGTAGACGATCGACATTGCCGCCGCAGGCCCGAGATCGAATTGGCCAACGGCCATCTTGACGAGGTCGATCGACAGGAAGGTGGTCGAATTGCCCGGCCCGCCACCGGTAACGACGAAAGGCTCGGTGTAGATCATGAAGCTGTCCATGAAGCGCAGCAGCACGGCGATCAGAAGCACCCGCTTCATCTTCGGCAGCTGGATGTAGCGGAAGACGGACCAGCGCGAGGCGCCGTCGATCTTGGCAGCCTGGTAATAGGCGTCGGGGATAGACACGAGGCCGGCATAGCAGAGCAGCACGACGAGGCTCGTCCAGTGCCAGACATCCATGACGATGATGGTGATCCAGGCATCGAGCGGATCGCGCACATAGTTGTAGTCGAGGCCGATCGCTTCCAGCGTATGGCCGAGCAGGCCGATATCGACGCGGCCGAAGACCTGCCAGATCGTGCCGACGACGTTCCACGGGATCAGCAGCGGCAGCGCCATCAGAACGAGGCAGACCGGCACGCCGATGCCCTTCTTCGGCATGTTGAGCGCGATGAAGATGCCGAGCGGAATTTCGAGCGCCAGGATGATGATCGAGAAGAGCAGGTTGCGCTGCAGGGCTGCCCAGAAGCGATCCGACTCCAGTGTCTGCACGAACCAGTCCGTGCCGGCCCAGAAGAACTCGTTATTGCCGAACGTATCCTGCACCGAATAGTTGACGACCGTCATCAGCGGGATGGCCGCCGAGAAGGCGACGAGCACCAGGACAGGCAGAACCAGAAACCAGGCCTTGTTGTTCCAGGTCTTTTCCATGATTCAGGCCTCCCTGCCGACACGCCAGGAATCGGCGTAGATGCTGATCGCTGCGGGGTCGAAACTGACCCGCGCATCTTCCGGGATCTCGGCGTCCTCCGATAGGACGATCGCCAACGGCTGGCCGGCAAAACGGGCGCGTACGATCTTCTGGCGTCCGATATCCTCGACCTTGGAGATCGATACCGGCATGCCGTCACGGCCAAGCCGGATGAATTCGGGACGGATGCCGAGCTCGACCTTGGCGGCCCGCGACGTGTCGGGCGCATAATCGAGATTGATGGTCTCGCCGCCGACACTGACGCTGGAACCAGCGACCTTCGCGGGCATGACGTTCATGCCGGGCGAGCCGATGAAATAGCCGACGAATGTGTGGCTCGGCCGCTCGAAGAGTTCGGCCGGCGTGCCGATCTGGACGATCTCGCCTTCATACATGACCACCACCTTTTCGGCGAAGGTCAGCGCTTCCGTCTGGTCATGCGTGACGTAGACCATGGTGAAGCCGAACTGCTTGTGCAGGCGCTTCAGCTGCGAGCGCAGCACCCATTTCATATGCGGATCGATGACGGTCAACGGTTCGTCGAACAGGATGGCGTTGACGTCATTGCGCACGAGGCCGCGGCCGAGCGAGATCTTCTGCTTCTGATCGGCCGTCAGGCGCTGCGCCTTGCGTTTTGCCCAGTCGGTCAGATCGATCATCTCGAGGATTTCGCGGACGCGCCGGTCGACCTCGGGTTCGGCAACGCCCCTGTTGCGCAGCGGAAAGGCCAGATTGTCGTAGACGGTCATCGTGTCGTAGATAACCGGGAACTGGAAGACCTGCGCAATATTGCGCGCCTGCGTCGAAAGATTGGTGACATCGCGGCCATCGAAAAGGATGCGCCCGTGCGAGGGCTGCAACAGGCCGGAAATGATATTGAGCAGCGTGGTCTTGCCGCAGCCGGAGGGACCGAGCAGCGCATAGGCGCCGCCATCGGTCCATTCGTGATCGACTTCCTTCAGCGCATAATCCTTGTCCGACTTCGGGTCGGGCCCATAGGCGTGGCGGATATGGTCGAGCGTGATGCGTGCCATTGAAACCTCCTATGCCGCCTGGTTGCCGGTTGCGATTGCCCGCCCATCAGGCCCGAAGGCCATGAGATGGCGGGTGTCGAGGAAGACGGCGATCTCGGTATCGGGATCGATGTCGTGAATGCCGTGCGCCAGCATCACCCAACGCACACCGTTGAAATCGACATGCACGAAGCTTTCCGAGCCGGTGATTTCGGAAATCTGCGTGCGCGACGTCAGTCGCGGCGACGCCGGAGTCTGGGCTTGCAGTGACAGATGATGCGGGTGGAAGGCGATCGTGACGGCGCCATCCGGCGTGGCGGCAAGATGCGCCGGCACGACGATCTCAGCGCCAGCTCCATGGCGGAAGATGCTGCCGTTCTTCTCCACCTCGATGAAGTTCAGCGGCGGGTCGGCGAAGGTCTTGGCGGTGACGAGATCGACCGGGCGGCGATAGACCTCGATCGTCTTGCCGAACTGCGTCACGCGGCCTTCGCTCAGCGTCACCGTATTGCCGCCGAGCAAAAGGGCTTCGGAAGGTTCGGTCGTCGCATAGACGAAGATGGCGCCGGATTGCGCGAAAATACGCGGCAGTTCCTCGCGCAGTTCCTCGCGCAGCTTATAGTCCAGATTGGCGAGTGGCTCGTCGAGCAACACGAGGCTGGCATTCTTGACGAGCGCGCGGGCAAGGGCGGTACGCTGCTGCTGGCCGCCGGAAAGATTGAGCGGCGTGCGGTCGAGATAGGGCGTCAGCTTCAGAAGCTCTGCGGCCTTGCGCACTTCGATATCGATCGTCTTGGCATCGTGCCCGGCAATGCGCATCGGCGAGGCGATGTTTTCATAGACGCTGAGTGCGGGATAATTGATGAACTGCTGGTAGACCATCGCGACATTGCGCTTCTGCACCGGCATGCCGGTGACGTCGGCGCCGTCGAAATGCACGGAACCGCTGGTCGGCCGATCGAGGCCGGCCATCAGCCGCATCAATGATGTCTTGCCGGAGAGCGTCGGTCCGAGCAGGACGTTCAGCGATCCCCGTTCAAATGTCAGGTCCGTCGGGTGAATATGGTATTCACCGCCGACCATCTTTGCGGCATGGCGCAATTCGAGCATTCCGGTTCCCGTGCCTCCTCAAGACGGGGACCACATGCCGGCTTAGCCTGCGAGTTTCGCGGGCAGAGCGGCGATGTACTCCTCCAAAATATCTATCTGTTGTGGTGTCATGTGCAGGCCGGCCTTGGTTCTCCGCCAGAGCACATCGTGGGCGGTGACGGCCCATTCATTGTCGATGAGGTAGCGGACCTCGGCCTCGTAGAGGTCGGATCCGAACAGCCGGCCGAGATCGTCGACCTTTGCGGCATTGCCGAGAAGCGTTGCAGCCTTCGTGCCGTAGCGGCGAATGAGACGTCGGGCATGAGCATCGGCCAGGAACGGATAGCGGCTCTTGAGCTTGACGACCTCGCCCTCATAGCCCTGCACCGGAAAATCCCCGCCCGGCAGATGGCTGCCCGCTGTCCACGGCCTGCCCTTGACGCCGATCGCCTCGCCGATCTTCTCCAGCGCATGTTCCGACAGGCGCCGGTAGGTGGTGAGCTTGCCGCCGAAGACATTGAGAAGCGGCGCCTCGCCCGCCTTGCCCTCGACCTTCAGCACGTAGTCACGCGTGGCCTCCTGCGCCTTCGAGGCGCCGTCGTCGAAGAGCGGACGTACCGCCGAATAGGTCCAGACGATATCCTCCGGTCTGACCGGCTCCTTGAAATATTCCGAGGCCGCATTGCAGAGATAGACGGTCTCCTCCTCGGAGATCTTCACATCCTTCGGATCGGCGGTGTAGTCGCGGTCGGTGGTGCCGATCAGGGTAAAATCGGTCTCATAGGGAATGGCGAAGATGATGCGGTTGTCGGGGTTCTGGAAGAAATAGGCGCGTGGCCCCTCGAACTTCTTCTTCACGATGATGTGGCTGCCCTGGACGAGGCGCACATGGCGGGCCTCGTTATGGCCGAAGGCGGAGCGGATGACATGGTCGACCCAGGGACCGGCGGCATTGATCAGCATGCGGGCCTGATGGCGCTCGCTCTTGCCGGTGAGACTGTTGATCGTCTCGATCTGCCAGACGTTGCTGCCCTGCGCATCCTTTTCCTGATGGGCCGAGACGACCTTGGTGCGCGGCATGATCGTGGCGCCCTTGTCGGCGGCATCGCGGGCATTGAGCACCACCATGCGGGCATCGTCGACCCAGCCGTCGGAATATTCGAAAGCCTTCGTAAACAGCGCCTTCAGCGGCTTTGCCGCCGCATCGCTGCGCATGTTCAAGACCGCAGTCGGCGGCAACAGCTTGCGCCCGCCAAGATGGTCATAGAGGAAGAGGCCAAGCCGGATCATCCAGGCCGGCCTGATCCCGCCCTTGTGATAGGGCAGCACGAAGCGCAAAGGCCAGATGATATGCGGGGCCATGGCCCACAGGATCTCGCGCTCCATCAGCGATTCCCGCACCAGGCGGAACTCGTAATGCTCAAGGTAGCGCAATCCGCCATGGATGAGCTTGGTGGCACCCGACGAGGTGCCGGAGGCGAAATCGTTCATCTCCGCAAGCGCCACCGTATAACCACGACCCACGGCATCGCGCGCTATCCCGCAGCCGTTGATCCCGCCACCAATGACGAAAATATCGTGGATTCGGCCCATATTCCCCCCGTTCGAGCCAAGACAGCGCAACAGTTCCCCCAACCGTTGCGAAAGTGAGGGTGATTAAATCGAAAATTTTCCGAATGTCAAACGAATGTTATTGGCCGTAAAAATCAGCGGTTAGCTTTCGCTGCTTCGATCAACACGACACCGCTCTGCTGACAGATATTGCGGATGGAGGGCGAATCGCATTGGTCGGTAATGAAAGTATGGACCTGCGAAATCTGGCCGATCCGGACAGGCGCAGTGCGCTCGAACTTGGTTGAATCCGCAACCAGGATAACGTGTCGCGCATTGGCGATGATAGCCTGCGCCACCTTCACCTCACGGAAATCGTAGTCGAGAAGCGCGCCATCCGGATCGATCGCCGATGCTCCGATCACGGCATAATCGACCTTGAACTGGCGGATGAAGTCGACCGCCGCCTCGCCGACGATGCCGCCGTCGGACTGGCGCACCACGCCGCCGGCGATCACCACCTCGATATTGTCGATCAGTCGCAATCTATTGGCAACATTGATATTATTTGTGATCACCATCAATTCGTGATGATCCGAGAGCGCTTCTCCGACAGCTTCCGTCGTCGTGCCGATATTGATGAAAAGCGAACTGTTGTTGGGAATGAGATCAGCGGCAGCCACACCGATCGCCTGTTTCTCCATCGCGGCGATCTGGCGCCGCGCATCGTAGCGGACATTTTCCGTCCCGCGCGGAAAGGTTGCGCCTCCGTGAATGCGGGTCAGGAGCTGTGCATCGCAGAGATCGTTCAGATCCTTGCGGATCGTCTGCGGTGTCACGGCAAACTGCGCCGCCAGATCATCGACCAGCACCCTGCCCGATGACCTCGCAAGTGCGATGATCCTCTCCTGGCGATCCGACAGAAACATGCGCCCTCCCTTCGTTTCGCTTTCATCTTTAGCGAAACTTCGCCTCAAGGCAAAGCGATCGATACTGGCGCGGTCCTCCGGATCAATCCCATCGTTCACTGCTTTCGAACATGAACGAGTGCTGAAATCCCTTTGGATATTGCAAAGCCCGCCCCGCCTCTGCCTTGTTGCGCGCTTAACGTATTATGCGATTCGCTATCCGCGACGGGGCGGGGCATGCACGAGGGACAAAAGGAGAGTTCGATGACAGACGCCAAGAGCGGCATTACGGGACTACGGCCGCAGATCACGGTGATTGGCGTCGGCGGAGGCGGCGGAAACGCGATCAACAACATGATCGCCGAAAAACTGGCGGGCGTCGATTTCATCGCCGCAAATACCGATGCCCAGGTGCTGGCGACCTCCAAGGCGACGCGCCGCATCCAGCTCGGCGCGCATGTCACCGAAGGTCTCGGCGCCGGCTCCCTGCCGGAAGTGGGCCGCGCGGCTGCCGAAGAATCGCTCGACGAGATCATGGACCACCTGAGCGGCTCGCATATGTGCTTCGTCACGGCCGGCATGGGCGGCGGCACCGGCACGGGTGCGGCACCGGTCATTGCGCATGCGGCCCGTGCAGCCGGCATCCTGACGGTCGGCGTCGTCACCAAGCCCTTCACCTTCGAGGGCAATCGCCGCATGAAGATGGCCGAAGCCGGCATCGAGGCGCTGCGCCAGGCAGCCGACACCGTCATCGTCATTCCCAACCAGAACCTCTTCCGCATCGCGGACGCCAAGACCACCTTCGCCGATGCCTTCATGACCGCGGACCGCGTGCTTTATGCCGGCGTGGGCTGCATCACCGATCTCATCGTCAAGGAAGGCCTGATCAATCTCGACTTCGCTGATGTGAAGTCCGTCATGCGCGGCATGGGCCGGGCCATGATGGGCACGGGCGAGGCTGAGGGCGAAGCACGGGCGATGAAGGCGGCGGAAGCTGCAATCGCCAACCCACTGCTCGACGATATCTCGATGAAGGGCGCCAAGGGTGTGCTGATCTCGATATCAGGCGGTTCCGACATGACCCTCTTCGAGGTCGACGAGGCCGCAAGCCGCATTCGCGATGAAGTCCAGGACGACGCCGAAATCGTCGTCGGCGCAATCTTCGACCGCGGCCTCGACGGCAAGTTCCGCGTCTCCGTCGTTGCGACCGGGCTCGAAGGCGCCGGCCCCGTCGCAGCCGTGCCGAACTTGGCCGCAGGGCAGGTCTCGAACCGCACGCTGCAGTAGATCGATAAGATCGCCTGACCGCCACGCAGATCCTCGCAGCGGTGACGAACAACTGAGAGAGATGGGATTGACCGCCACCGGTACGATCCTGGCTCTCTCAGCACCAACGTGATGAAGTTCTAAGCGCCGTTAGCGCAGAATCATGTCGGACGCCTTCTCGGCAATCATGATCACCGGGGAGTTGGTGTTACCGGAGACGATCGTCGGCATGACCGAAGCGTCGACAATGCGCAAAGCGCCCACGCCATGCACTCTCAACTGTTCGTCGACAACAGCCATGCTGTCACGCCCCATCTTGCAGGTTCCAACCGGGTGGAAGATCGTGGTGGCAATGTCTCCCGCGCGGCTGATCAATTCATCATCGCTTTGAAATTTCTTGCCAGGAAGCATCTCCTGCGGCCGGAACTTCGAGATCGCACTCGTCTGCATGAGACTGCGGGCATGGCGGATGGATTTTGCAGCAAGAATGCGATCTTTGCTGGTCGAGAGGTAGTTGGGCTTGATCTCGGGAGCTGCGGACGCATCCGACCCGGCAATGTGGACCGTCCCCCGGCTCTCCGGTCTCAGGTTGCAGACCGATACAGTGACCGCGGGATAGCGGTGCAGCGGTTCGCCGAGCCTGTCGGTGCTGAGCGGCTGCACATGATATTCGAGATCGGCGGTCGCGACTGCCGGGTCGCTCCTTGCGAAAATACCGAGCTGACTTGGCGCCATCGAGAGCGGGCCGGAGCGGCGTAGCGCATATTGCAAGCCCATGCCCGCACGGGCGAAAAGATTGTGGTAGAGCTGGTTCAACGTCTTTGCCCCCTCGATCCGGAAAACCGTCCGGATCTGAAGGTGGTCCTGCAGGTTCTCGCCGACGCCGTGAAGCGCGTGAGCCACGTCGATATTGACGGCGGACAACAAATCCGGGCGGCCAATCCCGGAAAGTTCCAGGATTTTCGGCGAGTTGATGGCACCGGCCGAAAGGATGACTTCACGACCGGCATGCGCGACATGGATCTGCCCGTTCAAACGGAAGCGGACTCCGGTTACACGACGTCCGCCGAGCACCAGCCGCTCCGTTTCCGCTCCGGTCAGCACACGAAGGTTGGGGCGCCGCATTGCGGGGCGCAGAAAGGCCTTGGTGGTATTCCAGCGAACGCCGCCGCGCTGATTGACCTCGAAATAGCCCGATCCCTCGTTGTCACCGCCGTTAAAATCATCG
The DNA here is from genome assembly GCA_039725955.1 of Sinorhizobium sp. B11. NCBI lineage: Bacteria > Pseudomonadati > Pseudomonadota > Alphaproteobacteria > Hyphomicrobiales > Rhizobiaceae > Sinorhizobium > Sinorhizobium sp. B11. Next base: position 2,053,442 of record CP091033.1, read on the forward strand.
GTCTTGGGAATGCCGAGCTCTTCGGCTGCGTCGCGAAAGGCATCCAGGATCGGCCAGGAAAGTCGCTGCCGTTCCACGCGCCATTCGCCGCCTGCCCCGTGCATGGCAGAATTGCCGCGGTAGTTATCCTCGGATTTGAGGAAATAGGGAAGCACGTCATCCCATCCCCAACCTTCGTTTCCTGCCTGCCGCCAGCCATCATAGTCGGCCGCCTGCCCCCGCATGTAGATCATGCCATTGATCGACGAGCAGCCGCCAAGCACCTTGCCGCGCGGATAAGGAAGCGACCGACCGTTCAACCCAGCCTCGGCGGCGGTGCGCATCATCCAGTCGGTGCGCGGATTTCCCATGCAGAAGAGATATCCGATCGGCACATGCACCCAGTGATAACGATCGCTGCCGCCGGCCTCGAGCAAGAGGACACGGTTGGCCGGATTTGCCGACAGCCGATTGGCAAGAACGCATCCGGCCGAGCCTGCCCCCACGATGATGAAGTCGTAAGAGCCCGCGTCGGCAACCGCTTCCGTTGAAATCCCGCTCACGCCGCTGCTCCTGCAACTTCGGTTTTCGCCGACACGAGCCGCCGCCAGATCGGAGCCATTGCCTCGGCGATATCGCGATAGAGGCCATAACGGCGCGCGTAGTGGCCTTCCAGCCGTCTATCCGGGATGTAATTGCGCTCCATGCGAACCATCGAGGCCGCGCCGGCCTCGAACGACGGAAAGACGCCGGCGCCGGTTCCCGCCGCAATCGCGGCCCCGAGCGCGCCCGTCTCTCGCGAGCGGGCGATCGAAACCGGCACGCCCAGAACATCGGCGAATATCTGCGGCCAGACCAGGCTTCGCGAGCCTCCACCGGAAAGGACGGCTTCGTCGAATGTTGCCCCGGCACTGCGCATGGTCTCGACGTGTTGACGATGGCCGAAAGCGACGCCTTCAAGGACCGCTCGCACCAGATGGCCCCTCGTGTGCCAGCCGGCAACGCCATAGAAGCCGGCGCGGGCATTGCCATCCTGCTGCGCGCCATACAGGAACGGATGATAGAGCGGATCGTCGGCGCCGGGCGCGACGGCAGCGGCGAGCGCCGCGCAATGATCGAAAGGCGAGCGCCCGTCGGGCGAGGCGTCGGGGAAAAACTCCCGCACCAGCCATTCGAGGTTTGCAGCCGACGTGGCGCTGGACTCGATCGCCATGTATCGCTCCCGGTCGAATGTGGACGACATGAAGACAGGCCCGGCCAGTTGCGGCGCATCGATGATCACCTGATTGATGCTCCAGGTCCCGGCGATGATCGAGGCAGCACCCGTCCGGGTCACGCCGGATCCGATCGCCGAAGCGACGACATCGAACAGGCCGCCGACCACAGGTGTACCGACGGCAAGACCCGTCTGCGCGGCCGCCGCGGCCGTGACATGACCTGCGATATCCGAGCTCTCAAGCAATCGTGGCAGCATCGCCAGGCAATCGCCGAGGCCGTAGGCCTCCATCAAGTCGTCGCTGTAGCGGCGGTTGGCAACGTCAAGCAGGCCGCAACCTGTCATGTCGGATACCTCGCTGACACGGGCATCCGTCAGGCGATTGACGATAAAGTCCTTGCAGAGGAATACCGTGCCGATCCTGCCGAAGATCTCCGGCCGGTGGCGTTTCAGCCAGGCAAGCAGCGTCGGCGTCTGCGATGGCCAAGGGCGCTGTCGACCGATCGGATAGGTGCGATCGCCGATGCCCTGTATCTGCCATTCCTCGACCAGGGCCGCAGCGCGCGTGTCGAGCGACTGGATGCCGAGCAATGGTTCACCCTCGCGATCAAGCGCGTAGAGACCGTTACCATGTCCTGCGCAGCCGATCGCGATAATCTCCTCGGGCCGGATGCGGGCCTGCTCGATGCAGCTGCTGATGACCTGACGTGCATTCGTCCACAATTCGTCCAGGCCACGCTCGACATGGCCGGGGCATGGCATGCGGCTGTGCCCCTCGGCTGACGCGGCAGCGACCTCGTTGCCCTGCCGGTCAAAGATCACCGCCTTGATCACGGTGTTGCCGGCATCGAGCCCCAACAGATAATTTCCCATGCAGAACTCCTCCCCAGGTTCAGCAACTATTTTCAATCGCGCTCGTAGAGCGCAAAGGCTTCCTCGCCAGTAGCGTCGCCATGCACGATGGCCATCAGCCCGCGCACGACCGCCCCTGGATTGGCGTGCTGATAGATGTTGCGCCCATAGACCATGCCGACCGCCCCCTGCCGCATCAAGGCCGCAGACTTGTCGAACACGGACCGAAGATCCTCCTTGCCGCCGCCGCGCACCAGAACCGGGCAACGCGCTGCCTCCACGACCCTGTGGAAATCTTCCGCAATGGTTGTCGGATCGGCCTTGACGATATCGGCGCCCATTTCGCGCGCAAGCCGTGTCAGGGTGACGATCTTGTCGGCATCGCCATCGACCATGTATCCGCCCTTTTCCGAGACCGGCTGCATGACCAGAGGTTCGATCATCAGCGGCATTCCGTACTTGTCGCAATCGGCGCGGACACGTGCGATGTTCTGCACGCATTGGCGAAAGAGATCCGGCTCGTCAGGCAGCATGAAGAGATTGACGACGACGCAGGCTGCGTCCATCTCGAGCGCACCAATCAGCGGCTCGGCCTCGTTCTGCAGCACCGCCCACATGTCGCGGTGTCGAATCCTGTTATAGGGGTTACCCATGTCGATCCGCATTACCAGCGCCGGCTTGTTCTTGCCGGCGACATTCTGGAGCAGATCGGCCTGGCCATAGTTCATCTGGATGGCGTCTGGGCCAGCGGCCGTCAGCGCCTCAACGACCGATTTCATGTCCTCAAGGCCACTAAGGAACGACGGCTCGTTGCAGACGCCGTGATCGATCGCGACGTCGAGGCAGCGACCATGACCGAAGAGCCGGTTCATCCGGACTTTCATGTTGTTTCGCATTTTTTGCTCCTTTGTTCGTTCCGTGCGGATAGGGTGAGTTCGTCGACGCCGTGGCGGTCGCGCAAAAGGGTGAGGAAGCGGCTTCGCTCCGCAGCCCGCAGAGCTGGCGTCCACGCCTTCTCCGCTGCCAGAAGATCGAGGACGGCATCCGTCATTTCGAGCGATAGCGTGCCGGTTATCGCAAGCGTCGTGCGCCGGAGCAGAACGTCATCGAGATGCTCGACGGCTTCGTTCCTGATGAGGAAGAGTATTTCGCGCTCCGAATAGGCCGCCTGCGGCAGGGGTGCATCAGGCGCAGCCACGATGAAGGCCGCGATCGCTTCGGCTTCCGTACCGTAGCGGGAGAAGAGTTCTCCCATGCGATCGCCGGAAATGCCTTTTTCCCTGGCTGTCCTGGCAATCCATTCCGCGCGATCCGGTGGGAATCGTCTGCCACCGCCAATTGGCCGCTCAGCCGTTGTTACGCGACGTGTCTTGCCGAGACGTTCCAGAGCGAGATCGGCCGCAAGCTCGCCGAACGAGCGAAAGGTCGTCCATTTGCCGCCGATCATGCAGAGCACCGCTGGTCCACTGCCGGAATTTTCCACGACGGTACAGAAATGGTCGCGCGGGATGCGACCGGTGAAGCTGTCCTTGCTCGTCGGCAGCGGGCGCACGCCCGAGAACTGAAAACTGATTTCCTCCGCCCGGATCTTGATGCCAGGCAGCACGAAGCCAAGCGATTGCAGGATATAGTCTCGCTCGTCGGCTTCGCAGCGCACGGTTTCGGGATCATCGACGCGAATATCGGTCGAGCCGACCAGCACCTTGCCGAGATAGGGAAACAGGATGCAGATCCTTCCATCCTCGTTCTCGTAGTAGATCATGTGACCCGCCAGGGCGTCGTAGAGTTCGGCGTTGTCGATGATGAGGTGAGATCCCTTGGTGCCACCCATCAGGGTTGCAGGGCGTGCATCCGGTGAGAAAAGAGTGTCGTTGGTAATGTCGATCCATCCGCCAGTTGCGTTGATGATGAGTGTGGGGTCGACCTCCGCGGAGCGGCCGCTGACAAGGTCGCGAACGACAAACTGCCCGGGACCCGCTGCACGAACGTCGGCGTAGTTCAGCGCTCCTGCGCCAGCGCCGGAAAGAAGGGCGTCATCGAGCAACTCGATGCCCAAACGTTCGGGGTGACTGATCCACGCATCGTAGTAGGTCGCAGAACTTCTGATTTCCGGGTTGAGCGCCGGCCACTTCGCAAGCGTTGTGCGTCGGCCGCGAAACTGGTGACGCGGCATCATTGCCCGTTTGCGCGTGAGGAAATCATAGATGCTGAGCCCCATCTTGATCGCGACCGCGCCGCGACGGCTGGGGCGACGGGTCAGCCCCAGGAAGCGGACGATGCCGTTGCCCAACCCCGAAAAGGCATCGAAGACAGGCACCGTCGTCGGCAAGGGGGCAACATAGTGCGGAGCGTTTCGCAACAACCGGTCGCGCTCGACAAGCGATTCCTGCACCAGCTTGAACTCGCCGTTCTCAAGATAGCGAAGTCCGCCATGCACCATCCGTGACAGCGCCGCACTCGCTCCGGAGCAATAGTCATGCTTCTCGACGAGAAGGACGTTGAGCCCCTGCAGCGCCAGCTCCCGGAAGACGCTGATGCCGTTGATACCGCCGCCGATGACGCACACGTCCACCTTCGGGCTCCGTCGAAGCCCGTCCAATATCTCTTCGCGATTCATGATGCGATCCGTTACCTGTCCATAGCCGTCAGTTTCGTCGCAATGGCCGCATCGATGGCCGAGTGATCGTCCGGGTCAAGGCGGATCGTGCCAGCCCGTGCATTGTCGAGCGCCTGCGCAGGGTTGCGTGCGCCGCAAAGGGCGAATGTCACGCCGGGCTGCGCAAGCGTCCAGGCGATGACGATTTGTGCAACGCTTGCTCCGTGCTTCCCGGCGACCGGCCCGATGGCTGCGGCGAAGGCCATCGCCTTCTCGCGATTGGAAATGGAAAAGCGCGGATTGTCTCGTCGCTGATCGTCACCGGAAAAGGCCCGATCCGGCCCGACGGCCCCGGACAAGAGGCCAAGTGCAAGCGAAGAATAGCTCAGCGTCGAAATGCCGTTCGGCCGCGTAAGCGGCAAGAGATCGGCCTCGATTTCCCGGTCTACCATGCTGAAGCGCTCCTGGATGGCATCCAGGTCGCCGACGGAAATATAGGTTTCGAGCTCGGCAGCACTGACGTTGCTGGCACCGATCGCACGGATCTTGCCCGCGGCCTTCAGCTCTTCCAGCGCCCGCACCGTCTCCTCGATGGGGGTCGTCGGATCCTGCCAGTGGGTGATGTAGAGATCGATATGATCGGTGCGAAGGCGCCGCAGGCTCTCCTCAACCTCATAAAGGATTGCGTCGCGGCCGAGGTAGCGGTGGACCGGCTTGCGATCCTGATCGAAGAAATGTTTGCCCTTGTCCGTATGCCACACGAGCCCGCACTTGGTCGCGATGACGGCCTTGTCGCGGCGGCCTTTCAACGCCTTGCCGACGATCTCCTCGGATCGGCCAAGTCCGTAGGCGGGTGCCGTGTCGATCAGCGTCACGCCGGCATCGAGCGAAGCCTGGATTGCTGCGATCGATTCCGCCTCGTCCGTACCTCCCCACATCCAGCCGCCGATCGCCCAGGTTCCAAGCCCGACCGCGGAGGCGACCACGCCCGACCTGCCGATTTCACGCATCAACTGTTGCCCGCTCATGCGTGCTGTCCTTTGCCTGCGGCCAACGCGAGAATGCGTGCGCCGGTTGCCTCGTCGGTAACGAGCGTATCGAGATGATGACCCCGCATGACGCTCAAGATCGGCCCTGCCTTGTTTGGTCCGCTGGCCACGCCAATCTTCATCGGGATCGACGCGAATTCGGGAAGGGTCAGCGATACCAATGAACGATTGAGGCTGTAGTCACACACGCTGCCATGATCATCGAGCAGATGCGCGAGCAGCTCGCATGAGGCGCGGGAGCGCTCGATCGCAGCCCGGTCGGTGCTGGAGGACGGATGCAGGTCGTAATAGCTTGAATCATCCGACAAGATCGAACCGATGCCGACGACGGCGACCTTGGCCTCACGCGCCCGTTTGAAGACATCGGCAACCGAGCGCATGTTCATCAGCATCCCCCGTTCGGCGGCGCTGTCGGCAAAGAGGGGGGCATGGATCTGGAACGAGCGGCCTCCAAGCCGGTCGGCCATCATCGTCGAGACGTGGTTCACATCGGTGTAGTGCTTGCCCTGGACGCATCCCGTTGCCGGTATAACCTCGACGTCGAAGCGCCGCGGCGGCTGCAGGCCGGCAACGACGGCGCTGACGCCCTTGCCGCCGGTGATGCAGATGGTGTCGCCATCGGTGATCTCCTCGATGAGCAGCCGCGCCGCCGCCTCGCCAACGGCCTGCAATGCCGTTTGCGGATTGTCGGACACGGTCGGCACGACAATCGCCCGGCTGATTCCGCCAAGCGCCAGAAGCTGTTCTTCCATATCGACCAGCGGCTCGACCGGCGATTTGATCTTGATTTCCACGAGGCCGAGCTGGCGACCGCGCTTGATCAGCCGGTTGACGGTGGCGTGAGAGATGCCGAGCTGATCGGCGATCTGCGCCTGCGTCAAACCTTCCAGGAAATGCAGGACGAGAGCTTGGTGCATCTGGCGTGCGATGACGATTTCTTCGCGTGGCGCGGAGACGATCTTGGGTTTGGCAATCGGCATGTCAGGCAGCCTTCCGCTTGTGCAAGAAATGATCGATGGAAACGGCAGCCAGGAGAATGCAGCCTTTTATCATATCCTGCCAGTAGACCGAGACATTCAGGAGGATCAGCGAACTGCTGACCACCGACAGAAGCGCGATACCGAGGATGGCGCCAAGGATGGTGCCGGAACCGCCGCTGAGCGAGGCGCCGCCGATCACGGCAGCGGCAATGATGTTGAGTTCCATGCCCACGCCGAAGGTCGGGGTCGCCGCGCCGAAGCGCGACATGTAGATGACACCGGCAACGCCCGACAAAGTGCTGCAGAGGACGGTCACCCAAAATTTCACCTGGTTCGTCCTGATCCCCGAATAAAGCGCCGCCTTCTCGTTGCTGCCGGTGTAGAAGACCTTGCGGAACGCTGTCGCCCTGCGCAGCAGGAAATCAAAAATCGCCACGATCGCGACGAAGATCAGAATGACGTAGGGAATGCCGTGGAACGTGCCCTGCCCGACCGCCTTGAATGACGGCGGCAACGTAAACAGCGAGAGCGGCGTTCCCTTGGTGATGATCAGGCAGACGCCCCGCACGATGACCATTGCGGCAAGCGACGTGATGAAATGGTTGAGCCCGATCACCGTCACAAAGAAGCCCATGGCACAACCAATCAAGGCGCTGGCGAGAATACCCACCAGAGACGCGCTCCATGGGTCCATCCCCATCAGGAACAGCGAGCCGGACAAGACCATCGAGAAGCAGACAACCGAGCCGACCGAAAGATCGATGCCGCCGACGATCAGAAGGATCGTCATGCCGACGACCACGATGCCCTCCACCGAGAACGACATCAGCATCGCACGGAAATTGCCCATCGTCAGGAAATGTGGGGAGGCAAAGCTCATGAGGACGCAGAGCGCGAGAATAATCGCAATCAATCCCGCTTCGCGCATCGTTCCCAGCCTCTTCCAGGAAGAGACGCGTTGTCTTGTCGCCGCCAATGCGTGATCTGTCATTGCCTGGTCTCCCGTCCCAGTTTTATCGTCAGACGGCATGCTCTGATGCCTTCGATATGTTGTGTTGACTTGCGCCGATGCCGGATGCGAGCCGCATGACGGCCTGTTCGGTCATCGCCTCGCCCTTGACTTCTCCGGCAACCCTGCCTTCGCGGATGACGATCGCCCGATCGCAGAGACCGAGAAGCTCCGGCAGCTCGGATGTGATGACGACAATGCCGACCCCGGACCGCGCAAGCTCGCGCAGCAAACGGTGAATTTCAGATTTTGCGCCGACGTCGATACCGCGCGTCGGCTCGTCCATCAGGATCACTTTCGGATCGACCGCCAACTGCTTTGCAATGGCTACTTTCTGCTGGTTGCCCCCGGAGAGCGATGAGACGGGCATGTCGATACCGCCCATCCGAATACCAAGACGGCGCGCCAGATCCTGTGCCCGCTCGGCCTCTGCCCTCGTGTTCAAGAGTCCCAACGGTCCCGTCAGCGACTTGAGATCGAGGGCTGCGATGTTCTGGGCGATCGACAGATCGAGAAAGACACCTGAGCCTTTGCGATCCTCGGACAGATAGACAACGCCCGCTTTCACCGCCTCAGCATAGGACGAGACGCTAAGCACGTCGCCCCAAAGTCGAACGTCGCCTTGCCTGGTCGGGCGAAGGCCGCAGATACCCTCTGCGATCTCGGTTCGGCCGGAGCCGATGAGGCCGCCGATCCCGAGAATTTCTCCCTTGCGCAATTCAAAGCTGACATTTTCAAAGCGCGTCCCGTCGCCGAGATTGCGGACGGAAAGAATGGTTTGCTCGCTTTGCTCCGCCACCGGTTGCTTTTCGGGGTAGAGCTGCGTGATCTCACGCCCAACCATGCGGCGCACGACTTCGTCGGGCGTCAGGTCGCAGATCCGTTCGGTGGAGACATAGCGTCCATCGCGAAAAACCGTGACCCGATCGCAGAGGCTGAAGATCTCTGCCATGCGATGGCTGATATAAATGATCGAAATGCCGTGAGCCTTCAGATCGTTGATGATGCCGAACAGGACCTGCGCCTCCGCCTCCGTCAGAGCCGCGGTGGGCTCGTCGAGGATGAGGACACGGCAGTCGAGCGTCAGCGCCTTGGCGATCTCGACCAGCTGCTGGCTGGAAATCGGCAGATCGCCAACCTTCTGGCGAACGTCGATCGGAGCAAGGCGGTTCATTACCGCCTGAGCGTCGCGTTCCAGCCTGGCGAAATTCATCAAGGGCGACCGCCGGCGGTTCGTCGCCACCATGAACATGTTTTCGGCAACAGTGGCATCCGGACACAGCGCGATTTCCTGGTGTACCAGTCCGATGCCCAGCGACTGGGCAACGGCGGGAGAGGCGATTTTCACGGGCGCGCCATCAACGACAATTTCTCCCTCATTCGGCTGCAGCACACCCGCAATGATGTTCATCAACGTCGATTTGCCTGCGCCGTTTTCGCCGCAGAGGGCATGAACCTCCCCCTTTTCAAGGTGGAAGCTCACATCCGTCAGCGCCTTGATCGTGCCAAAACGCTTGGTGACGTTGCGTATTTCCAGGGCCGGCGTCTGCGCCATGATAGCTCTCCCTCTCCCCGCTTTGCGGCCGCTGTCGGCTCCTGACCCGACAGCGGCCAGCAAGGCCTACTCCTCGATGCCTTTCGTACCCCGGCGCTGGAGGTACTTGTCCCAGTAGAAGTCGTCGGCATTTGCGGCCGTCACGATCGAGAGACCGTTATCGACGACGGGGATGCTCATCGGGTTGAAACCCGAACGCTTGGCGTCGTTCATCGGATCGATCAGTTCCGGATGCTTGGCAAGCCACAGCAGCATGAAGCCCTGCATGCCCTGGTTGGGATTGATCGAGCCGAAGACTTCCCCGGCCTTGATCATGTCGAGGATGTTGGCATTGACGTCGGCGCACATGACGAGGATCTTGCCGCCGCTTTCCTTGTTTGCCTGGGCCGCGCCGATCGCCGAGTTCGCCTCCGGCATGAACACTGCATTGAGGTTCGGGTGAGCCTGCACCAGGCTCATCAGACCCTGATAGGCCTTGTTCGGATCCTGGTTCGATGCCGCCCGGCCAACGAGCTTCATGTCCGGGTACTTCTCTTCCATTCGCGCGATGAAGGCCGCGATGCGCTTGTCGTGGTTGTCCTGACCCGGATTTTCCAGAACCGCATATTCGCCCTTGCCCCCGAGCTTCTTGGCAATTGCGTCGGCGGCATAAATGCCCTCGCGGGTATTGTCGGATGTGATGAAGGAAATGCGCTTCGACAGCGGTGAATCCGCCGCAAAGGTGACAACGGCCGTACCCTGATCGATCGCGCGATTGATCGGCTCGATGAAAGGGTCCGAGTTCATCGGGTGAACGAGGATGCCGGCCGGGTTCTGGGCAAGAGCCTGGTCGAACGTTGCGATCTGCTTGTTGACGTCATATTCCGGGGTGCCGGTATAAGCCGTCTCGCAGCCGAGCTGCTGTCCGGCCTGCTTGAACATTTCATAGACCGGGAACCAATATTCAACGCCCGACACCATGACGTTCATGACGTATTTTTCGCCGGGTTTGCAGCGAAACGGGTTTTCGGTTTCGGCCGCTGATGCAGCCGTGCTCAGTGTCGCGGCAGCCAGAACGGCCATCGCTGTTGTGCCTAGAAAATTGCGCAAAGTTCCTCCTCGAGGCCGAAGCCCCTCCCAAATGCCGATGGCGCAATCAGCGCCTTGTTCGTGAAACCGGATTTCCTCCTCGAACGCCGGTAAAGCGAGATAACTCTGGCGCCAAAAGAATGTCAATATAATTCATCACGTGAAATATATTTCACATCAAGGGCACGACGCAGACGCCGTGGTCCACCACGATGGCCTGTAAAGCAGCGATCAGCCGATTTGGAATCCTGACTGTCGACCCGGCCTAGCCAGCGTTGCCGATCACTTCGTCGGCAGCCCGCAGTCCGCTCTCCCATGCCCCGTGCGCGGTCGAGAAATCGGATTGATGCGTCGCTTCGCCGGCAAAGAACAGCCGGTCGGCGACGGGCTTCGCCAGGATGGCTCGCGCACCCGCATGGCCCGGCAGCGCATGGCTGTAGGAGCCTCGAACCCAATCCGTGTGGCACCAGGACGAAGCTGTCAGGGGCCGCAGATGGCGGCGGATGTTGTTTCCGAGCAATGATGACAGCTGCTCGAGCGCAAAGGTAAAGGCGTCGAGCAAGCCAGCCTGTTCGATGACGACGGCGCCCTTGCCGCCGAAGAAGCCTTCGACGACGGGGCGGCCGAGCGGCCGGATATAATAGCTGCCGGTCTGGTCGTTTCGGGCATCGCCAAGCAGATGGGTTTCCGGTTCGAGACCGTGATTGCCATGGAGTTCCATGAAGAGCTTGTCGGCAAGGCCGAGCGGCAATTGTGCTGCGGCATGCAGATGCTCATCGGCCTCAGGGTCGAAGACGATAATGCCGCGGGCAAGTACGTTGGTCGAAACCGTGACGATCACAGCATTGGCACTGACCGGACCGCGATCGGTTTCAAGTCGGACACCCCCACTCGTCAGCGCAACATGGCGCACCGGTGTCGACAGACGCAGCGTCACATCGGGAACGGCAGCGGCGATAAGGCTTCCATAGCCTTCGTGCACCCGCCAATTAGCATCGGTTGCGGCATTGTCATAAGCAAGGAAATCGGCAACAGACAGCCGCTCGAGCGGCGCCCCGTTCAGATAACCTGACAGCGACTGACAATAGGCGTTCCATTCGCCGCCGGGTTCCAGCGCGTCCGATGCCCTGTCGCTTGCCGGCGGATTGGCCCGCAGCTGCTCTTCAAGCGCGCCCCAGGCGGCAGCGGCGGCCTTGCGTTCCTCCGGAGGGAAACCGAGATCGCGCCACTGGTTCTGCCAGGCCGTCGGCCCCCGCTCGATCGTGAAGCCGGCCTCACTGCCGATCGCGACAAGCGGATTGCGCTCGGCCGAATGCAGCCAACCGCAGCCCATATCGAGCGACATGCCGGAAAGTTCGACGGTCCAGGCACGACCGCCGACACGGTTGCTGGCTTCGAGAACGACGACCGAACGGCCGGCACCGGCGAGCTTTCGCGCCGCTGCAATGCCCGCCGCGCCGGCACCGATAACAGCCACATCGTAGTCCATCGTCACGGCTTGCCTCGCCTTTTGTCATCACCTTGATAGGCTTCAGCTTTACATGGGAGCCGCACCCGCTTCAATGCGACGGAAAGCCTGCTACTATGCCGACATGACCTTCTTCGAAACCCTCGTCGCCCTTCTCGCTGTCGCCATCCTGCTCCTGCAGATCACCCGGCGCATGCATCTGCCCTATCCGGGTATTCTGGCTGCTGCCGGCGTGGGCGTGGCGATGCTGCCCGGCGCGCCTGTCATCCCGATCGATCCGCCGACGGCGCTTGCCCTGTTCATCGCGCCCGTCCTCGTCGATTCCGCCTATGACTTCCCGATGGGGGCTGCGCGGCGCATGCTGCTGCCGCTGATCTTCTATGCCGTCATCGCCGTGCTGGTGACAACAGGCGTGGTGGTGTCGATCAGCATGCTGACCGTTGGCTTGCCGATCGCGGTGGCGGTCACACTTGGCGCCATCGTTGCACCGCCTGATGCTGCTGCGGCGACCGCCGTGCTTTCCAATCTGCCGGTGGACCGCCGCGTGGATGCTCTGCTGAAGGGCGAAAGCCTCTTCAACGATGCAACGGCGCTATTGTTGTTCGGAGCCGCACTCACGGTCCAGGCGCGCGGCGGGCTCGATGGCGCGACTGCCCTCCAGATCGGCTTTGCAGCACCCGGCGGCATTTTGCTCGGCATCGCCTTCGGCTTTTTCGTCTCGCGGCTCCGGCCGATCACCGAAAACACGGTCGGTGGCACCCTGCTGCAATTCGTCTATGCCTTTTCGACCTGGCTGATCGCCGAGCATCTGCATCTCTCGGCCGTACTGGCAACGGTTGCGAGCGCCATGACGATCGCCACACTGTCGACGGTCGACGATTCCCCGCGCATGCGGGTGCATTCCTTCGCCGTCTGGACGACGGTCGTCTTCCTGCTGAACGTCGTCGCCTTCCTGCTCATGGGGCTGCAGGCGCGCAGCATCGTCGAATCCATGTCGGCCGAGGCGCTCGAGCGGGCGCTCGGCTTTGCCGGAATCGTCGTGGTCGGCGTCATCCTGGCGCGCCTGGCGATGGCCTTCCTGCTGCATGCGTTCGTCACCTTGCGTCACCGGCGCGGCGGTGTTCTGGCGCCTTTCAGGCACGGGGAGACCTTCCTGGTCGGCTGGTCGGGCATGCGCGGCCTCGTCACGCTTGCCACCGCCTTCGCGCTGCCCGCCGATTTTCCGGACCGCGATCTCGTGGTGCTGACAGCCTTTGCGGTGGTGCTGGCAACGCTCGTCATCCAGGGAGCGACGCTCGCACCGATGATCCATTTCCTGAAACTCGGGCGGCAACGCCAAGTCCATGACGAACTGGAAGCAGCAAGGCGCTCGCTCGCCGAGGCGGCATTCCAGCGGCTTGAAAAGGAAGGCGGCGTCGAGGCCGAGGCGATCAGGACGGTCTGCAAGGACCACTGGACGGTGCCCTCGGACCTTGACGGAGCCTCGCCGCTCGAGCGGCGCCGCAAACTGACAATCGCCGCCGTGATCGCCCAGCGCCAGCGTCTGGAGGAACTGCGCGACAAGGACAGGATCGGCGCGACGCAATATCTCGAACTGCAGGAAGATCTCGACTGGAAGCAGCTCTCGGTCGGCTCCGACGAGGATCGGCGCATTACCGAGAGCTAGGTCACCTGAAACGGGCTAGGCGCCTTCAGCGGATGCTGAACGGGAAATATTTCGCGTTGATCGTATCGTAGGTATCGTTGGCCTGGATCTCCTCGAGCGCTGCATTGAGCCTGTCCAGCAGCGGTTTGTCGGTCGGACGCACGGCGATACCGGCTCCGTCGCCGAAATATTCGGTATTCTTGATATCGTCGCCCTTGAATTCGCAGCAGCTGCCAGCCTTGGTGTTTGCGAGCCAGTCATAGACCGCGAGCTTGTCTTCCAGGATGATATCGACCTTGTCGTCAGCAAGACCCTTGTAGAGATCCGGCGATGCCTGGAATACGGTCGTGGCGATACCGCCGTAGAACTTCTTGGCGTAGGACTCCTGGGAGGTCGCTGCCGTCACCCCGAGCCGTAGCTTCTTCAGATCTTCGGGTGACGTGCCGGCAATGTCGAACTTCTTGCGCGCGATGAAGACCGTCGGGCTGTCATAATATTTCTGCGTGAAGGCGACCTTTTCTCGCCGCTCCGCGCTCATCGACATCGACGAAATGATTGCGTCATACTTGTTGTCGAGCAGGTTCGGGATCATCGCAGTCCATTCCTGGATGACGAATTCGCACTTCAATTTCGCGGCCTCGCAGAGGGCCTTGGCGATATCCACGTCGAAGCCCTGAAGCTGGTTATTGGAATCGACATAGTTGAACGGCGGAAACGCGCCCTCGACAGCTATGCGGATGCTGTCGCTTTCGGCAGCCCGGACGGCCGCGGGCATAAAAATGCCGACCGAAACAACGGTCGCACAAACAAATGCAAAGAACTTCGAACGGTAGAGAGATCCCAATCGCAACATATCAATCACCTTGACGTAGAGCCCGATCGCCAAGCTTGCATCGGCAAGCGTTGCGCAATGAGCAGCCAATCACAAAACGATTAAAAAGCTCATCATTTTGGGCCATTAATTTTGATGCTGCTTGAAAAGCTTTTTGTAAACAATCGAGGTCAGTATTGGCGCGCTCGGGAGAAGACTGCGTGCCTGCTGATCCGTCTTTAAGATTATTCACTCATAGAAAGGCCTGGACATCGTCCGGGTCGATACTGGTGCTGCTTGCGATCAGCGGCCTGGCAATTCTTGGGCTGGTGTTCCTGGCTGCCATCTGGGCCGGGAGGGAAAGCGACGCCGCCGCTCTCGATCGGCAGCGCCAGCTCGTCAACAGCCGGCTTCTGGATCAGGTCCAGCGGGTATCGCAGGACATCCAGCTGATGGGCGCCGGTTACGCCTCGCTGCTGGTGTCGGATTCGGCAACGACCGGCGGCAAGAGCGGCGCGACATCGGCCGGGGCGTTCGGGAAGATCGCGACGACGGTATTCGGCTACAATGCAGCATTCCTGGTGACCCCGGCAGGCGAGCTCGCCCTGCAGTCCGATACCGAAACGAAACGTCGCTTTAAATGGGTGCGGCCGCTGCTTCAGCCCATGATCCAGGATCTTGAAGCAAGGCAACACGGTGCGCCGCAGGGACCGAGTTCGGATCCGGAACCCAGCCGGGTGGAGCTGATGCGTCTCGAGGGCCGGCCTTCGGTCGCCGGCGTCGTTTCGGTCACGGGCTCTTCGAAAGTGGATCCGCAGCAAGCAAATGATGCCAACAGGCTCTACCTCGTGGCGTTCCGCTTCCTCGACGGCGCCACGCTCGATACGCTGAGCCGGGAACAGGGGCTGGCAGGCGCGCGCTATGCCCGCACTGCGGATCAGGAGCAGAATGAGGTCGCCTTCGAAATCGAGGCGACGACGACGGGCGAACCGATCGGCTTCATCATCTGGAGGCCGGACCTGCCGGGCACACGCGTCATCGGCCGGCTCGTTCCCGTGCTTTCCGTTGCCGGTCTCGTCATCGCTGGCCTGTTCTTCGCCTTGATGGGCCGGTTGCGCGGCAGCCTCAGGGAACTCAGCGCCAGCGAACTTCATGCCCGGCATCTTTCGCTGCATGACGTGCTGACGGGCCTGCCGAACCGGGCGCTCTTTGCGGCCCGTTTTGAGCAATGCCTCGCGGCCATGAAATCACCTGGCGAGCATGCCGTCCTTGCCCTTGTCGATCTCGACAAATTCAAGGAGGTGAACGACATCCACGGGCATGCTGCCGGAGACGAGCTGCTGCGCGGCGCCGTCGACAGGATGAATGCCCTGATCGAAACGGGCGACACGCTTGCAAGGCTCGGCGGCGATGAATTCGCCCTGCTTCTTCCCCATGTCAGGGAGGGTGACGACAGCTACATCCTGCTTTGCAACACCATCATCGAGGCGCTGAGCAGGCCGTTCCAGCTGCGCGGCGGCGACGTTGTCGTCCGCATCGGATGCTCGATCGGCACCGCAGCCTTTCATGATGCGGCTGAGGCGACCAGCGAGATATTGCGGCGTGCGGACGTCGCCCTTTATGAAGCCAAGACCAGCGGGCGCGGGCGCCTGATCGAATATGAACCCTCCCTGGATCATCGGGTCGAGGCACGGGAAAATCTCAAGAACGATCTTCGCCTGGTGCTGGAGGGTCCGACGCACCTCTCCGACAGCGCAGAAATTGTACGTCCGAGTGATCCCGGCCATCTCGAGGTCTTCTTCCAGGGTGTGCATCGTGCCGACGCGCATGGAAGACTTTCGGGGGCGGAAGCGCTCGTGCGGTGGCGCCATCCCACCCTTGGACTGTTGTCGCCGGACAAGTTCATCCCGATCGCCGAGGAAGCCGGCATGATCGACCAGCTTGGCGGCTGGGTGCTGAGGAACGCCGCGAAGGCAGCGGCAAGCTGGCCAGCCGATATGTCGGTCGCCGTCAACGTCTCCCCCTCGCAGATCCGGCATCGCGACTTCGACCGCTACGTGCTGTCGATCCTTTCGGAAACGGGCCTGTCACCATCGCGCCTCGAACTGGAACTGACGGAAGCCGCCCTCTTCAACATCGACGAGGGCGCGCAAGGCACACTCGGCAGGCTTCGATCCCAGGGGATCCGAATTGCGCTCGACGATTTCGGCACC
The DNA here is from genome assembly GCA_039725955.1 of Sinorhizobium sp. B11. NCBI lineage: Bacteria > Pseudomonadati > Pseudomonadota > Alphaproteobacteria > Hyphomicrobiales > Rhizobiaceae > Sinorhizobium > Sinorhizobium sp. B11. Next base: position 2,069,883 of record CP091033.1, read on the forward strand.
GGCTTCTCGTCGCTCAGCCACCTCATCCAGTTCAATATCGACCGGATCAAGATCGACCGGTCCTTCGTACGGTTGCTGGGAACGCAGGCCGAGGGCGCCGCCATCGTTTCGGCGATCCTGGGCCTCAGCCGCACGCTTGGAAAAGCGACGACGGCGGAAGGTGTCGAGACCGAAGGGCAGCGGGATTTTCTCGTCGCTGCAGGCTGCAACGACCTGCAGGGCTTCCTGTTCTCCCGTCCTGTGCCGCTGGCTGACTTCGTGTCGTCATTGCCATCCACCGAAGCTATGCGGCCACCGTCGGCTGCCACACCCTGAGCGGCTGATCGTCTTTAAAAAGCGGCCGCGTCACGGCCTCTTGCCGATCATCCAGACAAGGTAAGGCGCACCGGCGAAGGCCGCAAAAAGGCCGAGCGGCAGCTCGTAGGGGAAGGTTACGGTGCGGGCGCCGAGGTCGGCGATCACCATCAGCACAGCGCCAATCACAGCCGAGGCGACAAGGCGGCTGCCTGGCTTTTCGAAGCCGGCGCGGTGGGCGATGTGGGGAGCCATCAGGCCGACAAAACTCAAGGGGCCGACAAGCAGCGAGGCGGCAGCGGTCGCAATGCCTGCCGTCAGCACCATCATCATGCGGGCGCCGACCAACGGCAGGCCGAGGGCCAAGGCGGTGGGTGCTCCAAGCGGCAGGATTGTCAGCCACCGCGTGAAGATCAGGCCGATGATCAGGGTAAGAAGAGTAAGGGCGGCGAGGAACGCTGCAACGTCGGGCGTCGCCGCCGCAGCCGAGCCGCCAAGCCAGGCAAGAATCTGCCAGGCGCGCTGATCACCAACGGCAAGAAGAGCGCTGAGGATCGCCGAGCTGAAGGCGCTGACGGAAATACCTGCAAGCAGCAACCGCTCCGGCGGAAGATGCCGGCGGGCGGCAAAGAGCGCCACGAGCGCGAGCACGATGACCGCGCCACCGCCGGCCCCGAGGAAGAGTTCGAACGCGCCGGCACTGGCGGAGAAACTCAAGGCAACGGCATAACCGACACCGGCACCGCCGCTGACACCCAGCACCTCCGGGCTTGCCATCGGATTGCCGGTGAGGCGCTGCAGGATGGTGCCAGCCATGGCAAGCAGGCCGCCGGCGGCGGCCGACGCAACCAGTCGCGGCCAGCGGGCGGGAAAGAGCTCCCAGAAGAGATCGCCGCCAAGCAACATCCAACCGTCAGGCAGGCGAGCAATGCAGAGGGCCGCCCAGACGAGCGGCGGCAGGAGGCAAAGGATGAAGAGGAGCCGCGACAACGGCGCACGGGAAACGACGATGCTGTCGGGCGGTTGCGGCGGCTCGACGGCGCGCACCTGCGGCAGCAGCCAGATGAGCAGCGGGCCGCCGATCAGCGCCGTCACCGATCCCGTCGGGAAGGTTTCGCCGGCCGAGGCGGCAACGAGCTGGACGACGCCATCGCAGAACCAGAGCAAGAGGGCGCCGGCGACAGGCGACAGAAGCAGGATGCTGCGTGTCGTGCGGATACCCGCCAGACGCACCAGTGCCGGGGCGGCAAGACCGACAAAGCTGACGAGGCCGACGGCAGCGGCAACGCCGGCGCTCAACGCCACGGCAAGGCTGGCAACGGCTATGCGCGTGCCGGCGAGCGCGACACCCAGCGAGCGGGCACCGCTGTCGCCGAGGCCAAGCACGGTCAGCGGACGCAGCAACAGGAGGGTGACGGCGATGCCGAGCAGCAGCTCCAGACCAAGTGTTATCGTCGTCGACCAGTCCTGCTGGCTGAGCGAGCCACCGTTCCAGGTCACCAGCGACATCAGATATTCACCCTGCGAGAGCGTCATTGCCGCCGACAGCGCGCTGCAGGTGATGCCGACGAGAAGACCGGAAACCGCCATCGTGATGGGCTCGAAGCTGCGACGCCAACCGAGCAGGAAGACGAGAGCCATCGCCGCAGCGGCACCGGCAAGCGCGACGAAGGCGCGGTAGCCATCGAGCACTTCAGGAAAGAAGAGCGTCGCCGCGACGATTGCAAGCTGCGCGCCCGAGGAGACGCCGAGCGTCGAGGGATCGGCGATCGGGTTGCGCAGCAGGCGCTGCAAGAGGGCGCCGGCAAGACCGAGAGCGGCACCGGCCAGTATCACGACCGCTCCGCGCGGCAGAACGGCATAGGCGAAAATGATCTGCTGCGTCGTCATCCGCCCGGCATCGAAAGGCAGGGACGGCCAGTCGGCCAGAGGCAGATGGTTCAGCGCTGACCAAAGGAAGAGGCCGGCAGAGGCGGCAAGGGCCAGAAGTGCTGCTGATAATGCGGCGGGTCTCGTCACGGCATTTCCCCCGACGACAGCATCGCCGCCTGGAAGAGCCGCGTGAAGCGTGCGGCGGCGATGATGCCGCCATAGGGATTGATGTTGCCGAGCATCAGCACGCGGCCAGAGCGCACTGGCTGCAGCGATTGCCAGATCATGCTCTCCTTCAAGCCGTTGCGGGCCTCGACCGGGATATCGGAAATGATGACGATGCGGGCTTCGGGGTCGGCCGCGAGATTTTCGATCGGCACCGGCGCGGCAAACGTATAGCGGGAGCGGTCCGTCCAGGCATTCGGCAGGCCGAGACGGCCGAGGATATCGCCGAACATGCTGTCTGCGCCGAAGACACGCACATGCCTGGCATCGCCGATGTTGACGAGATAGGTCGGCCGGGACGCAAATGCCTGCAGGCTGAGGCGTGTCTCCTCGACGAGCGCTGCCTGTTGCTCCACCACAGCACGTGCTCGCTCCTCGAGGCCGAGTTCGCTGGCGAGCGCGGAGACGGCATCGATTGCCTTCTGATAGGGCGGCTCTCCCCTGTTGTAAAATGGCAGCGACAAGACAGGCGCGATCGCCCGGAAGCTTGCCTCGAACCTGACATAGAAGGGCGAAATCAGGATGAGGTCCGGGCGCAGCAGGCGCAGGAGTTCGAGGTTCGGCGATCCGCGCAGGCCGAGATCGGCAACCGAGGGATCGAGCACAGGTTCGACCGCATCCTTGCGGAACTGCACGAGTTCGGTCGCAGCGACCGGCATGACGCCGAGCGCGACCAGTGTCTCCAGCATAGCCCAGTCGATCGCCGCGATGCGCTTCGGTGTTTCCGCAAGGGTCTTTCCCGGAACGGCGAAGGCCGCCAGCAGGGCAAGCGCCCGCCGACGGCTGATGCCTCGTCCGTTTTCGTCTCGAAATTCACTCACCATTGAAAGGTCAGCTTGCCCATCACCGTTCTGCCATCGCCATAGGTGCAGCCGAAGGAGCTGCAGCTTGCAACATAGTCCTTGTCGGCAAGGTTCTTGAAGTTCAGCGAGGCGGTCACATTGTCCTTCTTGTAATGCACTGCTGCATCGAAGAGGGTCACGGCGTCAAGATCGAGCGTGTTCTTGATATCGCCGTAGCGCTGGCCGACATAACGCACGCCGCCGCCGAGACCGAAGCCTTCGAGCGCCGTATCCTCGGGGAAGGTGTAGTCGAGCCAGAGGCTTGCGGCATGCTCGGGCACATTGTCCGGGCGCTTGCCGTCGTCGATACCGCCGACGATTTCGGCCTGCATGTAGGTGTAGGCGGCGCGCAGGTCGAGGCCGTCTGTGAGACTGGCAACGCCCTCGAGTTCGATACCCTTGACATCGACTTCGCCGATCTGACCGGTTCTCGTCGTGCCATCCGGCAGAGCGTAAGTCGTCAGGACGTTCTCCTGCTTCAGGTCGTAGGCGGCGATGGTGAAGAAGCCGTTCCAGCCCTCCGGCTGATATTTGATGCCCACTTCCACCTGCTCGCCCGTCGTCGGCTGGAGAATGCCGCTCGTTGCGGAAACCGGCACCGGCTCGAAGGAGGTGGCGTAGCTGATATAGGGGGCGATGCCGCTATCGAAGACATAGCTGAGACCGGCCCGGCCCGTCAGCTTGTGATCGTCCTGATCGAGAGGACGTGAAATGCCCGTCAGCCGGTTCGTCGATGTCCCCTCGGTGCTTGCCCAGTCCTGCCGAAGCGCTGCCGTCGCACGCCAGTTCTCATAGGCAAGCTCGTCCTGGACGTAGAGGCCCACCTGCGTCATCTGCGAATCGACTTTTGTACTGAGCGTGCGCGCAATCAGGTTGACCGAGCCATAGACCGGATTGAAGGCATCGAGCGGCGTTGCGCGCCAGAACTGCGTGCCGACATTGTTGTCGTAATAGCGGTAGTCCAGTCCGAACAGCATCTTGTGCTGGATCTCGCCGGTATCGAATTCCGCAATCAGGTTGTTGTCGACGTTGAACGTGTTCAGCGACTCATCCTGGATCGTGGCATTGCGGTTGATCGTCCGCCCGCCCGTCAGGCCAGTCGTCGACATGCCGAGCGCCTGATAGTTCCAGTCGAAATTCTGGTAGCGAAGGTTCTGGCGGAAGGTCCAGGTATCATTCAGCCGATGCTCGAACTCATAACCGAGATTGGTGAGCGTCCGTGAGGACGTATCGAAGCTCTTGTCGCCGACGAAGAAATCCCGCGACAGGCGGTTGGTATCGGTCGCATTCAGCGTGAGCTGCGCCGGCAGGCCGGATGGCGTGCTCGGATTGTCGTGCTGGATGCTGGTCAGGATCGTCAGCCTGGTATCGTCGTCGGGCTGCCAGGTGAGCGCAGGCGCAATGAAATAGCGGTCATTGTCCAGTTCTTCGACCTGCGCCGACGCCGCTCTCGCAAGCCCCGTAAGGCGATAGGCGAAATCGGAATTGCCGGGAATGATATCGCCGAAGTCGAAATAGGTGCCGTAGGTATCGTAGCTGCCGGCCTGCACGCCGACTTCGCCGAAACGTTCGAAGACCGGCCGCTTGCTGATGAGATTGATCATGCCGCCGGGATTGCCCTGGCCATACATGACGGAAGCCGGGCCACGCAGCACTTCGATACGCTCGAGCTGATAGGGGTCGACCGCAGGCGCACCTGCCGTGCGCATCATCCGCAGCCCGTTCAGGAACTGCGCCTGGCGGCTGTCGAAACCGCGAATACGCGGTGAATCAAAGCGCGGATCGGCGCCGTAGGGTTCGCCGACGACGCCGGGTACATAGTCGAGCGCCTGGCCGACGGTTTCGGCATCCTGCGACTTCAGCTGATCGGCAGTCAGTACCGATATGGATTGCTGGGTTTCGAGAAGCGGTGTGCCGGTCTTGGTGGCCGTCGCACTCGTCCTGGCAACGAAGCCCCTTACCGGCGCTGTCGGGTCCTCGTCCTTGGCGCCGCTGATCACGATCGGGGCAAGCGTCGTCGGACCGGTATCCTGCGCGACCGCCGGAAACAGCGGCGCCAGAAGCGCGCTTGCCAGCGCTGTGGTGGAAGCAAATTTGAGGAGATGAAGAGAACCGGTCATTGGGGACTCGTTATATGCCGTAAAACTGGATTTTTTTAATCATGTTATTTTTCGGAGGTCCAATAAACGCGGCTCGAATTTTTCATAAGTCTGGATTATGAAATGCGCCCGATCTCATAGATTTGAATTCTTCCAGGAGAACATGATGGCGCTGAACGACCCCGGCTTCGAACTCCGGCACCTGCGATACTTCGTGAGCCTGGTCGAAGAGCGGAATTTCGAACGTGCGGCTGCCAGGCTCGGCATCGCCCAGCCGGGTCTCAGTCAGCAGATCAGGAGCCTTGAAAAGATTGTCGGCACACCGCTGCTCGATCGCAGCCGCCGGGGCGTGCAGCTGACGCATTCGGGCGAGACCCTATTTCAGGAGGCTAGGAAAGTGCTCGCCCAGACGGAAGCGACGGTTGCCGCCATCAACCGCGCCGGGCGCGGCGAAAGCGGACGCATCTCGATCGGCTATGTGGCGTCGGCCGCCTATTCCGGTGCCGTCGTCGGCTCTATCAGGGATTTCAAGCGCGACTATCCCTATGTCGAGGTCGAACTGCAGGAAATGGAACTGCGCCAGCAGTTGCAGCGCATTGCCGACGGCCTGCTCGATTTCGGCTATATCCGCGCACCGGCCCCGATCCCATCAGGTGTTTCCGTACAGGTCGTGCTGCGCGAACCGCTGGTCGCCATGATCCCCGACGGCCATGAATTCGCAGAGCGCCCGATCGATACGCTGGCTCGATTGACGCAGGAGACGTTCATCACTCCGCGCCAGCCGCCGGACGTCGGCTTTCACCGCAACACGCTACAGGCCTGCCGTGAGGCCGGCTTCGAACCAACCGTCGATGCGGTGGCGCACGACTTCACCGAAATCGCCGCCCTCGTCGGCATCGGCATGGGCATAGCGCTGGTGCCGCAATCGATGAGCCGCGTGGAACTGCCTGACATCTACTACAGGCCGCTCGGCAGCGTCGCTGTCACCTCGGACGTGGCGATCGCCTATCGCAGGGGCGAAGGCGCTCCGGCGGTCAAAGCCTTTATCGCCCGACATCGCGAGCACCAACCATCGCCTGGTAACTGATCGCCGGAATGCGATCACACAGGCTTCGGGTTCGGCGGCGCTGAGCGTCTATCCGCACGTCTTTGGCTGAAGACGAGGTATGCCAGGGCGCAGACGAAGATCGCAAGCAGCACCCATAGCTCACCGACATAGGTGATCCAGTGCTCCCCGATCCTGAGGCTCAGAACGCGGTCCATCAGAAACATCAGATCGATCGCGGAGGCCGACGGCAAGCCCACGATCCAGCCGAACGATGCGACGATCGGGATGCAGATGACCCCGGCGATCATCGCCGAGACAAACGCGCTGATGCCTGCAAGCCGCCAGGGAATGGTCAGCGCACCGTCGCGGTTCTCGTCCTCGCCCTTCCAGATAGAAAGGAAGATGATGAAGGCGAAGAAGAAGAGCATCGTTACGGGAGCCCTGAAGGACAATATGCCGAGGGAAAAGCCGACGGCCCAGAAATTGAAGCCGGCAAGAAGAACATCACGGGCCGCAAGCAACCACAGCAACCCGGCAAGCGTCCACAAGACACTCAAACCGGCATGCGCGCATCGCTTTGCGATCAATATCAGCATCGCGATAGCGTAGACGAACACGAGGAGGATACGGCCAAACAGGCCGAACATCAGAGCGACGGCGCCGCAGGTATCGGCGGCGCAGGCTGTCATCTTCACGGCCGCAAAGAGGAGAAGCGGAAAACCGACCGCAACGGCAATCCACAGGGCGGTGAACACACTGCTGTATATTGCGAAGTTCTTGCGGGTCATGATCTCTCCGTCGTCAGGAGAAATTGCCAGACAGCTCTTAAGGACGCGAGAAGCCGATCGGTAAAATGCTGGTGGCTCCCCCCAATATCAGTTCGGCCGAGATTGTCGAAGCTTCTGCAGCATGAACAATCGAACATGGCCCTCTCCACATTGCGCCGTTCGCCGCTTGTCGGTTGCGGTCCTTGCGCCATTGGTGCAGCCGATAAGAATTGGCCGCGGCCAACTCCGTTTCCTGTTCTCCATCAGTGCTTTCATCGGTCAGTCCTTTGCGCGTGGATTTATCCTCACCAGGGCGGATGGGACTGATGGATTGCCAATCTGGCTTCGGCTGCAACCGGCTCCATGACAATTGCACGACATAAATGGAACAAGGGTGGAAACGCTTGTAACCCGCCTGACATTGGCGGGCTCTAAAGAGGCGGCAAGAGTATTTGCCTGCCGCCGGAAAGGTGCCGCGGGCCCATCGGAGAGCGCCGGCATGAAAATCGTCCAGATCACCGACACGCATTTCAGCCCGTCGATACCGCATTTCAACGGCAACTGGCAGCCGCTTGCGGACTTCATCAACGGCAGCGGCGCCGATCTCGTCATCCATACCGGCGACCTCGCCGTCGATGGCGCCGACAAGGACGAGGACCTCACCTTCTGCATGGATCTGATGCGGCAGGTGAAGATCCCGATGCTGATCGTTCCCGGCAATCATGATGTCGGCCATCTTCCGGGTTCGCTCCAGCCCGTCGATGCGACAAGGCTTGCCCGCTGGCGCAGCCTCGTAGGCCCCGATTACTGGCTCGAGGATGCCGGCAACTGGCGCCTGATCGGCCTCGACAGCCTGCTGATGGGCATGGAAAACGACGAGCAGGAAACGCAGTTTGAATGGCTCGAAAGAGCACTTGCCACACGCGCCGGCCGGCGCGTTGCAATGTTTGCCCATAAGCCGCTCTTTGTCGACACGCCTGATGAAGGCGACACCGGCTACTGGAGCATCCGCCCGGCACAGCGCCAGAGGCTCTATGATCTGATCGCTGCCCATGACGTCGCGCTTTATGCCAGCGGCCACCTGCACTGGGCCTGGAAAGGCCGCTTCAACGACACCTCACTCGTCTGGGGTCCAGCGGCCTCCTTCATTATCGGCACGATGGAGCGCGAGATGCCGGGCGAGAAGCTCATCGGCGCCGTGCTTCACGATCTCGGCGATGATGTCACGAGCGAGATTGTCGCCGTATCGGGCATGAAGGCGCATGTGCTCGATGACGTCGTGGCCGAAGTCTATCCGCACGAGGCCCACAAGGTGCAAAAGGAGCCGGCGCAATGAGTGCGCTCTCCCTTTCGGCCATCAGGAAATCCTATGGCGATAACGCCATCCTGAAGAATATCAGCCTCGACGTCGAGCCAGGCGAATTCATCGCCCTCGTCGGCCCCTCGGGCTGCGGCAAGAGTACGCTTCTACGTATCCTTGCCGGTCTCGATCATGCCGATAGCGGAGAGATCGTCATCGGCGGGCGGGAAATGTCCGACGTGGCGGCGGCCGACCGCAACATCGCCATGGTCTTCCAGTCCTACGCGCTCTATCCGCACCTGACGGCCGGCCAGAACATCGCCGTGCCGCTTGCCATGCGGCGCTTGAGCCGTGTGCAGCGCCTGCCCTTCCTCGGCCCGGTCATGCCCGGCTACCGCGCCATTCGTTCCGGCATTTCCAAGGACGTGCAGGAGACGGCAAAGGCCCTGAAGATCGATCATCTCCTGGAACGCAAGCCCGGCCAGATGTCGGGCGGCCAGCGGCAGCGCGTGGCCCTCGCCCGCGCCATGGTGCGCCATCCGAGCGTCTTCCTCATGGACGAGCCGCTGTCCAACCTTGACGCCAACCTGCGCGTCCACGCGCGCGGCGAGATCGTGGAGCTGCATCGCCGCGCCGGCGTGCCGACCGTCTATGTCACCCACGATCAGGCCGAGGCGCTCTCCATGGCCGACCGGGTCGCCGTGATGATCGGCGGCGAGCTGCTGCAGCTGGCGGCACCCCAGGTCATCTATGAAGATCCCGCCCATATCGAAGTCGCCCGCTTCGTCGGCCAGCCGCGCATCAATCTCCTGCCGGCGCGCGCCGAGCACGGAACAGTCGCCTTCGGCGATATCCGACTGGCGCTGGAAGAGACCAATCCCGCCGGTTCCGAGGTAACGGTCGGCATCCGTCCGGAATTCGTGCGGCTTGCCGCCGAGGGCGAGACCTCGCTTCCCGCCCGCATCGAGCGCCTCGAATTCCTCGGGTCAGAGATGATCCTGTTCTGCCGGCTGAATGCGATCGGCGAGACCGTGCTTGCCAAGCTTGCGCCAGCTGATGCCGCAGGCCTTGCCGCCGGAATGACGGTTGCCCTCTCCTTCCAGCCCGACAAGGCGATGGTCTTTGCAGCCGATGGTCGTCGTCTGCGCACCAACGCCCTTCCTGCCGATACCGCCAGGGAGAAGGCTCATGGCTAGTATCGCTGCCGGCGAGATCCGCCCGGTCGCATCGGCGGTAAAGCATGAGCGGCGCGAGGCGCAGACCGCATGGTTGCTGGCAACGCCTGCAATCGTCCTCATCGTACTCTTCGTGCTGCTGCCGATCGTCGCCGTGCTCGTCCTCGGCTTTACCGATTTCGAGCTTGGCGCCGGCAAGTTCCGCTTCGTCGGCTTCGAGAACTATGCAGAGCTGTTCACGGACCGCACCTTTCGCAAGTCGCTGTGGAACACGACGGTCTATACCGCGATCGTCGCGCCCGTTTCGATCCTGCTCGGCCTCGGAGTCGCCATGCTGATCGAGAGCGAGGGCTGGGGAAAGAGCTTCTTCCGCACCGCCTATTTCCTGCCCGTCGTCTCGCTGATCGTCGCCATGGCGACCGTCTGGCAATATCTCTTCCACCCGACCATCGGCCCGCTCAATGCGCTGATCGGTCTCGCCGGCCTGCCGAAGCCAAATTGGCTCGGCTCCTCGGCAACGGCACTTTACAGCCTCTCCATCATCGGCGTCTGGCAGACGGTTGGCTTCAACATGGTACTGTTCCTCGCCGGCCTCACCGCGATCCCGCGCGAGCTTTATGCCGCCGCCGAGATCGACGGCGCCAAGTCCCCGCTCGACCGTTTCATGCTCGTCACCTGGCCGATGCTCGGGCCGACGGCGCTCTTCGTCACCACGATCAGCGTCATCAATGCGGTCAAGACCTTCGAGACGGTGAAGACGCTGACGGATGGCGGCCCGAACCACGCTTCCGAAGTGCTGCTCTTCACCATCTACCAGGAGGGCTTCGTCTACATGAAGGTCGGTTATGCCTCGGCCATGACGGTCGTCTTCCTCGCCATCCTCGTGGTCATGATGTTCCTGCAATACCGCTTCCTCGACCGGCGGGTGCACTATTCATGAAGACGCGCTCTCGTTTCACCCTCGGCCGGTTGATCCGCCTTGCCTTGCTTCTTCTCGGCGCGATCGTCTTCCTCGCGCCCTATATCTTCATGATCTCGGCAGCCGGCAAATCGCAGGACGATATCTTCACGGCAGCGCTCTCGCTGATCCCGACACATTTTTTCTACGTGCAGAATTTTACCAAGGCTCTCGATAAGGTGGCGATGGGCACGCTGCTCTGGAACGGCTTCGTCGTCTGCGCGCTGATCTTCGTCTTTCAGGTGCTGGTCGCCATCCCCTGCGCCTATGCCATGGCGAAGCTGAAATTCCGCGCCGCCAGGCTGATGATGGTGCTGGTGCTGCTCGGCCTCTTGGTGCCGATCCATGCCACGGCCCTGCCGCTCTATGTCGCCTTCGACGGCCTGTCGCTGCTCAACGGCTATACGGCGCTGGTCGCCCCTTTCACCATCTCGGTCTTTGCGATCTTCCTGTTCCTGCAATTCTTCCGCGCCATGCCCGATGACCTGATCCATGCCGCCCGCCTCGACGGCATGTCCGAACTCGGCATCGTCTCGCGCGTCATCGTGCCGAATGCCTGGCCGGCGGTCACGGCCTTCGCGATCATTTCGGTCGTCGCCCACTGGAACGACCTTTACTGGCCGCTGATCGTCATCTCGAGGCCCGGCTATGCCACGCCGCCGCTTGGCCTGATGAACTTCCGCGCCGCGGAAGCCGGCGACGACTACGGCGCACTGATGGCGGCCACCATCATCATCACCATTCCCCTCGTTGCAGCCTTCCTGTTCGCACAGAAACGCTTTGTCGAGGGCATCACCATGACCGGTCTCAAAGGCTGACCGGCTGAACCCAGGAGAACGAGCGATGAAGCATTTCACCCAGTTCCTCGCAGCAGCGGCTCTGTCCGTGGCGGCAGCCCTGCCTGCCCACGCTGAAACGACGCTGACGATCCACTACCCGATGCCGGGTTTCTTCAAGGACGTGATGGACACGATCTCGAAGAAGTTCATGGAAGAAAACCCCGATATCAAGATTCAGTTCGCCGCGCCTTCGGCGACCTATGAAGACGGCATCCAGCTGATCCTGCGCCAGGCCGGCACGTCCGAAATGCCCGACGTCACCTTCATCGGCCTGAACCGCCTGCGCATGCTGAACGAGCGCAATGTCGCCGTCGACATGACACCGCTGGTCCAGAAGGAAGGCAACATGGCCAAGCAGGGCTTCTCGGACACGATCCTGAAGCTCGCCCAGGTCAAGGGCAAGCAGGTTGGCCTCGCTTTCGCCACCTCCAACCCGATCATGTATTACAATGCCGATCTCGTGAAGGCGGCCGGCGGCAATCCCGACACCCCGCCGAAGACCTGGGACGAAGTCATCGCGCTCGCCGGCAAGATCAAGGCGCTCGGCAACGGCGTCGATGGCATGGACTTCCGTTGGCAGGGCGACGACTGGATGTTCTCGGCCCTCCTCTTCGGCGCTGGCGGCAAGATGCTGAGCGACGACGAGCAGAAGGTCACCTTCAACGGTCCTGAGGGACAGAAGGCCGTCGAACTGATCAGCCGCTTCGTCAAGGAAGGCGGCATGCCGGTTTTCACCAAGGCAGCGGGCGAACAGGCCTTTGCAGCCGGCAAGGTCGGCTTCGAATTCCAGACGACGGGCGCGCTCGTCAACACGATCAAGAATGTCGGCGCCAAGTTCGACCTGCGCACCGCCCAGATCCCGCTGATCGACCGTGAAAAGGGCCACCTGCCGACCGGCGGCAACGCCGTCGTCACCCTCGCCAAGGATCCGGCCAAGCAGGAAGCAGCCTGGAAGTTCGCCAAGTTCGCCGCCGGCCCATATGGCGCCTCGGTCGTCGTTCCCGGCACCGGCTACGTGCCGAATAACGAGCTTGCCGCCAAGTCGGCCGAATATCTCGGCGACTTCTACAAGAAGAACCCGCTCTTCCAGGCCGGCCTCAGCCAGATGCCGCGCATGATCCCCTGGTATGCCTTCCCCGGCACCAACGGCGTCAAGGTCACCCAGACGATCGTCGACAACCTGTCGCGCATCGTCGATGGCTCGGCTGAGCCGAAGGAAGCCCTCGACGACGCAGCCTCAGACGTCGAAGGCATGCTGCCGCGCAGCTGATTTTTGTAATGGGTCGCGGGCTCAAGCGGCCCGCGGTCTCGATCCGGAACCGTCGCATCCCATAAGGGGTGCGGCGGTTTCTTCTTTCTGGAGGTTCCGCACCGTGCCGCCGGGGCGCAAGGCATGCGACAATTCCAGGTGTCTCAACGGAGCGTTATTCTCGACGATATCGAGCAGCAGCGATGCCGCCGTCGCGCCCATGCTGAGATCCGGCATTTCGATCGAGGTCAAAGTCGGATTGATGAGCTTGCCGATGGCGATGCCATCGAAGCCGGCAACCGAGATATCCTCGGGCACCCGCAGGCCCTCGCGATTGACGGCGCCGATGACACCGAGCGCGATCAGGTCGTTTGAGCCGATAATGGCGGTCGGCGCGAATGTCCGCAGGGCCTCGCCGAGATCCATCTGGTCGTAACCGCTGACGAAGGGCACCTCTATGGCCTCGAGCGGGGAGACACCGGCCGCCGCCATCGTCTGCAGATAACCGCGGTAGCGCAGGAGCGCGCGGTCAGACGCCTTGAAGCTGCCCGAGACATAGAGGATCCGCCGGTGCCCCATGCAGAGAAGATGTTCGGTCAACCGGCAGCCGGCCGCATAATTGTTGACGGTGACGGCAGCCGGATATCGGGCCGTCGGGGAGCTGCCGAGCAGCACCGTCGGCGGCAGGTCCTGTGCCAGCGCCGGGCTCGTCTCGCCATTGCAAACCGTCAGGATCAACCCGGTCGGCCGCTCGCCGAGCAACCCTGCCACGGCATCGGCCTCCTGATCGGGATCGTAATTCGATTGCGCAATGAGGACGCTGTGGCCGGCGACCAGCATGCGGTTCTGGATGCCTGAGAGCGACGAGGCAAAGACCGGATTGGTGACGCTCGGCACCAGCACGCCGATAACAGGACGGCGGCCGCTGCGGGCCGAAGGCGTGGCCGCCCGATAACCGACTTCTGCCGCCGCACGGCGTACGCGAAGGGCGGCGGCCCGGCTGACGGGACCGCTGAGGTTCAGCACCCGGCTTGCCGTCGCCATGGAACATCCTGCCCTCAGCGCAACCTGCTTCAACGTCGTCATCGCCGTCCGTCCGTTTCCGTTGAGGTTTGCAGGCTCTTACGGGCCGATTGTCATGAAATGATGACGGACCAGGGCCGGGTCTCAACCCCGCTTGGGCTTAAGGCCGAGGATTTGCCGCACGCCGTCCTTGGTGAAGGGCTGCGTCAGTTGGCTGACGAAGCCGGGAGCGATCTGACCCTTGATGCCGATATCGGTCGAGGATGGGCGATCGGGGTTGAAATAGGTGCCGAACAGCTGGTCGAACAGCACGACATTCTCGCCGTAATTAGTATTGCCTTCGCGCAGATCCTTCGAATGGTGCCAGCGGTGCAGCCGGGGCGTCGAGAAGACGAAATCGAAAAGGCCGGTCCGCATGTCGACGTTGCAATGGGTCAGGATACCGATGAAGGCCGTGACGGCGCCGAGCCACCAGAAGACCTGCAGCGGGGCTCCGAGCAGGTAGAGCGGGATCTGGCTCAGCGCGATCTTGAACAGGGAATCGATGACGTGGAACCGGCCGGTATTGATGACCCAGAGGCGGGTGACGCTGTGATGCAGCGCGTGAAAGCGCCAGAAGAACAGCCGTTCATGCGCGATGCGGTGCGCCCAGTAGAGGCCGAACTCGGCAATGATGACGGCGAGGGTCGCCTGGAAAATCATCGGCCAGGATGACGGCCAGAGACTGAACTGCATGGCGGCGAGCGGCTGCAGCAGGCCTGCGGCGAGCATCGGAAAGATCGCCGCCGCGAGTGCTGCCAGCTGCACCAGCCCCTTGGTCAGAACCGTATGGGCGATATCGTTGGCCGTTTCGCCATCCGCCTGCAGCCAGCGCTGCTCATAGGGAATGATGCGTTCGAGCAGGAAGAGAAGCAGGACCGCGCCCGCATAGACCGCCGAAAAGCCAACCATCGGCCGGTCGCCAGCGAAGGCGAAATAGGCGCCGGTTAGGCCGGAGAAAAACACCAGCGGCCAAGATAGATAGGCAAGAATGTACCTCGCGGCTGCGGCAGCTTTCGACGTCAATGTCATGTCCCCTCAGGAGCTCGCCGGCCTCGAGCGCGTTACCCAATTCTTCCCTCGATCACGCGCCGCCCTCGCTGCACGGATCGATCAGGTAACGCCCCGCCCGGTGTTCCCGCCACTCATGCCATTGATCGCGGCAGAATGCACGCCCGAGTCTGCATGGCTGCGCCGAAGATCCGATAGAGTTCAGCAAATCTGGATGATCGGCAATCGTATCAGTCGTCACCAGATTGGCAGTATTTTTTGCAGTCTTGTCACTGCGAGCGCGAACATAAACTTCCAAGGCTCGCGCTACGTCAATTTGACGTGGGGGACCAACCGATTGCCAAATTGATTGACGTTAACCTTTGATTAACCATGGCTCCCTAGCCTTCAGGAGACGCAGCAACACTCTCCCGTAGCTTTGTAGGAGGCCAAAATGTCGCTCGTAACCGTGCCCGGGAAGATCCGCCTTTGCGGCACTCATGCTGTTCTCATCATGGCGGAAGGAAACCTGCATCAGGCCGTATGCATCGCGGGCGATGCTCTTCCTTCCTCTACTGGTGATATGACCCAGGGTCTCATCGAGAGGCTCGACCTGTACGAGGGTATCGCCGACCGCAAGTTCATGGACGGCGAACTGGCATTTGATGGACGGGTCTGGATTACCTCATCGGACATCGATCTGCTGCCACCGCAAAACCGGCTTTGACAACTGCTGGCTCGCTCATTCCACCAGATCGCCGTCCCTAATTTCGCAGATTAACCCATTAATTAGCAATCGCTTGCGTGAGCGGGCGATGATGTTAGTTTCACCGCACGATGAGGGCTGCGTATGACGATTGAAGAGCTGATCGATTTGCAGGAAGCGGGTTCTCGAGCTCGAGTGCTCGGATTGAAGGTGCACGAGAACCCATATCTCGAAGCTCACAGGATACCCATTGATGACACCAGCGCCCTCGGCGATTGGCTTGCGCGACATGACGCCTGGAAATTCGGTTGGGAAGCAGAACACGCCAGCCGCGAAGGGCGCATTGCTACTCACGTCAAGGAACTGATTTCGTTTTCCGGACGGCCTGCACTCGGCGCGTGATAATGTTGCGGGTCGTGCGCCAATGGCGAGTTCGCTCTCTTTTCTCGGCATCATAGCTGCGCAGCATCGAATTTCACTCAAGTGTTCAAAATCACCGAACTCAGCACAGGTTGGCTTGACGGAAGCCTGACAGGCCGGGCGATCGGCTTGACCAGAAAATCCCTTTGAACTTGAGGGCCGGATACGCCCCTCAGTTATCAGAGAACGAGGTCTCAGCCACGCATTCGTGTCTTGAGACTGTCGCCGGCCTTTGCCAGATTGGCGGCATCGGCTTGAAGGCTGCTTCAATAAAATCAAAGGGATTGGCCCATGAAACGCGAAACTGAAATCACGACGGCTGAGGGCGTTGTCAGGGCGTCGATTTTCCGCCCCGAGGGCAGCGAGGGCAAGCTCCTGCCCGGCATTCTCTACTACATGGATGCGCTCGGACCGCGTGAGGCGACCGATATCATGGGCAGGCGTCTGGCCAATGCCGGTTATATCGTGCTTGCTCCCGATCTCTTCTACCGTTTCGGCTCCTACGGCCCCTTCGACGGCTCCTCCTTCGGTAATGAGACCGCACGTGCCGAGATCATGAAGATGATCCGCGAGACGACGCAAGAGATGACGAAGCGCGACAGCGCAGCCTTCCTCGACGCCCTGGAGGCCGAAGGCGTTTCCGGTCCGGTCGGTGCCGTCGGTTATTGCATGGGCGGCGGCCGGGCTCTGACGGCAGCGGCCACTTATGCCGACAGGATCGCGGCTGCCGCAAGCTTCCACGGCGGCAATCTCGCGAGCGAAGCGCCTGACAGCCCGCATCGCCTCGCTAGTAAGATAAGGGCACGCGTCTATGTCGGCGTTGCCGGCGTCGATGGCAGCTTTCCGCCCGAACAATCCGCACGGCTTGCCGAAGCGCTCCGCACCGGCGGCGTCGACCACATCATCGAGAACTATGTCGGCATGTCGCATGGCTGGACGGTTCCCGACCGCGGCGAGACCTACAGCGAAAAGGGCTCCGAGCGACACTGGAAGCGCCTGCTCGAACTTTTTTCGGAAACGCTCGGCTGAGATCGGCGAGCGCGACCACCCGGTCTCGAGCGGGTTCTTGATCATTGCCATTGAGTATTCAGGCTTTGCTGGCGTGAAGTCGTGATCATGCGCACGTTATACACAGGCGGGAGGGCGACATTAACCCATTGGCTTTCAAGGGAAATTATCTCGCTGCGTTGAGACAGCGCCCTTGGCCATCAGTTTGCCATGATGCGCCCTACCCTCGCACGCGTTTGCCCCAACGAGAATTGGATTGATGATCAACTTCACGAAATCTGCCATCGGCATTCTGCTTGCCCTCGGCACCGCAGCCTCCACCTCGAGCATCGCGTCAGCGCAATATTACGACGGTTATGACAGAGGCCCGCCACCGCGCTTCGAGTCTGACAGGGATTGGGGCCGGCCTCCTTCGCCGCCCGGTTGGGGTCGTCCGCCGCGCGGCGGCTGCGATCCCCGATGGGCAGAGGACAAGGCGCGTGATTTCGGCTTCCGCCGCGCTCGCGTCGTCGACGTCACGCCACGGCGCGTGATCGTTCAGGGCTGGACGCGTCGGGGTCCCGACGAGATCAGCTTTGCCAACGTTCGCGGCTGCCCGACGCTGCGATAACGGCTTCCGGCGGATACGAGATGCCCTCGGTCGTAAGACCTGACCGAGGGCGTTTCATGTTACTATAGAGACTCAAGGAACTTTTTTGTCCGCCGTTGTTTTAAACAGCATGATCAAATCCATGCTCGTATTCGGCTTCATATCGCTTTCAATCTTCGGTGTCGGCAACGCCCAGCAATTTGCGGCCGAGACCATCAATAACGCCTCGATCGACGAAATCTCCCCAGCTCCCCCGAGCGGGCGATCAGCATCGCCAGTTCCCGCCATCATCCATCTCCAGGTTCTGCTTGATCGAGCCGGGTCATCGCCCGGAGTGATTGACGGTTTCTACGGCGACAACGTCGTGAAGGCGATTGCGGGCTTCGAGATCATGCAGTCGCTCCCAGTCGATGGAAAGCCCGACCCGCAGATGCTCGCCCGGCTCCCCGACGATCGAAAGGTCATCGGACCCTACGTGATTGAACAGGATGATGCCGCCGATCTCGTCGACGAGATTCCGAAAGATTATGCCAAACAAGCCAGGATGACGCATCTCGGCTACACCAGCGTCGCCGAGCGGCTGTCTGAGCGATTCCATATGGATATCGACCTGCTCAAGACACTGAACCCCGGCGCTCAGTTCGTCCCGGGCGAAACAGTCTCGGTGGCAATCATTGGTGCGCCAAGAACGGGGAAGGTCAAGCGTATCGAGGCTCACAGGAAAAGCGGTGAGGTGCTGGCCTTTGCGGGCGACGGATCCGTTCTTGCAGTCTACCCGGCGACGATCGGCAGCGACGACAACCCCTCACCTGCGGGCCGGCACAAGATAAACGGCGTCGCCCGCGAGCCCAAATATACCTATAACCCCAAAGTGAATTTTCAGCAGGGTCATAACAGGAAGCTCCTGCAATTGCCGAGTGGCCCTAATAACCCCGTCGGGACGGTATGGATTGACCTCTCCGAACCGACCTACGGTATCCACGGATCGCCAGAGCCATCCTTGATCGACAAGGCCGGTTCGCACGGCTGCGTGCGGCTGACGAACTGGGATGTCGAGGAACTTGCTGGCATGGTGAAGCCCGGCGTCATCGTGAACTTCGTCGACTAAGCGATCTTCATATACGGCGGTCGCGCCGACCTCGCTCTATCTCGATGCGGCTACTGTTATCCCTGGCGAGGGTCAGCCTTGACAACAGACAGCCGGACGAATGCCTGAAGCTGGAAGGAAAGAGGCCCGGCACACAACACACCATCGATTACGCCGCCGTATTGGCCTCGGCTGCGCTGAGTGCAAGATCGGTCACCTCGCCGGTCGAGGCGTAACCGGAGACGAGCTCGGCAAGCATCAGCCGGGCGGCAGGTATGTCGTTACGGTCGAGAGCCGCATCAAGAACCTTCAGGCGTTTGGAAAGCTCCGGCCAGAAGAGAAAATCCTCGCGCGCCTTCATGATACGCGGATGCTGCGTCGTCTCGGGATTATCGCCGATCAAGAGTTCCTCGTAGAGCTTCTCGCCGGGCCTAAGACCCGTGACTGAGAGCTCGATGTCGCCGTCGGGATTATCGTCGCTGCGCACCGTTAGACCCGAAAGATCAATCATCCGGCGCGCCAAATCGGCGATGCGCACCGGCTCGCCCATGTCGAGCAGGAGGACATCCCCGCCATCGGCCATGGCGCCCGCCTGGATGACGAGCTGCGAGGCTTCCGAGATCGTCATGAAGTAGCGGGTGATATCAGGATGTGTCAGTGTCACTGGCCCGCCATCTTTGATCTGCTGACGAAACAACGGCACGACTGACCCTGAGGAACCAAGCACGTTGCCGAAGCGCACCATGGAGAAATTGGTGTGCGTGCCGATTTCCTTTTTAGCCGACAGCGCCTGTAGCACCATTTCGGCAAGGCGCTTGCTGGCGCCCATCACATTGGTCGGACGGACGGCTTTGTCGGTGCTGATCAGCACGAAATTCGACACGCCGTATTTCTCCGCTGCCTGTGCGGTTATCAGCGTGCCCATAACATTGTTCTTGATGCCTTCGACAGCATTCTGTTCAACGAGTGGCACATGCTTGTAGGCGGCCGCGTGATAAAGCGTCTGCGGCCGCCAGCTCATGATGATGTGCTCCATGCGGTCGCGGTCACGCACCGAACAGAGGATCGGCACGATCTGCACCTTTTGTTGATAAAGCTCCGAAAACTTCAACAACTCCCCGTGGATCGCATAGAGGGCGTATTCGTTCTGATCGACGAGGATGAGATGCGTCGGGCCGCACCGCAGGATCTGGCGGCATAGCTCGCTACCGATCGAGCCACCGGCGCCCGTCACCATCACCACCTTGCCAAGTGTGGCCTTGTCGAGTAGCTCCTGGCGCGGCGCCACGGCCTCGCGTCCGAGCAGATCCTCGATTTCGAGTTCGCGAATGTCGGAAACGGCGATGCGACCCTGCGCAAGGGCGGTCAGATCCGGCAGCGTGCGCACGTTCACTCGCGCCTTGCGGATCTGCTCGAGGATCTCGTTGCGGCGCTGGCGCGATACGGAGGGCAGAGCCAGGAGCACGTTGTGAACATTCAGCGTCTGCACGAGTTCGGTCAGGTCGGTGGGATCATATATCGACAGGCCGCCCATGATGCCGCCCTTGAGCTTCGGGTCATCATCAAGATAACCAACGACGTTGAGCTCGGCGCTGTTGGTCAGCGCAGCGGCAAGTTGCCGACCTGAACTGCCCGCACCATAGATCAATACCTTAGCCATTGCACCCTGGTGCAGGATACGCTGATAGGTATCGCCGAGCCAATAACGGATGCCGAGGCGCGAGAGGCCGATTGCGATCAGAAGAAGTAACGGCTGCAGAATGCCGACCGTGCGCGGTATGCCTGGAACACTGAGGGCGGTGAAGATGGTTGCGAAGGCAACGCCATAGATCGCTATCGCTTTCAGGACTGCTAGGAATGCAGCAATGCCGGCATAACGAAAGATCGCCCGATACATGCCCATGACGATGAAGATCGGCAGCGCCAGGCACAGTGACACGAAAACGGCAAGCCACTGCACGCCCGTGAGGATCGTCCACTCATTCAAGCGGAAACAATAGGCGAGCCAGATAGTGAGGACACAGAAGCTGGAATCGACGACAAGCGCAAGAATGCGTTTGGCTGGACGCGGCATCGCCAAGAGCGGCCCCACCAGATCCTGCATCGACAACCAGAGCCGGCTGGTCTTTGATCCTTCGTTTGAAGGGTCTTCATGCATGTTTATACTGCCCACCCATCATTCCAGCCTGACTTCTTCTTGTCCTTTTCGATTTGATGTGCAACCAAAATAATCGGTGGTCGCGCACGCAATCTGTTTATAACCTCAGGTCGTAGCCTCAATGCGCTATGCCCTTCCTGCTCAATACTTTGTCAACGGTCATCGCCAGGATGCGGATGTCCATCAAGAAGGAGCGGCGCTGCAGATATTCAACATCGAACTTCACCTTTTCGGGGATCGGCAGTTCGTCACGCCCATTGACCTGCGCCCAACCTGTCAGCCCCGGTAGAAGCGCATCGACACCTTCGGCTGTGCGCAATTTGATCAAATCGTTCTGGTTATAGAGCGCGGGCCGCGGGCCGACGAAGCTCATCTCGCCCTTCAGGATACACCAGAGCTGCGGTAGTTCGTCGAGGCTCGACTTGCGCAGAAATGCTCCGATCGGCGTCAGATAGCGGGAGGGGTCGTCGAGCAGATGTGTGGCGACCGTCGGCGTATCAATCCGCATACTGCGAAATTTCGGCATTCGGAAGATCTGGTTGCGACGCCCAACGCGATTTGACCAGTAGATCGCCGGTCCCGGAGAGGTCATGCGCACCCAAAGCGCGACGATCACGATCGGTACGATGAGGAACACGCCGGCGACCACCACTAGGAAAATATCCGCTCCCCGCTTCAAGCCAGCCCTCGCTCTTTTGTACATGCGGCCTCCATCGGCCGGCCTTGCCCTATCGTCTCCACACAATTCACGTCAACGAACCTTTTTGCCTTACAGCGCATTTATCATTGTTTCTCAGACATTTGCGGCAACAATTGCGTCACTTCCTTCAAAACATTTCATCACCTAAGTCACTGAAATCACAGTTAGTTCGCGCGCTTGCGGAAATGAATCCGCCGATCATTTCCGACACCTGCCCTCTCATGTCCTAGAGGCATTCCGGAGAAACACCTAAATCCTTGGAGTAGTTGTCGAGAAATCATCTCCATCGAAATAAGGTCAATGATGCTCGTAATCCTCGTTGCTCAGACAATTCATGCCCTCCGTGCAACCGGGCTATTCTGCCGTACCAGCGCCATCAGCATTGGGCCTAGCGAGAACTCTCCTCGCGCTCCCTTGCGGGTAAGGTCACGCAGATAGCCGCCCGGCGAGTTGATATGGTTTGCTCGTTCCAGCATGCAGGCAATTACGACAGCCGCATGTTCCCGACCGAGGCTTTCGCAAGCGGCCTGATAGGTCTCTGACGTGATCCCCAGCATGGACCGTACGGCGACGGCAGCGGTCACGAAATCTCGCCAGCCCCTGATCGATCCTCCCTGAGCGTAATCGCTGATTTGCGGGCAAGCCTGCAGAATGAGGGCAAGAGGAAATATTTTCTGAGGTCCGTTTGGTTGAACCATCCCGGTCGTAACCCGCAGTGTTTCCGCCTGCGCCGTCGGTAAGGATTCTAATTCAAGAGAGTCTATATCTGAATTCTGTATGTGCGGTTCGTTTTGGACCACACTGGCGCTCAATTTTTTGAAATTATCGAAGTTCGTCAGCAGATTGACGATGTCGGTGCGAAGGGTTTCGAGGTTCAGGCGAATACTGTCGAGATCGGAAGCCGATGCGTTGCGGGGAAGGTATGCGAGGTGATGTACATAAGCAGCCTCGATGTCGTCCCAATTACCGGGAACACCGTCCTCGATTGCGGCATCAATCAGTTTGCGGACATCGCGGCGGCAGATCGTCAGCCGCTCGCGCGCGCGCCGGAGTGCCGTCCGGTCGGCTTCGATCCTTTGAGCCATGGCAGCCAGTTCTTCGCTGCGGGCAAGAAGCGGCGCCAGGCTGAAGCCATAGGCATCCTCAAGTTCACCGGATGTTTTCCGGCGGGCAAAACGTTTCCCATTGGCGCTGTCCTTGCGGATGATCAGCCCGGCGTCGACAAGAGCCGCCAGATGCCGACGCAGCGTGGTGACTGCAATGCCGTGTGCCCGCACGATCAGCTGCCGGTTGGATGGAAAGACAACCATGCTCGCCTCACCGGAGAGATGGTTTTCGGGATAGAAGGAGAGAAGGGCATTCAGCACAGCGAGTGTGCGGTCGGAAATGTCGAGCAGCGGACGTGCTTCGCAGACGTCGCGAAACACCTTCCACTTGTCGACGGACTTATCTGGTTTAATTGATTCGGCCTGAAGCTGACCTCTCATCAAGGCAAGCGACATTGGCCGCCGCCCGAAAGGCGTCGTCACAAATCCCGTATCCATCGTGGTTCACCTTATACAAAGGCAAATCATCAGCGCCCGCCAAAACGGCGTTCAAAAACCTTGACAGCGATTCCGGGAAGTGCGATTCTCTAGGTGCTAAACGAGAGAAGAGGGCTTCCGGATGTTTTGTTCGGGGGCCTTTTTCTTTGCCTATTGGCTCCTTTTCCTAACAGTCAAATCCTTGTCAGCGGCTTAGCCTGCCAACAGTTATCGTTGTGACCTGACGGCGCCGAACTCTTCGAAGAGCTCATCCAGCCGGGTTGTGAGATAATCGGCAAATTCAGGCACCATGCGCTCATCGAACGTGATGCGCGTCTTGCTGCCGGAGCGCTCGATTTGCGCTGCCCTCTGTCCTTGCCGCGTTTTCCAGATATCGCCCGCCACCTTCTTCTGATCGCGCGCTGCCATTTTCGACAACACACGTTGCAGACGCTGATCGCTGTCGAGATCGGCAAAGGCGTCGTCCTCGATGATCGAGTGGACTTTCTTCGGTGACGAAGAGAGGGCCTCGACGAGAGCGAGCCATCGGGCACGACCTGCCTTTGGTGCCGGGCCGATTGCCAGGATCACGGTCTGCGGTACGCCGCGGGCGACCGAGATATAACGGCTGAGATCGGCCTTGTCGGTCGAAAGCGCTGCCATGATGACATCTCGGGGGTAGCCAGCCTCTTCCAGACGATAGGCAAACAGCGCCTTCTCGATGAAGGAGAGATCCTGGCGATCGAGATTTTCCTTACCTTGAGCAATGACCAGTTCGGTATCGCTCAAGCTTTGAACGATCGCCTTGACCTTAAGGCCGAGCTTGGCAGCAGCCCGCAGTCGGCGACGACCGTAGGCGATCTGGTAGCGTCCTTCCGTTTCAGGGTCGGGACGGACCAGGATCGGCACTTTCTGACCATGTTCGGAAATGCTTGTCACCAACGCATCGAAGTCGGCATCGCGCTCGACCGGGATACGATCGCTGATCGAGGAATTGGAAATATCCGAGGGATCGATTTCAAGAACGGAAAATCCCGAGGAAATCTGTGCCTGGAGACGGCCGGCGGCACGCGCCGCCTCCGTCATCTCCTGAAGCGATGCACCCATGGCCGAGACGGCACCGGTGCGCACTCGGTCCGGGTTCTTCTCGATGCCGGCCGACGCCGCCGGTGTCTCGGCCTTGCGCATGAAGATCGAATTGACGGTATCGCGCCGGCTCATCAATTCTCTCCTTTCCAATCAAATCCGGGCAGGCCGGAAAGACGCAGTTGGGAGCTCCCAACGTGCTCATCGGCTACCGACAGATGGAGGAAATTTTGCGAGATGCTCACAGCGGGGCAGCCATTGTTGGGAGCTCCCAACAGGTCGTGATTGCCAGTGAAGCCTGAGGAGTTGATATCGATCTCGGGAAACGTCATGTGCGCCCCCATGCCTGCCGGATCAGCGTCTCGACTTCTCCGTTGACGGCATCGAGGGCTTCCATCGCGCGGTCATAGGTCGACCGTGTCAGGTTCTCGCGTCCGATCTCATAGAGCGTCTGCTTGGTAAGACCGGCGTCGGAGACAGCTGCCGATTTCACCATCGCATTGATCATCACGTGATCGTCGAACAGATTGCGCAGAAGAGCCGCGACCTTCGTCTGCGGCGCATCCTGTGGTTCGTAGCGGGTGAGCAGATAACGAATGAAATCATAATTGAGCTCGCCGCCGGCTTCGCGCACGACGGAGAGAAGGTCATGCGTCATCAGCAGGAACTGGCTCATGGAAGCCACGTCCAGCATCTGCGGATGTACGGTGACGATCATCGAGGTTGCGGCGCAAAGGCCGCTCAGCGTCAGGTATCCGAGCTGTGGCGGGCAGTCGAGGACCACGACATCGTAGTTCTCGCCAACATCGTCGAGCGCCTTGGCGACACGCATGAAGAAGACGCCTTCGCCATCCCGGGAGCCGCGCATCAGCGCGCGTGGCGTCGTATGCTCGAACTCCATGAGTTCGAGATTGCCCGGGATCAGATCCAGGCCATCGAAATAGGTATTGCGCACCACCTCAGAGAGGGGACGCCGCTCCTCATCGTAGCGGATTGCCGCATAGAGTGTCTCGTTGGAACGGACATCCGTCTCCGGCATGACGCCGAGCATGGCCGACATGCTGGCCTGCGGGTCGAGATCGAGGGCGAGCACGCGGTAGCCCTGCAGCGCCAGATATTGCGCAAGATGCACCGAGGTCGTGGTCTTGCCCGATCCACCCTTGAAGTTGGTGACTGCGATGACCTGAAGATGTTCGTTCTGCCTGCGGCGCGGCAGGAAGTCATGCGCCTCACGCCCACGAGCGGAGGCGGCTAGCAGGGCGCGCAGTTCATTGAGCTGACGCAAGGAATAGAGGCGTCGGCCATTGCTGCCGACATCGGGCTGCGGGCCTTCGCCGGCAAGCGTCATCTTCCGCAAGGTCGAATCCGAAACGCCGATCAGCTTGGCCGCCTCGCCGGAGGTAAAGCGGCGCAGGGTCTTGCTCGCAGTCGGCGGAAACAGGGCTTCGCTGATCGCCTGCAACTGCGAACTGATCGTCGACGCATGGGCGCCGATCGTCTCATCGACGCTACGCTGAAGGGTCCGAGAAGTCCTTTGTGGCTTGCTCACGCTCTAATCTTTCATCACGGAAAAACACCAGAAACGGCTGTTTATCCGTGACGATTACCGATCGCAGCGATTCTGGCAAGGTACTCCGGCAGAACAAGGCTTTAGCGGCGGCGGTCACGATCACGAGTTTACGACAGAAGGATTACAATTTCCCCTGATATCTCCGTCAGTTAACAGAAATCCGATTCGCCTTGCAAAGCTGTGCCATCCTCTCATCATTTTTGTTATCGATACGCCAAAGCCTATGTTTTGATCCGGCAGACGGTCCCTGCCGCATCCCATTGAGAAGAATCAGCTATTACCGATTCCTAATCTTTGCCGGCAAAGGATCTGATGACGAAAGGCGCGAGGGCCTTATTGCCGCAATCCTCTGCGGGCATCGACGAAGGCGAAGGGCGCCTTTGTTTCGAAATCCCGAAGACGAGATCATGCCTCAGGAACGCGGATTGATCGAAAGGCTGTCTGACACCCCTTTGTCGATGGTTGGGCGTGCCAAAATCGAACAGGGGTGTGGCGGAATCAATCTGCGTATTTGATTCCGTTTCGATCAAAGATGTGAGAAAAAACAGCGCGCTAGGAACACGCCAAATACCCTGCCGAAGCATCCGAAATGGGCTCTTTCAAGCCCATCCTCGTGGATCAATCTTATAAAGGATCCAGGATGTTTCCGCAATGACTGGCATGCTCTATCCCCAGCGGGCAGCCGAGAAGACGTGATGCCGCCCGCCCTAGCCGTTGAATGTGTAGTCGGCAATCGAGGCCGGCTTCATCTCGATTGAGAAGCCGGGCCGGGTCGGCGGCATATAGGCGGCATCCTTGATGATGCAGGGGTCGAGAAAATGTTCATGCAGATGGTCGACATATTCGATGACGCGGCCATCCTTGGTGCCTGACACCGCCACGTAATCGATCATGGACAGGTGTTGCACATATTCGCAGAGCCCGACGCCGCCGGCGTGCGGCCAGACCGGCAGGCCGAATTTGGCGGCGACCAGCAGCACGGCCAGCACCTCGTTCAACCCGCCCATGCGGCAGGAATCGATCTGCACGATGTCGATCGCACCCTCGGCGATGAACTGCTTGAACATGATACGGTTCTGGCACATCTCGCCGGTCGCAACCTTCACCGGGGAAATGCCCTGGCGGATTTTGCGATGGCCGGCGACATCGTCGGGGCTTGTCGGCTCTTCAATGAAGAAGGGCTTGGCGAAGGAAAGCTGCTTGACCCAGTCGATCGCCTGGCCGACCTCCCAGACCTGGTTGGCGTCGATCATCAGGTAACGGTCTGGACCGATCACCTCGCGGGCAATCCTCAAGCGGCGGATATCATCCTCCAGATCGCGGCCGACTTTCATCTTGATATGGTTGAAACCGGCATCGATCGCCTCCTGGCAGAGCCGGCGCAGCTTCTCGTCCTCGTAGCCGAGCCAGCCGGCCGAGGTCGTGTAGCAGGCATAACCTTCTTTCTCGAGCGTCGCGATACGCGCAGCCTTGCCGGGCTCGGCCTGTCTGAGGATGGCGATCGCCTCGTCGCGCGTCAGCACGTCGGTGAGGTAGCGGTAGTCGACGATATCGGCGATCACTTCGGCCGGCATTTCGGCAACGAGGCGCCAGACCGGTTTGCCGGCCTCCTTGGCAAGCAGATCCCAGACGGCGTTGACGATTGCGCCGGTTGCCAGATGGATCGCGCCCTTTTCAGGACCGATCCATCGAAGCTGGCTGTCGCTGGTCAGATGCCGCCAATATTTGCCGGGATGGGCCAGCACATCCGAAAGCTCGGTGCCGACGACCAGATGCCGCATCGCCTCGATCGCCGCGCAGCAGATGTCGTTGCCGCGGCCGATGGTGAAGGTCAGGCCGTGGCCGGCAAGGCCGTGCTTGTCGGTTTCGAGGATCACATAGGCAGCGGAATAATCCGGATCCGGGTTCATCGCATCGGAACCATCGAGGCTTTGCGAGGTGGGAAAGCGAAGGTCGAAAACTCTGATATCGGTGATGCGGGTCATGATATTCTTCCCTTTGGGGGCCAGCATCCTTCGTTCGAAAGATGCTGGCCATGCGAAAGCTCAGATCGTCCAGCCGCCGTCGATGGCGTAGGCCTGGCCGGAAGTATAGGTCGCACCGGCGAGATAAACGGCGAGACCGGCAATTTCCTCCGGCGTGCCGAGGCGCCCCATCGGTTGGCGGGCGATGAAGGCGGCGCGCGCAGTGTCGTAGTCGCCTTGAGCGCGCATGCGGTCCTGCAGCGAGGGGCTTTCCACGGTGCCGGGGCAGATGCAGTTGCACCGGATACCTTGCGTCACGTAGTCGGCGGCGACCGATTTGGTCAGCCCGATCACGGCGGCCTTGGTCACGCCATAGGCGAAGCGGTTCGGCACGCCCTTAATGCTTGAGGCGACCGAAGACATGTTGATGATGGAACCGTCCTTGCGTTCCAGCATGCCCGGCAGCACGGCACGGATGGTGCGGATCATCGCCTTGACGTTGAGATCGAAAGCAAATTCCAGATCGGTGTCCGGCATCTCCAGCACCGAGCCGTTATGGACGACGCCTGCGCAGTTGAAGAGCACGTCGACAGCGCCGATCCCGGCCACCAGCGTCTTGACCGCATCCTCGTCGAGCACGTTCAGCTTATGGGTGGAGATATTGTTCTCTGCCGCCAGGGTCGCGAGGGCGTCGGTATTGATGTCGGTCGCATGCACCTTGGCGCCAGTTGCGGCAAAGGCAAGCGCCGTCGCGCGGCCGATGCCCTGACCGGCTGCGGTGATGAGAACGGTCTTGCCGGAAAGATTGCTTGTCATGTCATGGCCTCTCTGGGGATTTTCCCGCACTGGCGGTGATACTTGAAGTCGATCTCAAAAGGATTGGTCGGGAGAAAGGCCGCACCCGGTTGCGCGCGCTCTCAGGCGACGTCGCATCAGGCCGACAATCACGATATCCACGCGCTGCATGGCCTCCTCCCTCTCCCGTTATCTTATTTTTGTCTCGCCTTGGCGAGCCTTTCCGGGAACTGCGATCGTCCGGCGTAAGACCTACGCCGAACAACATCCTCACCCTTGATTTGTCTGTTTATAGACAAACAGACGATTGCATCGTGGTCAAGCGCGAACTTTCTCTTTTCCGTCCGCCCGTCTGCGTATATGCAGAATGATATTCACAGGAGGGAAGAATGGAGACCGAAGAGTCAGATCGCTATCGCGCTCCGGCGCTCGACAAGGGTCTTGATATTCTCGAACTTCTGGCCGGCGTCGACAGCGGCCTGACGCAGGCGGAAATCGCCAAGCGGCTGGAGCGCAGCCCGAATGAATTCTACCGCATGCTCGATCGTCTCGTGAAGCGAGGTTACGTGACGCGGCTCGATGGTGACCGTTATTCTCTCACCCTGAAACTCTTCGGCCTGGCGCAGTTACATGCGCCGGTGCGACGGCTCGCCTCTTATGCGACGCCGCTGATGCGCGATCTCGCCCAGCGCTCGCGCCAGGCAAACCATCTTGCCGTCTTCGACCGGGGCGCTGCCGTCGTCATCGCCCAGCAGGAGGCGCCGGACTATTGGGGCCTGTCGATCCGCGTCGGTTCCCACATCAGTCTCTTCGACACGGGGTCCGGCCATGTGCTGCTTGCCTTCCGCAGCGATGAAGAACGCGAGATGATGATTTCGGAGCATGCGCGCAGCCGCAAAGACGCCGATCTTGGCGCGGAATTTTACGAGCGGCTGAACCAGATCCGCGAGCGCGGCTATGAGATGATGGCAAGTGCCCAGACGGCCGGTGTCTATAATCTCTCTGCACCGATCCTCGGGCCGGACGGGCGCGGCATTGCGGCGCTGACCTGCCCCTATATCGCGCTGGTGAATGCGCCGGCTGCACCCGACATCACTCAGGCGATCGGCATGGTGCAGAAGACGGCCGCTGAACTCTCGGCGCTCGCCGGCGCAACGATTGCCGTGCAGGCTTAAGGCCGGCCGAATTTTTATTTGAACAATCCATTCACCAGGCATAGGTTGCTGCCAACCTCTGGAGGAGAAGAGCGTGTTCATCGATACACATCTGCATGTCATCGACCGGTCGGCGCTGCATTATCCCTGGCTCGCGAACGTGCCTGCTCTCGACCGCGATTTTCTCTATGAGACCTATGCGACCGAGGCCAAGCGCTGCGGCATCACCAAGGTTCTGCACATGGAGGTGGATGTCGATCCGGTGATCATGCAGGCCGAAACCGACTATGTCAGCCGCCTCGGCGACCTGGTGGCCGGTGCAATCGTTTCCTGCCGGCCGGAAGAAGACGGTTTTGCCGCCTATCTGGAGCGACAGAAGGCCGATCCCTTCGTCAAGGGCTTCCGGCGTGTGCTGCATGTGGTGCCAGACGATGTCTCGGAAGCTGCACTCTTCCGCGAGAATGTCAGAAGGCTTTCCGGCACCGGCCTGACCTTCGATCTCTGCACGCTGCCGCATCAGGTCGGCAAGGTGGCGGCGCTCACTGACGCTGCACCCGATGTGCAGTTCATCCTCGACCATTGCGGCAATCCGGATATCAAGTCGAACGCCTTCGAGCCCTGGAGCCGCGGTATAACCGAAATCGCCCGCCGGCCGAATGTCGTCGCCAAAATTTCCGGCATCGTCACCAATGCCGATCCGGCAGCCTGGACGGCGGAAAACCTGCGGCCCTATATCGAGCACGTCATAGCAAGCTTCGGCTGGGATCGTGTGGTCTGGGGGAGCGACTGGCCGGTCTGCACGCTGGCAAACGGGCTTTCCACCTGGGTCGCGGCCACCCAGGCGATATTATCAGGCACTGCGGAAACGGAGCGCGCGAGGCTCCTTCACGACAATGCGCAGCGTCTGTGGACGCTCTGAATTTCGCCCGCTGCACGCCCTTCCAGAGTTCAATTTTTCCAGATTCTCGTTTGAAGTGATCTGTCGCGGCGTGCAATCCGTAGGGGCTCTCGGATGGCGCGATGTTTTGATCCAACCTAAACTACATCCAAACAATTGCTAGGTTGAACTAACTCGGCTAAAAGTTGTTGTTGCGGGCCTCGTAAAGTTTTCGGCCCGGTTTTCGCAGGAGGGAATATCAGATGAAAGAAGAACCGCATTCCGTGGACGTTCATGTCGGCAAGACGATCCGTATACAGCGACTGCTGAGAAAGGTTTCCCAGACGGAATTGGGCGATCGCGTTGGCGTGACCTTCCAGCAGATCCAGAAATACGAAAAGGGCTCCAACCGCGTTTCTGCGAGCATGCTCGTCGAAATCGCCGGCGCACTCAGCGTCGATGTCAGGACCTTTTTCGATGACCTGACGGCGCCTGCCGCCAACGCGAACGATAATCCCGCTCCGAGCGAAGAATTCGTCATTTCGCGTGAAGGCGTCCAGCTAAACGCTGCTTTCTTCTCGATCAAGAACGAGCAGCTTCGCAAGAAAATCCTCAAGCTCGTCCAGGCAATTGCCACCACCGAGCAAACGGAAATCGACGCTGCCGAATAGCACGTCGAACTGATTTTTTAGCGCTCCGTCGCGCCCCTATCAGGGCTAATGGCGATCGATCACGATCAGATTTTCGCCAGCGTCCTTCATTGCGATCTTGGCTTTGCTGCCCAGGAGTTGTTCGAGGTTTGCATCGAGTTCCCTATCCGGATCGATGCCATCCCAATCGATGACCACCTGCAGCAACGCCATGTTTGTCAGGTGCATGAGATTGCGCAGCTGAAGTTTTTCAGCTTCCTCCTTGGCTGCAGACAGCAGTCGGAAGAGTCTTGCGTATTCCCTGCTTACCTCTTGATCCCTTTTTTCGAACATCGTTTTCGCCCTCGACAACAGTCATATCCCCACGCGAGATACCTTGGGCTTGGAACCGTTATTCGAGCGTTACAGGCCGCATCTGTTGCGTGACTTCGACTTGCAGCAGCTCGAAATGCGAGGTCGCAGCAAAGCTCCAGTCACGTTTCGTTGACGCAAACTCTCCCTTTTGCAGCCATTCCAGCACCAGCCTTGCATCGGCCCGCTTACGTTCGACGCGATTGGCGCGAATCACGGTCAGGATCTGTTCGCGCCGCGGTTTGCGAGCAAAGTGGGACTCTTCAACCACCTTGGCGTAGGTGCGTTCGGAGAAATGCAGGAAACGCCCGGCAAGGAGCAGCTTCTTGCGCTCGCTGACGGTAATTTCGCCCTTCGCATGCAGGCCTTCAATCGTCGGCTCGAAATCGACCCAAGGAACGGAAAGCGGCAGCCAGCCGAGCTCCTGCGGCGCATGGACGAGCGCTACCGCCTCATCGTCGAGAAGCCTACCGGATTCGTAGTCTTCGAAGATCGAGCCGATGCCGACCATGCCGAAGGCGCAGCACTCGGCAGCGCGTAACGCCCCCATGCTGGATCCGCCAGCAACGGCAACGCCATTTTCTAGCGCAAAGAGGATTTCCTTGTGCCACACGGATGGCAGGTCGCCAAAATAGCCGTCGATCAGACCGATCGCCGTCGCCCCTTCATGGACCGCCTTCAGAATGTCGCCGCAGGCCGCCGGCGCACGGAAATCGACATCAGGATGCTGCTTTCGGGCATCTGCAATCTCGCTCGCAAGGCTCGGACCGACGAAGAGGACCTTCATGCCGCAGCCTCCCTGATGACGTTGACGGCGCGCAGGCCAAGCTGGATATATTGGCCGCTGATATCGACCTCAAGGCCCGGCACAATGACGCGCACCACCGAAACCGGAAGGGTTGGATGCGGGAACGGCACGGCGATGATCTGGGTAATGCCGGCCGCCCTCAGCCGGCCGGCAATGTGGCGGATCGTATCCTGGATCGTCGCCGGGCGTTGCGGGCGTATCGGGAAGGGTTTCAGAGCCGCATCATCGTTGCAGAGATCGACGACCTGGCGCATGCCGGCGCTGCGGTCGATCCGCTGGTAGATCTTCGGCGAGAAATCGTCACGGCTGCCGGCAATGGCCGCCAACCGGCTCTGGGCCGCCTCGGTAATGGCGCGAAGGGCAGCGCGGATCGGATCGGGGTGGCAGCCGCAACCGCCGCAGACCTGCGTCCACCGGGCATCGACGCGATCGGAGAGATTGCCGGGAATAATGACGGCGAGAAAGGCGGGAATGCCGATATCGGTGGTCATGTCGATTAGCAAGAGGCGCATGCCGGCCTGGCGAATCCGATCAACCATCACGTCGATGACCGCATCGCCGAAGGCAAGCGGATCGACGCGGTTCTGTTTTAGCTGTTCGGGCGACTTGAGCTGGGTCAGCGCCCAGGCATCACGCTCGACCAGTTCGCATAGACCATGCAGCACGGCTTCCGCCGGCGTATTGCCAGAGGCAAGCCCATCGCTCGACTGTTCAAAGCCCGGCGGACGCTCGCCACGATGGTCGAGGCCGACAAGCCACCAGGGCACAAAAGCAGTGCTACCTGACAGCAGATCGAGGCCGGAGCACCAGGCAATCTGGCCATTGCCGATCTCTTCAGGCGCGCAACGCGCGACACTGTCGAGGTCGATGATCGTGGCCCGCTCGGCCCTCATGGTTTCGACGCTGGCAAGCGTCAGGTCGGCAGGGGCAATTTCGGCGATGCGGGTCTCGATCGCCTCCATGGCCGCCGAGGTCATCGCCGCTTCCTTGTCGATACCCTTGCCCTGGAAAACCGACAGCGTATGGCTGTTCGGCCTCGTGGCGAAGGCAACGGGAATATTCAGCACGTCAAGGCCTGTCAGCAGTCCGACGCGAGTGATGCCGAATTCGCGCAGATGAGGCCGGATCGCCGCGAACGTCTGCGCCGGTGTCATCGACCGGTCGTGATAGCTGTTGACGCCTGCCGATGCTCTGTCGAGATCAGCGGCAAGCGTTTCGACGTCGGCCAAAGCAGACATGCTGATAAATCCTTAGCGGAACCTCAGCGCATGCGTCAGGCTTTCAAGGCCATTTGCCGAAACGATGAGTTCATCCTGCTTCACGGCTGCTTTGGCAGCTGCGGAGAAACGGAGTGCGGGGGCCTGGGCTGCAGCGTTGGTTTCAACGGTTTTCATGATCTCTCTCCAAATGATTGGGCGGCTTGCCGCCGTTAACCATTCGAAAAGAACATTGCCTGCGTCATTTAAGCGTTACAGGCTTCATTAAAAGGCGTTGTATCAGGGAAGACCAGCAAGTTGCAGGCCTTTTATCAACGGATCCGTGAATGACGGATCGCGATCGGGGACGAAATGACGGATCTCTTCACTGCGGAAATCAGGGAAGCTTTCCAAAACGACGCGGGCGTAGTTCTTGGCTTTCGTGGCATCGCCCGCCATGGCGTGCGCTGCTGCAAGCAGGCGGGCCGTTGCTAGTTTTGACTTCACCGGCTCCAGCGCGTCGATCGCCTTTTCATATTCTTCGCGCATGAAGTGGATGCCGCCGAGGTTCCAGTAATAATAGTCCGGCGGCAGCGGGTTTAGCTTGAAGGCCGCGCGGCTGAGCTCGAGCGCCCGATCGAAATCGCCGTCATGGGAAAGCGCATCGGAGAAGTCCGCCAGAATATCGGCATCGTTGGGATTGAGATCCTGGGCTTGCTGGAAGGAATCAAGACTTTCTTCGAAACGGCGTCGGTAGAGTGCCACGAAGCCAAGTTCACGGAAGGCGCGGCCGCTGTTCGGGTCGGTTTGCCGCGCCATCCTTGCAGCGCTGTAGGCTTCGTCCAGCAGGTCCCGGTCGCGCATCCCGCGGATTAGCCATTCCATGCCGAGCGCACGTGACATGCCGGCATGAGCCGGCGAGAAATGTTCGTACCGGCTGAGCGCCGACTTGAACCATTTACGCGCCTGGCGCAGGTGCTGCAGGTCTGTCTGTGAAATTAGACGCTTGCCCTCCAGATAGAGGCGGTAGGCGGACGCCGGTACGTCGCCGAGCGGCATCGCCAGTTCATAACGCTCGATCGTATCGGCAAGCGTCATGACGATGCGTCGGGTGAGCTGGCTGAACGCCTCGCTGATCTTCTGCATCGCAAAAGGAATTTCGACTGCCCAGAGCACTTCGGAGGTCGCCGTGCGCGTCAGCCGGCAGGTTGCGTAGACGTCTTCGTCTCTGTTCTGGATCGTCACATAAACGGCGTAGTCGAAGGACAGGTCGAGGGGGCCGACGGTCGAGCGCGCCGGATCGAGCGCCCGGCTCAGCATTTCCAGACTCGTATGAGCCGCAATCACCTTGAAGCCGCGCTGCTGACTCAGTCCGATCGTAACATCTTCGAGCAGCGCCCGGCCAACACGTTCCATCAGCGGATCAGTGAGGATGCTTTCGGGAGGCAGAATGACGATGCGCGGCTGGCCTGTCGGATCGATCAGCAATTCCGACGCCGAACGCGGATGTTCGGCTGCCGCCGGCTGGGCAGCCGACAAGATACCCAGTTCGCGGGCGAGCGCTGTTGTGGTTTCGTCCGGCTCAATATCAAAATCATCTTTGAGCTGGCTGCGATATCTCAGATAGGCCTGACGCGCTGCCGGCAGGTCGTTCATACGGGCATGGGCCCGCATCAGTGCCCGGCACGCGACCTCGTTGGCGGGGTCAAGCTCGATCAGGCGCTTGGCAAAAGCGATGCGCTCCTCGTCCGACCACTCACCTTGATTTTCCAGAATACGGGCAAGATGCGCCGAACGCGCTTCGTCGACGCGCTGCCGCTCGAAGGTTAACCAGTCCTCGGCACCCTGTGTCGGGGACTTGACGCTTTCAAGCAGCTCACCGAGCAGGATACCGCTTTGATCCGGTTCCAGCATATCCTTCTGCTTGAGGATATTGAGGTCGATCTCCCAGCCGGGCGCAAGGCCAAGATGGGTGCGCGTGGCAATGAGCAGTGGCGGCAGTCCCTCCGGAATGCTTTGCTCGATGCGCGACAGAAGTTGGCGGAGGCTGCCGGCTCGTTTTTCAGGAAGCTCGGATTGCCAGAGCTGGCATCGAATGGTTTCTCGGTCGACCAACGGCTCCGACGACAGCGCTAACATTGCCAAGAGGAAGTAGGACTTTTCGGGCAAAGGAAGCTCGGTCCCGGCTGCCAGCAATCGCGGCCTGCCGAGCAGACATAATCTGTTCGCTTTCACTTCCCCGGTTGACCCGTCCATCACGGTTCTCACCTTCAAAAGCCGGAACGCCTGAAACAGACCGGCCGATCACCTGATGTTAGAGTGAATAGCGAGCAACTGGAAGCGCTTTTGCTTCGCCCGAGCAAGATTTTCATCGAATATTTACGCTCCGGCCGGTGTCTGGCTCCCAACAGACTTTACGAATACTGCATATGGGCATGAGACAGCGTCTCATATCGGTGCATCGTCCAGCCGTGCGCATCGCCGCTACGCCCACGTTTCGTCAAGTCCCGCCGCTCTGGTGACATTGAACAAGGCGCGGTTTCCCCCGCGATAAAACTTGCCAGCGGAAACGTGCCATTCATGACAGATCGATCAGGTAGCAGACCCCGGTTCGTAGAGGTCCGATCCGAACAGTCGGCCGAGATCGTCGACATTTGCGGCATTGCCGGGCCGTAGCTTTGTGCCGTAGCGGCGGACAAGCCGGCGGGCATGAGCATCCGCCAGAAACAGATAGCCGGGCTTGAGCTTGACGACCTCGTCCTCATAGCCCCTGCACTGGAAAATCCCCGCCCGGCAGAGGCGCCGAAGTAGGCTGTCGCTTTTATAGGCCGGCTTACGGATGCCGTCTCGAGGGCGCGGGAGGCGACGCGTGATTATGTCGTGACGGCCGAGGGCAAGGCGGGAGAGGTCCCGCGAGATGTCTACGGCGGCTAGCTCACCACCTACCAGCATCTTTCCGAACATCGGCTGGAGAGGATCGACGAAGGATCGGCGTCAAGGGGCAGGCCGTGGACGGCGGGCAGGCACGCTTCGACTGGTGCGCGAGATCAATCCCACTTCGGACCCCAGTCTGGGTCGACGACGCGGTGATTGCGGTCGATCGTCTCAATGCGGGCGATTTCCTCGGCAGAAAGCCTGATCGAACTTGCCTTGAAGTTCGAGCGAATGCGCTCCGGCCGACCCGATGTCGGGATGGTGCAATAGCCCTTGGCAAGTTCGAAGGCGATCGCCACCTGTTCCGGTGTGGCATCGTATTGTTCACCGATTGCGCGCAGCACCGGTTCGTCGGATAGAAGGCCACGGGCGATCGGCAGATAGCATGTAACGAGGATTTCCTTTTCCCGGCAATAGTTTGCGAGCTTCTTGTTCTGCAGGATCGGGTTAAGCTCGAACTGGTTGTTGGCGACCTTTCCCTTGCCGAGCAGGGCTTCGGTTTCTTCGAGAAGGGCGATCGTGAAATTCGAGACGCCGATCAGCTTCGTCAGGCCGCGGGCCTGCGCCTCGGCGATCTGGGTTATGTAGACCTCGAGCGGAATGCGGCCGTTGGGCGATGGCCAGTGGATCAGCGTCAGGTCCACCTGATCGACCTTCAGCGCTTCAAGGCTCTTTTCCAGCGACGGGACGAGCGCCCCGGGGCCGAAATTATCGGTCGAAATCTTCGTCGTCAGGAAAAACTCGTCTCGACCAAGGCCCGAACGGCGCAGCGCTTCGCCGACTTCGAATTCGGTGTCATAGGTCTGCGCAGTATCCAGGTGCCGATAGCCGGTTTCGAGCGCGCACAGGATTGCATCGATACCCTCCTTGCCGTTGCGCCCAAACGTGCCAAATCCCATCAACGGAATAACATCATGTTTTTGCAAATCTATTTCCTCCAATTCGCCTCACTCCTCCAGCGGGCTCACGAAGCTTTGCAATAGGCCGGGGCTGTGTCCAGCGAAAAACGCTGATGGATTTCGGGGAAGTCCTGACAACGGTTCGGAGACAACACGGGCGCAAATTCGCACTGATGGCAGCCGGCCGGAACCGGCTACCAGATCATCCTCACGGTTTCAGATCCTGGAAAGCTGAGCGCTCCTAGAATGCCTGGGCAACCCGGCGCAGGGGTATCGCGCTTTCGGCAGTGGCTTCGACAAAATCGAGGCCGATATCAAGAACCGGGGCGCTGTGGGTCAGCCAGCCGACCGAGATCAGGTCGACGCCAGAGGCGGCAATGGCCGGTGCCGTTGCCGGTGTGACGCGGCCGGAGGCCTCGGTGATCGCCCGACCGGCGACGATCCTGACGGCCTCGCGCAGCTGATCAGGCGTCATATTGTCGAGGAGGACGGCATCGACCCCCTCGCCCATTGCCTCGTGCAGCTGGTCGAGCGTATCGACCTCCACTTCTATCTTGACCATATGGCCGACACCGGCCTTGGCGCGGCGAATGGCTTCCGAAACGCTGCCGGCAATGGCGACGTGATTGTCCTTGATCAGCACGGCGTCGTGGAGCGCAAAGCGGTGGTTCATACCGCCGCCGGCCCGCACGGCATATTTTTCGAGCGCTCTCAGACCTGGTGTCGTCTTGCGGGTGCAGACGACCGAGGCTTTCGTGTCGCGGATCGCTGTGACGATGCCGGCCGTCACCGAGGCGATGCCCGAGAGATGGCCGAGGAAATTCAGGGCAGTGCGTTCGCCCGTCAAAAGGCCGCGCGACGGCCCTTCAATGGTGGCAATCACGCTGCCCGGTTCCACGGCCGCACCATCGGGCAGATGCCGGCGAAGCATAATGGCGGGATCAACGAGCTGGAAGGCAAGCTCTGCGGCATCGAGACCGGCGACCACACCCGGCTGGCGGGCGGCCATGACGACTGTCGAGCGATGATCGAAGGGGATGACGGCCGCAGAGGTGATATCGCCGGCAAGGCCGAGGTCTTCTGCGAGGGCTGCGCGCACCAGCGGCTCGACAATGACGCGCGGAAGGGAAGCGAGGTTCATCTCAGGCACTCCTTGCAAGGGGATGGGAGGCGGTCGCCCGGGCAATTTCCAAGGCATCGGCAAGTGTCAACTTGTGCCGCACGGCTTCCGCCCGTTTCAGCGGGAAATCCGTGCGGGCATGCGCCCCGCGCGATTCCGCCCGAAGGCTGGCGAAGACGGCAATCAGCAGCGCGACGACCGCCGGATCCGAGGCCGGCCCGTCGTTTTCTGCGAGCGGCAGCAGGCTTGCGACGGCGCCATGGATGGCGCCCGCATTGCGCAGTACGGTGAGATGGCGTGAGACGATTGGCCTGACAAGCGAAGGGTCGGTTGCCGCAGGCAGCATCCCTGTAATCTCGGCTGTCGAGGATTTTGCAACCGGGGTCGCAAGAATGTCGCGCGCCGCCCGCATGCCCATGATGGCTGCTTCCAGCAGAGAATTGCTGGCGAGCCGGTTCGCCCCGTGCAGGCCGGTGGAGGCGGCTTCGCCCACAACCCAGAGCCCGGCGAATGAGCTGCGACCGACGGCATCGGTTGCAACTCCGCCCATGTGATAGTGGACGGCAGGCCGCACCGGGATCGGCTGGGACGCGGCATCGATGCCAGCCTCCCGGCAGAGTGCGTCGATAACCGGAAAACGCGTGGCGAAACGATCGCCAAGGGCTCTACGCGCGTCGAGAAACACTTTGCCGCCACGGGCGAGTTCGGCACTGATGGCGCGGGCCACGACATCGCGCGGCGCAAGTTCCGCACCGGCAATGCCGGCCATGAAGCGTTCGCCATGCTCATTGATGAGTACCGCACCTTCGCCGCGGACTGCTTCGCTGACGAGCGCCAGGGGACGGCGGCGGGAATCGAGCGCCGTCGGATGGAATTGCACGAATTCCATGTCGGCAAGCTCAGCCCCGGCGCGGGCTGCAAGCATGATGCCCTGCCCGAAATTGCCGGTCGGATTGGTTGTCGCTTCATAGAGACCGCCAATGCCGCCGGTGGCGAGTACGATGCGCCGTGTCGGCAGAATAGTGGCGCCATTTTCGCCGACGCAGAGGAGGCCGATGACGCCGTCCTCATCCGTCAGGATGCGGCGCGCCTCCAACCCCTCGAGCACTGTAATGGAGGGTGTGGAGATGACGGCTTCGACCAGCGCACGAACAATCGCCGCACCCGAGCCGTCACCTTGCGCATGCACGATGCGGCGGCGGCTATGGGCAGCCTCCAGCCCGAGCGAAAAGCTGCCATCTCCCGCCTTGTCAAAACGGACCCCCGCCCGTTCCAGTGCGGTGATCGCAGCCGGCGCCTCAGCGACGATGCCGGCAACAATGGCGGGGTCGCAGAGCCCGTCACCGGCAGCAAGCGTATCGGCCAGATGCAGTTCGGCATTGTCATCGGCGCCGAGCGCGGCGGCTATGCCGCCCTGGGCCCAGGCGCTCGACGTTTCAGCGCCGAGAGCAGCGCGAGTGACAATGACAACGGGCTCGGGCGCAAGCGTCAGCGCCGTCATCAGTCCGGCAAGGCCGCTGCCGACTATGACGGGGCGGCCTGCAAGTTGGTCGGCAATATCGCTCATATCGACAGCATCCTCTCGACAGCGCGGCGAGCTGCGACGGCAATCGCCGGATCGACCGTCACTTCATGGCGGTTCTCTTCGAGAGCCGCGCGAATGTTGGAAAGCGTGATGCGCTTCATATGCGGGCAGAGATTGCAGGGCCGGATGAACTCGACATCAGGATGATGCACGGCGACATTGTCACTCATCGAGCATTCGGTCAGCAGCACGACGCGGGCGGGCTTCTTTTCGCCGACATAATCGGACATGACGGCGGTGGAACCGGCAAAATCGGCCTCCGCAACGACATCAGGCGGGCATTCGGGATGGGCAAGCACCGTCACGCCAGGGTGGTTTTCGCGAAGCTGGCGCACATCGTCGGCGGTGAAGAGCTCATGCACTTCGCAATGCCCGTGCCAGGCAATGATCTCGACATCGGTTTCCCTGGCGACATTGCGGGCAAGATATTCATCCGGGATCATCAGCACGCGCGGTACGCCAAGGGATTCGACCACCTGCTTGGCATTGCCCGAGGTGCAGCAGATATCCGAGGCGGCTTTGACTGCGGCCGAGGTGTTGACATAGGTAATGACAGGCACGCCCGGATGGGCCTGGCGCAACAGCGCGATATCCTCGGGCGTGATCGAATCCGCCAGCGAACAGCCGGCGCCGAGATCGGGGATCAGCACCGTCTTTTCCGGGTTCAGAAGCTTTGCCGTCTCGGCCATGAAAATGCACGCCGGCAAGCACGATCACGTCGGCATCCACCTCGATCGCCTTGCGCGCCAGGGCCAGGCTGTCGCCGACAATATCGGCCACGCCGTGGAAGATTTCCGGCGTCTGGTAGTTATGCGCGAGGATAACGGCATTGCGCTTGTGCTTCAGTTCCAGGATCGCGTCGACATCGTCCTGGAACATCATCCATTCGGCTTTCGGAATGACGCGGCTGACGCGATCATAGAGGGAAGACGCGGATACAAGATGGTTCATGGCCGGCTCCATTAATTATGCTCGATTTGAGCATATCATGCGCAAAGAGATATTCTCACTGTGAGCATATGTCAATTGCGGGAGAGCGGTAATTTCGTTCCGGCGAGCGCGCGCTCTTCGAGAATGGTCTGGCGGAAGCGGAAAAGCTTGGCCGGCCGGCCGCCGGTCTCGCTTGTCGCTCCGCCCGTTTCCTCCACCAGTTCCTGCTGTTCGATCAGGCGGCGGAAATTCTGCTTGTGCAGGGTCAGGCCGGCGAGCGCCTCGACGGCGCGCTGCAACTGCAGAAGCGTGAAGCTTTCGGGCATGAGTTCGAAGACGACGGGGCGGTATTTGATCTTGGCGCGAAGTCTTGCAATGCCGGTCGCCAGAATCCGGCGATGATCGGCAAACATCGGCCGGCCGAGATTGTCGTCCTTGCTGGCGCCGGCTTCTGCGACGAGTCCGGCCTCATAGAGCAGTTCATACCGCTGCAGCGTCAGATCCTCGTTCCAGCCGCCGCCGTCGAGCCCGAACGTAAAGTCGGCGCGGCGATGCCGATATTCACGCCGGACAGGATCGGCATCGGCCCAGAGACGCAGGCGCGCGATCAGTTCACCGAGGATGACGGGGCGCCCGTCGCGATGGTCCTCCCAGGGGAAATATTCATACCAGCCATGCCAGCCCGGCCGCCCGGCCCCCGACTGCTCATTGACGAGGCCAAGATAGCTGATCGATATGGTGCGACCGCCCTGGATATCATTGTTCCGGTCACGATCGGCAAAGGTGTAAAGCTGCTCGAGGAAGCCGACGGGATGGGCGGTCTGCTCCTGGATCCATTCACGCAGGCCCGATTGTAGCGTGCGATGGCCCATTTCAAAAGGCCCCGACGGCAGCGCATCGCCACTTTGGATCGTCATGACGCGCGGCTCATCCCCCGTCACCGCGACGAGAACCGCGATCAGTTCCGCATGTGCAAAGCCTATCGTCACCAGCGCCTGAGAATCTGTTTCTGATAGATCTATTCTCTGACATAGGGCGCAAACGATGCCAATGATGGGCCTACACCCTCCCCAACAAAGAAACACGCGCCGAATTGGGAATTACCAAATTTTGGTATATATTGGTACCAACTCAGGAGGCTCTCATGTCGAAGAACACGTCCATCGCCTTGGGCGATCATTTTGCTGGCTTCGTCGAACGGCAGGTCGTCGAAGGCCGATACGGTTCGGTAAGCGAAGTCATCCGGGCAGGCCTGCGGCTTCTGGAAGAGCATGAGGCGAAAGTAAAAGCGCTGCGCGATGCGATCAGCGCCGGCATCGATAGCGGCGAGGCCGAAGATTTCGATTTCGATAGATTCCTTGACGGTAAGCGCCGGACCCGGACGAAATGAAAGGCTACCTCCTTTCCAGGGCCGCCGTCGCAGATCTCGACATGATTTGGGATTACACCTTCGAAAACTGGGGTCAGGAGCAGGCGGATCGTTATATCGACGATATCCGCAAGGCCTGTGAAGCGCTGGGGATAGGCGCGCGGAGCGGAAGGCCCGTCGATGATATCTGGCCGGGTATCTTCAAGCTCGCCGTCAACGCGCACTTCCTGTTCTATCGCAGGCTCGAGGGTGGCCGGACAGGTATCGTCCGTATCCTGCACAAGCGCATGGATGTGGAAGCACGGCTTCGCGATACGCCTCTGAATTGAAAGCGGGCGCTAGCCCTCTGCCTCCAGCCGATGCAGAAAATTGCGCAACTCGGCTTCTTCGATGCGGACAAGATGGCGCTTTTCCGGATAGGCGCCGGAGCGGACATCCTCGGCGAATTCGTTGAAGGCGGCGATGCGTTCGCGTTGCAACCGGTCATGTTCGGCTGCGAAGTTGCGATAGACCTTGGCGTGGCGCGGCGTGTGGTCTCTGGTCGTGCCGAGCACATCATCGGCAAACAGATATTGCGCGTCGCAGCCGCGCCCGGCGCCCATGGAGATCATCAGCATCGAGGTGCGGTTGGAAATCGCTGCCGCGACATCGCCGGGGACGACCTCGATCTCGGCTGCGAAGGCGCCGGCATCCTGAAGCGCCTTCGTCTGGCGCCAGACATCGAGAGCGCTAGCAGCCGTCTTGCCCACGGCGCGAAAACCGCCGGTCCAGGTCGCCTTTGAGGGGATGAGGCCGACATGGCCGCAGACGGGAATGCCTTCATCGCGCATACGGCGGATGGTCTGCAGGCTGGCGGCGCAATAGACGGCATCGCCGCCTGCCTTCAGCGCCTTGAAGGCCTCGCGCATGTATTCTTCAGCCGAGACATGATCGCCATATTCCAGACCGGGAACGGCAAAGGGCGTCGGTGCCGCCTCGCGAAAGACCGGCCCGAGCAGGAACGGTGGCACCGAGACCATGTCGATGCCGGCCTTTTCTGCTGCTTCCGCCTCCTCAAGCGTGGTGACGCGCAGCATTGTGAGCTGGCGTTTTCCCTTGAGCGCCAGGAGGTCGGCGACCGTGGCGCGATTATGTTTCTTCATCGCATTATCCTTTGAAAACTGTCAGGCAGCGAGCAGCGACTTCAGCTTGACATTGGTGGCGGTCAGTGCGGCCGGGTCGGGATGTGCGCGTGCGGCAATCAGCATTTCCGCCAGCCGGATGTCGCGGGCGACCGCATTGCCGGGCCCGATGCCGCTTGCGGCAAGGAGCCGACCTTCGGCATCGAGATGGAAGAGGATGAAGGCCCCCTCGCCGAGATCGCGGCGCAGATGCCTGGCCGCGCCATCGGCAAGCCCTGTTATCTGCAGCGTCATCTCATACTGATCCGACCAGAACCACGGCACGGCGGAAACCGGTTCATCGGCGCCGAGCATATTGGCGGCGGCAAGCGTGCCCTGCTCCTGCGCATTGCGCCAGGATTCCAGCCGCACGCGCCGGCCGCCATAGAGGGCGAGCGGAAAGGAGCAGCAGTCGCCGGCCGCGAAAATATCGGGGGCGGAGGTACGCAGCCGGTCATCGACTGCGATGCCGTTGTCGATCGCAAGTCCGGCAGCCTCGGCAAGCTCGCTATTCGGCCGGGCGCCGATGCCGACAAGCGCCAGATCGGTTTCGACCACCTCATCGTTGGCAAGCCGGATGACGGCTTTGCCGTTCTGCTCCGTCAGGGTTTCGATGGAGACACCGCAGCGCAGATCGACGCCTTCCGCGCGGTGACGCTCGGCAACGAGGTGGGCGATGTCTTCGGGAACGCCGCGCTTCAGCACCCGCTCCAGCCCTTCGACGAGGATGACATCGGCGCCGAGTTGGCGCGCGGTTGCCGCGACCTCCAGGCCGATGAAGCCGCCGCCGATGACTGCAAGCCGTTTGCCAGGCTGCAGCACCGCGCGCAGTGTCACCGCATCATGATGTGTGCGGAGCGACCGGATATAGCTGCTTTCACTCGGAGCATTGGGAAAGGCACGCGCACTGGCGCCTGTCGCAAGCAGCAATCGGTCATAGGCAAGCAGACTGCTGTCGGACAGGGCGACGGTATGGGCTGCGGCATCGAGACCGGTTGCCGTCACACCGGTCAGGAGGCGAATAGTGCCAGCCTCATAGGTTTCCCGTGCGGCGATGAATTTCGGGTCGACAGTACCGGCAAGGCCGGCCTTGGAGAGCGGCGGGCGCTCATAGGGCGTGTGCGGCTCGGAACCCACAAGCGTGATG
The DNA here is from genome assembly GCA_039725955.1 of Sinorhizobium sp. B11. Classification (NCBI taxonomy): domain Bacteria; kingdom Pseudomonadati; phylum Pseudomonadota; class Alphaproteobacteria; order Hyphomicrobiales; family Rhizobiaceae; genus Sinorhizobium; species Sinorhizobium sp. B11. The sequence continues at coordinate 2,114,389 of CP091033.1, forward strand.
TCGCCGTCAAATCCCTTGTCCCGGAGTGCGAAGGCGGCACGCGCCCCGCATTCCCCTGCGCCAATGATGACGAAATGGGCCATGGCGCACCTCAGATCGCAATGAAGACGGCGCCGTCTTCGATCTTGACGGGATAGGTCTTTAGGTCGACGCAGACAGGGGCCCCCTTGGCCTCGCCCGTCTTGTAATTGAAACGGCCATTATGCTTGGGACATTCGATGATCTCTTCCATGACGAGGCCGTCGGCGAGATGGACCTGCTCATGGGTACAGAGCCCGTCGGTGGCAAAGAACTCATCGTCCGGGCTGCGATAGATAGCGAATGTGCGCCCGCCATGGTCGAAGCGGATGACATCCTCCTCGTCGATTTCGTCCTTGCCGCAAACTTCGATCCAGTTACCGCTCATCTCTATTCCTCCCTCGATCTTGTTCTATTGGGCTGCGGGTGCCAGTTCGGCGTGGAATTCCTCGCGATAGGGCCGCGCCGTTGCCGGCAGTTCCCGCTTCAGAAAATAGTCTTCGTTGCGAAGCTGGCGTAGGAAGGCCGGGATCATTTCCCGGTAGCCGGACCAGATCGATGGATTGGGCGCCGGCAGGTCGTGCTTGATCATCGCATGCAGCTTCGGCAGCGCGTGGTAGGGCACCATCGGGAACATGTGGTGTTCCACGTGATAGTTCATGTTCCAGTAGATGAAGCGGCTGATCGGGTTCATATAGACCGTGCGGCTGTTCAGCCGGTGGTCGATGACATTATCGGCAAGCCCGCCATGCTGCAGCAGGCCGGTCAGCACATGATGCCAGGCGCCATAGAGGCGCGGCAGGCCGACCAGCATCAGCGGCAGGATCGAACCCATATAGATGGCGAGCGCGATGGTGACGACGTAGATCGCAAGCCAGATACGGGCAATGCGGATCGCCTTCGGCTGCTCCATCTCGGGGATGAAGGTCTTTTCCGCCCCACTGATGACGCCGGCCGAATTTCTGATCATGTCGATCACGGCATGCCAGGCATCGAGGATGCCGAAGAAATTGAGAACCAGACGGAAGAGATCCGGCGGGCGCATGACGGCAATCTCGGGGTCGCGGCCGACAATGACGGTGTCGGTATGGTGGCGGGCGTGACTCCAGCGCCAGGTCACCGGATTGCGCATGATCATGAAGCAGGCGATCTGGTAGACGGCATCGTTCATCCAGCGCGTCTTGAAGGCGGTGCCGTGGCCGCATTCGTGCCAGCGGCTGTCGGAGGCCGAGCCGTAGAGCACGCCATAGGCGAGGAAGAAGGGCACGGCGATCCACGAGCCCCAGAAATAAATGCCAAGAGTGGCAAAGATCGCCATGCTGCCGAGCCAGAGCGCCGTGTCGCGGATCGCCTGATTGTCGGAACGCTGCATCAGCGCCTTCATCTCCTTGCGGGCAACATCGGTATGATACCATTCCGCAGCCGCAAGACCGGTTTCGACCGCCGTCCTGCCGCTCGCCCCCAAGAGGCTGTAATCCCGCTTTGTTGCCTCGCCAGCCATGCTTTCCTCCTCACCAGCTCTTGGTCCGGAGAATAGGTTGACTTCGCGGAGCCCTCAATGCAGGCTTGATATATTCTCTCAAAAGCCATCAGAAACGGCTTTCATTCATGACTGAAAACTATCAGGACCAACCATGCGTCGCCCGACCATATCAGATCTCGCCCAAGCCTCCGGCGTCAGCGTTGCGACCGTCGATCGCGTTCTGAACGGCCGCCATCGGGTGCGGGAGGAAACAGCGCGGCGCGTCTATGATGCGGCCCAGTCGATCGGCTATCACGCCGTCGGCCTGATCCGGCAGCGCGTCTTCGAGGATCTGCCGCAATATCGGCTGGCCTTCTTGCTGCAAAAGCCGACCCAGCCCTTCTACCAGGCCTTCGCTCGCGAAATTGAAACGGCGGCGCGCAACGTGACCAACGCGCGCATCCAGACGCAGGTGGAACATCCGTCCGCCGCAACACCTGCCGCCATCATCGAAAAGATCAAGCTGCTCGGCGCAAGGAACCAGGCGGTCGCGCTTGTCGGCCCGGATTATCCGGCTGTCACAGCTGCTGTCGAGGAACTGAAGGGACGCGGTATTCCGGTGTTCTCGCTGCTTTCGGATCTCGCGACCGGCGTCAGGGACGCCTATGTCGGTGTCAACAACCGCAAGGTTGGGCGCACCGCAGCCTGGATGATCGCCAAGGCGGCCCGCCGGCCGGGCAAGGTGGCCTGCTTTGTCGGCAGCCATCGTTTTCATGGTCACGAGTTGCGCGAGATGGGATTCCGCTCCTATTTCCGCGAGGAAGCGCCTGACTTCGAAGTGGTCGAAACGCTGATCAATCTCGAAACGCCTGAGATCACGCATGAGGCGACGCTGACCCTTTTGCAGAAACACCCCGATCTCGTCGGCCTCTATGTCTGCGGTGGTGGCATGGAGGGGGCGATTTCGGCATTTCGCGAAGAGGGGATCGGCGGCCGCACCGTGCTTATCGTCAACGAGCTGACGGCAGACAGCAAGGCCGGTCTCGCCGACGGCATCGTCACCATGGCGATCGGCACGCCGCTGCCAGCACTCTGCAAGGAAGTGGTGTCACTGATGACGGGTGCGCTCGAACAGGGCGAGATTGCCGTTCCCGGCCAATCATTTCTGCCCTTCGAGATCTTCCTGCCGGAGAATATCTAGATGATGGAATTCTATCATTGTCCCGGAAAATCTATCAGCGATGATAGAGTCTGTGCCCGCCCGGCCTATGGCTTGAGCGTGAAATTCCAGTAGAGATTCGATCAGACAGTCATAATGCTTCTCATGCATGAGGAGCGAGGAGGAGATTTCGCATGGCATCCATCCGTTTCGCGCTGAACCATATGGCGGCACCTTCGCTTTCGATCGAGGATTTCTTTGCACTTGCCGCCTCGCTCGACATCGATGCGGTGGAGATCCGCAATGATCTCTCCGGCAATGCCATTCTCGACGGGACAAAGCCCGATGTCATCAAGCAGGCGGCCGCCCGCCATGGCGTCGCAATCATCTCGATCAACGCATTGCAGCGCTTCAACGAATGGAACGCGACACGCGAGCGGGAAGCCCGCGAGCTGATCGATTATGCAAGGGCGGTCGGCTCGCGGGCGCTGGTTCTGGTTCCGAAGAATGACGGCACGGGAACAGCCAATGGCGAGCGACAGGCCAATCTGCGTGAGGCCCTGACGGCACTCCGACCGATGCTCGATGCGGCCGGTATCGTCGGTCTCGTCGAGCCGCTCGGTTTTCAAATCTGCTCGCTGCGCTCAAAGGCGGAAGCAGCCGATGCGATCGAGACGCTGAATGCGCAGCCAACCTTCCGGCTGGTGCACGACACCTTCCATCATCACCTTGCCGGCGAAACTCCCTTCTTCCCCCATCTGACCGGGCTGGTGCATATTTCCGGCGTCAGCGATCCTGCGGTTTCCGTCTCCGATATGCGCGATCCTCACCGTGTTCTGGTCGATGCCGACGACCGGCTCGGCAATGCCGCCCAGATCCGCGCATTGCTGCAGGCAAGCTACAAAGGCCCCTTCTCCTTCGAGCCCTTCGCATCCGAAGTGCATGCACTGAAGGATCCCAATGCGGCCGTGAAGGCAAGCATGGATTATCTCGTCGCGAAGGTCTGAACCTATTCGCGACCGCGGAAACGACGCTGATAGGCCGGGTCGTAGAGCGAGCTTTCGCGGAAATCTTCCGATCCGAGCGAGCGACCGACGAAGATGATGGCCGTGCGCTCGATCGGCTCGGCCGCCACCTTTGCTTCGATATCGGCGAGCGTGCCGCGCAGGATACGCTCGTCCGGCCAGGTGGCTTTCACCACGATGGCGACAGGGCAATCGGCGCCATAGAGCGGAGTCAACTCCGTCACGACCTCGGCCAGCGCATGGATGGCGAGATGGATTGCCAGTGTCGCTCCCGTCGCGCCGAATTTTTCCAGCGTTTCTTCATTCGGCATCGGCGAGGCGCGGCCCGATACGCGCGTCAGCACAAGGCTTTGCGCGACGGCCGGGATCGTCAGTTCACGCCCGAGCGTTGAGGCTGCAGCTGCAAAGGCTGGGACGCCCGGCGTCATCGTGTAGTCGATGCCGTGTTTCTCCAGCCGGCGGATTTGCTCGGCGACTGCGCTCCAGACGGAAAGATCGCCGGAATGCAGTCGGGCGACATCCTGACCGGCATTGGCGGCGCGGAGATATTCGGCCTCGATCTCGTCAAGCGACATCGGCGCGGTATCGATGATGCGCGCGCCTGGCGGACAATATTGCAGGAGCTCGGGCGAGACGATGGACCCGGCATAGAGGCAGACAGGGCATTTGCCGATCAGGTCGCGTCCGCGCACGGTAATGAGATCTGCTGCACCCGGTCCGGCGCCGATGAAATGAACGGTCATTCTTCTATTCCTTGATCCAGCACCACTGCGTGACGGGCATGGCCGGTCGCCAGCCGCTCATGCCGCCGACGGGAGCGGCGCGGGCAATTTCGATTTTCGTCAACGTGCCACCGCGCGCGCCGTATTCTTTGAGCAGCAATGCTTCCATTTCCAGCGTAACAGCATTGGCAACGAGCCGCCCTCCCCGCTTCAGTGCCGTGATCGCCGCGTCCATGACGCCGGCCTCGCTGCCACCGCCGCCGATGAAGACCGCATCCGGCACGGGCAAACCGGCGAGTGCTGCGGGTGCCGTGCCTTCGACAAGGGCAAGCTGCGGCACGCCGAAGGCAGTGGCATTGCGGGCGATGCGGGCAGCGCGTTCCGGCGCCTGTTCGATCGCGATTGCTTTCAGCGACGGATCAGCCAGCATCCATTCGATACCGACAGATCCTGAGCCGGCGCCGATGTCCCAGAGGAGTTCACCGTGCCGTGGCGATAGCGCCGATAGCGTGACGGTGCGGATCTCCCGCTTGGTAATCTGTCCGTCATGCTCAAAGAGTTCGTCGTCGATACCGGGGGCATAGGGCAGGATACGCGCGCCCGGACCTGCCACAACCTCGAGGGCGCAGACGTTCAGAGTGTCGATCGCGTCGAGATCGAAGCCCGAGGCTATAGCGCTGCGGATGCGCTCTCGCCCGCCGCCGAGCGCTTCCAGCACCGTCAGCCGCGTCTCGGGAAAGCCATTGGCGACGAGCAGATCGGCGAGTGCCTGCGGGCCCTTCTCGTCCGAGGTCAGCGCCAGAATATGCCTGCCGGCATGCAGATGCGGGCGGATGAGATCAAGTGGGCGTCCGTGCAGCGAGATACAGGCTGTCTCCTGCAGCGGCCAGCCTAGCCGTGCTGCCGCCAGACTGAAGGCGGAAGGGGCCGGGATGATGCGCATTTCATCAACAGCGATGCGACGCGACAGTGTTGCGCCGACGCCGTAGAGGAAGGGATCGCCCGAGGCCAGAACGACGACGGGCGCACCGCGCCGCGCGACGATCGCCTCGACCGATTTTTCGAAAGGGCTCTGCCAGGCGAAACGTTCGCCCGTGATCAGCGCGCCGGCAAGTTCATGATGACGTGCGCCGCCGAAGACGGCCGGTGCGGCGGCGATCAGACGCTTTGCCTGCTCGCCGAGCCCGTCTGGACCATCTTCGCCGATGCCGATAAGAGTGAGCCAGCGCGGGACGGAGGGGGAGCTGTCAGACATGGAGAAGACCCGTATGCTGATCCTCGGCGGCACAAGCGAGGCGCGCAGGCTGGCCGCCGCGCTTGCCCCGCGGGAAGACCTCGACATTCTCCTGTCGCTGGCCGGCCGCACGGAGGCTCCTGCCCAGCAGCCGGTTCCCGTTCACGTTGGGGGTTTCGGCGGGGCAGAGGGTCTTGCGACCTTCCTGACGGAAGGAGGCTATGATCTCCTGATCGATGCCACCCATCCCTTCGCCGAACGCATTTCGGCAAATGCCACGGCTGCCGCCGAACGTACCGGTATCCCTGCGCTCGCGCTCGTCCGTCCTGAATGGATCCCGGAACCTGGCGATCATTGGCATATCGTGGCCGACATTCCGGCGGCGATTGCCGCACTTGGGCCGGCCCCGCGCCGCGTCTTCCTGACGACCGGCCGTCAGGGCGCTCATCATGCCGAAATCGCCCCACAGCATTTCTATCTGGTCCGTAGCGTCGATCCCGTCGATCCGCCGCTTGCCCTTGCCGATGCCGAATATCTCCTCGACCGTGGCCCCTTCACGCTCCAAGGCGAAATCGACCTGATGCGGCAGTATCGTATCGATGCCGTCGTTACAAAGAACAGCGGCGGCACAGCGGCCTATGCGAAGATCGAGGCGGCACGCCTGCTTGGGCTCAAGGTCGTCGTGATCGCGCGCGCGCCTGCTGCCATCATGACGTCGGTCGAAACGGTGGAAGCGGCGCTCGAAGCGATCGATCATCTCGTCTCCCCGGCCAAGAAGCGCGGCGTGTAGATCAGGTCCGGGTGGCCATCGCGGGGGATCACCCGCGTCTCCTTCGAACCGATGATCACGCAGGTCGCCATGTCGGCAACGGAAGCATCGGCCCCTTCGAGCAGCTGCACGGTGATCCGCTCGTCGGGCCGGCCAGCCGCACGGCCGAAGATGACGGGCGTCGTGGCTGGCAGATGCCGGCGCAAGAGCTCGAAGGCGGTGCCGAGCTGCCAGGGGCGAGCCTTGCTGATCGGATTATAGAGGGCGATGACGAAACCGGCTTGTGCCGCAAGAGCCAGGCGGTTTTCGATGACGGCCCAAGGCTTCAGATTGTCCGAGAGCGACAGGGCGCAGAAATCATGGCCGAGCGGTGCGCCGACACGGGCGGCAACCGCAAGCATTGCGGTGATGCCGGGCAGGACGGTGAGATCGACGCCACGCCATTCTGCCGGCCCGTTGTCGATCGCCTCGCAGACGGCAGCGGCCATGGCAAAGACACCGGGATCGCCGCCCGAGACGACGCAGACATCGGCGCCGTTGGCAGCAAGCCTCAGGGCGGCCCCTGCCCGGTCGAGTTCCTCCCTGTTGTCGGAAGCATGGCGGCGCTGGTCGGCGCGCAGCGTCAGACGGTCGAGATAGGGACCGTAGCCGAAGAAATCACTGGCGGCTTCGACGGCGGCCATCGCTTCCGGCGTCATCTGCTCCGGATTGCCGGGACCGGTGCCGACTACGAACAGGCGCCCGCTCATCGGCTGGCCTCCCAGCCGGGCACCAGCACCAGCGAGAAATAGGGCGCATCGCCCTCGCCTCGTTCGGCAAGCTTCACCATGGCGGCATTGGCCATGGTGCCGCGCTCGACATAGAGCGCGTCCTTGAGACGGCCGGCTGCTTCCAGCGCGCGCCGGATCTTCGGCAGGTTACGGCCGACCTTCATGATGACGGCAGCCTCGGTATCGGCAAGACGGCGCGCCAGCTCCTGCTCGCCCATCGTGCCCGGCAGCACGGAGAGCACGTCGTCGCCCTGGACGATCGGCATGCCTGCCAGCGACCAGCAGCCGGACATGGCGCTGATGCCGGGTATGACTTCGGTCGGATACCGCTGCGACAGGCGCACATGCAGATGCATATAGGAGCCATAGAAGAGCGGATCGCCTTCGCTCAGCACCGCGACCGTGCGACCCGCTTCGAGATGACGGGCAACGGCATCGGCCGAGGTATTGTAGAATTCGGTGATGCGGCTCTTGTAGAGCGGGTCACCTTTGTCGAGTTCGGTCGTGACGGGATAATAGAGCGGCAACAGTTCGATGCCCGGCTTGAAGAGATGCTCGACAATCGCCTTGCCGTTACCGCCTCTGCCCTGCTTGGCGAAATAGGCAATGACGTCCGCCCTCTCAACGGCGCGCACCGCCTTGACAGTCAGAAGCTCGGGATCGCCGGGTCCGGTGCCGACGCCGATCAGACGGCCGCTCATAGGCCTGCCCTCGACAGTGCATTGATGGCGGCGGCCGTCATGGCGCTGCCGCCGAGCCGGCCGCGCACGATCGCATAGGGAACGCCATAGGAATTTTCGGCAAGCGCATCCTTGGATTCGGCGGCGCCGACAAAGCCGACCGGCATGCCGATGATGGCTGCCGGCTTCGGCGCACCATCCCCCAACAGTTCGAGAAGGTGAAAGAGTGCCGTGGGCGCGTTGCCGATCGCCACGACGCTGCCTTCGAGCCGATCAAGCCACAGATGCAGGGCGGCGGCCGAGCGGGTATTGCCGGTCTGATGGGCGAGCTCGTGGGTGCGCGGATCATGCAGGGTACAGATCACGTCGTTCTTGGCCGGAAGGCGCGCACGGGTCACGCCATGCGCCACCATTTCTGCATCGCAGAAGATCGGTGCGCCGTCCTGCAAGGCAATGCGCGCGGCGTGAACGAAATCGGGCGAGAAGACGAAATTCTGCGCCGCCTCGACCAGGCCGCATGCATGGATCATGCGCACGGCGACGTCGGCTTCTTCAGGCGAAAAACGCGACAGATCGGCTTCGCTGCGAATGATCGCGAAGGAGCGCTCGTAGATCGCGTCTCCGCTGCGGATATAATCGTAGTCTGGCATTGCTATTCCTGTTGCAGCGCCTTGGCGAGACCAATAGGCCCAAGCCTTCTCAGGCAATCGGCACTCGACTCGCCGGCGCCTCTCTTGTCTTCGATCAGCCGGGCGAGCCTCTCTATAGCGAAATCGATCTGTCCGCCAGCAATCCTTGCGGCCGGTCCGTCTGAAGCGAGCCCGTTGATGACAAGGCCGTAGCCTTCGGCCGAACCGACAATCGCCAGATCGGCGCGCCGGTGCGCGCAACCCTTCGCACAGCCGGAGAGGTGAAGCTTCAGCGAGCCGTCAAAGAGATCGGGAACCTGCTCGATCAACTGGCCGGCGAGAGCTCTGGTATCGTAGAAGCCCGAGGCACACGCCCCCACCCCGGCGCAGGCAGCGATCTGCTCGGCCGGCTCGTTCGCGGTGACGCTCAAGCCATGATCGACGGCTGCATTTTGAATGTCCGGGATTGCCGCCTCGGCTAAACCAATCAGGAAGAAACCACGATCCGGAGCCAGCCGGATTTCCCTTGCGCCGGCGCTTTCAGCCGAAGTGAGAAAGGAAATCAGATCGGCGGCCTTTGCCTGGCCGAATTTCAGGCGCGCCCCGAGTACCGCGTCGCCGTTCAGCAGTCTCGTGATGCCAACGAAGGACGATTTCCTTCGCACGGGACGGATGGATCGAATGTTATCGATCTGCGGAAAATGCGCGCGCAGCATTGCCGCATCGATGTCGCGGGCGCGAGCCCGCCTGCCGTGTGCAATCAGCATTTGGAGCAGATCGCCTACTGCGTCGACAGCGGCTCTAGCGGTGCCGAGCGCCAGTGGGATCGCGCCCTCTTCATCGCCGGCTATTGAAACCAGCCATTGCCCTTCGGGCTGTGCGACGATGCGGATATCGGCAATAAGAGCGGACAATGAAAACTGACCACCCCCATCGATCAGGATGGAGAGTTTCGGAGCAAGGTGTGGAGAGCGGAGAAGGTCGCCGAGCTTGCTCCGCAGCATTGCTTCCATGTCCGCCGCATCGGCGATCTCGTTGCCATCGATGCCGTGCAGCTGCGATATCTCGATCGCCACGCCATCAGGTAGGATGATGCCGGCAGCATCGATCTCCGCAGCCAGCGGCCCGACGGACTCGCTGCGAAGGCCCCGGATCTGCAGGTTGCCGCGGGCGGTGATTTCAACAATACCGTTTCCATGTCGCGCCGCTGCCGAAGCCAACTGACGGAATTGCAAGGTCGTGAGGGCGCCGCCCGCCGGCCGCAGGCGGACGATCAGGCCGTCGCCGGTTTGCATGGGAGTTGCAAGCGCTGGGCAGGCGCCGCGTTGCATGCCTACGACATCAGGCCTCTCTGCGTCCAAGGTTTTGCCAGCAGCGCTGCGCATTCGTCCATCCTTTGGCCCATCTCTTACATGATCGCGCCGGAGGCAGCAAAGCGAGATCGGTTCGTCGACCGGAACAATCAGTCCTCGAAATCGCGTCCCTTGCGCAGCAGATAGATGTCCATGATCCAACCATGTCGCTCTCGCTCTTCGGCCCGGAGCCGGAGGATGTCGTCGGCCATATCGCCAAGCCTGCCCGAACGGATCACTTCGTTCTCCGTGCCGAGATAAGCGCCCCAGAAGATCTCGGCATCGGGATCGTCGATCTTCGCAAAGGCCTGCTCGCCATCGAGCATGACGACGGTGCTTTCATGTGTCAGCCCCGTTTCAGTCAGTCGCCGGCCGGTGGTGATTTCGACAGGCTTGCCGACGAGATTGAGAGGAATGCGATGGCTGGCTGCGAGCGCCTGGATGCTGGTGATGCCGGGAACGACACTATAGTCGAAAGAGCAGGCGGCGCCGCCGCGCACTCTTTCGATAATACGGATCGTGCTGTCATAGAGACTCGGATCGCCCCAGACGAGGAAGGCACCGGCCCCGTGTTGCGACAGGTCGCCGATCAGCCCTTCATAGATATGGGCGATCGCGGCATGCCAGTCGTCCACGCTCTGGACATAACTCCGGTCCTTTGTTGCGCGCTTCGGTACCTCGAATTCAACGATGCGGACGCCTTTGCCGGTCAAATACCGCTCACAGATGTCCCGGCGCACTGCGGCGAGATCGGACTTCACCGCACCTTTCGTCGGAATGAACACGACTTCGGCAGCGTTCATCGCGTTGATCGCCTGAATGGTAAGATGCTCGGGATTGCCTGTGCCGATGCCGATAATATGGATGTGCCGCATGTTATCTCCCCTCGGGTTTCAGAGGTTTCTGCCGCTAACGCGGATCTTTCGCAAGTGTGGGCGGACGAGTTGGCCGCGGCCAACTTTCTATCCACATGGTTATCAGCGTTTTTATTGTCGCCTCGCCCCGAATCATGTCATCTTCGATACGCTTTTTGACGCTATGTTGATGAAAAAGCGCTTTAAGAAGGGGCAAGTGTTTTGGACAACATTAGCGTATCGACTACCGATATTCGCATCGAGCGGCATGCCACGCAGCTTTCGCGTCAGCTCAAGCTGCTGCGTGACAAACTTTTCCCACCGCTTTCGCAAAAGACACTCCGGACTTTCACGTCAGGAGAGGCAGCCCAGATGATCGGTGTCTCCGACGGCTATCTTCGCCAACTGTCGCTTGATGGCAAAGGTCCGCAACCCGATGTGTCGCAGAATGGCCGCCGTTCCTATACGCTCAGCCAGATCAACGAACTGCGCCAGCACATGGCGAAGATCAAGCCGAAGGATGCTCTTTCCTACCTGCCGTCGCGGCGCGATGGCGAGAAGTTGCAGACCATTGCCATCACCAATTTCAAGGGTGGCTCGGCCAAGACGACGACCACGCTTTACCTGGCTCAGCACCTGGCGCTGGAAGGTTACCGAGTCCTGGCGATCGATCTCGATCCGCAGGCTTCGCTCTCCTCCTTGCTTGGCGTCCAGCCGGAGTTCGACCTGGCCGATGGCGATACGCTCTATGGTGCGATCCGATACGATGCGCATCGTCGCCCGCTGAAGGATATCGTCCGCAAGACCTATTTCGATGGTCTTGATCTGGTGCCCGGCAATCTCGAACTGATGGAATTCGAGCACGAGACACCGCGGGCGCTGAACGATCGCCAGAAGCCGGAAGAGCTGTTTTTCCGTCGCGTCGGCAATGCGATTGCGGAGGTTGAGAAGGATTACGATATCGTCGTGATCGATTGCCCGCCGCAACTTGGCTACCTGACGCTCGGTGCCGTCTGTGCTGCCACCTCGCTCCTGATCACCATTCACCCGCAGATGGTCGATGTGGCCTCCATGTCGCAGTTCCTGCTGATGACCTCGGATCTTCTTTCGGTCGTGCGCAAGGCCGGCGGCGACCTTCAGCATGATTTCATCAAATATGTCGTCACCCGCCATGAGCCTTTCGACGGACCGCAGTCGCAGATCGTGGCGCTCTTGCGCAGCCTTTTTGGCGATGACGTATTGACGGCGACGATCCTGAAATCGACGGCGATTGCCGATGCCGGTCTGACCAAACAGACCCTCTACGAAATCGAAAAGGGGCAGGTTCGCCGCTCCACCTATGACCGGGCACTGGAATCGGTTAACGCCGCCAATGGCGAGATTCTTGCCAGCATCCATAAAGCATGGGGCCGCAGATGAGCAGACGAGATCGACTGAAGGGCTTGTTCACCGACACGGCGCAGGAGTTGGCCGCGGCCAACTTCGAGGAGACATCCGTGCGTGGTGCTGCCGGCCCGGTGCGTACCATGGCATTGACTCTCGGCCGCATGGAGGAAGAGAGCAGGGCGATGGAAGAGGCGCTGCTGTCGGGCGAACACATCGTTGAACTCGATCCTGATCTGATCGATTCTTCCTTCATTCGTGATCGCCTCGCCGATGAGCCGCTCGACATGGAAGACGAGCTGGTTCAGTCGATTGCGGAAAACGGCCAGGAAGTGCCGATCCTTGTGCGGCGAAACCCGCATCATGACGGCCGCTACCAGGTTGCCTACGGTCATCGTCGTCTTCAGGCCGTCAAGCTGCTCGGCCGCAAGGTGCAGGCCGTCATCCGCAAGCTCGACGATACCGATCTGGTCATCGCCCAGGGCATCGAAAATTCTGCGCGGCGCAATCTCTCCTATATTGAGCGAGCCGTCTTCGCGCTCAACCTCGAATTCAAGAAGTTTGATCGTCCCGTCATCATGAAGGCGCTCTCGACCGACAAGACGGAATTGTCGAAGCTGATCTCCGTGGCAAAGGCCATTCCCGCCGATATCGTCCAGGCCGTGGGTGCTGCGCCCGGAATCGGTCGCAGACGCTGGATGGCACTGGCTCAGGACTGGACGGATGCAGCCGCCGCGCGTCTGACGAAGCTGATCGGCTCTTCCACCTTCAATGCCGTCGAGAGCGACCGTCGCTTCGAACTCGTTGTCGCGGAGCTTTCGAAGAAGGAAGAAGTCAAGGCTGAAAGCACTGAATACGAATGGCGGCCCGCCAATGGCGGCAGGATCGCCGGTCGGATCAAGAGTTCCGGCACATCCTTCACCATCGCGCTCAAGACCGGTGATGCGCCCGATTTCGGTGCCTATCTTTCCGGCCGTCTCGATGAACTCTACGAGGCCTACAAGGCAGGGAAAGCCGACTGAGGCAGAGCAATCGGAGCGTTGTCCGTGCTCCGATCTTGTTGGTGATCACGATGTGGGCAGCGATGCGATCCGAAAAACCGGGTGAAAACTGCTGCAACGGTATCGGTGATGTTGTCCGTGCCCTCGCACAGTGAGATAACTGACGGAAGGAAATGCGGATTTTGCTTCCCTTTGTGAGAATCCATTAAGCCTAACAATGCGCTACGAAATTGATGCCGCAATGCTCCAGACGCTGCTTCCGGCCATTGCCGGGGCGGAAGATGCGCTGGCGCGGCTCGATGAGCGTGTGGCACGCTCCCCGGTGGGGCAGGGCTTTGCCGCGCGCAGCCATTTCTTCGATGCGGCCGGTGCCCTGTGGGTGGCGGGCGAGCTTGTGCATGTCGAAGATCTCGTTCTGCACGACGCCCGTATGGATAGCCGCGCACCGAGCCATGAGCTGACGATAGCCCATTCCGTGTTGCGGACGCGCCGCAGGATCGAGACCGCCGATCCCGGCTGGGCCCTGACCCCGGCGGGCCTCGGCGTATTGACCGCCAGCATGCTGGAAGGGCAGGAGAGGGCGCCCAACGCGGATGGTACAGAGCGCATCGAGAGCGAACCGGAGGACGAGGACGACGAGGCGCCGCTTGCTGCCGAAATCGCCGAGCTCGACGCTCTGCTTGCCCGCTCGCAAAGACTTCTCGATCGCCACGCGGGCAAGAGCGTTGCGGATGAGCTGGCGGAGGCCATCCCTTCGCCGCGCGATGAGGATCCGCTCGGCCTGTTCGATGACGATGAATGGAATGAGGAAGAGCGGCTTCAGGAGTGGCGCGGTCTGATCCCGCTTGCCGACGAACTGCCGCCGAGCCTCACGGCCGCCATCCTCTTCGACGCCTGGGAGCGCATCGAGCCCCTGCGCCGCCAGCATTGGCTGGGTGGCCTGCTGATTGCGAGCAGCCTGCGTGCGAGAGGCAAGGTCACCTCGCATCTCTTTTCGTTCAACACGGGGCTGAAACAGATCCGTCACGAACGCCGGCGTTCGCGCGACCGAATTACGCGCCTGCAGGCATTTCTCGATGCAATGCGGGAGAGTGCCGTCACCGGCCTCAAGGAGATCGATCGCCTGTCGCTGGCGCGCACGCAAATGGAGCTACGCTTCCGCGGCCGCCGCTCGAACAGCAGCCTGCCGCAGCTTGCTAATTTCATTCTGTCGCGGCCGATGGTGTCGGCCGCCATGGTTGCCCGCGAACTTAGCGTGACACAGCGCGGCGCACTCAACCTGATCAACGAGATCGGCACCCGCGAAATCACCGGTCGTGGCCGCTACCGGGCCTGGGGCATACTCTGAGCCGACCATCCAAGATCTGGGCAAATGAAAACGGCCGGGCATCAAGCCCGGCCGTTTCTTGAAAAGTGAGCACCCGATCCGCCATCCTGTCACAGATTTCGAACCGGGCGCTCTGCGCTTCCATTGCCCCCAGAAGCGCGGTCCTTATTCCTGCTATTCCCGTTCACCGGTGAAGTTGAGCAGAAGCTGGAAGATGTTGACGAAGTTCAGGTAGAGCGAGAGAGCGCCGAAGACGGCCAGTTTCTGGTTCGATTCCTGATCGTAGTTTTCTGAATACTGTTCCTTGATGTTCTGCGTGTCGTAGGCGGTAAGGCCAACGAAGACGACGATACCGATCACCGAGATCGCAAACTGCAAGGCAGACGAGCCGAGGAAAATATTGACGATCGAGGCAATGATGATGCCGAACAGGCCCATCATCAGGAACGAACCCATCTTCGAAAGGTCACGCTTCGTCGTATAGCCGTAGAGGCTGATCGCGCCGAACATGGCCGCAGTGATAAAGAAGGTCTGGGCGATGCTCGTCTTGGTGAAGACCAGGAAGACGGAGGCGAGCGACAGACCCATCACGGCGCAGAAGGCCCAGAAGGTCATTTGAGCGGCGCTCGATGACATGGTCTGGATACGGAACGAGAAGAAGAAGACGAAGGCGAGCGGCGCCAGCATCACCACCCACTTGAGCGGCGACTGGAAGATTGGCACGTAGAGTGCCGGTGTCGAGCCGACAACGAAGGCAACGATACCGGTGATGACCAGGCCGAGCGCCATGTAATTGTAGACGCGCAGCATGTGCTGGCGGAGGCCTTCATCGAAAAGGACCTGGGTATTGGCGGCGGAGCCGGTACCATAGCGGGGATTGATCGGATTCATGATTGATCTCCTCGGTTAAACTAGTAGAGCGATCGGGCAAGACGTTCGGCTGCCTGATCGAGATTGGTGCCTTTGTTGTCGGCGATCAGCGCATAAGCGACCTCGCCGATCTGCCAATAGGCGGCTTCTGTCTTCTCGAGTGCGATATGGCTGACCGGCTTTACCTCGAAGGCGCCTGGTCTGACGGCGAAGAGCGACAGGCGCTTGCCGTCGGTCTCTTCGATTGCCATTTCAACGCTCGGCCCGAATTCCGACGGGAAGACCTGCACATCGGCAACCTTCCAGTCCTTGGGTAGCTCGGGCATCACGATTGCAGTTGCAGCGCGGATATCCTCGGCGCTGTAGGCTCGAACCTTCTGCGACGGAATGGTTTCGCGAAGGGCGGCCGTGCGATAGGCGCGCACCGCATCCTCGACATAGGCCGGAGCCGGAACCGAAGCATTGACTTCCGTTGCCGTGAAGGCACCGAAGGAATTGTGAGCCACCCAGCCGGCGGCAAGCAGTACGCCGACGGCGGCGATGCGCTGTATGGAGTGCAGCATACGGCCATAAGAGAGGCCACGCTCCAGCCTGCGGGCCGCATCGCGTGTCTCGGCGCGTCCGAAGGCGCTTTCGCCTGCTAGCGCAAGACGCAATTCACCCTTCATGCTGAGATCGGCCATGACCTTTGCGGCAATCGCCGGGTTGTCTGAGAGGTAGGATTCGACCTGAATGCGCCGTGAGACATCGAGCTCGCCGTCTACATAGGCGTCGAGATCGGCATCGATGATTGGATCAATCGCTTTCATTGCCGTTCCCTCCAATTAATCTCAGATGCGAAACGCGCGGTGTCTTTTCCTCGAACTCGCGCAACTGGGCGCGGGCGCGGGAAATGCGCGACATCAGCGTGCCGACAGGAATGCCGAGCGCATTGGCCGCTTCCTGGTAGGACAGGTCCTCGATCGCCACGAGATGCAGCGCTTCGCGCTGTTCTTCCGGCAGATCGAAAAAGGCGTTGCGCACCTGCTGCAGGCGTACGGCATGTTCCTGTGCGGCCGGCAGCGACTGTTCCGCCTCGACCGCCGCCTCATCATGGCGGCGCGTCAGCGAGCGGGTCTGCCGCACGCGGTCGATATGCGCATTGTGCAGGATGGAAAGCATCCAGGTGCGCAGGTTTCCGCCGCTGCGAAAACTCTTGCGCTTCTCGAAAGCCCGGACCAGCGTATCATGCACCAGATCCTCCGCCTCGTCCGAATTGCGCACCAGCGAGCGTGCGTAGCGCCGAAGCGCGGCGAGCTGACCAATGACATCGAAGGGGCGATCTTTCCGTTCCATGATTGAGTATACGAAAGCATCGCGGATTTTATTCCGCAGCGATGCAGAATTTTTTCGAATCTGCAGGAAAGGGCATGCCGCTTCACGGAAAACGCCAAAAACCTCCGCCATTTGTCATGGCGGAGGTGGTGTTTTCCTGCAGCCTCGATACGAGGGATCAGTTTGGGCATGATCCTCGGGATCAGCCTTTGGGCATGATCCCCGGCTGGTCGGCAGGGAATTTCGCAATATCCTGCACGCTGATATTGAGGTGCTGGGCAACGAGGGCTGCCGGCGTATGGGTGAGCCACGAGGAGAGGCCGACTTCCTGATATTCAGCCACCTTGAACACGGCGACGAACTGAAGGTCCGTCTTGCCCGTATTTTCGATGATGTGGCCCTGGCTCCTTTTGACATAGCCGATATCGCCGGGCCGGAAATCGGCGGTCTGGCTGCGTGGGCCGGCATCGAACACCGTCATACGGCCTTCGCCCTTCATCCAGTACTGCCATTCATCGGCATTCGGATGCCAGTGCATTTCGCGCACGCCGCCCGGCTTGATCGTCTCGATCGCAGCGGCAATCGTCTTGGAAACCTTGAAGATGCCGCTGTCGGCAAGCTGGATCGTGCCCGAGACATTCTGCTTCAGCGGCGCCGATGCCGTTAGGCGATAGGTGAAGGGGTTGGGCGGCAGGCCCGCAGAAGCAACGGCCTCCTGGTCGGCCGAAAGCGGACCCGGCTCCTTACCCTGGAAGATCCAGAGATCCTGCAACGGGATGTTCTTGAACGTGTCCTGCGGCACGCCGAAATTCTTGGCTAGCAGTTCCGGCGAGGTATGCGCCAGCCAGTCGGTCAGGAGCAGGGTGCCATATTCGGACTGCTCACCCTCATCGAAGACCAGGACGAATTCGGCGCCTTCAGGCCCGAGACCCTGCAGCGAGTGTGGGTAACCTGCCGGAAAATACCAGAGATCGCCGGCCTCGACGTCCTGCACATAGGCGCGGCCCTGCGGATCGAGCACAGTCACCCGGCAGCGGCCGTTTGTCATGATCGCCCACTCGGCAGCCCGGTGCCAGTGCATCTCACGGATGCCGCCGGGGCCAAGGCGCATGTTGACGCCGGAGACCGCTTCGGAAATTGCAAAATCGGATTGCGTCACTTGCCGTGCCCAGCCGCCGTTCTGAATGCGCTTCGGGGCATTGTTGAACGACCCCCAGAAGAGCTGCATATCGCCGACATCGGTTGCCGGCGGATTGCCGAACGAGGGGAACTGGTCATTGAGGGCGGGGTTCTTCGGACCGGGATCGGAGAGCCCGGCAGGATTGGCGTTGATGGCGCCTTCTGCCGGCTGATCGGGATTGCCGAAGCTCGCTGCATGCGCCGCACCCGCTGCAAGTGCCGTTCCGCCCATCGCTCCGAGCGCTAGAACCGTGCGTCTAGAAAGAGGTTCCATGTTTTTTTCCTTTCGTGTCGATTGGGAAGTTATTCCGCCGGGGCTTGAGTTGGGGCGTGGGTGGTGGCGTGCCGTCTGCGGCTGACGAATTCGCTCAGCTTTTCCAGGTAGAGGTAGACGACCGGGGTTGTGTAGAGCGTCAGCACCTGGCTGATGAGCAGACCGCCGACCATGGCATAGCCGAGCGGCTGGCGCAGTTCCGAGCCGGTGCCGTGGCCGAGCATCAGTGGCAGGCCGGCAAGAAGTGCCGCGGCTGTCGTCATGATGATCGGGCGGAAACGCAGGAGACAGGCCTGACGGATTGCCTCTTCCGGCGATAGTCCCTGGTCGCGCTGGGCGGCGATGGCGAAGTCGATGATCATGATGCCATTCTTCTTGACGATGCCGATCAGCAGGATCACGCCGATCAGCGCGATCACGGTAAAGTCGAAGCCGAAGGCCCAGAGCATGGCGAGAGCACCGAGACCTGCCGAGGGAAGCGTCGACAGGATCGTCAGCGGGTGAAAATAGCTCTCGTAGAGTACGCCGAGGATCAGATAGATCACGGCAATCGCTGCAAGCACCAGCAGCGGCTCGCTTGAGAGCGAGCTCTGATAGGCCTGGGCATTGCCCTGGAATGTGCCGATGACGGTTGCCGGCTTGCCGAGATCGGCCTCAGCCTTGCTGATCGCGGCAACCGCTTGGCTGAGTGCGGTCCCCTTTGCAAGGTTGAAGGAAAGAGTTACGGCCGGAAACTGGCTCTGGTGGTTGACGGCAAGCACGGCCGTCGGCTCCGTCGTCTGCTTGACGAGCTCGCTCAAGGGTACCTGCTCCCCGGTCAGCGGCGATTTGATGTAGAGACCGTTGATCGCCAGCGGCGACTTCTGGAACTGCGGCGCGAGCTCGAGAACCACATGGTAGCTGTTCAGGTCGGTAAAATACTGGGTAACCTGGCGCTGGCCGAAAGCATCGTTAAGCGTATCGTCGATCATTTGCGGCGCAATGCCGAAGCGCGATGCTTGGTCACGGTCGATCGTAAGCGTCACGGTAGCGCCGCTATTCTGCTGGTCGGTGGCGACATCGGTCAGCTCCGGCAGCGTCTTGAACGTGGCTAGCAGCTTGGCTGCCCAGTCGTCGAGCTCGTCGGCATTACCGTCCTGCAGCGTATATTGGAACTGCGTGGCCGAGGCCCGTCCGCCGACGTTGATATCCTGCGCCGGCTGCAGGAAGAGTTCTGCACCCTGCATCTGCGCAAGTTTTGGACGAAGCCGGTTGATGATTTCGCTTGCCGAGGCATCGCGCTCACCTTCAGGCTTTAGCGTGATGAACATGCGGCCGTTATTTACGGTCTGGCCAGATCCGCTACCGACGGCCATGCCGACGGTCGCAACCCCGGGATCGCTGGAAACGATATTGCCTGCCTCGAGCTGGAGGCGCGACATTTCAGCGAAGGAAATATCCTGCGCGGCTTCGAGTGTACCGGTAATTAGGCCGGTGTCCTGGATTGGAAAAAAGCCCTTCGGAATATTGACGAACAGGAAGCCGGTTGCCGCAAGCGAAGCGATGAAGACTGCCATGGTCAGCCGGTGATGGCGCAGCGCTATATCGAGCGTATAGCGGTAGGCTGCAAGAAGCCCGTCGAACGCCTTCTCGCTCATTGCATAAAGCCTGCCATGCTTGGCGTCTTTTTCCGGCTTCAGGAAGCGTGAGCTCATCATCGGTGTGATGGTCAGCGAGACGATTGCCGAGACGACGATCGTCATCGTCACGGTGATTGCGAACTCCCGGAACAGCCGGCCGACAATGCCGCCCATCAGCAGCAGCGGAATGAAAACGGCGACGAGCGAGATACTGATCGAAATGATGGTGAAGCCGATTTCGCGTGCACCGTCGATTGCCGCCTGTTTCGGCGTTTTGTCCATCTCCATATGGCGATGAATGTTCTCGACCATCACGATCGCATCGTCGACGACGAAGCCGACGGCGATACTCAAGCCCATCAGCGAGAGATTATCGAGGCTGAAGCCAGCGACATACATCAGCGCCAATGTGGCCAGGAGCGCCAGCGGCACGGTGACGCTCGGGATCACGGTCACCCAGACATTGCGCAGGAAGATGAAGATCACCATGACCACAAGGGCGATGGTTATGATAAGCGTCGTTTCGACATCCGCCACGGAGGCCCGGATGGTGGTCGTCCGGTCGCTGAGGATGGAGAGGTGGAGGGCGGCCGGTGCGATGGCTTGCATCTGCGGCAGGGCAGCGCGGATCGCACCGACCGTGTCGATGATATTGGCGCCCGGAAGCTTGAAGATCGGCAGAAGGATCGCCCTCTTGCCATCGGCCCAGGCCGCCAGCTGATCGTTCTCCGGCCCGTCGATCGCCTGGCCGATATCGCTGATGCGCACCGGAGCGCCGTCGTGATAAGCGACGATCGAATTGTTCCAGGGGGCGGCCTCCAACAGCTGGTCGTTGTCATAAATCGTGTAAGTATGCTGCCCGCCTTGCACGCTCCCCTTCGGGGCGTTGCTGGTGATGGAAGTCACGGCGCTGCGAATATCCTCAAGCGAAAGCCCCATCTCTTCGATCTTGCCGGGATCGATCTGCAGCCGCACTGCCGGCTTCTGCTGTCCGAAGATCAGAACCTGCGAAACGCCGTCGATCTGGCTGACATGCTGTGCGAGCACGCTTTCGGCAAAATCGTCGACTTGCGTCAGCGGCAGGGTATCCGAAGTGAGCGCAAGGACCATGACCGGCGGATCGGCGGGATTGACCTTGCGATAGGTTGGGGGCGAAGGCAGGTCCGTCGGCAATTGCCCTCCGGCCGCGTTGATTGCGGTCTGCACGTCCTGCGCGGCGCTATCGACGTCGCGCGACAGATCGAATTGCAGAGTGATCGCGCTCGAGCCGAGCGTGCTCGTCGAGGTCATCTGGGTGACGCCGGGGATCTGGCCGAACTGCCGTTCCAGCGGCTGGGTTACCGCCGATGCCATCGTCTTCGGATCGGCGCCAGGGAGCTGTGTCGAGACCTGGATCGTCGGAAAATCGACTTGCGGCAGGGGTGCCACCGGCAGGAGAGGGTAGGCGACGATACCGATGCCGAAAAGGCCTGCCATCATGAGCGAGGCGGCGATCGGCCGCTCGATGAACCAGGAGGAGATCGACATGACCTATTCCTTGCTGGCGGCTTGCGTGGCGGCCGCCTGTTGAATGCTGACATGAGTGCCGACATCCAGCCGATACTGGCCCGACGTGACGACCTGTTCGTTGCCGGAAAGGCCCTTTTCGATGACGGCGTGGCCGCTCTCGATCGGCCCGGGGGTGACCTTGCGCACGGCAGCCGTGCCGGCTGCATCGATAACGTAGACGAAGAAGCCGTCCTCTCCCCGCTCAAGTGCTGCGGAAGGAATGGTCACCGCCTTCTGGAGCGTCTGCTGCTTTACCCTCAGCGTCACGAATTGACCAGGCCAGAGCGCATCATCCTTGTTCTCAAAAGTCGATTTGATGCGGATCGTGCCGCTTGCCTGATCGATTTCGTTGTCGATGAGAGAGAGCGTGCCTGATGCAAGCTGCTGCGATTGGTCCATCGACATAGCCGTTACCTCGACCGGGCCGGCCTTCAGCGCGTTGCGCACGGCGTCGAGATCGTCCTCACGCAGCGTGGAAATGACAGTAATCGGCTGCGTCTGGGTGACGGTGACGATCGGTGTCGTATCCGTCGTCTGGACTTCGTTGCCGGGATCGACCCGACGTATACCCGTGCGGCCGTCGATCGGTGAGCGGATCTCGGTATAAGAGAGCGACACGTCAGCAGCCTCCTTGGCGGCCTGATCCTGCGCAAGCTGTGCCTGCGCACTTGCCACCATGCTTTGCTGCTGCTCGACGGTTTCCTGCGTGACGATCTGTTGCTGGCCCAGTTTCTGGTCCTTGCCGAGCAGATATTGGGCGTTGGCGAGATCGGCCTGGTCCTGCTTGATCTTTGCGGCAGCCTGATCGTCGGCCGCCTGGAAAGGGCGAGGGTCGATGATGGCGAGCACGTCGCCCTTCTTGACGGCCTGTCCCTCGACAAACATCACGCTCTGGAGCTCTCCGTCGACACGCGTCGTGATGTTGACTGTATAGTTCGCCTGCACCGTGCCGAGACCGTCAAGATAGACAGGTACGTTGGTCACGGTAGGTGTGGCGACCTCGACCGGCACGGCCGGCGCGCCAGGCTCCGGGGCGGCAATGGTCGGCTCCGTGCCTGCAAACCAGAAGGCTGCGGCCGATCCACCTGCAACGGCGATAACGGCGATGACAGCGAGGATCGCCGGTTTCCGGCGACGACGGGGTTCACTCACAATGCGGATAGATGTCACTGCCGGCTCCATGGGCTAAAGGTCGAACGAGGCTGCAACGGCCACCGGCATGGGCGGCCTCTCAATCTGTTTCCTGAATTGACGGGCTGGTGCCGAGGCTAGGTGTCAGGCTGCCGATTATCCGCAGCCCCACCGGCGCTTCTGTGTCCTGCCGGATCAATTCAATGCGAGAAGGCTACGTCCGGGCGAGCATTGGCGCATCTATACGCAGGTGTAGTTGCCGTTCCCCATAGGTATACGCTCCGGTATCCGGGTGGCGGCGGCACGCAGAAGAACCGGCGTGAAACGGCATTCGAACCGGTTCTCTGCACCTCTTCAAAGCAAGATCGGGTGTTACCCGGTCAGCGGGCTGTGACCGTATTTGCGCCGGCCGCCGGCGGGTTCTTGCGGAAATCGGGATGCAGCGCTCCGAAGGGCATGGCGCCCATGCAGGCCACAAGTGCAAGCCCGGCGATCGCGGAACAGAAAGACAGGACGAACATATCGGCATAGGCAAGCACGTTTGCCTGCGCACGGATATCAGCCGCAACTGCCGAGAGGGCTTGGAGACTGCCGCGATGGCTCGTCCCGAACAGCGTTTCCAGCTTTTCCAGAACGCCGTGAAGATTGCTCGACGATCCCGAGATCGGGCCTGTCAGGATGTTGGAATGATACTGTTCGCGCTGGCGAAGCCAGGTGTTCAAAAGACTTAGCGCCAGCTCGACGCTACCGAGCCGGATCACCTGGATATAAGCGGATACCGCGGTCGAGCGTTTCGGGTCGGAATTGGCAATCAGGTAGACGACCGTCGCGAAGAAGGCAAAGGATTGCCCCGCCGTATGCAGGAGCACGACCGGCAGGAAGTTAAGGGGCGCCCATGCGGTGGAGAGGTTTGATCCCAGCAGCGAGCCGAGCGCCATCGCGCTCAGCCCCATCATGATGCAGAGGCGCGCGTCGATCCGGCGCAGCAAAAAGATCGCTAATGCAATGAATAGAAAGACCGGGATGACCGCGCCGAAGATGTAGAGTTCCGAGATGGCGATCGGCCGCAGTCCGACGACCGTTTGCAGAAAACCTGGTATCGAAATCGACGCTCCGGAGCTGGCAAAAGTGAAGGCGATGATGATTGCGTAGCCGATACCGATATTGCGCGACAGGATCACACTCGCATGCGCCCAGGGATTTTCAACGACGCTCTCGTTGATAAGGAAGCCGATGAAGAGAATGGTACCGCCTGCCAGCAGCGATGTGACAACGCCGGAGTTGAACCAGTCCAGCCGGTTACCCTGATCGAGACCGACATAAATCATCGTCATCGAGCATCCGAGCAGCATCATGCCGCCCCAGTCAGCGTCCTTGAGCAGGCTTAAATTGATCTCTTCCCTGGGGGCGCCGATGATGAGGAGAAGGGCGATGATCGGTGTGACGATCACATCCTGCCAATAGGCCCACTGCCAGCCGAGATAGTCGTCATAGATGCCGACGAGCACGAAGCCGAGATTCTGCGACAGCGGTACGCGAAGCGCGTAAATCGAAAGGCCGATCAGCCAGTACCTCATGTCGAGATTGCGAAAAATCACCATGATGGTGGCCGGGATGAAGACGCCGAGCAAAAGGGCTCTTGCCGCATGCAGCACAAAGAGCATCACGCCGTCATGGACCATGGGAATAACGAGCGAAATGCAGGCATAGACGAGGGTCGTTGGGATCATGACCCGTCGCACGCCGAATACGGTGACGAGCCAGGCGACGGCCGACGAAATGAGGATCTGCGGTGCGTTGGCGACGGTGCTGAGCCATGAGGCTTCGTCGAAGCCAAGCGAGTAGGCGCCGCGAAGATCGGGCAGACCCACGGCAAAGACACGCGTGTCGAAGCCTACGACGAAAGAGGCGAGCAACAGGGCCGCGACGATGAGAAGCGGGTGGCTGGTTGTCGTGCCGCTGGTCAGTGGACCAAAGGCGCGCGGAGCCGACCTCATTGGGCCAGTTCCGGCTTGGTATCGACCGTCACGACGGCCGACATTCCGGGCTTCAGCTTATCAACCAGCGGCTGGCCGGGATCGAAGACGATCTTGACCGGGACGCGCTGGACGACCTTGGTATAGTTTCCGGTCGCATTATCGGGTGGAAGCAGGGCAAAGATCGAGCCGCTGGCCGGAGACAGGCCGATGACCTTGCCATGCAGCAACTGACCCGGGAAGGTGTCGATCTTAACGTCCGCAGTTCGGCCCGGCGTGATCCGTGAGAGCTGCGTTTCCTTGAAATTCGCGGTGATATAGACACTCGGAAGAGGAACTTCAGAGACGAGACTGGTGCCGGCTGCAACGAAATCGCCTTCATGGACGAGCCGGCGCCCGATGACGCCATCGAAAGGCGCGTAGATGCGGGAATAGCCCTGATGTATTACAGCGGTGTCGAGCGAAGCCTGGGCAGCGTCAACTTGTGCCTTTAGCAGCGGTGATTGCCCGTTCAGAACATTCAACTGCGCCTTCTGCTGCTCGATTGTGGCTGCCGTCGATCTGACCGAGGCCTGAGCCTGCAGGTATGCTGCCTGCGCCTGCTGCAGCAGTTGTTGTGAGGTCGCGCCGCCAAGGTTGGTCTGGCGGTGGAACTCTTGCTCGGTCTGCGTCTGCAGGGCAAGGGCTGATGCGTTCTGTGCTTCGGCGACCTGTACGACCGCCTTTTGCAGTTCGATCTGGTTTGCGAGATTGGCAAGCGATGCATTGGCAGCTGCAAGATTGGCCTTTGCGACTGCGACCGCAGCATCAAATTCTCGCGGGTCGATTTCGGCAAGCAGCTGGCCCTTCGTGACCGTCTGATAGTCGGTGACCGGGGTGCGCTGAATGATGCCGCTGATCTGGGCACTCAGCGTCGAGACGTCGGCGCTGACCACGGCATCGTCGGTCGACTGGTGCGATGCACCTGCCACCCAACGGTTCCAGTCGACGGTCACGATAGCCACGCCTGAACCCACAAGCGCAATGGCGAGGAGGGGAATGGCAATCCTTCTCAATGTCCCCCCAGCTGCCGGGGAGGGGGCAGCCTGAGGAGCGGGAGCTTCCGGTAACGGAGGCGAGCGAGTAGGCTCGGGTGGGCTAAGGCTGGTGATCGTGATCTGCTTGGCCATCGTAACCTTCACTTCTTGCTGCGGTCAGCGGACGTCCTTGCCCGGGCGCGGACGGGCGACGGAATGAAGGAGACGTGACCCGTGCCATGGACCTGCAGCCAATAACCAAGGGCCATGAAAACGCCGCCGCCGATAAGGTTGCCGAGCGTGACCCAGACGAGATTGTGAATGGCGGCGGCGAGTGTGATGTTTGCAGGATGATCGCCCATGAGCGCCATCGAGAAAGTGAACATGTTGGCGACGCTGTGTTCGTAGCCGGCGGCCACGAAAATCGTGATCGGCCAAAAGATCAGCATGATCTTGGCAGCAGCGTTTTCCGTACGTCCCGCCATCCAGATGGCAAGGCAAACAAGCCAGTTGCAGAGAATGCCGCGTGCGAGAAGCTCTAGCGATCCAGCTGACATCTTGGCAGAGACGATCGAAAAGAACGCTTGGCTCCCATCGCCCAGAAGCACGCCGCCGCCAGCGAGATGAAAGAGACCAGCAAGCACCACGGCGCCGATCAGGTTACCGATCCAGGCACTTATCCAGACCAGCAGTAAATCTGCGATGCGGCTGCGCCGCGTCAGCACCGCGAGCGGCATGTACATGGCCGTTCCGGTAAAGAGCTCGCTGCCGGCAAAGACGACAATAGTCAGGGCGGAGGAAAATACGATGCCCATCACGAGATGCGCCCATGCTGGGTCGGCATGCGCGCCGGCGGTGAACATGATGATATCGCCGAAACCGATATAGGCGCCGGCCATGGCCGCCCCGATCAGAAATGCGGGAAAGTGATTGCGGACTTCTTCGGCTTTTTCTTCACCCGACTGGGCAAAGTGATCAATCGAATCCTGATACATGACGGCACCTCGTCTCTAATGATCGACCGGGCTTCGTCCCGGTTGGTCGAAAGGGTAGTCGCGCATGCGGCATTGCTGAATCATACCAACGTCTAGGCTGCTTCTGCCCGAGCCTATGTTTGTTCTTTACACTTGCATGCTGCTTCAATCGTGATGCGATCGCAAAGAAAAAAAGAGGCCGCCTCCGCTTCGCGGAAGGCGGCCATTTGCGGATCCTCGGGCAATCCGTGACTTCAGGCGGAGGGGAGGGACACCGCCGAGCCGTAACCGAGATTTCATCGCCTGTGGGGGAGGAGGCTTCAGGCGACGAAAATGAAGATACGCCGATACCGACGCCTGCGGAACTAAACTTACGTATTGGCCCGCCTAGACCAGCGGGCAATTTCTCCCAATCCGGCGGCGCACTTACTTTGCGCTCGATCGGCGCGATGTCGTCGATGGCATCGGCGGTAGCTGTTCCCACTCAAACTGCATCGCAGATGGCGAAGCTCAAACCTCGTACAGGATCTATTATGAAAATCTCGCTTCTTTCCCTCCTGGCAGCCGGAATGCTGGCCGCCCCTGTCGTTGCAAACGCCGCCCAGGCCGATGTCGGTAAGCTGGATTGCGACGTTTCCAAGGGCATCGGTGTCATCGTCGGCTCCAAGCAGGATCTCGACTGCACTTTTACGCCAACCGCTTCCGATGACTCCAGCCAGCATTATGTCGGCACGATTACCGATTTCGGTCTTGATGTCGGTACCGTCGAAAAGGGCCGTATGGTCTGGCTCGTGTTCAACGCCACGCGTGAAGCGGTCGCCGGTCTTGAGGGCAATTATGCCGGGGTCACGGCAGATGCCAGTGTGGGCGTCGGCGGCGGCGCCAACGTGCTGGTCGGTGGAACGAGCAAGACCGTCTCGCTGCAGCCGGTTTCGCTTGAAGGCGACGTCGGTGTCAACCTGGCGGTGGGCGTTACGGCCATGAAGCTGAAGCTGGCAGATTGACGCCTGTATCGAACCAGACAGCACGGCTTCGCGACTGCGTTCGGGAAGCCTGCCAAATTGACGGTTGCCACTATAGAAGCCATCGCCCTCGCCGTGACAATTGAGATCGATCCGCTGTCGGCGCCTATGCCTCAATGCCTCTTGCGCTAAGCAAGACCTCGTATCTCGTTCTCCATCATAAACTCGACCATTCTCCCTTCGAACGGACACGGATGATCGGCGCCCTTCAAGGTGCACCTTTCCATTCGAATGCCGCTGCATCGCACCAATCGAAGATGTCATCCACAGGAAGATCAAGCTCCAGAATAGGAGATGAAGTTCGGTACCGCCGCCTTCGCTCCGACATGCGCAGGATATGCCGATAGGCGGGTGTGAGCTGAAAACGTGAGGCCGTGCAGGTTGTGCGACGGCGCGTGAGCGGTCCCGATGTCGCTCCGAAAGCGGAACGCGAGGGCGCGGCGCAGTCGGTTCCGCGCCGGCTGCCGCCGGCGCTCCTGCGGCTGCGCTTCCTCGCGCCCTTGCGTGACGCGAATTCCCGCTTTCGCGCGCGTGCCGCGCGCCGCGATGCTGAAAGCTCCGATATGCTTCTTTGTTAATTGTCGATCCTCCCGGATCGAGCGCCAGTCAGCCGTGAAGATTCCGTGGGGACGGGCCTTCGGCCATCGGTTCGGTTCCCCTCTCCATGGCGGACTCGCAGGCCGGACCGTAAGTTCCGACACGTCAGGCTTTAACGGCTTCTGCTGATTTACGCCCGGTCGGAAGCACCCGACCTGCCTCACCCGTTCGCTTCTCGCCCCACGCTGCACCGTGTGGCGCGAGGAGGCTCCGCCTCCTCGGCGTGGTCGGTAATTTTAGCCCATTCGGAATTCTCATCTCAGTCCCGAGAGTTAAAGGGCTGCGCTTGGTGCACTGACGGATTGGAAGGGCTGGAGAGAGGTTCCGCCCGGTCCGTCACGGAGAACATGGCTTAAGCCACCCAGGAAATCACCCCAGCCCATACCCTCACCCCGAGCCCGGCCACAGCGCCGGCCTTTTCGTTTCAGGAGATCTGTCATGACCAATTCCAATCTCAACAGTCCCGTGTCGTCTTCCGGCTTCAAGGTCGATATCTCGCGCGGCGCGCGCATCGGCCGCGTGTCATCCGAATGGTTCTCGCGCCCCGACGACGAGCGCTTCCTGTCGCTCAGTGCGCTCTACGACACCGTGCGATCGCGGGCCGATCGGGCGCATGCCCGCACCATCGAGACGAGCGCCATCCGCGTCGAGGCGACGCGCGACAATGCCGAACGGCTCGAACTGATCGTGCCCGGCGAGAACGCATGCCGGGGTCACCGTGATGCTCAATCGATCGCGCCGACCCATTGGAGCTACGGTCAGCTCTGCAGCCTGGTCGGCGCACCGGCAACCTATATGCGCCAGCTGCCGGCGCCGCTTGCCGCCATCAATCTTCAGCACGGACTGCTGTCCCATCGCGCCGAACTGGTCAAGACGCTCGAGATGGACGATGGGCGGCTCGAGCTGCGCGCCGTCACCGGCCCCGACTATGGCCGCATCTGGGATCATGAACTGGTCGCAGCCGTGATGAAGATTGCCGGTAACGGCACCGGCGACACGATGTGGAAGGTGCCGGGTCAGCTCGACTGGACGACCATGACCCACAATCCCTTCCTCGATATCACCAAGGATACGACAACGCTTTATGCCAGCGACCGTGACGTCTTCCTGTTCCTCGTCGACGACACGCATCCGATCGAGGCCGGGCGTCTTTCGAACGGCGAGCCCGATCTCTACTTCCGGGGCTTCTATGCCTGGAACTCGGAGGTCGGCTCCAAGACGCTCGGCATCGCCTCGTTTTATCTGAGGGCGGTCTGCGCCAACCGCAATCTCTGGGGCACGGAACAGTTCGAGGAGATCACCATCCGCCACTCGAAATTCGCCGGCGAACGTTTCGCCCATGAGGCGGCACCCGCATTGGCGACTTTCGCCAATTCGTCGCCCGCCCCCTTCGTTGCCGGCATCAAGGCGGCACGCGAGGCGATCGTTGCCCGCCATGACGACGACCGCGAGGCCTTCCTGCGCCGCCGCGGTTTCTCCAAAAGCGAGACCGGCAAGGTGATCGACATGGTGCTGTCGGAGGAGGGCCGTCCGCCGGAGTCGATCTTCGATTTCGTGCAGGGCATTACCGCGCTGGCGCGAGCCAAGACCAATCAGGACGTTCGCCTCGATCTCGAGGGCAAGGCTAAGAAGCTTCTGGAAAGTGCCCGCCAATGAGGGTCTCGGCCGCAGATCTCGCCGACCGCCTCGCGCGCCATGCCGAGGCGGTCTGCCGTCATTATCTCTCGGCCGGCCGGCGATCCGGCAATTACTGGATCGTCGGCGATA
Organism: Sinorhizobium sp. B11; assembly: GCA_039725955.1. Classification (NCBI taxonomy): domain Bacteria; kingdom Pseudomonadati; phylum Pseudomonadota; class Alphaproteobacteria; order Hyphomicrobiales; family Rhizobiaceae; genus Sinorhizobium; species Sinorhizobium sp. B11. The sequence continues at coordinate 2,144,061 of CP091033.1, forward strand.
CGGACAACAATAAGGGCCGGTCGCTCTATGTGCGCCTGACCGGTGAAAAAGCCGGTCGCTGGAGCGATGCGGCGACCGGCCAATATGGCGATCTCCTCGATCTTATCCGCGAGACCTGCAAGCTTACCGCCTTTGGCGACGTTGCAGACGAGGCACGGCTGTTTCTCAACCTGCCGCGGCTGGAACCAATGGCGGCAGAATGGCGGGACGCCAATGCACCCGACAGCCGATCGACCGCGGCGCGGGCAGGGCTGCTGTTTGCCAATGCCGTGCCGATCGCCGGTACCCTGGCGGAGCGCTACCTGCAGAGCCGCGGCATCGAGAGCGCTGCAAGCCATGCCGCGCTGCGGTTCCATCCCTCCTGCTATTACAGGGACCTCACAACAGGAGCCGCGACACCTCTGCCGGCAATTATTGCGGCCGTCACCGACGTCGAGGGTCGGCTGACCGGCGTTCACCGGACCTGGCTTGACCCGGCTCGACGCGGCAAGGCCAGGATCGACGAACCGCGCCGGGCGCTTGGTCGCCTCAAGGGCAATGGCGTGCGCTTTAACATGCCACCTGACGGGCCTGTCCAGGTCCTGGCGATAGGGGAGGGTATTGAGACCGTGCTCTCCCTCTCGGCAGTTTTTCCCCGCATGCCGCTGGTTGCAGCACTTTCGGCCCATCATCTAGCAGCCTTCCAGCTACCGGCGACATGCAAGCGCCTCTATATCGCTGCCGACGCCGATGCGGCAGGACGACTTGGGCTCGAAGGACTGAGCCGGGCTGCTCACGCTCTCGGGGTGCTGCCGCTGTTGCTGCGTCCCGAACTCAATGATTTCAACGAGGATCTGCGTCGGCTTGGACCTTCCCGTCTAGTGGCGAACCTGCGCCGCCAGCTCGTCCCGGACGATGCGACCTACCTTGTTGATAACCCAGCCGTTCGTGAGCGAAAAGCGTAGAAACGAAGTGCTGCCGTCGACGGCCGCGGCCGATTTCGGACAAATCACCACTGCATTGCTTCCGTCGCAATGGGATAGGACCAAGAAACTGAGGACTTTTCCACGATTGCACAGCTGAGCAATTGTCGACACACCATGTCCGCGGTTGTCTATGACAATTTGATGACAGACTATGGGCCCGCTGATTTGATGGGACATGGAATATGAAAGAGAAGAAGCGGGTCTACGAGGCTCTTGTGGACGGCGCAATGGATGGACTTGTGGACGATGCGCTTTTTGAGTTTGTCCGCAAGCGCTGTCCGAAGGCTTCCAGCAAGAAGATCGTTCGAGCCTCGTTACTGGCGCTGACCGATCCCCATCTGAAGGACCGCAACATCCTCGATGTCATCTATGCGCTGGCGATCAAGCACCGGCTGGACGGCATCACTATCGAAGATGAGCAGGACGAGGAAGCCGAGGATCAGGATCGGCGCGCCACGGCTGACAAGGACCAGCAGCCGCTTTCCTGATTTCGCGAAGACGAGAAATCCCAGCGGCCTAGAGCGCGCCGCCGCCGTCAGGAGGCGCTATCGGAGAGTTCTTCGAGGATCGGACAGCCCGGACGATCATTTCCGTGGCAGGCATGGACGAGATGCTCGAGCGTGCGTCGCAATTCCGTCAGCTCGCGGACCTTCCGGTCGATTTCCGAGAGCTTCGCCTCGGCAATCTCCTTGACGTCAGAACTCGCGCGGCTCTTGTCTTCATAGAGCGCCAGGAGCTGGCGGCATTCCTCTACCGAAAAGCCGAGGCCACGTGAACGCTGCAGGAAGCGCAGCTTGTGCACGTCGGAGGCGGCATAGTCGCGGTAGCCGTTTCCGCCCCGGTCTGGGCGGATCAGGCCGATATCCTCGTAATAGCGGATGGTCTTGGAAGGCAGACCAGAGCGTTCGGAGGCTTCGCCAATATTCATCGATTGTCTCCTTACAGTTTTTTCCACCCTCAGCCTCAGTGCATTGCCGATAACGGAGACCGAGGACAGGCTCATGGCGGCGGCGGCGATCATCGGCGAGAGCAGTAGGCCGAAGATCGGATAGAGCACGCCGGCCGCCACAGGAATGCCGAGCGCGTTATAGCCGAAGGCAAAGCCGAGGTTCTGGCGGATGTTGCGCATTGTTGCCTCAGCCAGCCTTCTTGCGCGCACGATCCCGTTGAGATCCCCCTTCACCAAGGTAATACCTGCGCTTTCCATCGCAACATCGGCACCGGTGCCCATGGCGATCCCCACATCGGCGGCTGCCAGCGCCGGCGCGTCATTGACCCCGTCTCCGGCCATGGCAATGACGGCGCCCCTTGCTCTCAGTCCGTCGACCAGCGCTTTCTTGTCCTCGGGCAGAACGTCGGCGCGAACCTCGTCGATCCCGAGACTCTTTGCCACCGCAAGGGCAGTACGCCTGTTGTCGCCGGTCGCCATGATGATCTTCAGGCCACTGTCATGCAGCGCCTTGATTGCGGCTGCCGTCGTCGGCTTGATGCGGTCGGCGACGGCGACGAGGCCGGCCAAAGCACCGTCGAGTGTTATGAACATGACAGTCTTGCCTTCGCCGCGCAGCGCTTCAGTCTGGTTCGAAAGCGCTGCCGGATCGATGCCGAGATCAGCGAGCATGGCGGCATTGCCAAGTGCGACTGACCTGCCACCTACCGTACCGTGCACGCCCTTTCCGGTCTTCGCCTCGAAGCCTGTGACATCGTTGAAAGTGAGACCGCGTTCCTCTGCGCCTGAAACTATTGCCTCTGCGAGCGGATGTTCGGAGCCACGCTCGAGGCTTGCTGCGAGCGCCAACAGATGATCTTCCTCGACACCTTCGGATACTACGACATCGGTCAGCTTAGGCTCGCCCTCGGTCAACGTGCCCGTCTTGTCGACGATCAACGTATCGACCTTGGAAAACCTCTCCAGCGCTTCGGCATCCTTGATCAGGACGCCTTCCTGCGCACCCCGTCCAGTGGCGATCATGATCGACATCGGTGTTGCGAGGCCAAGTGCGCAGGGGCAGGCGATGATCAGGACGGCAACGGCGGCGAGCAGCGCATTGGCCAGCCGCGGCTCCGGGCCGACAAAGGACCAGACGAGGAAAGCCGCGATCGCGGCGGCCACCACCGCCGGCACGAAGATCGCCGAAACACGGTCAACGGCGCCCTGGATCGGCGCGCGCGAACGCTGCGCCTTCGCCACCATGTCGACGATGCGCGACAATGTCGTGTCGGCACCGACTTTCTCGGCCGTCATGATCAATGTGCCGTTCTTGTTCATCGTGCCGCCAGTCAGTGCGTCGCTCTTGGTCTTTTCGACCGGTAGCGGTTCGCCCGTGATCATCGATTCATCGACGGTCGATTGCCCCTCGGCGACGGAGCCATCGACCGGAACGCGTTCGCCGGGACGTACGCGCAGCCGGTCGCCGGTCCTGATCTCATCGACAGGCACGTCGCTCTCGCTGCCATCGGCATCAATGCGGCGCGCGGTTTTCGGCGCAAGATCGAGCAGGGCACGGATCGCTGAGCCGGTGCGTTCTCGCGCCTTCAACTCCAGCACCTGGCCGACGAAGACGAGGGCCACGATGAGCGCGGCCGCCTCGAAATAAACCGGGATGGCGCCGCCGTGACCGCTAAAACTGTGCGGGAAGAGCCCCGGCACCAATGTCGCCACGACGCTGTAGAGGTAGGCCGTGCCAACACCGAGGCCGATCAGCGTCCACATATTGGGGCTGCGGTTGACGATCGACGCCCATGCCCTGCGGAAGAAGGGAAGGGCCGCCCAGAGGACAACGGGTGTTGCCAGCAGCAGTTCGATATAGCTCGCCAGCGGCTCGCCAAGCGCTTCACGGGGCCACGAGAGGCCAAGCATCGGCCCCATGGCTAGGATCAGGAGAGGAACTGAAAGGACAGCACTGACCCATAGACGCCTGATAAAATCCAAGAGTTCCGGATTCGGACCTTCGTCTTCAGGCGGAATGCCCATCGGCTCCAGTGCCATGCCACATTTCGGGCAGTCGCCGGGACGGTCACTGACGACCTCGGGATGCATCGGGCAGGTATAGAGCCTACCCTTCGGCATGGCCGCTGTGGCAGGCTTTTTGCCATGGCGATAGGTTTCGGGATCGGCCTCGAACTTCGCCTTGCAGCCGGCCGAGCAGAAATAGAACTTCTCGCCCTCGTGCTTCAGGAAGTGTTTCGCGGTCGAACGGTCTACTGTCATGCCGCAGACCGGGTCCCTGGCGGTCAGATAATCCTGCGGTGCCGCCTCGAACTTCTTGCGGCAGCCATCACTGCAGAAGTGATAGGTGTGACCCTGATAATCGAGCGACGGTTTCCCGGCTTTCGGATCGACCGTCATGCCGCAGACGGCATCGCGCACCACCACGTCTTCATCCTTTTCATCGTGGCCGCAACTGCATTGCGCACCGTCGGCGTGATGGTGACCATGCCCATGATGATCGTGGTCATGATGATGATCGTGCTTGCTGTCCATAAAGCTGTACCTTTCGTGCCTGTGTGGCATCTGGACAGCCTTATGAACCTTCCAGCAGCTGGAAGGTCAATCTCTTTTTTTCGCCCGCTCAGATTTCAAGATTGCCGTCAGGCGGGAACGATCAATGCTGCCGGCTGGTCCCCGAGAAGCGCGGCAAGCGAGATCGTCGTCCCTGGCTCCAGCATCTTGCCGGTCAGGAGATCAGCCTTGAGGCCGTGGAGGGGCGAGGGCACAAGAACGGCCGTATCCTCCCAGAATTCGGGTCCGGCAAAGAGCACGCCAGGATCAAGCCAGCCGAACATCAGCCGCGGGACGACTGTGATGGCGAAGTTCTCCTGATGCAGGCGGGCAAAGGCGACGACATGATCGCTCCGGATACCGTTGACTGTAAGAGGTAGGTAATCGCCTTCCGTGAAAAGCCGGGCGCGCTCCATCCGAAGCCCCAGGCCGATCTGGATGATGCGCTGTTTCAGCGCTGGAGCTGACAGCCTTGCCAGCGGACCACCCTCGGCAAGCCAGCCGCTCAATCTCTCGAAATCCGGCAGGCGCCTGTTATCGGGATCGACGAAACTGAAGTCGAAGCCTTCCGCCCCCTGGTAGATATCCGGGATACCCGGCGCCGTCAGCTTGATCAGCGTCTGCGACAGGCTGTTCATATAGCCGGCTTCGATGAAGGGTTGCAGAACGCGAGCGAAATCTTCGGTGAAGACATCGTTGTCAGGCGAGAGGAGCCCGGCTGCATAGGTATGGACCGCCTCCTCATACTCTTTGTTCGGCGCAGTCCAGTCGGTGCGCAGCTTGGCCTCGCGAATGGCCTTTTCCGCATAGGCGGTGAAGCGTTCGCGCAGCGCGTCGGCATGATGGCGGTCGAAATCCTCGGGCCAGGCGCCAGCAAGTGCCTGATAGAGCATCCATTCCAGATTGGGTTCGGGCGCCTCGCCGTCTGGCAGCACAACGCGATTGCTTTCGTTTAGCCTGCGCCAATGTTCGACAGCGTTGGCAAAGACGCCGGCGCCTTCGCTCACAGCATAAAGCCGCGCCCGAGCATCCTCGCCGCGCTTTGTGTCATGCGTCGATGTCGCCGAAAGCCCTGCGGGCTGGGAGCGAGCGCGCTCATGCATGAATTGGTGAAACGCTTCGACACCGCCAGGCATATGATCCGGCTCGCCGCCAACCTCGTTTGCCGCCAGCAGCCGGTTGTAGCGATAGAACAGCGTATCCTCCATTGCCTTTGCCATGACGGGGCCGGAGAGCTGCTGGAACCGGAGGCGGAATTCGCGAGCCGCCTCGGTGTCTATCGTTCCTTCGAGGATGGCCGCGATGCTCTGCAGTGGCTGGGCATAGTCGAGATGTCCGGCGGCCGCCATCTCTGCTTTTTTCAGGAGATCCGCATCCCGCGCATCGAGCGGGCCATCGGACCCATAGGTGCGATAGACGGAAAAGGCGATCAGAAGCTCTGAGATCGCCCCACTAATTTCGTCCTTGGACAATTCGGGAAAAAGGCCGGTTGCAATGCGCGTGAGGCGGGCCGTCTCGCCGGCGAAATTCTGTTCGACCATCAGCCGTTTGGCCGCCCGCCGCCCGGCTTCAAAATCGCCATTGCCATCCGCCAGGCGGCGATAGGCGTCGTCCAACTTTTGCAGACCCTCGCCTTCCACGAAAAGCCCGCTCAACGCGCCAATGAACTCGTAGCCCGTCGTTCCCTGCACCGGCCAGTCGGCTGGCAATTCCTCACCTGGGCCGAGGATCTTTTCGACGACGATATAGGTGTCTGCGCCGACTGCTTCCCGCAGGCGGTCGAGATAGGTGCCCGGTTCCGCCAGCCCGTCGATATGGTCTATGCGCAGGCCCTGGACCTTGCCCTGACGCACGAGATCGAGAACCAGTCGGTGCGTCTCTTCGAAGACATTCATGTCCTCCACCCGCAGGCCAACCAGCCCGGTCACCTCGAAAAAACGCCGATAACTCAGATGCTGCGACGCCTCCTGCCAGCGCTGAAGCTGCCAGTGTTGTATCCCGTGCAACTGCGACATGAAGACATGGTTCTTCGAAAGCGCTCCCAGCCTTTCCCGCAGGCTTTCGAGATCACCGCGTTCGAAGATCATGTCCCGTAGGCTGCGATGGAGGTCATCGCCATCGCCCGAGACCGTCAGTTCCGCCATCCGGGCGAGATCGGGATCATCCAGTTCCGCGGCGAGCAGCGGATAACTTTCCATGCTGAGCGGAAAGCAGGTGCCATAATAGCTGATAGCCAGATTGCCACGGGTCTCGTCGACGGTGATCGCCAGTTCGCCTGCAGCGACGCTCTCCTCGAAGCCATTGCCGAGGTGGGGCAAAGTCAGCCGTTCGCTCCAGTCTATGTCGAAATAGCCAGCAAACGGGCTATGTTTGCCGAACTCCAGGACGCTCCGCCACCAGGCATTCTCGAGGGAGGCGGCCATATGGTTCGGCACGATGTCAAGGATCAGTCCCATGCCTGCCTCTGACAGCGTCTCCGTCAGGCGATCGAAGCCCGCCCTTCCTCCAAGGTCCGGATCGATTTCGTTGGTGTCGGTCACATCGTAGCCATGCGTCGATCCGCTGGTGGCCGTGAAGACCGGTGAGGCATAGAGGTGGCTGATGCCGAGCGACTTCAGATACGGGACAAGCCCGCAGGCGCGATCGAAGGTCATGCCGTTGCGGAACTGGACCCGGTAGGTCGCGGAGGGAAGCGTCATGGGGTCATTTTTACCGTTAGGAGGAGAAATCTTCCAACGGTTGTGAAGCGCTTTTGTTCCCGTCCCTCAAGGGTAGGTTCGTTGATGGTAGCGAATTCGGAACTATGAGGAAGGGACGCCTGAAGCGTATCCGCGCCGTGACCGTTCCCATCTCCAGCGCGTACTTCTGGACCGCTCACTCACCATAAAATCTTGCTCCGACGTTCAACGTTATGTATATTCTGTTCAACAAAGGAGAATTTCATGGCTGCCCAATCACATTCTGCCGCGGAAACTGAAGCGAAGGTCGCATTGAATCGCAATAAACTTGTGCTCGAGCAAGCGAAGGCCATTGGTCTCCTTGGTACGGCGAAAAATACGAGACTGTCTGGGCGCGTCCCCTCAGAGTTGATCGAGGCGGCCAAGAAGCGTGCCCATGTTACTTCCGACACCGAGTTGCTGGAATTGGCGCTTTCCCGCCTTGCTCTTGAAGATGACTTTGGAGTGCGTCTGGTGGACCGAAAAGGCATCATCCCGGCGGATATCGATCTTGAGATTTGATCTTTCCGAAAGCCTTCGCGCGTTAAAACCTGAAAAGCATATGGGAACGCTTGAACGTAGACCCGACGAAACTCTCGCATGGGCTGCTGACGAACCGCCAATCGGCGGGCCTCTGTTCTTGGACACCAGCGTTTATCTGGACGTGCTTCAGGGCCGCTCGCCGACGGAGGTCGATACGCTGCTGACCTATCGCCTCTGCCACCATTCCGCAGTGTGCCTTTCTGAGCTGACCCATGCCTCTGGCCGGCTGAACCCAAAGCATCCCTCCACAAAAGCGGCTCTGGAAGCGATCGCTGCGACGGTTGAAGACATTCCGGTCCACCGGCTTCATGCCCCGGATGCGGAAATCTGGGGACAGGCAGGCGTGCTGGCGGGGCTGCTCTTTCGCCTGAGCAATCTGCCCAAAGGCGAGGGACATGAGCGCCGCTTCGTCAATGACGCCCTCATTTTCCTGCAGGCGCGGCAGCTGGGTGCGAGCGTATTGACCGGCAATGTGCGGGATTTCGACTTCCTGTCGCAACTTATACCGACTGCTCGCGTCATCCTCTATCGAGTGCCTCTGTAGCCGCGCTCATCAGGAAACGCTGGGCTTCTGCTGATGGGCCACCGTCCGGGAGCCAAGGTCAAGTTTTGTGCTCTGCCAACAGAACGCTTCAATCTGGCTAGGTAAGGCTCTAGTCCACAAAGACACCGACGCTGGCCGCCCGGCCCATCGAATCGATCACTGTCAGCTTGGAATAACCGCCGCCGTCAGGCATCCAGCTCTGCGTGCGTCGGCGCGAAAGGTCGGGCAGCGGCTTGCCGTTGGCAAGCCAGCGGAAAGGCGCGCGGCCGCCCTGCAACTTTAGCATCAGTGGCGTAAGATCACCGGCCTTTGCCCCAAGATCGACATGGGCGCCTTCGGGTGGATAGACGATCTGCGGTGAGGGCTCGCGGCCGGACGTGACCAGCAGCCCGTTGGCATTGACGGCAAAACGCCGCTGGCTGATCGGCAGATCGGTCTGGGCAATGCGCAAGGCGCCTGCCGGCGGGCGCGACAGCGGTGTCGTGGCGATACCGGATTTAGCCAAAGCTTCGAAAAGGATGGGTGCGGCCGTACCGTAACCCGTCAAGCCGGGTACGGCGCTGTTATCAGGCCGTCCGACCCAGACGCCAAGCACGTAGCGTCCGTCGTAACCGATCGACCAGGCATCGCGATAGCCATAGCTCGTGCCCGTCTTGTAGGCGATGCCGCGCTGGGGTGCCCCTGCCGGCGGTATGACCCCCGAAAGTATGTCGGCGACATTCCAGACAGCAACCGGCTCCAGCAGCGGCTCGCCGTCGATCTTGCTAGGCACGTTCGTCACGCCGTCGCCGATCCTGACCGGCTGGCCTCGATTGGCCAGCGCCGTATAGAGCTGCACGAGATCCTTCAGTGTGATGCCGAGGCCGCCAAGGCCGATCGCCAGACCTGGCGTTTCGTTCGGCGGCAAGACTGGACGAACTTCGGCGCGCCGGAAACGTACCATGAGGCGAGACGGACCGACCGCATCTAGCAGCTTGACGGCCGGCACGTTGAGGGAGAGCTGCAGGGCCTCGCGCACGGTCACATCGCCCTGGTAGCTCATGTCGAAATTGCGCGGCCGGTAGCCGAAGAAATCCGCCGGCCGATCCTCGATGATGGTTTCCTGGCTCACCAGCCCCTGCTCGAACGCAAGGCCATAAATAAACGGTTTGAGCGTCGAGCCGGGTGATCTGTTGACGCGCGTCATGTCGATCCATCCGGAGCGGCTTGCATCGAAATAATCGGCCGACCCCACCTCTCCGACGATCTCGCCGGTTTCGGCATCCGCCATCACCATGGCAAGCGACAGCTTCGGCCCAAGCTTCATCGTTGCGGCACGGGCGACGGATTCAAGGCCGGTCTGGACCTGCGTCTTCAGCGTCGTCTGGTGCTGGATCGCTTTCGGATCCTTGCGCAGTGCCGATTCCGCGACATGGGCAGCAAGCGACGGAAGCTGCAGCCTGCGGGCAGGAATAGTAACACCCTCGGCGCGCTCGGCCTCGCCATCGCCGACCACTTTGGCCACGGCGATACGGTCGAGCACCCGCTTGCGCGCCGCTTCGGCCGCCTTCAGGTTTCTATCCGGCCGGCGCTTCTCCGGCAATTGCGGCAATGCAACCAGCAGCGCCGCTTCTGCGACGGTCAGCCGCTTCGGCTCCTTGCCGAAATAGGCAAGGCTTGCAGCGCGCACGCCTTCCAGATTGCCGCCGTAGGGCGCATGGGTGAGATAGAGATCGAGGATCTGTTCTTTCGAAAGCCGCCGCTCGATCTGCACTGCGCGCGCGATTTGCAGGAGCTTTGCCGAAAACGACCGGCTCTCGCGTGGCTCGATCAGCCTTGCCACCTGCATGGAGAGCGTAGAGGCGCCGGAAACGATGCGGCCGTTGCTGACGAATTGCAGCGCCGCACGCCCGAGTGCCCAGACATCGATGCCGGCATGCTCGTAGAAGCGCTGATCCTCATAAGCGACCAGCATGCGGACGAATTGTGGATCGACGTCGGAAACGTCTGTCTTCAACCGCCAGCGCCCCTCGGCTGTCGCGAAGGCACGCAGCAATTGCCCGTCCGCATCCAGCACTTCGGGCGAGACCGCCTCTGCCTCATCGAGTGGCGGCGGATAGGTGCGGTCGGCGGCTTCGAGCGCGAAGAGGCCTGCACCGGCAATGATGATGCCGGCCGCAGTCCCGATTGCAAACTTTTGCCACCGCCTCATTGTTGAGCTGCAACGACCTCCATCTTGCCGGTCGCCGTGCGGGCGGACATATCGGGACGGTACATGTTCTCGACAGTTGCCGCCGGATGATCGTAGACGCCGGGTGTCACGGCGCGCACGACGTAGGCGACGTTGAAATCACGTGCTGAGCTTTCGTCGCGGTTGAAGGCGGCGACGAAACGGTCGTAGCGGAATTCCGTATGGGCGGCCGAGATCTCGCCGACCCAGTCGAAATTCGTCATCTGGGCGCTGTCGACGAGGTTCGGATTGTCGATCTCGAAGCCGGCCGGCAGGAGATCGGTGATGACGATGCGCGAGGCCCAGTCGTTCTGCTCGGTCACATGCAGGACGACGACATAACGCTCGTTTTGCTGCGCTTCGCTGACATTGGCCTCCTCGCCATCCAGCGTGTAATAGGTCCGCTCGATGGTAAAGCCGGTGCCGCCCGCCGGCAGCGGCTTGATGGGGGCGGCAACCGTGGTGACGACGGCCGAGACCTTGTCACTCGTCGCGCTCGTCAAGGTCAGCGGATGGTCGATCAGAGCATCGCCGGTCATTTTCGCCATATAAGCGCCGGTCCGCTCGGCCCCGTTGACGTTGACCTTCAAATCGTCGTCGCCGTTCTGGAGGGCGCGCGCTGCCAGAAGCATCCAGGCCTGTTCCTGGGTACTCGTATATTTGCTGCGATCCCATTCCCGCGCGACCGCCTTGGCCAGCTCCGGAATGACGGGCGGAACGGGCCGGCTTTCGGCGGCGAGCGCCAGGATCGCCGCGCCATCGCGCAGCACCGAGCCATAATCGGTGCGCGAGAAGTTCACGCGGGTCACCATCGACTGTTTCGACATCTGCAGCGCATCGACGAAGATATTCTTCGAGCGCGTTGCATCGCCGTAGAGCGCCAGCGCCGCAGCGATATGGGCCTTGGCTAGCGGCGTCGGGAAGTCGTTGATCATTGTGTCGGCATAGTAGCGAAGGTCGCTGACGGCGGCTTTCTTGTTGCGCGCGAGCACATAGAGAGCATAGGCGATCTCATCGCCCTTACCTTTCACGTCGGTCGTGTAGGAGAGCGAGTTCTGCAGGTTTTCGAGCGCCTGCACGAGGGCCCGATCCGGAACGTCAAATTTCTGTTCGCGGGCCCGCGTCAGGAAGTCCGTGACGTAGGAATCGAGCCAGAGATCGCCGGAATCCGGCCCCCATAGGCCGAAACTTCCAGCATAGGCCTGATATGAAAGCACGCGGTAGATCGCATCCTGCACCCGCTTGCGGATGTCGTCATCGGTTTGCTCCATGCCCGCCTGCTTGGCGACCTCGGCCAGGTAGAGCAGCGGCAGTGCGCGGCTCGTCGTCTGCTCGGCGCAGCCGAAGGGATAGCGGTCGAGCGTCATCAGCAGTGCCGGGATGTCGAAGGCGGCCGAGCGCGTGACGCTGACTGCGATAGAAGCGCCCGGAAGCACGCTGTCAGCCAGCAGGTTCTTGTCGATCGTCAGGCTCTTGCCGGGTGCAAGCGCAATGACGCGTCGTTCGGTCACCGGCAGCGAGGATGGCCGCACCGGCACATCCACCACCTGGTCGAGCGAGAGGCCCTGATCATTGGACAGATTGATCGCAACGTGGCCGTCGCCTGGCTCGCCGCCTACCAGCGTCAGCGTCAGGTCGGACTTGGCGCCGGCGCCAAGCTTCAGGGTCTGCTCGGCAGGGCCGTCGATGCTGAGTGCCTTGTTGCCCTTCAGCGTCAGCTTGTAATCACCTGCCGGTGCATCGGTATTGGCAATGTCGAGGCGCAGATTGGCCTTGTCCCCTGGTGCCAGGAATTTCGGCAGGCTTGCCGTGACGACAACGGGATCGCGGATGATGACGTCCCTGGCGCTATGGCCGACACCGGTCTTCGTCCAGGCGACTGCCATGACACGCGCCGTGCCGTTGAACTGGGGTATATCGAAACTGACCTTCGCCTTACCTTCGGCATCGAGCCTGACCGGACCGGAGAAGAAGGCGACGAGCTTCTGCGTCGGCGGACTTGCCTGCAGCGCGATGGCACCGCCATCACCACCGGTACGCAGCTTGCCGGTCGCGCCCAGCGATCCGTCGATCAGCCGGCCGTAGAGGTCGCGGATTTCGAGGCCGAGCTGGCGCTGGCCGAAATACCAGTCCTCAGGGTTCGGCGGTTCGTAGCGCGTCAGGTTGAGGATGCCGACATCGACGGCGGCCACCGTGACATAGGCCTCCTCATTCGCGCCGGCACCTGTCACCTGCAGGCCGATATCGAGCGGTCCGCGCGGCAGCATCTTTTCCGGTGTGTCGATCTTGACCTGCAGCGCGCGGTCGGCCGGATCGACCTTCAGCCATTTGATGCCGATCGAGCGCGCCGGCATATGCGTGTCGAGGGAATCGCCCGGGCGAAAGAGGGTGGCGGTCACATAGGCGCCGGCCCCCCAGTCTGCGGTAACGGGAATATCGACCTCGCCACCGGTTTGACCCATCGTGGCGTTTTCAACGGCAATAAGGTTTTCCGTGCCGGCCGTGATCATAAGCTCGCCGCCATAACGCGACGTGACTTTCAGCTTGGCCGTCTCGCCGACCTTATAACTGTCCTTGTCGAGAGCGATCTCGAGGCCATCGGGCGTTTCCGTCGATGTCGAGGCGACGAACCAGCCGGCATCGAACTCGACGCTGGAGGTCGGGCCGTCAGCGTTCGGGCTTTCCACCTCGAGCCGGTAGCGACCCCAGTTGACAGGTGCCTGGATCTTGCCGCCATTGGCAGCCGTTGCATCCACCGAGCCCGAGGCGACCTCTTCGGGCGTATAGGTGGGTTCATATTTCCAGGCTGTGCCTTCGCGGTACCACTGGTAATCGCGCCTAAGCTTGTAGAATTTCCAGCGCAGCCCTTTCATTTCCTGCTTCTGGCCCTGCGTATCAAGGCCGATCACAGTGAAATTCGCCAGCGCATTCTCCGGCAGGTCGCCATCGAATTCCGGCTTGATGCCGATCGCCGCCTGATCCGTCTTGACCGGAATCTCGAGCGAACGCTCGATGGCCCGCCCACCCGGCTCCTGCATGCGCAGGTAGACTGTGGCATTGAGGAGCTGCGTCGTGGCCGGCAGCTCGCCAATCGTCAGATCCGTCGAGGCCTCGCCATTCTCGTCGAGCTCCGGCAGGCCGTCGATCGTCTGGCGCGAATCCTCGCTCGCTTCCTCGTCGGCCAAGCCGAACTGGTAGCCGGGATAGGCAGCATTGTCGCGCGTCGGCTTGACGACGACGTCACCTTCGATGGTCAGGCCGGCGGCCGGTGCGCCGTAAAGATATTTGCCCGACATCGTGATCGTGGCTGCCGTATCCGTTCCGATCTCCTTGGAATCGGTCTTGATCTCCAGGTCAGTGCGATCGGGCACGAAATCGTCAACCAGAAAGGTCTTGGTGGCGATCGGCGAGCCCTTCGGATCGGTATAGACATTCATCGTCCAGGTACCGCGCATGGCGTTTTCCTGCGTTTGCAGGTCGACCACATAGCCGCCGAGATTGCTCGTCTGACTGACGATGCGCCGGTCTTCCACGCCATCCGGCCGCGAGAAGATGAAGGTGAGCGGCAGGTTCTCGATCGCATTGCCATCCGTATCGCGGGCAAGGGCGGCCGCATGCACTGTCTCGCCGGCGCGGTAGATGCCGCGCTCGGTAAAGGGCAACACGTCGATTGCACCCGGCGACGCACGGCCGGTGACGCCACGATCGGAAAGATCGAAACCCGCGCGTGTCATGTCGAGGAAGACATAATCGGACGTGCCGTTATTGGCGCTGATGACGGCGGGCGTGAGTGCGGCAGTGCCGCGGATCAGACCGGCCGTGAAGGTGGCGCGGCCGTCCTGATCGGTCGTAGCGGTGCCGAGCACTTCATTGTTCTTGGCGAGCAGCTGCAATTCGACGCCGGCCATCGGCTTGGCGGAGGCGAGCGAGCGGGCAAAGACGTTTAGCCCGTCGGTGCCGGCATAGGTGGTAATGCCGATATCGGAAACGAGGAACCATTGCGTTGCCTGCGAATCCCAGTCCTGAACCGGACCGGTTGGCGGGGTTGCGACCATCACATAGATGCCGGGCTTGCGCTGAGGCAGCGCCTCATCGACCGGGAAGGAGGTGACGACGTCCTTGTTGAGTTCGTTTGCGATCTCGATCGATCCCTGCCAGACGAGCTCGCCGCTCTGGTCGGCAATATTCTGGGCGCTGTAACCGTCGAGCTGCGTCAGGAATTGCGAGGCGGTCAGGAGTGGTGCAATGCCGCGGTCACCGATGCGGTAGAGCTTCAGATTGGCAGAGGCTATATTGACGGAGACAATCGGGATGCCGCGGCGCGCCGTCGACGGCAGCACGAAGCTGTCACCGGTAAAGCGCACCATCTGGCTGCGATCCTTGATATAGACGTCGATTGTCACAGGCGCTTCAAGAACCTCGTCGACGGAGGAGGGCAGGCCGGTGCGGAAGCCGATCTTGTAGGTCTCGCCATGGGTCAGGCCCTCGACGCAGATCTGCTTGTCCTTGGCCTCTAGCGCCTTAGGCGCTTCGCCGTTCAAGGTTACGAAAGGCGTATAGTCGACAGTCTTGACCAACGCTTCGGAGAAGGTGACACAGGCGCGCGGCGTGGCGCTGTCGGCATCGACGGTATGTTCGGTGATCCGGAAGCCCTGTGTCTGCTTGAGCTGCAGGTAGTCCGCCTGCACGTCCTTGGCGCTGGCGAGCGCAAGGCTCGCCTTGTAGCTATTCAACGCATCGCGGTAATTGGCGTTCTTTTCCAGCG